>NZ_FYDW01000022.1:0-38588 GCF_900187555.1 Pseudomonas sp. Irchel s3f19 | reverse complement strand
GGCTTGGATGAGTACATCCACTACTACAACCATGACCGCATCAAGCTGAGGCTCAATGGCCTGAGCCCTGTCGAGTACAGGACCCAGGCGGCAGCATAGAACTGTCCAACTTTTTGGGGGCAGTCCATCTGTTTCGGGCCAGTGCGGCCTGTGGTATTTGCGCGCGACCGCCTTGTTGGTACGACGCGATAATGAGACAGGCACCAAGGGGCCGCGCGCCAATGCCTCAGGAATAATTGGCCCGAAACAGATGTGGGAGCGGCCTTGCGCCGCGAAGCGCCGCGCGGGCGGCGCTCGATCTCATAGGCGCCAGATAAACCAAGGCATGCGCTTCGCGCAAGCCCCTCGATCTCCCGACGAGCAACCCGCAGCCATTCTTACCGCCCACACCGGCTGGTATCACCATGCTCCGCCGGCGCCTTGCGCGCCGCAGCCAGCAGGGTCGCCAACACAATCAACGCTGCCCCCGCCGCCATGCGCAGGCTCGGCTGCTCACCAAACAGCCACCAGGCACCGAGGATCGCATACACCGGCTCCAGCGCGATGATCATGCCGGCGGTACGTGCCTCCAGGCCTTCGAGGCTCTTGACGAACAGAAACTGCGACAGCCCGGTGCAGAACACCCCCAACAGCGCCAGGTTGACCCAGTCGTCGCCGCCCAGGCTGGTACTGGCCAGGTGGGTGAAGGCGAACGGCGCAACCAGCGCGGCTACCACCACGTTCTGCCAGAAGGCTACCTGCAAGGCATTCATGTTCGACGCATTGCGGCGGTTGGCTACGGTCAGCACGGCGAACGCCAGGCCCGAGCCCAGGCCCCAGATCAGGCCAAGGGTGCCGCTGTCGAGCAGGTCGAAGGACGGCACCACCATCACCAGGCCCGCAGTCACCATCAGCAACAGCAAGCCCTGCACGGCACCGATGCGCTGGCCGAACACGCCGCGTTCGATCATGGCTATAAAGGCAGGGAAGCTGGCGAAGCCCAGCGTGGCCACGGCCACGCCGCCGACCTTGACGGCGATGAAGAAGGTCACCCAGTGCGTCGCCAGCAACGCGCCGGTTAGGCCCAGGATGGGCAGGTTGCGCAGGGTCAGCGCATCGAGCAGGCGGGTGCCCTTGAGCCCGGCGACGAAGCCCAGGGCAATGAAGGCGAAGGTGGCACGGCCGAAGGTGATGATGCTGGCGTCGGCCTCGATCAAGTGGCCGAGGATACCGGTCAGGCCGAACAGCACAGCGGCGAGGTGTGCAACGAGCAGGGCGTTGCGCCGGCCGGTGGCAGCACCGGCTACGGGGATTGAAGTCGCGATCATGGCAGTCAAATTTTCACAAAGTGGCGCGCGCAAACACTCCCTGCTGGCGCGGCGGGGATCTCTAAATCTGGGAGTTTTATCGTTATGAGCCCGGGCGAATTGCCCGGTGCAAAAAGGCGCCACAGCGTTGGAATTGTGAAGCGAGGCTGCTTACTCGCAAATACCGCGTCAACCAGCCCACGGCGCGGGGCTGGTCGATGTGTGTATTATTTTTGTATACAGGGATGTGAGGCCGATTGCGGGCGACGCATACATGTCAGATCGCGACATCGCTTGTTGCTTGACCGCGCCGTGTCATTCTTCGCCGTAGTTCATGATCGACAACAGCCGGATCGGCACCTGCACCAGTTGCTCCGGCCCGTGTGGGGTTTCGCCATCGAAGGTCAGGCTGTCGCCGGCATGCAGGTGGTAGAGCTGGTTACCGTGGCGGTACACCAGTTCACCCTCCAGCAAATGCAGGAATTCCGTGCCCGGGTGGGCAAAGGTCGGAAACTCCTCGCTGGCATCGTCCATGCTCACCATGTACGCCTCGAAGTTCTTTTTCGGGCCCCTGGCGTGATTGAGCAAGTGGTAGGTATGGCCCTTATCGGTACCGCGGCGCACCACCTCCAGCCCTTCACCGGCCTTGACCAGCAGCGCGTTGCCATCGGGCTGGTCATACTGGCTGAACAGCTTGGCCATCGGCATGCCTAGCACGTCGCACAGGCGGCTGAGGGTATCGAGGCTGGTCGACACCTGGGCGTTCTCGATCTTGCTCAGCATGCCCTGGCTGATCCCGGCGATGCGCGCCACGTCGGCGAGCTTCAGCGACTGGGCCTGGCGCTGGCGCTTGATCTGCAGGCCCAGGTACTGCTCCAGGCGAAGGCGGGGTTCGGTTTCGGTCGGCATCAAGAGTCCTGCACGGTTTCAGTTCAAGAATAAAGATTTCGCACTGGGAAAGTGCGCCAGGCGGCTGCGATGGCCGTCGGTTTCCTGGGGTGAAAACGAGTTTCCCATATCTATAACGAAAATGTCTCCGTCATGGCACCAGCTCCTGTCGCGGGCAAGCCCCCTGTGACAAGGGATTGTGGGAGGGGACGTGCCCGCTAAGCGGTAGCACTCGGTAAGTTGGCAAGCACATTGCATTCCTGTGGTGAAAGTAAGTTTCCCATGCGGAATTACATGCCGCCCCTTACCCGGAGTGCTCAACCCATGTTGCCAGCAGAAACCCAGCGCACGCTCGACCAGCACGGCATCAAGTACGTGCTGGCGCAGTTCGTCGATATCCATGGCGCGGCGAAGACCAAATCGGTGCCGATCTCGGGCCTGAAGATGGTGGCCGAGGAGGGCGCCGGTTTCGCCGGGTTCGCCATCTGCGGCATGGGCATGGAGCCGCACGGCCCGGACTTCATGGCCCGTGGCGATCTGGCCACGCTGATCCCGGTGCCCTGGCAGCCTGGTTATGGCCGGGTGGTGTGCGTCGGCCACGTCAACGGTAAACCTTGGCCCTACGACAGCCGCTATGTGTTGCAGCAGCAGGTGCAGCGCCTGGCCGACAAGGGCTGGACGCTGAACACCGGGCTTGAGCCCGAGTTCAGCCTGTTCCGCCGGGACGAAGCCGGCAAGCTGCAGGTGGTGGATGCCTCCGACAACCTCGACAAGCCGTGCTACGACTACAAGGGCCTGTCGCGCTCGCGGCTGTTCCTCGAACGCCTGACCGAAGCCCTGCAGCCGGTGGGTTTCGACATCTATCAGATCGACCACGAGGACGCCAACGGCCAGTTCGAGATCAACTACACCTACAGCGATGCCATGGAGTCGGCCGACCGCTTCACCTTCTTCCGCATGGCGGCCGGCGAAATCGCCAACGACCTGGGGATGATCTGCTCGTTCATGCCCAAGCCCGACCCCAAGCGTGCCGGCAATGGCATGCACTTCCACCTGTCGCTGGCCAGCAGCACACACAAGAACCTGTTTCATGACCCCTCCGACAGCAGCGGCATGGGCCTGTCCAAGCTGGCCTACCACTTTGCTGCGGGCTTGCTTGCCCATGGCCCGGCGCTGTGCGCGTTCGCCGCGCCCACGGTCAATTCGTACAAACGCCTGGTGGTCGGCCGCTCGTTGTCCGGTGCTACCTGGGCGCCAGCCTTCGTGGCCTATGGCGCCAACAACCGCTCGGCGATGGTGCGCATCCCCTATGGCCGCCTGGAGTTTCGCCTGCCGGATGCCGGCTGCAACCCCTACCTGGTCACCGCCGCGATCATCGCCGCCGGCCTGGATGGTATCGACCGTGAACTGGACCCTGGCCAGATGTGCAACGAGAACCTCTACAACCTGAGCCTGGAAGAAATCGCCGCACGCGGCATCAAGACCTTGCCGCAGTCGCTCAAGGAAGCCGCCGACGCGCTGGAGGCCGACCCCTTGTTCCGCGAGGTGCTCGGCACCGAGATCGTCGACGAGTTCATCAAGCTCAAGCGCATGGAGTGGGTGGAGTATTGCCGCCACGTCTCCGACTGGGAAATCCAGCGCTACACCGAGTTCTTCTGACCGCCCCCATCCTTGGCGCGGCCAGCAAGACAGCGGTCGCCCACTGCCCAGTAAGGAGCAACACCATGTGTGGAATCGTAGGCCTGTACCTGAAAAAGCCGGCGCTGGAAGCCCAGCTCGGCAAACTCTTCGAACCCATGCTGCAGGCCATGACCGACCGTGGCCCGGACAGCGCCGGCTTTGCCATCTATGGCGATGAAGTGGCCGATGGCTGGGTCAAGCTGACCTTGCAGGCAAGCGCTGTGGACTATCCGTGGGCGGCGCTGATGGGGCAACTGGAAGGGCGCCTGGGCTGCTCGCTGGACTGGTTCCAGAACGCCAGCGCCGCCGTGCTCAAGGTGCACACCCACGAAGCGGCCGCCCGTGCAGCCTTGGCCGAGCTGGCCGCCGACGTGCGCATCATGAGCGCCGGGCAGAGCATCGAAATCCTCAAGGGCATGGGCCTGCCGGCCGAGATCTCTAGTCGCTTCGGCCTGGCCGGCATGCAAGGCAGCCACATCATCGGCCACACCCGCATGGCGACTGAAAGTGCAGTGACCCTGGAAGGCAGCCATCCGTTTTCCACCGGCGCCGACCTGTGCCTGGTGCACAACGGCTCGCTGTCCAACCACTTCCGCCTGCGCCAGGAGCTGAAACGCGAAGGCATCAGCTTCGAGACCGACAACGACACCGAAGTGGCGGCTGGCTACCTGGCCTGGCGCCTGCAGCAGGGCGACAGCCTGGCGCAGGCCCTGGATGGCGCCCTGCAAGACCTGGACGGCTTCTTTACCTTCGCCATCGGCACCCGCAACGGCTTTGCCGTGATCCGCGACCCGATTGCCTGCAAGCCGGCGGTGCTCGCCGAAACCGACGACTACGTGGCCATGGCCTCCGAGTACCAGGCCCTGGCCAGCTTGCCAGGCATTGAAAACGCCAAGGTCTGGGAACCAGCACCGGCCACCTTGTACGTCTGGGAGCGCGAAAGCGCCTGACCTGTCACCGACTCACTGGAGCACCTCATGAAAACGATCGACCTTTCCAGCGCCTCGGTGCGCGAACTCAACCAGGCCCTGCACGGCGACGTGCAGGACCGCGAGTGGCGGGTCAGCCGCCCGGACGGCAAGCACAACCTGGCCGTGGGCATCAACCAGCCGTTGTCGGTGGATATCGACGGCCACGCCGGCTACTACTGCGCCGGCATGAACCAACAGGCCAGCGTCACCGTGCACGGCAACGTCGGCGTGGGGGTGGCCGAGAACATGATGTCCGGCTCGGTGCGGGTCAAGGGCAGTGCCTCGCAGGCAGCCGGCGCCACGGCCCACGGCGGGCTCTTGGTGATCGAGGGCGATGCCGGGGCACGCTGCGGCATTTCGATGAAGGGCGTGGACATCGTGGTCGGCGGCAGCATCGGCCACATGAGCTGCTTCATGGGCCAGGCCGGGCGCCTGGTGGTGTGCGGCGATGCCGGCGATGCGCTGGGCGACTCGCTGTACGAGGTGCGCATCTACGTCAAGGGCTCGGTGCAGTCGCTAGGCTCGGACTGCATCGAAAAAGAGATGCGTGCCGAGCACCTGCAAGAGCTGCAGGCGTTGCTCAACGAGGCGGGCCTGGAGCACAAGGCCGCCGATTTCAAACGCTACGGCTCGGCCCGTCAGCTGTACAACTTCAAAGTCGACAACGCCAGCGCGTACTGATCCAGGAGCCTACCCATGAGCGAACAATTCCCCCCGGTACTGCGTGAATCGGCCACCTTCGATCGCCTGACCATTCAGGAAATCCAGCGTGCCGCCGAAACCGGCATCTACGACATCCGCGGCGGCGGCACCAAGCGCCGTGTGCCGCACTTCGACGACTTGCTGCTGCTGGGCGCCAGCGTGTCGCGCTACCCGCTCGAGGGCTACCGCGAAAAGTGCGGCACCGATGTGGTGCTCGGCAACCGTTTTGCCAAGAAGCCGATCCACCTGAAGATCCCGGTGACCATTGCCGGCATGAGCTTCGGCGCGCTGTCGGCCAATGCCAAGGAAGCATTGGGCCGGGGTGCGACCATCGCAGGTACCAGTACCACCACCGGCGACGGCGGCATGACCCCGGAAGAGCGTGGCCAGTCGCAGCACCTGGTGTACCAGTACCTGCCGTCGCGCTATGGCATGAACCCCGACGACCTGCGCAAGGCCGATGCCATCGAGATCGTCCTCGGCCAGGGCGCCAAACCGGGCGGCGGCGGCATGTTGCTGGGCATGAAGGTTACCGAGCGGGTGGCCGGCATGCGCACCTTGCCGATCGGCGTAGACCAGCGCAGCGCCTGCCGCCACCCAGACTGGACCGGCCCGGACGACCTGGCGATCAAGATTGCCGAGCTGCGCGAGATCACAGACTGGGAGAAGCCCATCTACGTGAAAATCGGCGCCAGCCGCCCGTACTACGACGTCAAGCTGGCGGTGAAGGCCGGCGCCGACGTGATCGTGCTCGACGGCATGCAGGGCGGTACCGCCGCGACCCAGGAGGTGTTCATCGAACATGTCGGCATCCCCATCTTGCCGGCCATCCCGCAGGCGGTGCAGGCGCTGCAGGAGATGGGCATGCACCGCAAGGTGCAACTGATCGTCTCGGGTGGTATCCGCAACGGTGCCGACGTGGCCAAGGCCATGGCCCTGGGGGCTGACGCCGTGGCCATCGGCACCGCCGCGCTGATCGCCCTGGGTGACAACCACCCGCGGCTGGATGAGCAGTTGAAGGCGATCGGCTCTGCGGCTGGTTTTTACGATGACTGGCAGAACGGCCGTGACCCGGCGGGCATCACCACCCAGGACCCGGAACTGGCCAAGCGCCTGAACCCGGAGGAGGCCGGCCGGCGGCTGGCCAACTACCTGCGCGTGCTGGTGCTTGAGGCGCAGACCATGGCCCGCGCCTGTGGCAAGTCGCACCTGCATAACCTCGACCCGGAGGACCTGGTGGCGTTGACTGTGGAGGCGGCGGCGATGGCTCGGGTACCACTGGCGGGCACCGCCTGGGTGCCCGGGCAAACGCAGTACTGATGCGGCCCTTTCGCGGCACAAGGCCGCTCCCACAGGGACCGCGCAGTGCCCGTACCTGTGGGAGCGGCCTTGTGCCGCGAATGGCTGCAAATCAGGCCCTACCAGAGCGCGATGTCATAGGTCAGGTAGACCCGGTTACTGTCCCGCCCCCGGGAATAATCAGCGCGGTAGACGTAGTTGCGCAGCTTCACCCCCAGCCCCTTGAATGTGCCCGCCTGCACGACGTAGGCCAGTTCGCTGTCGCGCTCCCATTCACGTGCCCCGGCATCACCTGCCTTGTCGTTGTCACCGCTCAGGTAGCGGCTCATGAAGGTCAGCCCAGGCACACCGGCTGCTGCGAAGTTGTAGGCGTAACTGATCATCCAGGTCTTCTCGTCTTCTTCAATGAACTTGCCGATACCGACGTTGCTGAACGAGTACACGGTGGCGCCGCTGATGTAGGGCAGCCCGGCAACCCCATCGAGCACCTGATAACCCGCACCCACGGTGTGGCCGCTGTGGGCATAGCTGAGCTGGCCGCTGAGCATGTCGTTATCGATGGGGCCACCCTGTGCTGCGCCATCGTCGCGGCTTTTGAAGTAACGCACATCACTGGCCAACACGCCCCCTGCCAGCGGCAGCTCATGGGCAATGCCGGCAAAGTCCTGGCGGTAGAAGTTGTTCAGCTCGCCGCGAAAGTAGCTCAACCGCAGGGTTTTGCTCACTGCGTAATCGGCACCGGCATAGTTGAAATCCGCTGATGCATCGCCGCTGTAGCCATCGGCGAACAGGCCAGTGCTGTCGGACGAATCGCGCTGCTTGAATCGCTGCAGATGGCCACCGGTCAAGGTCAACCCGTCAATATCGCTGGAGACCAGCTGGGTGCCCTGGTAGGTCTGCGGCAGCAGGCGCGCGTCGTTGTACACCAATACCGGTGTCTTGGGCAGCAACGTACCGTGCTTGATCACGGTCTTGCCCAGCCGGGCTTTGGCGGTGACCCCGGCACTGGCAAACTCATTGGCCGCGCGGCCATCGTCATGCACCGGCAACAAGCCGGTACCGCTGCGCCCGCGGCCCGAGTCCAGCCTGACGCCCACCAGCGCCATGGCATCCAGGCCTACCCCTAGCGTGCCTTGTGTGAACCCGGATGCGTAATCCAGCAAGAACCCTTGCGCCCATTCCACCCGTTCACTTTTTGCCGTAGCAGCAGCACGTGCGCTGAGGCCTTGCTCGTCGCGAAAGTTCTCGTTGAAGTACACGTTGCGCAATTGCAGCTTGAGTGCGCTGTCTTCGATGAAACCAGCAGCGTGGGTCAGGGGCACATGGGCAAACAGCAGGCCGCACGCAGCCCTGCGGAGAATGACTTGGGTCATGGTCCGGATACTCTCTTGTTATTGTGGGTTGGGCATTCAGACGAAGAACGACAGCGCTCCGGTCAGCAGCGCAATCGCAGTAATGACCAGCGAGGTGAGCACGGCCCACTTGACCGTGGCTTTCTGGAAGTCGCCGATATCCCGGTCGACCATGCCGACCAGCAGCAAGGTCGAGGCCACCAGCGGGCTCATCAGGTGCACCGGCTGGCCGAGCACCGAGGCGCGGGCGATCTCTACCGGGTCGATGCCATACGCTGCGGCGGCATTGGCCAGGATCGGCACCACACCGAAGTAATAGGCATCGTTGGAGAGCACGAAGGTCAGCGGCATGCTGGTAATGGCCACCACCAGCGGGAACCAGTGGCCCCAGGATGGCGGAATCCAGTCGACCAAGGTCTGCGCCAGCGCATCGACCATCTTGGTGCCGGAGAAGATGCCCGCGAAGATGCCTGCGGCAAATACCAGCAGTACGACGGTCATGGCATTGCCGGAGTGCGCCAGTATCCGCTCCTTCTGCACATTCAGTTGTGGGTAGTTGATCATCAGCGCGGCGACAAAACCGATCATGAACAGAATCGCGGCGTGCATCACCCCGGCTACCAGGGCGATCATCACTGCCACCACCAGCACCAGGTTGACGTAGGCCAGCCGTGGGCGCTTGTGCGGGGTCTCTTCCAGAATGGCCTTGATGTAGCAGTTGCCGCCGCCTGCTTGCAGCTGGATGTTGCCGATGCGCTTGCGCTCGGCGCGCCCCAGCAGAAATGCCGTGAACACCACCCAGGCGGCACCGCCGACCATGGTCGGCAGCATGGGGATGAAGTACTCGGACGCGTCCAGGCCCAGTGCCGCAATCGCCCGCGTCGCCGGCCCGCCCCAAGGGCTCAAGCCACTCATGATGCTCAGCGACAGCATGGCTACGGTGGCGAGGATCATCGGGTTCATGCCGATGCGTTTGTACAGCGGCAGCATGGCTGCGCAGGTGATCATGTAGGTGGTGGTGCCATCGCCGTCCAGCGCCACCAGCAGCGAGAGCAGGGCGGTACCGATGGCGATCTTTACCGGGTTGCCGTTGACACGCTTGAGGATCATGCGGATCAGCGGGTCGAACAGGCCGGCATCGATCATCAGGCCGAAGAACAGGATGGCGAACAGCAGCAATGCTGCCGAGGGTGCGACCATTTTCAGGCCGTCGAGCATCATTTTGCCAAGGTCGGGCGCGAAGCCTCCGATCACGGCGAACACGATCGGCACCAAGGTCAGGGCGACGATAGGCGACAAGCGTTTGCTCATGATCAGGTAGGTGAATGCCACCACCATGGTCAAACCCAGCAATGCCAGCATGGTTTTCTCTCTTGTTGTTATTGTCAGTGTGGCCGAACGCAAGGCAAACGGCGGTCTTGCCGCCCGGCGTCATGCCTGCCGGGCGGTGCGGTTAACGTAGGTGCAGCGGGGGTCAGCTTTGGCGGGTAGGCTCAGCGGCCGGCCAGGGGGCGTTCGGCTCGGCGACGGCGGTTGACGGCATTTTCCCGTCTGCCAGCATTTGCCTGAGTACCTGCCGGTCGCAAGCACCTTCGGACAGCGAGATGACCACGGTGGCCACGGCGTTGCTGGCCAGGCTGGTGAGGGCGCGTGCCTCTGACATGAAACGGTCGATACCGATCAGCAGCGCCAGGCCGGCCAGTGGGATATCGTGGATCACCGTCAGCGTCGAAGCGAGCGCCACGAAACCGCTGCCCGTCACACCGGCGGCGCCTTTGGACGACAACAGCATGATCGCCAGCATGGTCAGCGTCTGGCCCAGGCTCAGGTCGATGTTGCACGCTTGCGCGATGAATACGGCGGCGAGCGACAGGTAGATCGCAGTGCCATCGAGGTTGAAGGAGTAGCCCGTGGGCAGCACCAGCCCGACCACGCCCTTCCTGCAACCCAGCGCCTGCAGCTTTTCCAGCATCCGTGGCAATACCGGCTCGGTAGACGAGGTGCCGAGTACCACCAGGAACTCCTCGCGGAAGAACCGCAACAGCTTCCACAAGCTGAAGCCGTGCAGCCGGCACAGGCCACCCAGTACCACCAGCACAAAGAATGCGCAGGCGATGTACAGGGTCATCACCAGCTTGGCCAAGGCGCCCAGCGAGGTAATGCCGTACTGGCCCACGGTAAAGGCCAGCGCGCCGAACGCACCGACCGGGGCAAAGCGCATCAGGTAGCCGAAGATGCGGAACACCATCTGCGAGGCGGACTCCAGCACGTTCAGCACAGGCTGGCCATGTTCGCCCATGGCCGACAGGGCAAACCCCGACAGCACCGCGATGAACAGCACCGGTAGCACTTCACCTTTGTTGAAAGCGCCCATGAAGGTGTCAGGGATGATGTGCATGAAGAAGTCGACCACGCCCAGCTTGGCCGCCGACGCGGTGTACTGGCTGAGGCCCGCCGTGCTCAACGTGGCAGGGTCGATGTTCATGCCCACGCCAGGCTGGAACACATGCACGGCCACCAGGCCGATTACCAGGCTGATCACCGTCAGCACCAGGAACAGCAGCAGCGTCTTGCTCATCAGGCGCCCCAGCGAGCGCTTGTCGGTCATGCCGGCAATGCCGGTGACGATGGTGCAGAACACCACGGGCGCGATCATCATCTTGATCAGCTTGATGAAGGCATCCCCCAGCGGCTTCAGCGCCACGGCCTGCTCGGCCCAGAGGTGGCCGACCAGTACACCCAGCAGCACGGCGCAGAGGATCTGAAAGTACAACGATTTGATGAGTTTCATGAGGCATCACCCATTGTTGAAATTGTGCGGATGCGCTTTGGGTTGAACATGTGCAGTACGCGCTAGCTGGCAAGGCGGCGCATTGTCGGGGCATACACGTAACCTGAGAAGAGCCGGCGGGCAGTGCGGATCACCGACGCTTGCAGCTTGCCGCCATCGCGGCTCAAGGCCACATCGATGACGCCGCTGGGGTGCTCCAGCCGTACTTCGGACAGTTGCAGGGCGTGCTCGCCCAACAGTTGGGCGGTCACGGTGCCGGGGGTCACGCAGGCCGTGGCCAGGCCAATCGCGCCAGTGATCGCCAGCGCACGGTGGCAGTTGTGCGGCATGAAGTAGCGCACCTGCAGCGTGCCGTCGCTGGTTGGCGGCGACACCACCACCGGTTTCGGGATCACCATGCCACGCACATCACCCAGGCCCATGGCCCGGCCCGCTTGCAACCGCAGGGCTTCCAGGCGCTCGAGCAGTGCGCTGTCGGCATCCAGGGCGGCAGGGCGCTCGTTACCGGCCAGGCCCAGCTGGCTGGCTTCGATGATCATCAGCGGCATGGCCATGTCGATGCAGGTGACGGCCGTGCCATCGAACACATCGCGGGCCTGCCCGGTGGGGAACAGTTTTCCAGTCTTGCTGCCGACCGCATCAAGGAAGGTCAGGTGGATCGGCGCGGCCGTGCCGGGTACGCCGTCGATAGCGGTGCGGCCTTCGTACTTGACGGTGCCGCCAGGGGTTTGCACCAGCGAGGTGACGAAGGTCTGGGTATTGAGGTTGCGAATGCGCACCAGGGTTTTGTCGCCTTGGGCTTTCACCAGCCCCTGTTCGATGGCAAATGGGCCGACCGCACACAACATGTTGCCGCAGTTAGGCGCGGTGTCGACGCGTCGCTCGGCGACCATGACCTGCACGAACAGGTAATCGACGTCGGCGTCAGGGTGCAGCGAGGGGCTGACGATCGCCACCTTGCTGGTTTGCGGGCTGCCACCACCGATGCCGTCGATTTCCAGCTCATGGCCAGACCCCATCAGGCTGATCAGTACTTCGTCGCGTTCCACCACATTGGCCGGCAGGTCCCAGGCATGGAAGAAAGGGCCTTTGGAGGTACCGCCGCGCATGAGCACACAAGGGATTCGTTGCATGACTACTGACTCTCGTTGATCAATTGGCATCATTGATGTGTTGAGAGAAAGAGTGACAGGCGTTGATAAATCAATCCAATGCAAATATCGTAGCGATTGATGCATGCAGTTGAATAATTGCCGACGCTATGACGTGGAGCCAAACCTGTGGAATATGAGCTGCAAGATATCCGTTCTTTCGTGAAAATCGCCGAACTCGGCAGCTTTCATGAAGCAGCTGAGGCCCTGCACCTTTCCCAGCCAGCACTCAGCCGGCGGATCAAGAAGCTGGAAGAGGGCCTGGGCACGCCTTTGCTCGAACGCACCACGCGTCGGGTTGGCCTGACCAGTGTCGGCCGTGATTTCCTGCCCAAGGCGCGGCGCCTGCTCGATGATTTCGAAGACTCGATCCTGAGTATTCGCGAACTGGCCGAGCGCCAGACCGGACAAGTCACCCTGGCGTGCATCCCGACGGCGGCGTTCTACTTCCTGCCCACCGTGATTCGCCAGTACAACGAGCAATACCCGAAAATCCGCATCCGCCTGCTCGACCTCAGCGCCAACGATGGCCTTGAAGCGGTCTTGCGCGGCGAGGCCGATTTCGGCATCAACATGATGAGTGGCCAGCACCCGGACATCGAGTTTGTGCCGCTGGTCAACGAGCATTTCGTGCTGGCCTGCCGCCGCGATCATGAACTGGCAAGCCGCGAATCGGTGACTTGGACGCAGCTGGCTGACCACCGCCTGATCGGCGTGGGGCGCCTGAGTGGTAACCGCATGCTGCTGGACCACGCCTTGTCGGGGCTCAACATACGGCCCAAATGGTTTTATGAGGTGCAGCACCTGTCCACTTCGCTCGGCATGGTCGAGGCAGGGCTTGGTGTGTCTGCGATGCCCAGCCTGGCCATGCCGGCAGCGGACCACCCGACCCTGGTCAGCGTGCCCCTGACCGACCCACAGGTGACGCGCACTCTGGGCCTGGTCTATCGGCGCGGGGCTTCGCTGTCGCCGGCTGCAGAAAAGTTCGTGTCGATCCTGCTGGAAAAATGGCGGGGCGGCTAAAAACGCCGTGCGGGGGTCAGAAACAAGCCGGCCCGTGTCGCCACGGGCCGGCTGCAGGTGATGCCGGTTGGCTCAGCGGGCGATCACACGCCCACCGCCAGCTTGGCACTGGTCTGCCGACGACGATAGGCACTGTCGCGGCTCGCCAGCCACCCGTACAGCGGCGAGGTGACCAGCAGCCCGACCACCCACGACAGGTCGGCGCCGTTGATGTGCTCGGAGATCGGCCCGACGTACAGCGGCGTGTTCATGAACGGGATCTGCACCACGATGCCCACCGCATAGGCAATCAGCGCCTGGGGGTTGTAGCGCCCGTAGATGCCGCCATCGACCTTGAAGATCGACTGGATGTCGTAGTCGCCCTTGTGGATCACATAGAAGTCGATCAGGTTGATCGCGGTCCAGGGCACCAGCACCACCAGCAGCACCAGCACCATGTCGACGAAGTGGCCGATGAAGTCCTTCGAGGCGAACACGGCTACTACACTGCAAGCCGTCAGCACGATCAGCGACAGCACCGCGCGGCTCTTGGCGGTGGGGATCCAGCGGTGGGCGAAGGTCTGGATCAGGGTGATGATCGACAGCACCGCGCCGTACAGGTTGAGGGCGTTGTGGCTGATCACGCTGAGCAGGAACAGCACCAGCATGATCGGGCCGAGGGTGCCGGTGGCGAGCTTGACCGCGTCCATGGTGTCCATGCCGGCCGGGATCGCCAGCACCGCCACGGCGCCGAAGATGAACGACAGGCTCGAACCCAGGGCCGAGCCCAGGTACGTGGTCCAGAAGGTCGATGAGACCTTCACGTCAGCCGGCAGGTAGCGCGAGTAATCCGACACGTAAGGGGCAAAGGCAATCTGCCACAGCGCCGCCAGCGACACGGTGGCCAGCCAGCCGGCCAGGTTGAAGCCGCCGCGGGTCAGGAAGTCGTCGCTTTGCACATGGCTGAAGATGTAGCCGAAGCCGACCACGATGCCGATGCCGAGCACCCAGGTGCCGATGCGGTTGAGCACGTGGATGAAGCGGTAGCCGATGATGCCGATGATGCCCGACCCCAGCGCACCGATGACGATACCCACCGGTACCGGCACGGCCTCGACCACACCATGCAGCGACTTGCCGGCCAGGACGATGTTGGAGGCGAAGAAGCCGATGTACATCACCCCGGCGATCACCACCACCAGCAGCGCGCCGAGCGAGCCGAACTGGGCGCGGCTCTGGATCATCTGCGGGATGCCCATCTGCGGGCCCTGGGCCGAGTGCAGCGCCATCAACACCCCGCCGACCAGGTGGCCGACCAGGATGGCGATGATGCCCCACACCAGGTTCAGGTGAAACAACTGCACGCCCAGCGCGCCGGTGACGATGGGCAGCGGCGCGATGTTGCCGCCGAACCACAATGTGAACAGATCCCTTACCTTTCCATGGCGGTCTTGCGGGGGCACGTAGCCGATCGTGTGTTTTTCTATAAGGGGTGCCGTGTTGGCTGCACTGGTCATGACTGACTCCAAGGCAAGGTGGGGCAGGGGGTACTGCCCGGGGGCGTGCCGGCGAAGGGCAACGCGTTCTTGTTGGAGGGATGATGCGGGGAGTCGGGATAACGAGAAATTAGTAAATATGTGCCCATAAACCTTAAAAAACCTAAGGCTGACAAAAGGTTAAGGGACGAGTGGTAGCAAGGAGCGGGCCACCGCGCTGAAAGCCTTGAGCGTGGGGGCTGCAGGCTGTCGGGAAACAGCACAGGTGAGCCGGCGTGGTGCGGCGTGCGCGTTTCCAGTGCAGGTGAACAGGCGGTAGATAATCAGAAATTGTCACTACATCGGTAACAGCCGATCCTGAATCACTTCCTTCATCACCAATGTCGAACTCAGCCGCTTCACATTGGGAATGCTGGTCAGGTGCTCGTCATACAGCTTCTGAAACGCTGGCAGGTCCTTCGCCACCACGTGCAGCAGGTAATCCGGGTCACCGAACAACCGCTGCGCCTCGACGATCTGGGGGATCTCGGCTAGCGCCGCCTCGAAGTCCGCCACCGGCTGGCGCGTCACCTCGCGCAAGGTGACGAACACCAGCGCGGCAAAGTTAAGCCCCAGCGCGGCCGGTGCCAGGCGCGCGTGGTACCCGAGAATGGCGCCGGCGTCTTCCAGCGCCTTCAGGCGACGATGGCAGGGCGACAAGCTCAACCCTACGCGGTCAGCCAGCTCGGTCACCGACAGGCGCCCATCTTTTTGCAGCTCGGCAAGGATTTTTCGATCTGTCCGGTCCATTGAGAAGAATCTTCCAGTATTTATATGTTGGTGGGGAATATACGAAAGAAAATGCCCCGACGGAATCCGTAATCTTTCTGCACACCAAGACAACACTAAGGAAGATTCAAGTGGCAATCAGTGTGCTGACGGCGTTCTGGGCCGTGTCGTTGCTGTTCGTGATCACCCCAGGGGCGGACTGGGCGTATGCCATCTCCGCGGGCATGCGCGGGCGCTGGGTGATGCCTGCGGTGGCAGGCATGTTGTCGGGGCACTTCCTGGCAACCCTGGTGGTGGCTGCTGGCGTGGGCAGCCTGCTCGCTGGGCACCCGCTGGCGCTGATGTTGCTGACGCTGGCGGGCTGTACCTACTTGCTGTGGCTGGGCGGCAACCTGCTGCTGAGCCCGGGTGTGCCGCAGGCGGGGCAGGACGGCGTGGGGGACTCCGGTTCGCGCTGGGCATTGAAGGGCTTTTGCGTGAGTGGGCTGAACCCGAAGGTGTTCCTGCTGTTTCTTGCCCTGTTGCCGCAATTCACCGACCCACACTCCAGCTGGCCCGTGCCGCTGCAGATCCTGTTGCTCGGGCTGGTGCACCTGTGCAGCTCGCTGGTGATCTATTCGCTGGTGGGCTATGGCGCCAAGGCCGTACTGAGTACCCGGCCTGGGGCAGCGAAGATGGTCGGGCGGGTATCGGGCCTTGCCATGATCGCGGTGGCCCTGGGGCTGATTGCCGGGCAGTTGGGCTGAATCTACCGGCGCTGACGTGGCTCGGATACACTTGCCGCTTCTCTTCGCACAGCCAGGATGTGCCCCATGCCCGAAACCGCCCAACTGCTGACATTCGCGCTGATCTGCCTGGGCATGGTGCTGACGCCCGGGCCGAACATGATCTACCTGATTTCTCGTTCGATCTGCCAAGGCCGTAACGCCGGCTTGATATCCCTTGGCGGCGTGGCCCTGGGCTTCGTCATCTATATGCTCTGCGCGGCGCTGGGTATCACCGCGCTGGTGATGGCGGTGCCGTTTGCCTATGACGTGCTGCGCATCGGTGGCGCACTGTACTTGCTGTACCTGGCCTGGCAGGCGCTGCGGCCCGGCGGTAGCTCGCCATTTCAGGTACGTGAACTGCCTGCCGACAGCCCGCGGCGGCTGTTCACCATGGGTTTTGCCACCAGCCTGCTGAACCCCAAGATCGCGGTCATGTACCTGTCGCTGATGCCGCAGTTCATCGAGCCCGGTCACGGCAGTGTACTGGTGCAGTCGCTGGTGCTGGGCTGCACGCAAATCGCCATCAGCGTATCGGTCAATGCGCTGATCGCCGTGATGGCCGGTTCCATCGCCGTGTTTCTCGGCGGCCGGCCCGTGTGGCAGCAGGTTCAGCGCTGGCTGATGGGCACCGTACTGGCCGGCCTGGCGCTGCGCATGCTGGCCGAAGGGCGCCGCTGAACAACCGCTGATTTCTGTGGAACGAACCGTTGATTGCAACGCTCCTATCGTAAGATGGATAGCAAGGTGCCCGGGGCTTCCCAGACATGAACCTGTTACAGCAACGCGATGCGCACACTCCGCCACTGCATTTTCTGCTCAACGGCGGCACCATCGGTGGCCTGCTGCAGTCGATGGACTGGAGCAGTTCGCCGCTCGGCCCTCCCGAGCACTGGTCGCCCCACCTGCAGGCGGTAATGGCTACATTGCTGCCGGCCCAGGCGCAGTTCGTGCTGTTCTGGGGCGAAACTTACGTAGCGCTCTACAACGATGCCTATGCACCGACCATTGGTACCAAGCATCCCCAGGCACTGGGGCGCCCGGCTGAGGACAACTGGCGTGAGCTGTGGGACGACCTTGAGCCGCTGCTGCGTGGCGTGCGTGAGACCGGCCAGACGTTTTCAGCCAAGGACCGCCCGTTCTATATAGAGCGTCGCGGTCTGGGTGAGACCGTGTACTTCGATGTCTCCTATTCCGCCGTGCGCGAAGCCGATGGCAGCGTTGGCGGGGTGTTGTGCCTCGTGACTGAAACCACCGAACGGGTTCGTTTCCAACAGCGCCAGGCGTTTTTGCTGGAGCTGGGCCGCACCTTGCCTGGGCTGGGTGAAGCGGAGCGTATCGAGGCCTATGTGGTGGCACGCCTCGCCCAGCACCTGGGGGCGACGCAGGTGTGTTTCGGCGAGGACCTGGGCGACGGCGCAGGTTACAAGGTTGCGCATGACTGGGCTGACGGCCTGCCTTCGAGGGTCGGCCAGCACCGCTACACCACGTTCGGAACATCGCTACGTGAGCAGTTGGTGGCGGGTAAGGTGGTACAGCAGGCCTATGACAGCGCATCGGCGCCGCTGAGCGGCTTGTGTAGTACGCTGCATGTGCCGGTGCTGCGCGCCGGCCGCTTGGAAGCCATGCTTGCCGTGCACTTTCACACGCCACATCACTGCTTCGAAGACGAGTGCCAACTGGTCGAGGATGCCGCCAAGCAAGCCTGGGCGGCCATTACCCATGCCCGTGCAGAGCGTGCCCTGCACCTGCTCAACGAAAGCCTGGAGGAGCGCGTCGCGGCCGTGCTGGCCGAGCGCGAGGCGGCGATTCTGCAACTGCATGAAGCGCACAAGCTGGAGATGATCGGCCAGTTGACCGGTGGCATCGCCCATGACCTCAACAACATGCTCACGCCAATTATCGCCTCCTTCGAATTGATGCGTCGGCACCCGCAATCCGAGCGAGCTCCCCGCTTGATCGACGGTGGCCTGCAGGCCGCCGAGCGGGCGCGCAATCTGGTGGGGCGCTTGCTGAGTTTCGCCCGTCGACAAACCCTCAAGCCACAAGCCGTGTCGCTGGCTGCCTTGGTGGAGGACATGCGCGAACTTATGGCGCGCTCGCTTGGGCCGACCATTGCCGTGCAGGTGCAAGTCGACCCGTTGCTGCCCGCCGTGCTGGTCGATCCGCATCAACTGGAGCTGGCGCTGCTCAACCTGGTGGTCAATGCCCGCGACGCCATGGCCGGCGGCGGTGCCCTGAGCATCGTCGCCGGGCTCGATGCCGACGGCCCACCGCACCCGGCAGGCACTGCGGGCGCGCCGTTGGTCTGGCTGCAGGTTCGCGACAGTGGCAGCGGCATGAGCGATGAGCAGCTGCGCCGCTGCGTCGAGCCATTCTATTCCACCAAGGGCGTGGGCAAAGGCACCGGCCTTGGCTTGCCGATGGTGCAGGGGCTGGCGGTGCAGTCGGGTGGTGGCTTCGCGATTCGCTCGCAGCAGGGGGAGGGGACTGTGGCCACGCTGTGGTTGCCGATCAGCGATGTCGCCGCAGTTGGCCGTGACAGTGACAGTGCAGAGGCGCCCCTGGCCGACCACGCCAGCCGAATTCTGTTGGTGGATGATGAGGAGATCGTGCGCCATGCCACGGCCTTGCAGTTGCGCGACCTGGGTTACGAGGTGTGCGAAGCGAGCAGTGCCGCAGCAGCGATGCAGCAGGTGGAGCAGGGCTGGCAGCCGGACGTGCTGGTGACTGACCACGTCATGGCCGACATGACCGGGGTGCGTTTTGCCCAACAGATGCGCGAGCGCCAGGCTGACCTGCCGGTGTTGATCATCACCGGCTATGCCAACCTTACACCCCGCGAGCTCAAGGGCTTCGAGGTGTTGCGCAAGCCGTACCGGCGCGCCGAGCTGGCGCAGAGTGTGGCGCGGTTGCTGGCCGCCCCGCGTTAGCCGCTGCTCAGCTGCCCAGCACCTTGGCCAGCATCTGGCACACCTGCTCGGCCGAGTACGGCTTGGCCAGGAAGGCAAAGCCCTGGTGGCCGCCTTCGGCAATCGCATCGCTGTAGCCCGAGGTGAGGATCACCGGCAGTTGCGGGCGTTGGCGCCGCAGTTCGCGGGCCAGCGCCAAGCCCCCCATGCCGGGCATGAGCACATCGGAAAACACGGCATCGAAATCGCCCGCCGGGCCGGCCAGCTGTGCCAGCGCCTCTTCCGCCGAGTTTGCCCAACTGATCCGGTAGCCGTGGTCCTCAAGGATCTGCGCGGTGAACGTGCAGAGGTCGGGGTTGTCCTCCACCACCAGTATCCGCCCTCGCGCCTTGCCGACCTCGGGTTGGGTGGGGGCGGCGGTGACGTCGGCCGGTTCGGCAGGCGGGGCCTCTTGCGGCAGGTACAGGGTGAACGTTGTGCCTTCGCCCTCGACGCTGACCACGGCTACATCGCCACCGGACTGCTTGGCGAAACCGAACACCTGGGACAGGCCAAGCCCGGTCCCTTCACCGGGCGCCTTGGTGGTGAAGAAGGGGTCGAAAATGCGATCGAGCAACTGCGCGGCAATGCCGACGCCGCTGTCCACCACCGAAATGGCCGCAAAGGTGCCCGCCGGCGCCGGCTGGCCCCGCAGCGCCGGCATGTGCTGATCGGCCAACAGGCGCAGGCGCAAGGTGCCTTGGCCGGCCATGGCATCGCGGCCGTTGAGCATCAGGTTGATCACCGCCGTTTCCAGCTGGCTGAGGTCGGCGCGGATATGGCAAGGCGCGTCTGGCAGTTGCAGTTCCACCTTGATACGCGCCCCGGTGGCGGTATCGAGCATCTCGGCCATGGCCTCCAGGCGGGGCCCGGCCTCGAACACTTGCGGGCTCAATGCCTGCCGGCGGGCGAAGGCGAGCAACTGGCCGGTCAGTTTGGCGCCGCGGTCGACGGTGTCGGCCATGGTTTTCATGTAGCGTTCGCGACGGCTTTGCTCAAGGTCGGGGCGCTGCAGGAAGTGCAGCGACGAGCGAATGATGGTCAGCAGGTTGTTGAAGTCGTGCGCCACGCCACCGGTGAGCTGGCCGATGGCTTCGAGCTTTTGCGCCTGGCGCAACACGGCTTCGGTGTGCAGCAGTTGGCTGGTGCGTTGGTCGACGCGCTGTTCCAGCGTGGCATTGAGTGCCTCCAGCGCCGCCATTGCCTCGCGCACTTCGGCATGGGCCTGGACCCGCTGGATATGCGACCAGCAGCGCTCGGTCACCTCGCCGATCAAGCGCAGCTCGTAGCCGGTCCACACCCGGGGCGCCTTGTCGTGGATGGCCATCAGTGCGGTCAGGCGGCCGTCCTTGATCAGCGGCATGCAGATGGTCGCGGTGATGCCGATGGCCTGGAAGGTCGCCGCTTCTTCGGCGGCCAGTTCGCTGAGGTTGTCGTTGATCACCAGCGGCTCGCCAGCGCGCAATTGGCTGACTGCCAGGCGGCCGAAGTCGGCCAGGCGGTATTGGCCGATCAGCCGTGGTGAACCGGCTACCACGGCGTCGCCACAGATGTTGAAGCCATCCTGGTCGGCATCCATGACCGCGTAGGCGCAGCTGGAAAGCTGCAGGTGCTCAACCAGCATGCGCGTGGTGATGGCCATGATCCGCTCGGGGTCGGTGGCGTTGGCCACCTCCCGGCCCAGGCCGTCGAGGAAGTTGAGGCGCTGGCTGTTGACCACGCTGGTGGTAGTTTCGGTCACCGTGTCGAGCATGCCCAGCACGCTGCCGTCCTCGCCACGGATGGGGCTGTAGCAGAAGGTGAAATAGGCGCGCTCGGGGCCACCGTTGCGGTCGATGACCAGCGGGAAGTCTTCGATGAACACCGCTTCACCGGCCATGGCGCGACCGGCCATGGCGCCGATCTCGCCCCAGGCTTCCTGCCACACCTCGCTGAACGGGCGGCCCAGGGCCTGAGGCTTGCTGCCGAGAATCTCGGCGAAGGCGTCGTTGTACAGGGTAATCAGGTCATTGCCCCACAGCACTGCCTGCGGGAACCGCGAGCCCAGGCACAGGGCCACCGTCGTCTTGAGTGCACTGGGCCATGCCTGCAGCGGGCCAAGTGGGGTGCTGTGCCAATCATGCTGGCGGATGTGTTCGGCCATCAGCCCGCCGCCATCTAGCCATTTCGCCATGTGCTCTGCCGATCCTTACGCCTGGGAGCATAAGGGTGCACCGAGAATGGCCAATTGGCGAGGCCTTTATGTCGCCTGGTCCGGCCTTTTCGCGGGGCAAGCCCGCTCCCACAGGTGCCCCTCTGCATTCGGATTCAAAGGTGGCCTGTGGGAGCGGGCTTGCCCCGCGAAAAGGCCGGACCAGGCTCAGCGAATGAAGTGCACCTTGCCGGTATCGTCGTTGCCCATGTAGATGCCGTAGACCCCCGCCTGGCGCTCAAGAATGTAGCGCTCGAGAATCTGCCGGATCGCCGGGTAGTAGATTTCGTCCCAGGGGATTTCCCCCGGTTCGAAGAACTTGTAGGCCAGGGTCTCCGGCCCGAACTGCCCGGTCTCCTGGGTGGCGATGGCGCGGAAGATGATGTACACCTCGCTGATCTTGGCCACGCTGAAGATCGAATAGGGCGAGACGATTTCGGCGTGCACGCCGCTTTCTTCCCACACTTCCCGCAACGCCGCCTGCTCGGTGGTTTCGCCCGCTTCCATGAAGCCTGCAGGCAAGGTCCAGGTGCCAGGGCGCGGCGGGATGGCGCGCTGGCACAACAGGTACTTGCCATCGCGCTCGATGATGCAGCCGGCGATTATCTTCGGGTTGATGTAATGGATGTAGCCGCAGGCGGTGCAGCGCAGGCGTTCGTGGGTGTCGCCTGTGGGAACGCCCCGAGCCAGTTCCGTGGTGCAGTGCGGGCAGTAGCGCGGGGCGTTGGGCATGGTCAGCGGCCTATGCGGGGTTCTATACGGGGCTCTTTGAGGGCCAGGGGCTCGACCATGTCGCGCACCTTGGTGTTGTCATCCTGCTTCTGGCGCAGGTAGTCCAGGGCTACCTTGGCGGCAGCGCGGACGTGATCGACCGAGGCCTGGTGGGCAACCAGCGGGTCGCCGCCCTTGATCGCCTCGACGATCTTTTCCATCTCCCGGTTGCTGGCACCCCGGCGGTTCTCTTGCGAGACCGAGGTGGCACGCAGGTAGCTGATGCGTGCCTGCAACTGGCGCAGCTGCTGGGCGGCGACCTGGTTGCCGGAGCCTTCCAGCAGCACGTCGTAGAAGCCTTGCACCGAGTCGAGCACCTGTTGCAGCTCGCCTTCTTCCAGCGCTTCGCGGTTGACCTCCAGCGCGCGTTCCAGGGCGCGGATGTCCTTGGCCTTGGCATTGAGCGTGAACAGCTGGACGATCAGGCCTTCGAGCACGCAGCGCAGCTCGTAGATATCGCGGGCATCTTCCAGGGTAATGATTGCCACGCGCGGGCCTTTGGCATCGGCGAATTCGACCAGGCCTTCGGATTCCAGGTGGCGCAGCGCTTCTCGCACCGAGGTACGGCTGACCCCGAGGCGGTCGCAGAGGTCGCGTTCTACCAGGCGGTCACCCGGCAGCAGATGGAAGTTCATGATCGCGGCGCGCAGCTTGTCGAGCACGATTTCGCGCAGGGTAACGGGGTTGCGGTTGACCTTGAAGCTGTCGTCGAGTGGCTGGCGTTTCATCAGGTGCGCTCTTTATGAGGCTGTTGCGCCAACATCGCGGAGTGCCTGGAACCTTGGCACTCCTTGCAGTGGTTCGAACAGCCCGTTGTTAACGGGTTGACTCCGCATCGGCTTCGGCGAACGCTTCGCGGGCCAGGCGGAAACTGTCCACCGCCGCGGGTACGCCGCAATAAATGCCGACCTGGAGCAGGATCTCGCGAATCTGTTCACGGCTCAGCCCATTACGCAATGCGCCGCGGATATGCAGCTTGAGTTCGTGGGGCCGGTTGAGCGCGGAAATCATGGCCAAGTTTATCATGCTGCGCTCTTTGAGCGACAAGCCATCGCGGCCCCAGACATGGCCCCAGCAGTACTCGGTGACCAGCTCCTGCAGCGGTTTGGTGAACTCGTCGGCGTTCTGGATGGAACGGTTGACGTACTCCTCGCCCAGCACCTGGGTGCGGATCTGCAGGCCTTTCTCGTACTTTTCGTTGCTCATGCACTGTACTCCGGAAGAAAACAGGGGCCGCTACCGAGGGTGAGGCGATAGCGCGGCCCCTAAAAGCAGGACGGTCGGTGTCTGTCAGCCAAGTGGCGGCAGGGCGCCCAGCTTGCCCCGGTGATAAACCATCGGCGTCACCGGCGCAGCCGGCAGCACCAGGTTCTTCACCGCGCCGACGATGATCGCGTGGTCACCGCCGTCGTACTCGCGCCACAGTTCGCACTCGATGATCGCCGTGGCCTTGGCCAGCAACGGGTTGCCCAACTCGCTCAGGTGCCAGTCGATGCCTTTGGCTTTCTCCTTGCCCTTGCCGGCAAACGCATAAGCCTCGGCAGTCTGGTCGGCAGACAGCAGGTGAATGGCGAACTGTTTGCTGTCACGCAGGATCGGGTAGGTGTCGGAGGCGTAGTTGGGGCAGAACAGCACCAGCGCCGGCTCGATCGACAGCGCGCTGAACGCGCTGGCGGTGATGCCGACGATGCCGCCGTCGGCGTCCAGGGTGGTGACCACCGTAACGCCGGACGGGAACGAGCCCATCACGTCTTTGTAGATGCCTGGTTCGATCATCTCGTGCTACCTCTCAACGCATCACAAACGGGTCGGGCATGGGCGCGGTGGACAGGTTGATCCACACGGTCTTCAGCTCGGTATAGGCCAGCACCGAATCGATGCCGCTTTCACGGCCGTAGCCGCTGTTCTTGAAGCCGCCGATCGGCGCCATGGCCGATACCGCGCGGTAGGTGTTGACCCAGATGATGCCCGAGCGCACGTCGCGGGCCAGGCGGTGGGCGCGGCCCAGGTCGCGGGTCCAGATGCCGGCGGCGAGGCCGAACTGCGAGTCGTTGGCGATTTCCAGGGCTTCTTCCTCGGTCTTGAAGCGGATGACCGCAGCCACCGGGCCGAACACCTCTTCCTGCATGATGGTCATGGCGTTGCTGTCGCACTCGAACAGGGTCGGCTCGTAGAACCAGCCGTCACCCTCGACCTCGGCACGCTTGCCGCCCAGGTGCAGCTTGGCGCCTTCAGCCTTGGCTGCGGCGACCAGGCCTTCGACCACGGCCAGTTGCTGGGCGGTGGCCATCGGGCCCATTTCACTGGCCTCGTCCTGCGGGTTGCCGATGCGGATGCGCTTGGCACGCTCGACCAGGCGGGCGACGAATTCGTCGAAGATCTCGTCCTGCACCAGCAGGCGCGAACCGGCCACGCAGCTTTGCCCGGAGGCGGCATAGATGCCGGCCACGGCGCCGTTGATGGCGCTGTCCAGGTCGGCGTCGGCAAAGATGATGTTCGGCGACTTGCCGCCCAGCTCCAGCGACAGCTTGGCGAAGTTCTCGGCGCTGCTGCGCACCACGTGGCGGGCGGTGGCGGCGCCGCCGGTGAAGGCGATCTTGCGCACCAACGGGTGACGGGTCAGCGCCGCGCCGGTGCTTGGGCCGTAGCCGGTGACCACGTTGACCACGCCCGGCGGGAAGCCGGCCTCATGGGCCAGGCGGGCCAGTTCGAGGATGGTCGCCGAGGCATGTTCGGACGGCTTGAGCACGATGGTGTTGCCGGCGGCCAGGGCCGGGGCCAGCTTGATTGCGGTCAGGTACAGCGGGCTGTTCCACGGGATGATCCCGGCGACCACGCCGATCGGCTCGTGCACGGTGTAGGCGAACAGGTCCGGCTTGTCCAGCGGCAAGGTGCCGCCTTCGAGCTTGTCGGCAAGGCCTGCGGTGTAGTGGAAGAACTCTGGCAGGTAGCCGACCTGGCCGCGGGTTTCGCGGATCAGCTTGCCGTTGTCACGGCTTTCCAGCTGGGCCAGGTGCTCCTTGTTCTCGGCGATCAGGTCACCCAGGCGGCGCAGCAGCTTGCCGCGCGCGGTGGCGGTGATGCTGCGCCAGGCTTTGCTGTCGAACGCGCGCTGGGCGGCCTGCACGGCCAGCTCCACATCGGCTTCGTCGGCGTCGGGCAGTTGCGCCCAGGCCTGGGCGGTGGCCGGGTTGAGGCTGTCGAAGGTCTTGCCGCTCTGGGCATCGAGCCATTGGCCGTCGATGCACATCTGGAAACGTACGAGGGTCATGCAACAATCCCCTTGGCGGATTCGGTGAGGGTGCGGGCTTGCTTGAGGAAGTCCAACAGCATCTTGTTGACTTCACGCGGTGCTTCCACCGGCATCATATGCCGTTGCTCGGCGAGGACCACGCTGTGCGCGCCCGGAATGCTGGCGGCAAGCTGGCGGGTCATGGCCGGGGTGGAGCCCGAGTCGAGTTCGCCGGTGGCGATCAGTGTCGGCACCTGGATACTGCCCAGGTCGCTGGCGCGGTACATGTCCTGGGTGGCGAACAGCGAATAGGTGGTGTGGTAGCCCTGCGGGTCGTTGCTCGCCAGTACCTGGCGAATGGCGGCGACCTGGGCCGGGTTAGCGGCCTTGTATTCGCGGCTGAACCAGCGGTCGAGGGCGGCGTCGACGTTGGCGTCGGGGCCCAGTTCTGCAGCCTGGGCGGCGCGGGCGATTACCCCGGCACTTTGCTCGGGGGTGCGGTTGAACACACTGTTGAGCACCACCAGCGCCGCCAGCCGTTGCGGGTAGGCGAGGGCGAAGGCGCGGGCTACCAGGCCGCCCATGGAGAAGCCGATGACGGTTGCCTGGGCAATCTGCAGGTGGTCGAGCAGCTCGGCGAGTTGGGCGGCGTAGCCTTCCAGGCTGGTGTCGGCGGCTGGCAGCGCGCTCTGGCCGTGGCCGAGCATGTCATAGGCGATGACGCGGTAGTCGTTGGCCAGGCCAACGAACTGACCACCCCACATTTCTTTGTTAAGGCCCACGCCGTGGATCAGTACCACAGCCTGGCCCTGGCCTTGAACCAGGTAACTGGTCCCGGCCGGTGTACGTTCAGCGACAGGCTGAATCATGGAGGGCGCTCCTTGAAGGTCGGGCGCGGCGGGTAAGCACGCCACGCCCCGGCCCGTCTTGGTTGTTGTTATTGAGCGTTGGCTTTTTCGGCAGCCAGTTCTTCCAGGTCGATGTAGCGGTTACCGATGCGCGGGTGCAGACGGCCACCGTCGGCGGCGCCCAGGACCACGACGATTTCGTCGGCACGTGGGGCGTCTTCGATCTGCATTTCCAGGGTGATGTAGTGCGAACGCAGGCCTTCGTCGTCCTTCTGCATCATCGGGATCTGGATCGAGGTGCCTGGGCCGCCGCGCTTGTTGGTGAAGCTCAGGTAGCTCTTGGCCTGCACCGCTTCGCGGTAGTGGTTGCCAAAGCGCAGGGTGTGGATCACGGCAGAGGCGTGCTCGATTTCGCCGTCGGCGCCGACCACTGCGGCTTTACCGTAGGCTTCGATCTTGTCGGCACCGCCGATGGCGGCAATCAGGCGCTCGACCATCAGCGCACCCAGCTCGGAGCAATTGGCGCGGATTTCCGGCTTCAGATCTTCAACAAAACCGCGACCGGCCCATGGGTTTTTGATCACCACGGCCAGGCCGACCATGGTCACCGGTTTGTCGGTGGCCTTGCCGCCTTCGATGCGGGTCTCTTCGGAGTAGGTGACGATCTTGCGGATTTCGAAACTCATGGGTGGCTCCTGGTGAGGGTTATCAGCTCTTGTTGTCTGATGGTATACCATAATATTTGTTGCGCAAGAGGGGGCTGGAAAAATCTCTTGCCGGGGGACGAAAGGCGTCTTGATCCCTTGATTTGCGCGGCATCTGTACCGGCCTAAAACTCAAAAAAATGCCCGCTCGCGAGGGCCACGAGGACCCCCGGGAGCGGGCTGATCCCGCAACTACTTCAGGCAAAGGGAATTCAGGCGAATGCCGGCACCACTTCGTTGATGAACAGCTCGAGCGACTTCTTCTTCTCGGCGTGGGGCAGGCTGTTGTCGCACCAGAAACTGAACTCGTCGACGCCCAGTTCCTGGTAGTACTTGATGCGCGCGATGATCTCCTCGGGGGTACCGATCATGGTGTTCTTGCGGATGTTCTCCAGCTGGAACGCCGGCACTTCGGCAAACTTCGACTCCGGGCTTGGCGCAAGGAAGCCATTGACCGGTACGGTCTTGTTGCCGAACCAGGCATCGAAGGTGCGATAGAAGCGCGAAATGGCCTGGGCGCCGAC
Source organism: Pseudomonas sp. Irchel s3f19 (assembly GCF_900187555.1). Lineage (NCBI taxonomy): Bacteria > Pseudomonadati > Pseudomonadota > Gammaproteobacteria > Pseudomonadales > Pseudomonadaceae > Pseudomonas > Pseudomonas sp. Irchel s3f19. The sequence goes on along the minus strand of NZ_FYDW01000022.1, from coordinate 11,217 downwards.
CTTCCAGCCTTCAGGCTCGGACGGGCTGTGCACGTGGGTGTGGCGCAGCACCATCAGTTGCGGGCGTGGCACATCCGGGTTGTTGTCCAGGGCCGCTTGGAACTTGTTGCGCAGGTCCAGCACTTCTTCATCACCCTTCATCAACGGGGTGACCATGACGTTGCAGCCGTTGGCCACGGCGAAGTTGTGCGAGTCCGGGTCACGGGCGGCGATCCACATCGGCGGTTCGGCGTTGAAAGGCTTCGGTACGCTGGTGGAGGTTGGGAACTTGTACACCTCGCCGTCGTGGGCGTAGTCGCCTTCCCACAGCTTGCGCACCACCGGTACCATCTCGCGCAGGGCTTTGCCGCCGTCGGTGGCGGGCATGCCATTGGCCATGCGATCGAACTCGAACTGGTAGGCGCCACGGGCCAGGCCCACTTCCATGCGGCCGTTGCTGATCACGTCGAGCAGGGCGCATTCGCCAGCTACGCGGATCGGGTTCCAGAACGGCGCGATGATGGTGCCAGCGCCCAGGCGAATCTTCTCGGTGCGCGCAGCGAGGTAGGCCAGCAGCGGCATCGGGCTTGGCGAGATGGTGTATTCCATGGCGTGGTGTTCGCCGATCCACACGGTGCTGAAACCGCCGTGCTCGGCCATCAGGGTCAGTTCGGTCAGGTCTTCGAACAGCTGGCGATGGCTGACCTGTTCATCCCAACGTTCCATGTGTACGAACAACGAAAATTTCATGGGGCTTTCCTCGGAGCTTGAAAGTCTCGCCTGGCGCACCAGGCGTCAGTAATAAGGCTAGGTGCTTCAGGCGAAGGCGGGCAGGCTGGCCATCTTGCCGCGGCAGTAGATCATCGGCTGCGGGGCTTGCTCGGGGACAATGAGGTTGTGCACTTTGCCGACCATGATGGCGTGGTCGCCACCTTCGTATTCACGCCACAGTTCGCATTCGATAATGGCGGTGGCATTGGCCAGCAACGGGTTGCCCAGGGCGCTGAGGGTCCACTCGATGCCGGTGGCCTTGTCCTTGCCCTTTTTCGCGAAGGCATAGGCTTCGGCTTGCTGTTCACCGGACAGCAGGTGAATGGCGAAGCGCTTTTGCTTGATCAGCACAGGGTAGGAGTCGGAGCTGTAGTTGGGGCAGAACAGCACCAGCGGCGGGTCCATCGATAACGAAGAGAAGGCGCTGGCGGTGAGGCCGACGATCGAGCCGTCGTCGTCCAGGGTGGTGATGACGGTGACGCCTGAGGGGAAGGAGCCCAGGACGTTCTTATAGACGGTTGCGTCGATCATGGCGTGTTCCTCGAAAGGGGTAGCGGTGGGCCGCTTTTTATCGTTGATGTGTCTGATGGTATACCGTAATACTCGATTTGCAAGCGGAATTTTCTAGCGCTCAAAATTCGCGATGAATGGCGCAAAGCCGCGTGAATAGGGGGTTTGGCGAAAGCGAGACGCCCTGAGCGCGGCTGCTGAACCGGATCAGTTAAAGATTTTTAGACCGAATCAGTGTTGTCAAAAGTTTGGAATACCATAATATGGTCCGCAGCTGAGAGGCCGCCTAGACGCGGTTTCCTTACAACGATAAAAACGACCTTTCGAGCTGAAAACCATGTCCCAACCGTCATCGCAACACCAGTTTGTCGAGAATCACACGGTCGATTACGTTCCACCTGCCGAGCGCCATGGGAAGGCGCGCGACCTGTTCACCCTCTGGTTCAGCACCAACATTGCGCCACTGCCCATCGTCACCGGCGCCATGGTGATCCAGGTGTTCCACCTGAACCTGTTGTGGGGCCTGGTCGCCATCGTGCTTGGCCATCTTGCCGGGGGCGTGGTCATCGCGCTGGCTTCTGCGCAGGGACCGCAGTTGGGCATTCCGCAGATGGTCCAGAGCCGCGGGCAGTTTGGCCGTTATGGTGCGTTGCTGATCGTGTTCTTCACGGCGCTGATCTACGTCGGCTTCTTCATTTCCAATATCGTGCTGGCGGGCAAGACCATCCACGGCATCGCCCCGAGCGTGCCGATGCCCGGTGCCATCGTCATCGGCGCCCTCAGCGCGACGGCCATCGGCGTGATCGGCTACCGCTTCATCCATATCCTCAACCGCATCGGTACCTGGGTCATGGGCTCGGCGCTGCTGGCCGGTTTCATCATGATGTTCGCCCAGGAGCTGCCGGCTGATTTCTTCAGCCGTGGGGCGTTCAACCTGTCCGGCTTCATCGCCACCGTGTCGCTGGGCACGATCTGGCAGATCAGCTTCTCGCCGTACACCTCGGACTACTCGCGCTACCTGCCGAAGGAAGTCGGCATTGCCAAGCCGTTCTGGGCGACCTACTTCGGCGCCACCCTGGGCACCATCCTGTGCTTCAGCTTTGGTGCAGTGGCGGTGCTGTGCGTGCCAGAAGGCACCGACGCGATGGACGCGGTCAAGCAAGCCACCGGCTGGCTGGGGCCGATCCTGATGGTGCTGTTCCTGCTCAACATCATCAGCCACAACGCGCTCAACCTGTATGGCGCGGTGCTGTCGATCGTCACGGCCATCCAGACCTTCTTCGCCAAGTGGACGCCGAGCATCAAGGTGCGGGTGGCCCTGGCCTCGGTAATTCTGCTGGGCTGTGGCCTGGTGGCGCTGAATGCATCGGCGGACTTCATCGGCCAGTTCATCGGCCTGATTCTGGCGCTGTTGCTGGTGCTGGTGCCGTGGGCCTCGATCAACCTGATCGACTTCTACCTGATCAAGAAGGGCCAGTACGACATCGCGTCTATCTTCAGTGCCGACGGCGGCATCTATGGCCGCTTCAACCACCACGCGATCATTGCCTATGCTTGCGGGATTGCGGTGCAGCTGCCGTTTGCCAATACCGCGCTGTATGTGGGGCCGTATTCGAACCTTGTCGAAGGGGCTGATTTGTCCTGGTTGATCGGCTTGCTGGTGACGGTGCCGCTGTATTACTGCCTGGCCACGCGAGGGCAGGCGGTCAATAGTGCGCGGGTTATCAGGGTCAATGACTGACAGTTGCAACGGGTGGCCGCCTTGCGGCCCATTCGCGGGGCAAGCCCGCTCCCACAGGATCACTCAAAAAACTGAATCAACCTGTGGGAGTGGGCTTGTCCCGCGAATGGGCTGCAAAGCAGCCCGGTTATTCCTGATCAGACTTTGAACTGCGCCACCATGCCATTCAGGTCCACTGCCAACTGCGACAAGTCCTGCGCCGCTGCACTGGTCTGGTTTGCCCCCGCCGATGTCTGCATCGCCAGGTCACGAATGTTCACCAGGTTACGGTCCACCTCGCGCGCCACCTGTGCCTGTTCTTCAGAGGCGCTGGCGATTACCAGGTTGCGCTGGTTGATCGAGGCGATGGCCTCGGCAATCACCTCCAGCGCCTGGCCCGCACCCTGCGCCACTTCCAGGGTACCCGCAGCGCGCCCTTGGCTGCTGTGCATGGCCGTCACCGCACGCTCGGTGCCGGTCTGGATGCCCACGATCATCTGCTCGATCTCTGCCGTCGACTGTTGGGTACGGTGGGCGAGGGCGCGTACTTCATCCGCCACCACCGCAAAGCCGCGGCCGGCCTCACCCGCGCGGGCGGCTTCGATGGCGGCATTGAGCGCCAGCAGGTTGGTTTGCCCGGCGATTGCGCCGATCACATCGAGCACCCGGCTGATCTCGTTGGCGTTGCTGGCCAGCTGTTCGATTTCGGCCGAGGTGCCGGTCACGTCGTCGACCAGGTGCTGGATCGACGCCAGCGCCTGGTTGACCTGGTCGCGGCCGTCACGGGTGGTGCGGTCGGCGCCTTTGGAGGCGTCAGCGGTACTCACTGCATTGTTGGCCACTTCTTCCACGGCGGCGGTCATCTGGTTGACTGCGGTGGCTGCCTGGTCAATTTCGGCGCTCTGCTGATGCAGGCCGCGGCTGGTGTCTTCGGTGACGGTATGCAGCTCTTCTGAGGCCGAGGCCAGTTGGTCGGACGAGGCGGCGATCTTGCGCAAGGTGTCGCGCAGGCTCTCTTGCATGCGGCCCAAGGCGCGCAGCAGCAGGGCAGGCTCGTCGCGGCCGGTGACATGGATGTTCTGGGTCAGGTCGCCGGTGGCCACGCGCTCGGCCACGGCCACGGCATCGGCCAGGGGCACCACGATGCTGCGGGTGAGCAGTGTGGCGATGGCGGCCAGTACCAGCATGATGACCAGCAATGAACCGATGATGGCGGTCAACGCCTGGTCAGCGACGTCGCTGCTGCGTTGCGAAGCCTCTTCGGCGCCCTTGCCGTTGTAGGCGATCAGCGCGGCCATGGCTTTCATCATGTTGTCGGCATGCTCGGAAAGCGGGCCGTTGATCTGCAGTTTGGCCTGGTCGAGGCGCCCGGCAGCGATGTCGCTGATGACCTGCGCCTGAAGACTGACGTATTGCTCGTGGGCGGTATTGAAGCGGTTGAACAGGGCGCGGTCATCGGTGGCGACGATGGTGTTGTCATAATCCTTCAGGCCGTCCTTGAGTTGCGCATTGATGCTTTTGAGCATGTCCAGACTGCGCGCACGCTCCAGGTCGGTTTCTTCCAGCGCTGCGCGCAGGGTGATGGCACGCGCTCGGCCGAGGTTGCTGCTGATTTCACTGAGGGCTACCACGGCCGGCATCCAGGTGACACGGATTTCATCCGTGGCCTCATCCATTTGCCGGGTTTCATAGAGGGCTATCATGCCCATGGCCAGTACCAATACGCCCAACAGGGCGAATACGCTGGCTGCGCGAATGCCGATCTTCATATTCCGTAATTGCATGGAATGCTCCTTGACGGTGGCGTGCAGGCGTCAAGAGCATGGACGGAAGGCCGGCTCACCAGGGGGGTGCCAGCTCTCGATGCGCTGCGGATTTAGTGTGTGTGCCTCACCCTCTTACGTTTTTATTTAAATGATGTCACAGTGCCATCATTATTGACCAGTCATTCAATGTAACGACGTGTGCGGGCAAATCCGTCGTTTACTGACGGTTTTGCCCGCAATCAGACGTCATACGATCGGGATCAACGGGTCGGCAGCGGCCAGTGCCTGCGCGCGGTCAGCGGCTGGCGGGTAGATCCATACCGAGTTGATCCGGCGTTTCAGCGCCTTGCCCTCCTGGCCGTGCAGCTTCAGCTCCCGTTCCCAGCCCTCGCTGTAGGCCGCGCCCCAGTCGCCCAGGTCGAGGCAGGTGACATATTTGGGCTGCCGGTAGATAACAGGTTCGACGCCGAGCAGGTCGGCTGCCGCATTGTCCTTGATATCCCCACCCCCATCCGTTATAGATAAAAAGGAAACCATAAAGAAAAGAGGCCATTTCAGCCCCCATGCACGAGATCACACGTATCTTCCGCCCCTCAGGCCCCCATTTCGCGCCCTGCGCAGATGGATACGGGCCGACCTCAATGACGCCTTCTCCGCTTTCGAGCCTGTTCCACGTGTTGTCGATCCCGCCGGTCAAGCTTCTGCTGACCCAGATGCGCAAACGCCCCGTCCCTCCACCTGCACCGTAGCGCCTGAATTCCACCACCCCCGGCCTTTTGCCGTTCGGGGTTGGGGAGCCTTTGCATTTTTTCAGCGTTCAACTGTTCAGGAATCACTATGACTCTTCGTGTCGCAATCATCGGTGCCGGCCCGTCCGGCCTTGCGCAACTGCGTGCCTTCCAATCCGCCCATGCCCAGGGCGCACCCATGCCCGAAATCGTATGCTTCGAAAAGCAGGCCGACTGGGGCGGTATGTGGAACTACACCTGGCGCACCGGCCTCGACCAGCATGGCGAGCCGGTGCACGGCAGCATGTACCGCTACCTGTGGTCCAACGGCCCCAAGGAATGCCTGGAGTTCGCCGACTACAGCTTCGATGAGCATTTTGGCCGGCCGATTTCCTCGTACCCGCCGCGCGAGGTGCTGTGGGACTACATCCAAGGCCGCGTGAAGAAGGCCGGGGTGCGCGACTACATCCGCTTCAATACCGCAGTCAAAAACGTCAGCTTCGATGAAAACACCCGCGAGTTCACCGTGAGCGCCCACGACTACAGCGCGGGGCTTGGCATCGAGCAGGTGTTCGATTACGTGGTGGTGGCCAGCGGGCACTTCTCTACCCCACACGTGCCGGAGTTTGAAGGCTTCGAGCGGTTCACCGGGCGTATCCTGCACGCCCACGACTTTCGCGAAGCGATGGAATTCAACGGCCAGGACCTGCTCATTGTCGGCAGCAGCTACTCGGCCGAAGACATCGGCTCGCAGTGCTACAAGTACGGCGCGCGCTCGATCACCACGGCCTACCGCACCCAGCCGATGGGCTACAAATGGCCCAAGGGCTGGGAAGAGCGCCCGCAGTTGGTCCGCGTCGAGAACGACCTGGCGTTCTTCGCCGATGGCTCGAACAAGCGTGTGGATGCGATCATCCTGTGCACGGGCTACCAACATCACTTCCCGTTCCTGCCCGATGAACTCACCCTCAAGACCAACAACCGCCTGTGGCCAGCCGGACTGTACCAAGGCGTGGTGTGGGAGCAAAACCCGCAGTTGCTGTACCTGGGCATGCAGGACCTCTGGTACAGCTTCAACCTGTTCGACGCCCAGGCATGGTTTGCGCGCGACTACATGCTGGGGCGCATCAAGCTGCCGGCCAAGGCGGCCATGCAGGCCGACAGCGCGCGCTGGCGCGAGGATGAGGAGCAGCTGGTAACCACAGCTTCGATGTATGAGTTCCAGGGCCGATACATCAAGCACCTGATCGAGCAGACGGATTACCCGCGCTTCGACATCGATGCGGTCAACCGCATCTTCCTGCAATGGAAGACCGACAAGAAGCACGACATCATGGGCTACCGCGACAAATCGTATCGCTCGGTGATTACCGGCACCAAAGCGGTACCACACCACACCCGCTGGATGCAGGCGATGGACGACTCGCTGCAGGAGTACCTGCGCGAAACGGATGGCAAGCAAGGCGAGGTGAAGGTGCTGCGCGGGTAGCTGCCGGAACGGCCAGCACGATCAGGATGCGTGCAAGCGGGGAAGTGTTTTGCCGCACCGACGCTCCCCGCGTATCATTTGCGACATGGTTGGTCGGAGATTGATATGTCGCTTTACAGTGCTGGCGTCGAATACGGCATCCATTGCCTGCTGTTTCTGGTAGGCGAGGGCGGTGAGAGCCGTGATTCCAGCGTGCGCGACCTGGCCGAGTTGCAGGGCGTGCCGCAGGAATACCTGGCCAAGGTTTTCACCAAGCTGGCACGTGCCGGGTTGGTGGCCGCCACCGAAGGCGTGCGCGGTGGTTTTCGCCTGGCGCGACCGGCGGCTGAAATCAACGTGCTGGATATCGTCAACGCCATCGACGGGCCGAAAAAGATTTTCGATTGCCGCGAGATTCGCGAACGCTGCACGCTGTTCGAGGGCTCGCCGCCCGCTTGGGCGACGGAAGGCACCTGTGCGATTCATGCCGTAATGCTGGGGGCGCAGAAGCGCATGGAAGAGGCGTTGGCGCAGCAGACTGTTCTGGCATTGGCAACGCGCTTCGGGCGCAAGGCACCGGCCGAGTTCGGGCAGCAGGTCGATGCCTGGATGGCCGAGCGGCGAGAGAGTAAAGGGGCTGGGGATATTGCGGTGGATCAGCTTTGATTTTGATTCCCACATTGGCGCCGGTGTCGAGGCCGGTGATGGCTTATCACGTCCAGGGCACCGCCGCCAATGTGGCGAAAGTTACACAGGCTCTTGCGCTGCTGTGTGGCGCAAAAAAACGCTGTGTGCATCATTGCTGGTCATACGTCTCATTATGGCTAAATGGGTCTGACGGTTATCGGAGTATGCATATTAAGCCGTGGCGGAGCGCCGTTAAATTGTCCATGATAACCTGATGCCGTAATTTGCACGGGCAAGCTTTGACTTCTGACAGTAATAACCCAATTGCCTTGGGCTTCGTTTGGGTATTTTTTATATCGCATGGATATAAAGCCACATGCGTCCTGCGAGGGATGCAAGCTATCAGCTGTTGGCCGGTGCAAGAAGCTGTATTCTGTATGTGGTATGTACGCGACCTGCCCTTTCCCGTGTTCTTCCAGTAAATTGTACTGTTCGTTTTCTTTTTTACTGAAGACGTGATAAACACGATAGTGCGTGTCATTTATCTGGTCCACAACAAAACTGCAGCCGCTGAAATTATCTGTGAATAGAGTGGTTGGCTCCGTGCCCGTGGGGTGAATCGGAATATCATAATGCCTGTTCTGAGGCACCCAGTACGCTGAAATGAGTTTGTTGTTGTCACTGGCTCGTTCAGTGCTCGTGGGTGTGACATTAATAAAATCGTGTAACGTATTGTTCCTTGGGGAATCAACCATAAAACGTCGCGTTTCAAACAATAAAATACCTGGCTCTCGGTCATTGCCCATCCACCTCGGATCTGACGGGAGTCTTGCATCAGCACCGATAGCGATCGGCAAGGCACTATTATCGGCCTCTTCAAAAGTTATAGGGAGTTTAAGTCGGATGGCGCCTTGACCCACATAATTAGGGTCGTAGGATAACTGTGGCTCGGGGTTGTACCCAGAACGGATGTCTTGATAAAGAGGAATGGTCCGTTCGCCTACGCCTCCCCTTAATTTAAGTACGGTCCAGTTTCCATTACTGTCTTTTACAATGTCGGTCGGCAAGTTGGTCACGGATGTGCCGTTTTTATCTGCCGGGACGGGTGAGCCATTTTTCCTGAAACCATTAATCCTTACCCATCTGCCATCGACATAGATATAGTCTTTGTTGGTGGTCAAGTTTCTGTAATAACCGCCGCCTTGATAGGTAATGCCTCTGAGCTCCAAATCGTCTGCAACAATTTTGGCTTCATGTGAAAAATTACCGTACAGTGGAGTTAATGGTTTGGGTGTTATGATGAAGTCGCGAGATCCCCTGCTGTCGATGGTTGTATTTTCTATTAATTTTTTTTCATCAATTAGATTTCCATATTTAGGTGTTGCAAGGTTGTGCAGATCTATAAAGTCCTTCATGATATTGCTAATGTCAAGAAGGTTGTCGTGTGTGATGGTACCTTGTTCAGTTACTTTGATAACTTCCTGAATCACAGTGCCAGCCATGGCTAATCCTGCAACTACCGGGCCCACTACAGGTGCTCGCATAAGCAGGATTTGTAAGATAAAGCCGATGGAGGTGCCGATATTATAGGCGATGGCAACACTTTCACGGTTGGAGGTGAAAGGCAGGGTAATGAGCGTTGCAAATACGCCCACAGGGTTTTTTAAAGCTTCGGCGGCAACATAAGCGGCTTTCGCCCAATTGAATGAACTGTATAAGGTGCCAATAAAATCCATTTCAGAAACGGTGGTTATTTTATCGTTGATTTTTTGAAAATCAGCTTCTGTATAGACAGCGTGAAGGGGTATCTCAGGATTTGCTTGTCGCTTGTATCGGCTGACTGTCAAAGTGCCATTTAGACGTGAAGTTGTCAGGCTGTCTGCTAATGGGTGATAGTAAAGATTGTTTCTCAGGTGCAATGGGATATGTCCTCTGACCTCAACCCAAACACCTTCATCGTTTTTAGGCGGCTCGAAAGCGCTGTATCGATATTCGGCAATACGGAAACCTGCTTCGCTATCTTGTTTTGGATAATATTTGAGCCATAAGCTAACGACTTTGAAGTCGTGGCCCCATGTGCAGACATTGGATTTGCCCTTGTTGTATTTCGCGGCGATTTTGTGATCACCATTTTTCACAGTTAAGGATGCTTTCCACTTACCCTCGCTGTCCGAGGTGGTTAAAGCAAAGAAATGTATCTTTTTTTCCTTCCAGCCGTTATGGCATAGCCAAATACGTGTATTTGCTGGGGCGTTTCCTTTAAGGGTTATGTGTCGTCTGTTTATTTCGCTGTTTTTCAATGGGTGATAAATATGAATGTCAAGCGCGTATGGCTTGCTGCATCCATATGGAAGTGTCTCGCCGGCGCTTATTTCCTCCTCAGTATCCTCAGCCTCCTCGTCGATGATGTCGACTTCTTGCTGTTCGATGGTGCCCTCATTCAGTTCTGCGGCCTCATCGTGGCTTTCTAGCGGTAAGTCATCCGAATGCATGATGACGCTTTGTAAAATCATTTCTGTTTCAGGGTCAAGCTGTGCATGCTCGCATATGAGCGTGTGCAACGCGTCGTCCGTCGTTGATGTCGTGTCAACTATAACTTTGAGGTCGTTGAGGGTGTCGCAGAGTGTGTTGAATTTGTCGATAAACTTTTTATTTCCAGTCACGATGAGATTTTTGTCAGGCGATATGCCAACATTTAGGACTGAGATTTTTGCCATTGGTTCATTGGGTAGAAAGATGTGCGTACTTAAGATGGATGGTGCAGAGGCTATAAATAGTCCTTCCAAATCGTTTTTTACGAAGTCATCAAAATGAAATGGCTTTTCATTAAAGCTGTGCGTTTTTTTCAGGTCTATTGATATGGTTTTTTTGTTGGTGTCGTTAAATATTTTTATTTTTCCTGTCTTCCAGTTGATCTCTTTGATGGTGCCCTGTTCCAAGACAGGGTTGATAGTGTTTTCAGCTTTTATCCATAGCCTCACATGACTATCTTTTGCGAAATCGCTCACGTTAAGGCTTTCATTCCCACTATGGGAAGGGCCAAACTGCTGATAAAGTTCCATGGGGTATCCTCAGTTTATGCATTTATCCTGGTAGCTGACGGCCGTATCCATAACGGGGCTGCGCCGGAATTATGCAGGTGGGCCATCGGCGATGGCTTATACTGCGTAAGCCATTGCTCATGTATGACGATCTTCCGTTAATACCGCTTTGCGTTTGGTACGTTTGTCCTGCTTTTGACCGGGCGACCGGCGCCCGTGTTGATGGACGTTGTTCTATCTTCCAGCGGGGAGTTTTTCTGAGGTCTTCAGGCTTGATTATGCAGGCACACTAATCCTATTGAAACTGGTAAAAATGTCAGGTCATAGGGGCAATTCAACTCTCAGTAAACCACTCGTTGTCCCTCGGGTATTTTGGCTTGTGAAGCCTCAGCAACGCTCTAGCTTGCGGCCACGGCTGTCCAGACACACCTCAAACCAATAGAGGCGTGCGCCCATACTGCCGAGTTCTGTATTAGGCTCTGTACGAAAAGTTTTGTGGGAGCGGCGGTGCGGCGATCCGACTTGTCCCGCGATGGAGTGCGAAGCGCTCCTGTACCCGATATCAAATGGTGTCAAAGAAGCCGCGAACTCAGGCTTTGCTGCCGCG
>NZ_FYDW01000014.1:0-138235 GCF_900187555.1 Pseudomonas sp. Irchel s3f19 | reverse complement strand
GGCTTGGATGAGTACATCCACTACTACAACCATGACCGCATCAAGCTGAGGCTCAATGGCCTGAGCCCTGTCGAGTACAGGACCCAGGCGGCAGCATAGAACTGTCCAACTTTTTGGGGGCAGTCCAAAATGTGGGAGCGGCCTTGCGCCGCGAAGCGCCGCGCGGGCGGCGCTCGATCTCACAGGCGCTACGAAATTCAAGGCATGCCAGCCGCTACATCACACCAGCGCCCCTGCAACAACCTCCCCGGCACTGCGCAAATACGCCTCATACAGCGCCGCATAAGCCCCCCCACGCTCCATCAGCTCAGCATGCACGCCGTGCTCCACCACCTGCCCATGCCGGACCACGGCAATACGGTCGGCATCGCGGATGGTCGCCAGCCGATGGGCAATGATGATCGCCGTGCGGCCCTGGCACAGCCGGCGCAGGGCTTGCTGGATGCGCCGTTCGGTATGCACATCCACCGCTGAAGTGGCTTCGTCCAGCACCAGCACCGCCGGGTCGGCCAGGTAGGCGCGCACCAGGCACACCAGCTGGCGCTGGCCGTGGCTGAGGTGCGCGCCCAGCGGGCCGACTTCGGTGTGGTAACCCTGGGGCAGCCGTTCGAGCACCTCGTCGGCCCCCAGCTCGCGGGCTGCCGCTACCAGCCGTGCAGCGTCGGCACCGGGGGCGGCAAGGCGCAGGTTGTCGAGGATGCTGCCGCTGAACAGCACGTTGTCCTGCAATACCACACCGACGTTGCGACGCAGGTCATGCTGGGCCAGTTCGCGCAAGTCGATGCCGTCCAGTTTCACGGCGCCGCTTTGCACCTCGTAGAACCGCGTCAGCAACTGCACCAGGGTGCTCTTGCCATGCCCGGACGGGCCGACGATGGCCAGGACTTCGCCGGCGCGGATATGCAGGTCGAGCCCGTCGATCACCGGGCGCGGGCTGTTCGGCGCATAGGCAAAACCCACGTGTTCGAAGTCCACCTGGCCGCGTGCCCTGGCCAGCGGGCGGGGCGAGGGTGGGTCAAGGACCTGTGGCCGGGTGTCGAGCAGCAGGAAGATCCGCTGCGCCGAGGCACTGCCGGTGGCATAGCGTTCGAACAGGTCCGACAGCTCTTGCAGCGGCCCCAGGAACAGGAACACATAGAACAGGCTCTCGGCCACCTGGCCGACGCTGACCTTGCCTTCGGCCAGGCCATGGCCGCCGACCAGCAGCAACACCGCCATGCCGGCCGTGCTCAGCAGTGCGGTGAACGGCGCAAACCAGCCGGCGCGCAGGCTGCCGTGTATCAGTGCCTGGTTGAAGTCCTCCAGCAGGCGCCGGTAGCGCGCCTGGTTGGTCTGTTCCTGGCCGCACTGCTGAATCAACCGCACCCCGCTCACGCTCTCGACCAAGTGGGCGGTGAAGCGGCTGCGCTGTTCGGCGACCTTGGCCCAGTTGCGTTGCGAAACCCGTTTGAAACGCCAGGTAGCCAGGGCCAGCAGCGGCACCGTGGCGGCCAGGCTGTAGAAGAAGCTTGGCTCGATACGCCACAGCATCACCGCTGCCAGGCCGCAGCGCAGCAGGGCACCGAGCAGCTCCGGCGGGCCTTGCACCAGCAGCGGCTCCAGAGCATCCACATCACGATCGGCGCGCGAGATGATGCGCCCGGCGCGCGTCTGGTCGAAGTAGCTCACCGACAGCGCCTGCACATGGGCGAATACCTTCACCCGCAGGTCGTTGAGCACGCGGATCGCCGCCCGCCCGGCAATGAACTGCGACACCCCCGCCAGCAGGAAGCGCCCCAGCCAGCTGGCCGCCAGACCCAAGCCCAGCCACAGCACCAGGCGTTCGTCCAGCAACCAGTGATCGGCGCTGGGTACCAGGCCCTTGTCGAGCAGCTCGCGCACGAACCAGGGCCGCAGAAACACCGTGAACACCAGCAGCAGTTCGATGCCGATCACTACCAGGATCTGCCGGCGAATCGGCCGCAGCAGTGGTAGCAGGCGGTGCAACATGCCACGGTCCAAGGCCTGGCGCGCCAGATGTTGTTCGATCTCGATGTCGCTGGGGGTCTTGTTGCGCGTATCAGTCATGGTCGATCCCCAGCAGGTCGCGGTAGTGGGCATTGTTCGCGCTCAGCTCGGCATGGCTGCCACTGGCGCTGATGTGGCCGTTTTCCAGCATCAGCACGCGGTCGGCCAACAGCAGGGTCGAAAGGCGGCTAGTGATCAGCAGCAAGGTCGGCCCCTGGCCTGTGCTGCCGCGCAGGCGGCGGATGTTGTGCAGCACCTGGCGCTCGCCCAGGGCGTCCAGCGCGCTGGTGGCGTCGTCCAGGCAGAGGATGTCGGGCGCGCCGAGCAGTGCCCGGGCCAGGCACAGGCGCTGGCGCTGGCCGCCGGAGAGGGTCACGCCGCGGTCGCCCAGCGGGGTGTCGAGGCCGTGGGGCAGGCGTTCGAGTACGTCCTCTGCCGCCGCCAGGCGCAGCCCTTCGCGCAGTTGTACAGGGCTGGCTTGCGGGGCCGCCAGGCGCAGGTTGGCGGCCAGGCTGTCGGAGAACAGAAAGCTTTCTTGTGGCAGTACCTGCACACGCCGGCGCAAATCGGCCAGGTCGAGTTCACGCACATCGTGCCAACCTGCAGCGTCACTGCCGACCAGCACAGCGCCGCCCTGCACGTCGGCCAGGCGCGGCAGCAGGCTGGCCAGCAGGCTCTTGCCGGTGCCCGTGGCGCCGACCAGTGCCACCACCTCGCCGGGCTGCAGGGTCAGCGAACAGTCATGCAGGATGTCGCGCTCACCCGCTGGCGCACCGACCCGTACCTGGGCCAGTTTCAGCCCCAGCGGCCCCAGGGGCAGGGTGGCTTGGCCGCCGACGATCGCCGGGCGCTCGTCCAGCAACTGCCAGATACGTTCGGCACTGGCACGGGCGTCGGCGAAGGTCTGCATGACCCGGCCGATGCCTTCGATACGGAATACCAGCGTGGTGGCCACCAGCAGCGAGGTGACCAGCTCGCCGATGCCCAGCGTACCCGCTGCCACACAATGGGCGCCGTACACCAGGATCCACACATGCCCCAGTGCCACCACCGCCTGTGGCAGCGGAATGCGCGAGCTGGCGTAGGCCAGGGCTGCCCGTGCGTGGCCGGTGAACACGTTCACTTGGCTGGCGAAACGCTCGATGCGCTGGCCCTCCAGACCGAATGCCTTGATCACCCGTACACCACCGATGCCTTCGGCCAGGTCCTGGCTGACCTGGTCGTAGGCGGCGCCTACCGCTCGGTCAAGGCTGACCAGGCGATCGGTCTGCACGACGAACAGCCACAGCCCGGCCCCGGTCAGCAACAGTGGCACCAGGCCGAGCAGCGGGTCGTACCCACTCAGCAGCCCCACGGCCGCCATCACCACCAGGGGTGTTTCGATGATCTGCCGCCAGAAGGTGATCAGCGCATCACGCACCTTGTCGGCGTCGCGGGTGGTGCGGGTTACCAACTCACCCATGCCGTGGCGCCAGTGGTAGCCCAGGTGCAGGCGCTGCACCTGGGTCAGGATACGTTCACGCAGGCGCGTCAGCAGGGCCTGGCTGAGCACCAGCGACAGCACCGCTGCCGCGTACTGCAGCAGGCCACGGCCCAGCGCGATGGCCAGCAGCAGCCACAGCCAGTGCCAGGCCACGGCGGCGTCCAGGCCGCCATCAGCCAGGCGCACCACGGCACGGCCGGCGCTGACATCGTCCACGGCGTGTCCGATCAGCCATTGCTGCCAGACCAGGCCAAGGTTGCCAGCGATGTACAACGTGGTGACAAGCGCAAAGCGCCAGGGCATTTCACGATAAATGGCCAAGGCACGAAGAAGCGGATGGTTCATGAAAAGGCTCGATCAAAAGCGACACGGCCCCTGTAGGAGCGGCCTTGCGTCGCGATGGGGGCGCAAAGCGCCCCCCCGGGTTCATAAGCTCAACGGCGCGTCGCGCCCTGCGCTTCCTTGGCATTGAGCACAGCGGTGTACTCCCCCGGATCGGCACCATTGAGGTAATAGTTACCCACGTTATGCAGCCGCCAGCGAATCGGGTCATGGGTGGTATGCACCCGCGCGTTTCGCCAGAATCGGTCAAGGTTCCACTTGCTCAACGAAGCACTGGCCCCCAGCAGCGAAAACAGGTCGCTGGCGATCTTCAATGACGCGCCATCGGAATGCGCACGGGCAGTCGCCACCGAGAGAATCAGCTCGTCCTGCAGGGCCTTGTCCTCCGGGTCACGCTCATGCGCGTCGAACACCCGCGCAGCATCACGCAGCACCGACTCGGCCCCGCGCAGGGCCACCGCGTACTCGCCTATCTGGCGAATGACATGCGGCTCGTCGCTGGCGCGCTCGACGCCACTTTCCACCCAGGCCCGCGCATGCTCGCGCAGGTAGTCGACGCCCGCCTGCAGCGCGCCGGCCGCGATGCCGGTGTCGATGGCCGCGTGGAGAATCTGCGGGAAGGTCAGGCCGGTGCGCTTCATCGGGCCGCTGCGCCGCGACAGGTAGCGCTCGTCGAGCACGATTTCGTCGAAGTTCACCGTGCCGCTCACCGAGTTCTGCTGGCCGAAGGCCTGCCAGTCGTCGACCAGGGTCAGCCCGGGAGTGTCGCGGTGCAGCAGGACACCAACGCCGCCGTCCTCGCTGGCGGCGGTCAGCGAAATCCAGTCGGCGAGGTAAGAACCGGTGGAGTAGAACTTGCTGCCATTGAGCACCAGCTTGCCATCGGCGCGGCGCTCGACGCGGGTCTTGAGGGCGAACTTGTTCTTGCCGCCGACCTCGGCCAGGGCATTGCCAAAGCGCTTGCCGGCCAGCACGTCGGCGATCAGGCGGTCACGTACTTCGCTGGCGTAGCCGGTGAAAATGCCGCGCAGCATCACGTTGTGAATCTGCAGCAACTGGCCGACGCCGCCATCGGCAATGGAGATCAGGCGCACGGTTTCGACGAGGGTTTGCACCGAGGCACCCAGGCCGCCGAATTCGGCCGGTACGCCAATGGCGGTGAGGCCGCTGCTGGACAGCAGTTCGGCCTGGCGGCGCGGCAGTTGGCCGTTGTTGGCCGGGTCGGCGGCGAGTACCGCGATCTGTGCGGCGACCTCGCGGGCAGCAGCGATGGCTTCGGCCTCGCTGGTCAAGCGGTGGGTGGGGCTGGGTTCTATGGCGCTCATGGA
Organism: Pseudomonas sp. Irchel s3f19; assembly: GCF_900187555.1. NCBI lineage: Bacteria > Pseudomonadati > Pseudomonadota > Gammaproteobacteria > Pseudomonadales > Pseudomonadaceae > Pseudomonas > Pseudomonas sp. Irchel s3f19. The sequence goes on along the minus strand of NZ_FYDW01000014.1, from coordinate 133,075 downwards.
AAGGTCTCGGTTTGCTTGAGGGGCCAGTGCGCCTGCTGCGCGGGCAAACCTGCCCCACAGGGCGTGCACGGCCCCTGTGGGGGCGGTTTACCCGCGAATGGCTACACCGCGGTCAAATGCCCTTGAGCAATATCTTTGCCACCCCTCGCCAGGCCCCATTCCACGTGGCCCTCGCCAGCTTTTGCTGCCCCAGCAGCAGTGCCCCTGCTGGTCTGGCAGCAGCCCGCCCGCAATCCTGCTCCGTGCCCAGCAGCCAGGGCCTGCGAGCGACTACGAGTTCCGCGTAAATCAAGGCCTCCAGCGGTTGGCACGCACGCTGCAATGGGGCTTTCACGACGCCCAAGGAGCCACCCCATGACACGTGCTACTGCCGCAACGCAAACCGACGACCCTACCGCCCTGGACCGCATCTGGTTCACCCGCTGCCCTGTGCCCACCGCCTCGGGCATTGCCTACAAGCTTGGCTGGCTGGACGAAGAGTTCGCCCGTGACGGTTTGCCGGTCTCGACCCTGCAAGAGGCCCGTCAGCTCGGCCACCACCATTACGATCACCAGCTGCCAGGGCTGTTTCGCGAAGGCGGTAACGTGCCGGCACTGGCCGCCCGTGCCGCCGGTTCGCCAAGCCGGCTGATCGGCCTGACCTGGATCGAAGAATGGCAGACCATCCTGGTGCGCCCCGACGCAGGCATCCGCAGCGCCGCCGACCTGCGCGGCAAGCGCCTGGCCCTGCCGGCCTGGGGCGACAGCCGCCCCGGCAGCATTGCCCGCGCCATGAGCCTGCAGGGCTACAAAGGCGCCCTGGCCTCGGCCGGCCTGCAGCTGGATGACGTGCAACTGGTGGAGGTGGCGCTGCTCGACCAGGCGAGCGCCGCTACCCCGCAACTGGGCCTGCAGCGCCTGTGGTCTGGCCTTGATTACCTGGTGCGCGGCGAAGTCGACGCCGTCTACGTGAAGGGCGCGGCAGCTGCCGATGCGGCGCGGCGCCTGGGCCTGGTGGTGGGCGTCGACCTCGACCTGCTGCCCGACCCGCGCCACCGCATCAACAACGGTACGCCCAGGCCGATCACCGTGCACCAGAGCCTGCTCGACAACCATTTCGACCTGGTCGCGCGCTTCCTCGCCCAGACCTTGCGCGCTGCCGAGTGGGCCGCGGGCAACCGCGAGGCACTGAACCGCTTCCTCGAAGACGAAACCCGCGCCGGTAGCCAGGGTGTGGCCGACGCCTACCGCGGGGCCTTCCACACCACCTTGGCGCCGGACCTGTCCGAGCAACGCCTGGCCTTCCTCGGCAGGCAAAAAGACTTTCTGTACCTGCATGGCTTCCTGGAAGCCGATTTCAGCCTCGCCGACTGGGTCGACCCACGGCCCCTGCAAGCTGCCCATGAACTGCTGGCCCAGCGCCGCGCCTGACCTTGCACTAGCACCCGGAGATTGAACATGACCGTACTGATCAACGAACGCCCCGTCACTGCCGAACTGCAAGCCTTCATCGACCAGGTGGTGGCTGAAGCCGAAGCTGCGTTTACCGTGTTCCGCGAGACCAACACCATCACCGCCAATGGCACGGTCGGTTTCATCGAGCGCGTGCCCGGTGAAGAGCTGCTGGTGTCGGTGAACTACGGCGGCCCCTGGAACCACCGCAAGCCGCTGCAGGCCACCGTGACCGACTTCTCTGGCAACGTCATCGTCGGCAAGGGCAAAGGCGGCCTGGGCCGCTACACCAAACTGTTCCATACGCACCCTGACATCACCACGGTCTCGCATGTGCACAGCCCTTACCTCGGCGCCTGGGCCCAGACCCACCGCACCTTGCCGTTCCACTATGTGCCGGTGCAGCGCTATCAGCTGGCCAGGGAGTTGCCGGTGTACATCGACCGGCGTCAGGCCGAGGTGGACTTCATCCTCGACAAGATTGCCGAAAACCCGTTCAACCTGGCCATTCTGGAAGCCAACGGCGGCTCCACCGTGTGGGGCAAGCAGGGGCTGCGGGCAACGGCCGAGTTCATCTTGTTGCTGGAGGAGGGCGCGCAGATTCAGTTGCTGGCTGATGCACTGGGCGGCTCGCGGCCCTATGGCCCTGGGGTGCTGACCCAGCAGTGGAAGATGAGTGGGTTGTATGAGCGCGCAACCGAACTGGGGCTGGTGCCAGGCATCGATCGGCGTAGCTGATGCGATAGCTGGGGCTGCATAGCAGCCCCCCAAGGCCTACTCACCCGCTCAAGGAACAGCCCCATGGCAGTAAAAATTCTCTGGTACCTCACCACCCCCGACGGCCCCTATCCCTGGGAGCCAGAAGGCCGCTGGAACACCGATTTCGAGCACCTCAAGCAACTGGCCATCGCGGCTGATCGCCTGGGCTTCTACGGCTCGCTGCTCGGCTCCAGCCCCAACGAAAGCCTCGCGGTGTCGGCCGCCCTGATCGATGCCACATCGCGGCTGCGCTTCCTGGTCGCCCAGCACCCAGGCGAACTGTCACCTGCGGTACTGGCCAAGTGGGCACTCACTTTCGACCAGTTCTCCAACGGCCGCCTGCTGTTCAATGTGGTCAATGGCAACGACGCAGGCCTGGCCACACTGGGCGTACATTACCCGCACGATGAACGCTACGACTTCAGCCTGGAATACTGGCGCGCGTTCCAGGGCTTCTACGCCGGCGAAACCGCGGGCTACCACGGGCGCTACGTCAAGCTCTCGCCACGTGCGCCAGCGGCGGCCAGCCACCCGCTGGGCGGCTGGCACCCCCCTAGGCAGAAACCTGGCATCCCGCTGTGGGGCGCAGGCACTTCAGCGCCGGGCGTAGCCCATTCGGTGCAGTTGCTCGACGTCTACCTGAGCTTCGCCGATACCCCGCAAAAACTCGGCGACAAGTTCCGCCGGGTGGCGGCAGAAGCCGCAAAAATCGGCCGCGAGCTGACCTATGGCACGCGCCTGCAAATCATCGTGCGCGAGACCGAAGAAGAAGCCTGGGCCCATGCCGAGCGGCTGCTGCAGCGCACCTCGCTGGCCACCGCCCGGGCGGCCATCGAGCGCCAGCTGCCGGCGGGGCAGACCCTGGACAGCTATGTCAGCGACGACCCGCGCATCCAGCGCAACCTTGACAGCATTCGCGCCGGGCGCCTGCCCACCGCCCGTGAGCTGGAAATCCACCCCAACGTCTGGCTGGGCCCCAGCCTGTTCGGTTTCAACCTGTTGGGCCCGGCTGCCGGCACCTACCTGGTCGGCAGCGCCGAACAGGTGGCCGCGCGGATCCGCGAATACGAAGCCCAGGGCACCTCGGCGTTCATCCTGTCGGGCTTCCCGCTGATCGACGAAGCCCACCGGGTGGCAGACCTGCTGTTCCCGCTGCTCGACCTGGACCATGGTTTCGAAGTGCCGCGCCTCGGCGCCCAGGCCAAACCGACTGTGGCGCAACCGGCGTAAGGAGAGGGTGATGAGTGAGCTGTTTTCGCGCCGGGTGTTTCTCGGCAACAGCCTGGCCGTGGGGGGAGGCTTGCTGCTCGGTGGCGGGCTGCTCAGCGGCTGCGACGGCGGCGCGCCTGCGGCAACGGCTGGCGCCGCCGCATTGGCGGCCACGCCGGTGCACGGTGGGCGTTTGCGCGTGGGCATCATCGACGGTGACCAGGCCGGCAACCTCGATGCTCACAAACCGGTGGGCGGCGGGATCATCCGCGGCTGGGCGCTGTACGCCAAGTTCTGGGAATGGAACCCGGATGTCAGCACGCGCCTGGCCCTGGCCGAATTCGCCGAACCGAATGCCGATGCCAGCGCCTGGATAATCCGCATCAAGCCGGGGCTGGAGTTTCACCATGGCAAGAGCATCACGGCCGACGACATGCTGTTCTCGATCCTGCGCCTGACCGACCCGCAGTTGGCGTCGCCGTTTGCCGGGCTGGTCGGTGCCATCGACCGTCAGGCGCTGCGCAAAGTCGACCCCCGCACCCTCGAGATCCGCTTCAAACACGGGCAGAGTTTCTACCCGCTGGATGAAACGCTGATCAGCTTCGGCGGCATCGTGCCCACCGACTACCACCCAGTGACCAACCCGGTCGGGGCGGGGCCTTACAAGCTGAAAAGCTTCATCCCCGGGCAGCGCTCGCTCTACACCCGCTTCGAAAACTACTACAAGCCCAACCGCCCCTATGCCGATGAGCTGGAAATCATCGAATTCAAGGACCAGGTCTCGCGGGCCGCCGCCTTGCGTGCCGGGCAAGTGGACGTGGCCAGCGGGGTGCAGGCCGAGCACAGCGCCTTGCTCAAGGCCGACCCGCGCCTGCGCCTGTACGCCTCGCCCAGCACGTCGTTCACCGGCTTCAACCTGAACCTGGCCAAGGCACCCTTCCAGGATGTGCGCGTGCGCCAGGCATTTCGCCTGCTCGCCGACCGCCAGGAACTGGTAGCGCGCGGGCTCAATGGCTTCGGCCGCATCGCCAACGACCTGTATTCGCCCCACGACCCGACCTACAACCATGCGCTCGCCCAGCGCCCCTACGACCTCGATCAGGCCCGTTCGCTGCTGCGCCAGGCCGGGCAGGACGACTTGCGCGTCGAGCTGACCACCACGCCAGGCCCCGGCGTGAATGCCGCCCTGGTGTTTGCCCAGCAAGTACAGAAGGCGGGCGTTCAGGTCAAGGTCAACCAGGTCGATGGCTCGGTATTCAACGGCCCGCAGCGCGAGCAGTGGCAGCTGTCGCCGGGGTCGACGCCGGCCCGCGGCTTCCTCGCCTCGGCGTTGCACAACGATGCCCCGCAGGCCATCTACAACCGCAGCAACTTCCATGACCCTCGCTTTACCGAACTGTTCCACCAGGCCCTGGCCCAACCGGATCTTGAGCGGCGTAAAGCGCTGGTGCACGAGGCCCAGGTGATCCAGCACGAACGCGGCGGCCTGTTGATCTGGGGCTTTTCCGACGTGCTCGATGCGGCGTCCGCCAAGGTGGGTGGGCTTGCCCCGGAACAGACCACTTTCGCCTCCTGGCGCTTCGATGAACTCTGGTTGAACCATGCCTGATCACGCTCACCGTTCCCCACGTACGCCGGCCTGGCTGGCCTGGTTCATAGGCCGTCTGGGCTACGGCCTGCTGACCGCGTGGGTCATCAGCCTGGTGGTGTTCATCGCCACCCAGGCGCTGCCCTCGGACCCGGCGCGGGTCATTCTTGGCCCCGATGCGCCGCTGCAAAGCATCCTGACCTTGCAGCAGCAACTGGGCCTCGATCAGCCGATCCTGGTCCAGTACCTGCGTTGGATGGGCGCGGCGCTGCGCGGTGACCTGGGTATTTCGCTGGACTCACAGGTGCCCGTGGCGCAGCTGCTGTTCGGTCGTCTTGGTCATACCTTGGCACTGCTGGCCGGCGTGCTGGCGCTGGTGGTGCCGCTGGCACTCACCCTCGGCGTGAGCCTGGCCTTGCGGCGTGATCGTCCGCTGGACCGCTGGGGCTTGTCGGCATTGATCCTGTTGAAGGCCACGCCGAGCTTTCTGCTGGCCGTCGGCCTGGTGCTGCTGTTTTCCATGCCTGGCATGGGTTGGCTACCGGCGGTGTCGATCCTTGACCCGCAACTGCCCCTGTGGCGGCAGCTGCCGTCGCTGGTGCTGCCGGTGGTTGCCCTGAGTTTGTCGGCGCTGCCGTACCTGACGCGGATGGTGCGTGCCTCGATGATCGAGGCGCTGGAGTCCGATTATGTGGTTGCCGCCCGCCTGCGCGGCATACCGGAGCGGCTTATCGTCTGGCGCCATACCTTGCCCAACGCCCTGACCCCGGCGATCCAGGGCGTGGCGCTGACCCTGCGCACGCTGGTAGGCGGCGCGCTGCTGGCCGAGGTGATCTTCAGCTACCCCGGTATCGGCACCGCCCTCAATGCGGCGATCCAGATGCGCGACTTGCCGATGATCCAGGGCGTGGTGCTGGTCATCACCCTGGCCGTGGTGCTGATCAACCTGCTGGCGGATCTGCTCACCGTTCTGCTCACCCCCAAATTGCGCACCGCGCGCCGGGTCAAGATGATCCGCCGTAACCGGCGCGGCATCCGCCCCTGGTGGCGGCGCGCACGCAGCACACCTGCCCAGGAGGCTACTCATGACTGACGCACGCTGGCTGGCCGACCCGCAGGTGCGGCGCGGCGCCGTGATTACCTCGTGGGTGGTGCTGGTGGCTGTACTTGGCCCCTGGCTCGCGCCCCATGCCCCCACGGCCATGGTCGGGCCGGTGTATGGCCCGCCGACTGCCGGTGCGCCGTTGGGGCATGATTTTCTTGGCCACGACTTGCTGTCACGCCTGCTCAGCGGCGGCGTGTCGGTGCTGTGGATGTCGGTGGCGGCGGCCACCCTGGCGTTGCTGGTCGGGGGTAGCCTGGGCCTGTTGGCCGGGTTCTCGCGCCGTCGGCTGGACCAGGCGATCAGCTGGGCGGCGGATGTCTCGTTGGCCTTCCCGGACCTGATCCTGGTGCTGCTGATCGTGTCGATGCTTGGCCGTGCACCGTGGCTGATTGTGCTGACCGTGGCCATCGCCTTCACCCCCGGGGTCATCCGCCTTGCGCGTGGCAGTGCGGTGGCGGTGGCAGGTCAGGAGTTTGTCGAGGCCGCGCAGATGATGGGCTACTCCCGCTGGCGCATCCTGTTCAACGAAATCCTGCCGAACATTCTTACGCCGCTGCTGGTGCACTTCGGCAACATGTTGACCTGGGCGGTGGGCATGCTCTCGGGCTTGAGCTTCCTGGGCTACGGCGTAGCGCCGCCTGCGGCCGATTGGGGCCTGATGATCAACGAGAACCAGGCCGGCCTGCTGGTCCAGCCCTTGGCGGTGCTGGCGCCGGCACTGCTGATTGCCGTGTTCGCCTATGGCACCAATATCCTGGCCGAGGGTATCGGCCGGGTCAGTGCACGTATCGGGGAGAAGCAGCCATGACGGCGGCGGTGAAGATTGCCAGCGACGTGTTGCAGGTCAGTGACCTGCGGGTGGAGCTGGCCGGGCAGGTGGATGTGCTGGCCGATGTCTCGTTCAGCCTGGCAGCGGGTGAAATCGTTGGGCTGGTGGGCGAGTCCGGTTCGGGCAAGACCACCCTGGCCACCGCCTTGTTGCGCCATGCGCGGCAGGGTGCGCGGATTACCGGTGGGCACATTGCGGTGGCCGGGCAGGCGGTGCTCGAACTCGAGGGCGAGGCCCTGCGCCTGGCGCGCGGCGGGTTGGTCGGCTACGTCGCCCAGGACCCGGCCACCGCGCTGAACCCGGCCCTGCGCATTGGCGCATTGCTGCGCGAAACCGTGCTGGCGCATTTGCCGAAATTGCCGGGCGATGCAGTGCAGCAGCGTATCCAGGAGACCCTGGTCGATGTCGGCTTGCCGGATGATGCGGCCTTCCTGCGGCGTTTCCCCCACCAGTTGTCCGGTGGGCAGCAGCAGCGGGTGATGCTGGCACTGGCGTTTGTGCTGCGGCCGAGGCTGATCGTGCTCGACGAGCCCACCACGGCGCTGGACGTCAGCACCCAGGCGCATGTGCTGGACACCCTCAAGCGCCTGTGCCGAGGCCATGGTGTGGCGGCGCTGTACGTGACCCACGACCTGGCCGTGGTCCGTGACCTGGTCGACCGGGTGATGGTGATGTATGCCGGCCGGCTGGTTGAAGTGACGGGCCGCGAGAGGTTGTTCAGCGCCCCGGCGCACCCCTACACCCGCGCCTTGCTCGCGGCGATCCCTGACATTGCCCGGCGTCAGCCGCTGCAAGCCATCGCCGGGCACGCACCGGCACCGGGGCAGCGGCCTGCGGGCTGTGCCTTCGCCCCGCGCTGTGCCCGGCGGCGTGCCGAGTGTGCGGTGATAGAACCTTCGCTGTCGGCGCTCGACGCGGGTCATCAGGTCGCCTGCCTGGTGCCGCACCGTGAGGTATTGCCCCGTGGCGACGTCGCTGTCGAGTCGGTCACGGCGCCGGGTGAAGGTGTGTTGCTGGAGGTCCAGGGGCTGGATGTGGCGTACGACCGCCAGGTGCTGTTCGATGTGTCTTTGCAGGTGGCGCCAGGCGAGTGCCTGGCGCTGGTGGGCGAGTCCGGTTCGGGCAAGACCAGCCTGGCCAGGGCCATCGCCGGGTTGGGCGAGAACGTGCAGGGCCAACTACGCTATGGCGGCGAGCCGTTGGCGTTTTCGGCGCGTCAGCGTGATGCGCGGCTGCGTCACCAGATACAGTATGTGTTTCAGAACCCTTACCGGGCCTTGAACCCATGCCAGACGATCGCGCAAACCCTCAGCGCGCCGTTGGCGCATTTTTTTGGTGTACGCGGTGATGAGGCGCATCGCCGGGTCGAGGCGGTGCTGGCGCGGGTGTCGCTGCCGGCGCGTGTGGCAGGCCTGTACCCGCAGAGTTTGTCGGGTGGCGAGCGGCAGCGCGTGGCGATTGCCCGTGCGCTGATCTGCGAGCCGCGGTTGTTGGTTTGCGATGAGATCACCTCGGCGCTGGATGTGTCTGTGCAGGCATCGATTCTGGCGTTGCTGCGGGGGTTGCAGGGGGAGGGGCTGGCGGTGTTGTTTGTGACCCATGACCTTGGGGTGGTGCGGGCGATTGCTGATCGGGTGCTGGTGTTGCGGCGGGGGCGGGTGGTGGAGGAGGGGTCTGTGGAGCAGGTGCTTGGGTGGCCGGTTGATGATTACACCCGAACGTTGGTGGCGCATTCGCCTCGGTTGCATTTGGGGGGGTAGGGGCATGGCTTGGTGCTTTTGGCGCCTGTGAGATCGAGCGCCGCGCGGGCGGCGCTCGATCTCAAAACCACCCAATGCATCAAGGCGAGCACCTCTGCGCCCTCAGCCACACCCCAGGCGGTCCACAAGCTTTCCCATTACGCTAAGATGGCCGCCCACGTCTCTGGAAACTGCCTGGATGAGCAAGCCCGGTCAATTGGTGCTGGTTACGCTACGCAAGATGATCGCCTCCGGCGAGCTGGCCGCCGGCGAGCGTCTGATGGAAATCCCCACCGCCGAACGCTTCGGTGTTTCGCGCATGCCGGTGCGCATGGCATTCCGCACCCTTGAGCAGGAAGGTTTGCTGGTGCGCTTTGGCGGGCGTGGGTTTCAGGTGCGTTCGGTCAGCGCAGACGACATCGCCGGCGCAGTCGAGGTTCGCGGTGTGCTCGAAGGCCTGGCCGCCCGCCAGGCGGCAGAGCGTGGCCTGTCGCACGAAGCACAAGAGGCGCTGCAGCGCTGCCTGGTCGAAGGCGACCAGCTGTTCGGCAAAGGCTTCGTCACCGAAGAGGACCTGCAGGCCTACCATGACCTCAACATGCGCTTCCACCAGGTGATCGTCGAAGCCAGCCACAACCCGGCGATCGCCGATGCCCTGGCGCGCAATGACCACCTGCCGTTCGCCTCGGTCACCGCCCTGGCAGTGGATCGCCATGACCTGGCGCGTGAATACCGGCGCTTCAACTACGCCCACATGCAGCACCATTCGGTGTTCGATGCCCTGGTCAGCAGGCAGGGTGCCCGCGCCGAAGCCATAATGCGCGAGCACGCCAATGCCACTTTGCGTTATGCCGAGACCTTCGGCGCGGCAACGGCAGACGCGCGCATGAAGGTCATCCTGCCCTCGGCGTGAGGCCCCTCAGAGGTCAAGCACCAGCAGCGGGGTTTTCGACCGCGAGCAGCAGGGCGTGAACTGATCGTTCAGGGCCTGCTCCTGCTCCGTGAGGAACAGGTCGCGATGCTCGGGCGTGCCGGACAGGACGCGTGTCAGGCAGGTGCCGCAGATGCCTTGTTCGCATGACATGGCGATCGCGATGCCGTGCTGCTCAAGCACGTGCACCACGCTCTGGTCGGCGGGCACCTCGAACACCTGGCCGGTGCTGTTCAGCTGGACCGAGAAGCTGCCATCGCCCTGGGTATCGACCGGCGCGGCGGCAAAGTATTCGCGGTGCAGGCACGCCTCCTGCCAGCCCTGCGCCTTGGCGCTTTCCAGCACGTGCTGCATGAACCCGCCCGGGCCGCACACATACAGGTGCACATCGGCTTGCGGGGTGGCCAACACCTGGGCGATGTCCAGCGCGGTCTCGGGTTGCTCGTCGAAATGCACGAACAGGCGATCGGCAAAGGCGGCGCCGCGCATACGCTCGATGAAGGCTGCGCGTTCGCTGGAGCGGGCGCAGTAATGCAGTTCGAAATCCGCGCCGTTGGCGGCCAACTGCTCTGCCATGCACAGGATCGGGGTGATGCCGATACCGCCTGCGAACAACAGGCTGCGGCGGGCGCCCTGGGCCAGTGGGAACAGGTTGCGCGGTGCGCTGATACGCAGGCGGGCGCCGTTGTGGATCTGCTCGTGCAAGCTGCGCGAACCGCCGCGTGAGGCGGGGTCTTTGAGCACGCCGATCAGGTAGCGGTGGCGTTCTTCGGGGTGGTTGCACAGCGAGTACTGGCGAACCTGCCCTTCAGGCAGGTGCACATCAATGTGTGCCCCGGCGCTGAAGGGCGGCAGCAGGCTGCCATCGACGGCGGCCAGTTCGAAGCTGCAGATGTCTTGTGCTTCGTCGTTACGGGAAACCACTACGGCATCGATCATGTCCGTTCCTCGTCAGGCTGGGCTTGCGCTGGTCGCGATCAGTTCGGCTTGGGGCATGCGCTCGTTGGCGATCAGGCGCTCGAGGATCTTGCGCGACTGCACGCCACCGGCATCGATGTTGAGCTTGAGCAGGTTGCGCTGGGGGTAGGCGAGCAGGTTCTGCTGCTGGCGTTCGAGCATTTCCAGGTCTTCACTGAAGATCTTGCCCTGGCCCTCGCGGATGTTTGCAGTCAGCGCTTGGTCCTGCGCAGCGAAGTTGCGGGCCATGCCCCAGAAGTACCAGATCGAGGTGTCGGTTTCGGGGGTGATGAAGTCGACCACGATGCTGGATGCCTTGTGCTGCGCGTCGGCGTGATAGCCACCTTTGCCCGCGTGGGCCACGCCGACTTCGATCAGCACATGGCTGGGCGGGGTGAAGCGGCAGATCTGCCAGCGGTCCACCGGTACATCGTCGGCCAGCCCGTTGCCGCGCAGGGCCATGCGCCAGAACGGCGGTGCCATGATGTTTTCCATGTGCCGTGCAGTCACCACTTCATCGCCGGTGACGGTGGTCACGGGCGGTGCTTCATCGATTTCCTTCTGGCCGATGCTGGAGGCGTGCACGTAGGTTTCATGGGTCAGGTCCATGAGGTTGTCGATCATCAGGCGGTAGTCGCAGCCGATGTGGAACAACCCGCCGCCATAGGCCCAGTCATCGTTTACCGCCCATTCCAGATGGGGGATCAGGCTTGGGTCTGCCTGTGCCTGGTCGCCCGGCCAGACCCAGATGAAGCCATAGCGCTCGACCACGGCGAAAGTCTTGTTGCAGGGGAAGCCCCTGACCCGTTGGCCTGGCATCTCGACAGTCTTGCCGTCGCAGCCCATTACCAAACCGTGGTAGCCACACACCAGGTTGCCGTTTTCGACATAGCCCAACGACAGTGGCGCGCCGCGGTGCGGGCAAAAATCTTCCACCGCCGCCACCCGGTTCTCGTGGCCTCTGTAGAACACGATCTTTTCCCCGCAGATTTGCCGGCCCAACGGCTTGTCGGCGATTTCGTCAGGGGTGCAGGCGACATACCAAGTGTTTCTCGGGTACATGAGGCTCTCCGGAGTAGCGATTGTTTTTATTTAATGGATCCATTAAATAGGGCGCCTGATGGTTTGGTCAAATTAATAAGCCTGTAATTCGCCGTTTTATGGGCGATTATCGAACCTTGATGGGGCTTGGCTTGTTTTTATGGATCCATTAGCTCGTTGCCTGGCGGTTGTAGTGCCTGGCTGTGCTATTCCTAAGGGGGCACTCAGCCACCGCTTGCGAGGTGGCGCCACGAGGAACACTCCCGATGCTGGTGGTCGAGCAACTGCACAAGTCGTTCATCACGCCCCAAGGCCCGCTGCCGGTGCTGCAGGGCATCGACCTGTGCCTGGCGCGCGGCAGCAGCCTGGCGCTGATGGGGGAGTCCGGCAGTGGCAAGAGTACGTTGCTGCACCTGATTGCCGGGCTGGACCGTGCCGACAGTGGGCGCATCCTGATTGACGGTGAACCGCTCGATAGCCGCTCGGAATCGTCCCTGGCGCGCTGGCGACGCGAAGGCATCGGCCTGGTGTTTCAGCAGTACAACCTGATCAGCAGCCTGGATGTGGGGGCGAACCTTGCTTTTCAGGCACGGCTCGCCGGCCGGCATGATCGGCCTTGGCTGGGGTACCTGGCTGCGCGTCTGGGCCTGGCCGAGCTGTTGACGCGTTACCCCGAGCAGTTGTCCGGCGGCCAGCAGCAGCGGGTTGCCATCGGCCGCGCCCTGGCGGCTCGCCCCGCATGGGTGCTGGCCGACGAGCCCACCGGCAGCCTGGACGAAGCCAGCAGCGACGAGGTGCTGGGCCTGTTCCTGCAACTGGTGGCCGAGGCCGGCAGCAGTGTCTTGATGGTGACCCACAGCCAGCGCCTGGCAGCGCGGTTGGCGCATTGCTGCTACTTGCAAGCTGGCCGTGTGCGCGACGAGCACGGCCCATGAACCCGCTGATGCTCACCTTGCGGGCGCTGTTGAGCCATTGGCAGCGTCATCGCGTGCAGTGCTTCAGCATTTTTACCGGTTTGTGGCTGGCCACTGCGCTATGGACCGGTGTCCAGGCGCTCAACACCCAGGCGCGCAGCGACTATGCGCGCGCCAGTGCGGTGTTGGCGGGGCCGCTGCAAGCGCAGTTGGTGCCGCGTGAGGGGGAGCGGTTCGATCAGGCGCTGTACCTGCAATTGCGCCAGTTGGGCTGGCCGGTTGCCCCGGTGCTGGAAGGGCGGTTGCGGTTTGCCGGGGAGCAGCCCGTGAGTGTTCGGCTGGTGGGCATCGAGCCGCTGAGCCTGCCATCGACCACCGCCGTTGCCGGTGTGCGGGCGGCAGACTTCGATCTGCAGGCCTTTATCGGTACGCCGGGGCAAGCCTGGGTAGGGCCGGATACCTTGCGCCAGTTGGGCAAGGCCGTTACCGACCAGGCCGTGAGCAGTGAGGGGCAGGTGCTGCCGCCTTTTGTGCTCAAGCCGGAGCTGGCGCCAGGCGTGATCGTGGTCGACATCGGCCATGCCCAAGCCTTGCTGCAGGCGCCTGGGCGGCTGTCGCGGCTGTTGCTGACGGGGCCTGTCGAGCCACTGCCTGCAGATATTGCCGCGCAGCTCGAACTGCAACCCCCCAGTGACGACGGTGGCTTGCAGCGGCTGACCGAAAGCTTTCACCTGAACCTGACGGCCCTCGGCCTGTTGGCGTTCGTGGTCGGGCTGTTTATCGCGCATGCCGCCATTGGCCTGGCACTGGAGCAACGCCGCAACCTGATCAGAAGCCTGCGTGCCTGTGGCGTCAGCTTGCACAGCCTGTTGTTTGGGTTGGCCTTGGAGCTGGGGCTGTTCGCCGTGTTGGGTGGTCTGGCCGGGGTGGCCAGCGGCTATGGGCTGGCGGCGCTGCTGCTGCCGGACTTCGCAGCCAGCTTGCGTGGCCTGTATGGCGCTCAAGTTGGCGCAGCGTTGCACCTGCCAGCGTGGTGGTGGTTGGCGGGGGTGCTGGTGAGTGTGCTGGGGGCGCTGCTGGCCGGGGTCGGCAGTGTGCTGCAGGCCGCCCGCCTGCCGTTGCTGGCGCTTGCGCAACCCCAGGCCTGGCGGCTGGCACAAGGCCGTTGGTTGAGGCTCCAGCGCTGTCTGGCGGTGTTTTTGCTGCTGGTGATGCTGGGCGGTTGGCAACTGGGCCAGGGCCTGGTCAGTGCATTTGTCACGGTGGCGGCACTGCTGCTGGCTTCGGCACTGGTGTTGCCAGCCTTGCTAGACGGTGTATTGGCCTGGGCCGCGCGCGGGCGCCGTCGGCCCCTGTCGCAGTGGTTCATCGCCGACAGCCGCCAACAGTTGCCCGCGTTGAGCCTGGCGTTGATGGCCTTGCTGCTTGCGCTGGCCGCCAGTGTCGGCGTGGGCAGCATGACCGAGGGCTTTCGCAAGACCTTTGTTGGCTGGCTTGACCTGCGCTTGGCCGCCGATCTCTACGTGACGCCCCGGGATACTGCGCAAGGTGAGCAGATGTACCAATGGCTCCAGCAGCAACCTGCGGCCAAGGTGGTACTGCCAGGCTGGCGTGTGGAAACGCGCCTGCAGGGTTGGCCGGTGCAGGTGCAGGGGGTTGTCGACCACCCGGCCTACCGCAGCCGCTGGCCCTTGATGGAGCAGCACGCGCAGGCCTGGCAGCAATTGGCACAGGGCAAGGGAGTAATGCTCAGCGAGCAGTTGGCCCGCCGCCTCGGCCTGGGCGTGGGCGATACCCTGGCACTGGCAACCGATGGCGCGCCGCCCATGACGGTGGTGGGGGTGTATGCCGATTACGGCAACCCCAAGGGGCATGTGCTGGTCAATGCCGACTGGCTGCGCAAGCACTGGCCGCAGGCAACGCTGACCGGCCTGAGCCTGGATAGCGCCCCCGCGAACGTGCCGGCCCTCAAGGCCGCGCTGCAGCAGCGTTTTGCCCTGGACGACAGCCGCGTGGTCGAGCAGTCGCGCTTGAAGGGTTGGTCGACTGACGTGTTCAACCGCACCTTCGCCGCCACCGCTGCCCTCAACAGCCTCACGCTGGGTGTTGCTGGCGTGGCCATGTTCATCAACCTGCTGACCCTGGGCCAGAGCCGCTTGGGCCAGCTGGCGCCGCTTTGGGCGCTGGGGGTGCGCCGCAGGCAACTGGTCTGGCTGAGCTTGGGCCAGACGCTGATGCTGAGCAGCCTCACCGTGCTGCTGGCGATCCCGGTAGGGGTTTTGCTGGCGTGGTGCCTGGTGGCGGTGGTGAACGTGCAGGCGTTCGGCTGGCGATTGCCGCTGTATGTCTTCCCTGCGCAACTGATGCAACTGGCCGTGCTGGGCATCCTGACCAGCCTGCTGGCCAGCGCCTGGCCGTTGTGGCAACTGGCGCGGCGCCAGCCAAGCGATTTGTTGAGGCAGTTTGCCGATGAAACGTAGCGCGTCTGTGCTGTTGTGCCTGTTGCTGTGCGGGTGTGATGAGCCTGCGCCCGAGAGCTTTGCCGGGCTGGGGCAGCAGGTTAGCGGGTTCAGCCAGGTGACGCGTGATCACCCCTTGGTGTTCCCGCGTGATCACGGGGCCCACGATGGTTTTCGCATCGAGTGGTGGTACGTCACCGCGAACCTCAAGGATAGCCAGGGCCGTGACTGGGGGGCGCAGTGGACGCTGTTCCGTTCGGCGCTGCGCCCAGGGGCCGAGACCCGCGACTGGAACAGCCCAAACCTGTGGATGGGGCACGCGGCCCTGACCGGGCCAGGTGGGCATCGTTCTGGCGAGACCTTGGCGCGCGGCGGTGTCGGCCAGGCAGGCGTGGTGGCCGAGCCGTTCCGGGCTTGGATCAATGACTGGTCATTGCAGGGGCACGAGGGTATCGCGGGGTTGCAGATGAAGGCAACTGGTGAAGGCTTTCGCTACGACCTGAGCCTGCGCAGTGACAGGCCGCTGGTGTTGCACGGCAGCCAGGGCTACAGCGAAAAGTCGGGCAAGGGGCAAGCTTCGTATTACTACAGTCAGCCGTTTTATCGGGTCAGTGGTGAGGTAGAGCGTGATGGCCAGTGCATTGCGGTGACCGGCCAGGCCTGGCTTGACCGGGAATGGAGCAGCCAGCCGCTGGCTGCCGGGCAGACGGGGTGGGACTGGTTTTCACTGCACCTGGACAGTGGTGCGAAGCTGATGCTGTTCCAGGTGCGCGACACCGGGGGATTGCCGTACCGGGCGGGGACGTGGGTCAGCCCGCAGGGGGAGGTGGTGGCGCTGCGGGGGGATCAGATTCACTTGGAGGCGTTGGCCTGGAATCGGCAGGAGGACGGGAGGGCGGTACCGACGCGTTGGCGGGTGCGGGTGGTGGAGTATGGGGTTGATGTGCGGGCTGATGCCGTGGAACCGCGTGCGTGGATGCGGACACGGTTTGCATATTGGGAAGGGCCGGTGCGCTTGCAGGGGCGTGTGGGGGGGCGGGGGTATCTGGAGATGACGGGGTATTAGGGGGGATTTAGCGTGAGTTTGGGGGGGCTTGAGGGCTTTTGCGCCTGTGAAATCGAGCGCCGCCCGCGCGGCGCATCGCGAGCGAAGCTCGCTCCTACATTTGTTTCGTTCCTGGGGGGCATTGGCGCCCGCCTTAATATCGTGTCGTATAAACAAGGCGGTCGCGCGCAAATGCCACAGGCCTCACTGGCCGGGGGTGTCAGAAATTTTGTGTTCGGGCATAACATGAGTAAGAGGTGCATGTATGCCAACCAAAAAGAAATCTGAGCGCCAACCGGCGCGTGAGCTGCCGAAGCTCCCGAAGGAACTGCTTGATCAATTACCCGACACGCTGATGACTGCAGAAGCCATCGAAGAGGCCTCTGCGGCGTTCAAGAAGGCGCTGATCGAGCGAGCCCGGGCTTGGGGTAGAGGTACACTTTTTCGACTTTGGCGTCAGGTCGCATCATGTGGGCGAGCTCCAGAAAAAATCGGGAGCACAGCATCAGGGATCAAGTAGGCGCTTTGAATGTGGGGTTCATGGAGCGCTTAGTGCGCCAGCCAAGCCGGCAGGTGATAAAGGGTGAAAGTCCCTACGAGAGAAGTTATGGCGAAACACCTCGACCCCGAGCCATACGTTGTGCACCGTGAGGTATACGGAGAAGCGTTGGCAGGGGAAACCAGCAGGCCAGCCATTGATCCGCGAAATCATGAGTCCATGGCGCCGACACTGTTATGCGAAGCGGAAGGCCACAGTGTGCATGACGATAATCGCAAGTCATGTTTCACGCCCTGCGCGGTCGTAGACCCTGAGCATGCTGGGAAGTCAACTTCACGGAAGCTGGGAGATCTCGCTCGTGTCTGGTCGTGACAGTCCAGACGGGGCAGGAAAGGCCACAAGCCAAAAGCCTGCCGCCTACGCGAGCGAGAAGTCGGATAACTCCGTAGTACCTGAGAAGTTGCCGAACAACGGGCTTGTCCCGGCGGAGGTGATGGAGGAAAGGGAGTTAGCCAAGGGGAACAGTGAACAGACTTCCGCATCTCGGACGCAGAGCCGGACAAGTGTGTTGTCAGGGTTGCTCGCTGTACGTCAAGCAGCTCGGCGGGATTACCGAGTCAAGTTCACGAACCTGCTGCACCACGTAACGGTCGAGCTGTTGCGCGAGAGTTTTTATACTCTCAAGCGAGACTCGGCCTGTGGTGTAGACGGAATATCGTGGCGAGATTACGAGCAAGATCTTCAGGAGAAGCTGAAAGCTTTGCATGACAACGTGCACAGTGGCCGCTATCGAGCCAAACCTGTTCGGCGGGTATTTATCCCAAAGGCAGATGGCAGCGAGCGTCCGCTGGGCGTAACGGTGTTGGAGGACAAGATCGTCCAAGCCGCCGTCGTACAAGTGCTCAACGCCATCTATGAGCAGAGCTTCCTTGGACTCTCGTATGGGTTTCGCCCTGGTCGTCGAGTTCAGTGGATATTGGACGTGGATATTCGTGCGTTCTTTGACACCATTGATCACGAGTGGATGATGTGTTTCCTGCAACACCGAATTGCGGATAGACGAGAGTGAGCACTGATAGCACGATGGCTGCGCACAAGTGTTCTCGAAAACGGGAAGCGAATTTCTGCGAAGCAGGGCACACCACGAGGTGCGCCCATTTCACCGTTATTGGCCAATATCTACCTGCACTACGTGATGGACTTATGGGTCAGGCAATGGCGCGAGCGTACTGCAGGGGGGCAGATGATTGCCGTGCGGTATGCAGACGACAGTGTAATCGGGTTTGAAAAGCGTGAAGATGCATGGAGTTTTCGCCGTGCATTGGACGTTCGACTCGCTCAATTCAACTTGACGCTACATCCAGAGAAAACACGTTTGCTGCGGTTTGGCTGGTTCGCGGTGGAAGATCGCAAGAGGCGTGGGGAAGGAAAACCAGAAACATTCGACTTCCTCGGGTTCACGCATTTCTGTAGTCAAGCCAAGAATGGGATGTTCGAGGTCGGGCGGGAGACCATCGCCAAGCGTATGAGAGCAACACTCAAAGAGATACGCAGACAACTGCATAAGCGTAGGCACGAACCGGTTCCCGTGATCGGAAAGTGGCTGAATCGACTGTTCACGGGTTACTGCAATTACTATCATGTGCCCGGTAATACAAAACGGCTGGATGCTTTTCGCCGTGAAGTTATCGGAGCATGGAGGTAGGCCCTCAAATGAAGGAGTCAGCGACACCGACTGAATTGGGAGCGCATGACTGCGCTGGCAAGGCTGTTCATCCCGTATCCGCGTGAGCTAACAATGCATCTTTATCCCATAACCCGCTTCGGCGTCAAAACCCAAGGCAGGAGCCGTATGCGGTAATTCTGCACGTACGGATCTGTGCGGGGGGTGGCAGGTGACTGCCATTCCTACCGCGACCGACGTTGCTGGCTCAGGTCAGCGGCTGAAGGTAAAAAGCCGGAAGAATCGTAGAGATCGCTTCCGGCTTTTATTATTGACTCTCGATTTCAGTTATCCAGTGGCGAAGATCATCATCCGTATATAAAAAATCTCGATCTGAAGAAGGTAAATCAACAGCTCCTAGCAATTTTAGATATTTTAAAACTACGGGATCTTCCAGTCTTAATGAGTCATCATCAAATATATTAAATGCCCATTCGGAAACATCGTCTCTCTTTGCGTTACCTGCTAATATGTCTGATATTTTATGAATTATATCAATACGTTGAAGTTGAGTGCTCAAAGTGCTATCTCCTTCCTTTATAACTACCATCAATATCAAATATATGATGGTTCTTTTCATGGGTAACGGGCTTTGGAGCCACGCTTCATATATTTCCAGTATGGTCTATTGTTTCATACCATGTACGTTTATTGCCGGTAGAAGGATCCCATTCTCTAACTAATCTGGCACCTTTCATTTCGCCTGGATTTCGAGACGGTTTAATTTCGTCATAAAAACGGTAACGGCCATTCTGTAATTCTCTTACGCCGCCAGAACCATATTTTTCATGCTGAGTATAATAATCTTTAAGCTTCTGGTAGTCCGCTGCGTTGTGAGCACTGTCATCGTTGTGAGCACTATCATCTTTCCCAGGCGAACATTTAGTAAGACCCAGCGGGTCGATCCAGTTCAGCGGATTCGGTGCGTACTGGTAAAGGTTTAATCCGCCGTTTAGCCCTATCGGATCAATTTGAATGAAACAACCTATGTCAGGATCGTAATATCTAAATGTGTTGTAGTGTAGCTCCGTCTCTTGGTCGAGATACTGTCCTTGGTGCCGTAAGTTCTGCTCACGCTCTTGCCGTTGAGTACGCCACTCATCCCGTGTGGTGCCCCAGCCGTGATAATTGCTGCACCAGAGTGTATGACCCTGTTGATCCGTCAACTGTTCGGGCAGTCCGGCCAGATTGGTGTGGAAATACTGTATGTCTTCCTGACCCGGTTTCCCGTCTATCCGTGCCAGCGGATCATAGCTGTTCGGGCTCGTATAGACATACAGGCTGGGCAGCCCGCTCTGAACTTCCTGCAGCAAGCGCAATCCCTGCCAGTGAAACAGCGTCCGGTATATCGGCTCGGCTTCGCCTGGCTTGTAGATCGCCTTGCTGATCCGTCGTCCCAGCGGGTCGTAGCCGAACACAATGCGCTCTATCTCACCATACCGCTCCTGCTCTACGCACACCAGCCTCCGTTCGGCGTCATACTCGAAGCGCTGAACCCGATGGCTACCGATTCGCTTCTCGCACAAGCGGCCAAAGCGGTCGTAGCGGTAGCGCTTGTCCTGGTAAACCAGTACACGGTTGTGCTTGATGAATCCATTGAGCTTGGGCCCGTCAAACAGATTACCGGCCTTGTCGTACTTGAAATCCTCTACCTGTGAAGCCTGCCAATCGGGACGGTAGTGCTGGACGGTTTGAAGTTGTTCGTTGGGATCGTAGCCATATCGATTGCTGCCCGAATAGCTTCTGCCTGTGTGGGGCAGGCTGTGGAATCGGCCAATTATTTTTTCGAGGTCGGCATGTTCATCGTTTGCAGCGCTGGACATGCCTTTGCGCTGGGTCTGAGTCAGCACTTCGGCGATGAGGTTGTCGCCTGCGTCATATCGATAGGTCTTGTCCAATAGTGGTAGGACTTCAGCGGCGGCATCTCGATAGTGGATTGCCTTGCCACTCAAGCGCCCGCTTTTGTCATAGCGTGTGCGTGTGATCAGGTTGCCTTGGGTGCGCATGACTTCGTCATGCACGGCATCACGCTCAAAGTCGCTGATGACCCGGCCGTCCAGGTTGATCTGGTGCAGGTGCCCACTGCCGTAGTAGAGGTAATTGAGATTGCGTTGATCGGGGAGGGTGAGCGTCTGCAGGTTGCCCAACTCGTCGTAGCGGTACTGCAACAGCCCGGCGCTGTTAGTTTCGCTCAACAGTTGCCCTGCGGGGTCGTAGGTGTATTCAAGCTGCTGTTTTTCACCCTGATTATTGGTGAAGGTGATGGACAACAGATTGTCGGCGGTGTCGTAGCTGTAGTCGGTGATGCCATCCTCGGTGCGCTTGCTCAGCAGGCGGCCGACTGCATCGCGTTCGAAATCTTGGCGAATCGGCGTTGTCCGCGTTGCTGGGGCGTTCTCGGACAATGGTGCTTGTTCATGGGGAGAGGGTACGTGAGTAAGGCTGGTGACCCCATCCAACACGTCGTATTCATAAATGCGACCACTGCCATCCAGGTCTTCCTGCGCAATCAGGCGGTCAAGCTTGTCCCAGCCAAAGCGATATGATTCGTCGTTTTCGTTGGTGAGGTGTAGCAGTCGGCCATAGGCGTCATAGCGAAATCTGACGCTATGACCCATGGCGTCCAGGCGCTCGACCATGCGCCCACTGAGGTCGTAGCGAAATTGCAGGTTTTTTTGCGCAGGGTCGATGTAGCGCGTCAACTGGCCAGCAGTATCGACTTCGTAGCGGTCAATACGACCATCGGGCCTTTCGCTTTCTATCAGGTAGCCACGAGCGTCATATCGGAAGCGGGTGTGCTCACCGCGCGCGTTAATGCTTTCGCTCAAGCGACCCTGCAAGTCGTAGTGGTAAAGCGTCTGGTTGTTGCTGCAGTCGCGATAGCTGAGCAACTGGCCACGGGTGTTCCAACTTAGGTGCTTGGCTTTTTCGAGGGCATCGGTGACGCGGGTAACGCGACCTTCCGGGTTGTATTGATAGTGGGTGCTGCGGCCCAGTGGATCCTGCTCCCATAACAGATTGCCATGAGCATCGTATCCGTAGCGTCGGGTACGCCCGGCTCCGTCGGTGACCTGAACGGGTAGCGCCCAGTGGCGCAGATAGCTGATGCGTTCGCTTCGCCCAAGGGGATCGCGCGTTTCGATCAGACGGCCGATATCGTCATAGCTGTATTGCCACTCGCCGCCCTGTGGATCAGTTCGTTTGATCAACTGCCCAGCGATGATCTCTGCTTGCCAGCAGTTCCCCAGTGCGTCGACATGCTTGTAAACGTCGTACAGTGGGCCCCAGAGATAACGGTCCGTGCGTCCCAGTCCGTCTGTTACGAGGGTTTCGCCTTCTTCGAGGTTGTACTTGAACCTGTATTCCTCACCATCGCTACCCCAGTGGCGAACGACCCGCCATTCGTGGTCAGGTTGTGGCTCAAGCAAAGGTGGCAGGCGATAGGGTGTGCCATCTGCTCTTACAGGCAAAGGGCGTTTTTCAGGAATGGTGTAGCACTCCCACTCGTACTCGCGAACGGCGCCGCTAGCCAATTGGTGGCGCTTCAGATAGCCCTCTTCGGTATAGCTGAAGCGGCGCACCACCTGACCTGTCGCATCCTGGACTTCCTGCAGCTGCCCTCTGTCGGTATAGCTGTAGCTGACCAGTAGCTCGTTCCGCTCGATAGCGGGGGCACCGTTGTTCGACAGGAAGATCCGCGAGACCTTGGATACACGATTTGTATGCGCAGCCTCATAGTGAAGCTGGACAACCGTTTGGCCGTACTTGTCATAGAGCGCTTGCAGGCGACCTTGTTTGTCGTAAAGCACATCAACGTAGTTGAGATTGCGGTCGCCCAGCCTGATGAGTCTTGAACGGCTGGGCTGGTGAGGGTCGATATCAAAGACTTTGTAGCGCCCCTCGTAAATGTCCTCGACAACTGTTTGGCCATCCTCCAGCTGGAAGAAAGCCAAGCCATCCAGGACACTGACAAAGGCATCGCCGGCCTTCATGCGGCCTAGTTCCAGCCGATTACCTTCATCATCGATGTAGACCAACAGCTCGCCACCCTCAGGATGGGGGACTCGGACAAGTTCCACCTCATAAGGAACGCTCCAGCCCTTGCCAAACAAGCCGCCATTGCGAGTGTCCCTGCTATCGTAGCGGCGAGCCCATTCGATACTGAGCAGGCCAGGGAGGCTGAAGTCAGTGTCTTCGGGACCGCCCTGGAATTTGCTGCCCGTGGCTACAGCAACAGGGTTGCCAGCCTTGCAGCCTTTAATACGCCCAAATCGTCGTGAAATGATTATGCCTGCGATGATCCCCGTAAACATCGCAATCTTGCTCTTGCCATTGCGAATATCCCGTACCGTTGCTGTGCCGCCACCAATGCGCACATTCGGTGAGACATTTTCGTTTACATCGATCTTGGCATCACAGGTGGTTTTGTCACCCGAGCGCGCTGCAGGTTGACTGTCGATGAAGACCTTGTCCGACCCTTGTGCAATATAGGTTTCGGGCATGGGCGGGTGGCGACTGCAGGAGATCTGATCCTTGCTTCTGTCTTGCGCGCCAGCGTCCTTTCGGGTGGTGACGGGTGGATAGAAGATATCGCGGATCGCCATGCCTAAACCCACAAACGGGACTAGGTACGGCACCGCTGCCATGGCCATGGAACCCACGTTCTCAAGAATTGTGGGTTCGACCTGCTCGGCATCGGCCGCTCCTCCGCCAGGTGGCCCAGTGATTCCAGCAGCCCGCGCAGCGGGCTTACTGTTGATCAATACCTTATCTGATCCGCTCTCGATCTTTCCGAAGGGCGTGGGTCCTTGCACGCTGTTACCTAGATCGTCGCAAAAACTGGAGATGGCATCGCCGATAGATTGGTTGTCATCAACGGAGAGAGTGCTCAACGCACCGATCGCCGCCCCTGCGACGATACCGATGACGATGCCTCCTGTGCCGGCAGTGGCGACAGTGCCCAACACAGCCAGGCTTATTGCGGCAGCGGCTGCTGCGGTAGCGGCAGCATAGATGACCGCCTCGGCGACCGCACTGACCACTTCGGCAAGCAGGGAGGGATGAAGTATTTCGTCGCCCATGCGGGCGGCGTGAACGATCTGCGCCATGGGGTGTTAGCTCCAAGCGATGGGTTAGATGTCGTTTGCGCAGGCGAGGGCCTTAGTTGAATCGAAGCTTTTGCTTTATTGCGCGCCAGTGCTCAATGTCATCGGTGCTCAGTGGGCCTGGCTTGCTGTAATTCAGCACTAACAGGCGGTGCTGACCTGGGATCAGGCAGGCTACTTGGAGCTGGAACTGAGTCTTGTCACCCACCATTAATTCAATGGCCATCTCGCGAGCTTCAATCGGGTGTTCATCAGTACCCAAATGCGCGATCTTTGCAGGCGTGATGGCTATTGCCTTGGACTTTTCACGCAGTATTCGTAGCTGGTCGTCGATGGCCTCGTCCAACGTTTTGTCATTGGCGACAGGGCTGCGGGCCATCACCAATGTGGTGTCTCGGGCACGAAAGCGCAGGATGTTGAGCGTCAGGTCTTCAGGTGCTTCCTCGCCTAGATTGAGGATCAGGTCGTGAGTCAGGTATTCCGTCATTGTGGGAGTCCTTTCAGGAGGTCTTTACGTACGGGCAAGTGCAAGCAGCTACTTGAAGTGCCCATCCACATCGGCTTTCAGTGCACTGCTATCGCGTCCATCCGCTGTGGCACCTGCCACTCCCCCGTCAGGGTTGAGGTCGAGCTTCGCTGCGGGCGTGTTGATCTGTCCGGTCTGTTGCCCGGTGAGGTTGAAGGTCTCGCAGGTGATATTGAGCGTGCCGTTGGCCTGCATCTCGATCAGTGTCTTGCCGCACTTGAGGCGCAGGGTGTTGCCTGCTTCGATCTCGTAGTCGCCGGCGATGAGGTCGTTTTTGCCGCCGCCGACTTTCAAGGTGTCATTGGCTTTCACCACGCGCAGGCGATTGCGGCCGATGGCAATGGACTCGTCCTGGCCAATGCTCTGGGTCCGATCAACACCGACGGTGAGAGACTGGTTGTTGTTGACCTGGGTGTTCTGGTCCTTCTGGGCGTGGACGAACACTTCTTCCTTGCCCAGCTCATCCTCGAAACGCAACTCGTTGAAGCCATCACCCTTGTGGGTCTGGCTCTTGATGGTCATCCGGGTCTTGTGGTCGGGCAGGTCGTAGGGCGGCAGTTGGTCACCGCAGTAGGTACGGCCGGTGATCATCGGCTGATCGGGGTCACCGCTGACGTACTGGATGATCACGTCCTGGCCGATCCGCGGGATGGCCATCGCGCCCCAGCTGCCGCCGGCCCAGGCTTGTGAAACCCTCACCCAGCAAGAGCTGAACTCGTTGTTCTGGCTTTCACGGTCCCAGGGAAAGCTGACCTTGACCCGGCCCCACTCATCGCAATAGATCTCTTCTCCCTTCGGACCGACCACGGTTGCCATGTGCGGGCCGTCAACGCGTGGTTTTGCCAATGGGGCAGGGCGCCATTCGGCCCGGCCGGGCACCAGCACGGCAGTTTGCTCGTAGCGCGTGCTTACATCTGCGCCGGCGGCTTCTTCCTGCAGGCTGGTGAACTGTTTGCCTTTGTGGGTAACCGTGTTCACCCGCCAATGCGCGTTGAGGTCATCACGTGGGTGGCCTGCCAGAGTGAAGCTCAGGCCTGGTTGCAGGCGAACATCGTCACCTTGGACCTCGGCAATACGGACATCATGGCGGAGCGCGGTGATACGGTTTTCGGTGAACGGCTTGCCGACCGCATCGCGTTTGTAACGGCCGGGATAGTCGAAACGCTCGTACTCTTTGGACTGATGCTCCAGAAAGGGGCCGGCGGCTCTGTGCTCTTGGCGGTAGGCCGGGTTGGTAAAGGTGTAGTCGCGTTGAACCTGGCGAGCGGTACGCACCTGCTCGCTGTAGCGCAAGCGGCGAAGGCAGGGTTTGGCTTGATCGCCACCGCTGTTGGCTTGGTAGAGCACGCTATTTGGGTCTACAGGCTCGTCGCCATCAAAGAAGCCCTCGTCTTCCTCCTCGCCCTTGATGGTCCCATGGCTGATCAGCCCGAATGATTGCAGCCGATCGGTAATGATCAGCTTGTGCAGCTTTTCACTGTGCGCAAAGCGGTAGACGAAGCCTTCTTCAGCAGCCAGGCGGGCGATGAACGCCAGGTCCGTCTCACCGGCCTGGACGCAGAACTCGCGGACCTGATGGTCCATGCTGGCGCGCAGTTCGTACTGGTTGATGCCTTGTCGCTTGAGCATCAGCTCAAGAATCTGCGGCACGGTCTTCTGCTGGAAGATGCGCCAGTTCGAGCGCAGGCCGGCACGGGCCAGCTGTGGCTCGACCAGCGCGTGGTAGTAGGTGCGGTAGAAGCCACTTTCCGCCTGGCTGAAACGACTGACCAGACCGTGCACGTAACGCACTGGGCGTTCGCCATCCCAGATGGTGAACAGCACGGGCTTGTCGAGCAGATGACCGAAGTCGATATCATTTTCGAAGCTGATCAGTGTCAGCTCCAATTCGAAGGGCATGCTGATCCCCTCACGGAGTTCGAATGACACCACTTCGAATTCAGCTTGGCCAACCAGGGGTTGGAAGCTGTAACGCAAGTCAGATTGGCTAGGCATGAGAAGTCCTTGTCCGCCGTCTGAGGTGACACAAAGTCCGGGCAGGTAAACCCGCCCGGAGCATTCGCAACTGTCAGGCGGCTGGTGCGCGCCAGTCATCCGAGCCAGCGGTACCGGCTACACCGTGTTCCCACATGATCTTCCTGTAGGCCAGTGCCACCTCGATCAGCTGCGTATAGTTTTCGTTCTCCTTGTCTTGAGCGTGGGGCAGGACGGTATTGATGCTAACGATGGTTGCATCCTCAAGCTTTGTCGTGAAAAAGTGCTCTTGTTTGCCTTCCGTCGAGGTGCGGTACCAATTGACTTCGACGGTCGGCAGCATTTCGCCGTTGGCCAGCGCTTGATACATCAGCGGCGTGGCTTTGTTGAGCGAACTGGTGAACTTGAACGGCTTGTGTACGCGCTGACCGCTGGGTTGGCCGCTTTGTGGATCAGTAGGCGTAGTGACCTCATGATTGATTTCCTGCACAAGGATTTCATCTTCATGGCCTTGTTGGTAAACATTACCAACGGAGTCCGCAGTGAATGCGCCTGCGGTAATGTTGCCTTGTTTCTCTCCAGTGATCTTGATGTAAGCGGGTGTTGGCATGGCAGTCTCTCCTGCGTCCATGTGGATAAATCACGCGCACTCGGAGTGGCGTGGCCATCGGGAACGATGGGCTTGTCAACGAAGCAAATGCCTCGTCAATTCGTTGAATTCAATTGCATCGGTTGCCGGCTGTTTACTGCTGCAAAATGCCGTTGAGCGACTCCAGCACCTCGGTGGTAATCAGGTGCAGGCGGTAGCTGTAGATGCCGTAGGCCACCGCCATGGCGAGGGCGGAAATCACCAGCGGGCTCCACCACGGCCATTGCCGGGTCATGCGGAAATTGCGCGGGGCCACGTTGGTGTAGGGATCGCCGACCGATTCCGGCACGGGGCCGCGCAGTTCGCGAATGATCCCGTGAAGCTGGTGAATAAGCCCATTCAGTGACTCTTCGCCTTTCGGCGCGATGGCGTACTTGCCCTTCAAGCCCAGGCACAGCGCGAAGTACATGAACTCAAGCACGTCCGGGTAGCGTTCGGGCTCCTGCATCAGGCGCGAGAGCACGGTGAAGATCTTCTCCCCACCCCAGGTGTCGTCGTGGAAGATGCTGAGCAGCGGTTCCTGGCTCCAGCAGCTGGTCTGGCCCCAGGGTGTTTCCATGACCGCTTCATCGATGTACAGACACAAAGCGTATGAGTAGGCCAGCAGCTGCGTGTGCTCATAGCCGTGCTGACGCATCTCTTCCCTGATGTTCTCAACCTGATTGCGCACCTGTCGGTGCACGTCCCGGATGTTGGGTAGTTCATCCAAAGTGCGCAGACGCATGACCAAGCCGAACAAGGGGGCGGCAGCGTCCAGCATCAGGTTTGCGAAGCCGCCTCGCAGTTGGAAGTCTGGGTCGGCTGCGTAACCTGCATACACAGGATCTGGTTTGGGTTTTTGTTCGGAACCTTCAGCTTCTGCGGGTGAGTCGCCGGACAATGACTCCTCCAGCATCGTCTGCAGTTTTTTACTTTCAATCTGTGCAGCATCAGTGGGGTTGTTGTCTGTCACGTCATTCACTCCTGATTGCCCAGAACTGCAGCTCAAGCCCAGGGAATTCACCCGCAACATGGATACCGAAGCCATTGGAGGTCTTCATGCCTGCCCAGGTCGGGTCGCGACGGTCCAGCTCGAAGTAGATGAAGCCTGCATGGAAAGGCAGGTCCCGTGGTGCCACGGGCAGCGGCACCAGTGGAATACCCGGCAGTTGCAGCGGCACGACCTCGTTCAACGATTCCAGCGAAACGACTTTGGCCTTCTGCACGAACATCTGGCGCAACGTTTTCGGTGGCAGATTGGCGCGCACGGCCAGGATGAAATCGGCTTGGTCGATCAGGCGACGGTCTTCCAGTGTGGTCGTCATCACCCCGTACTCCAGCGTCTCCAGTGGCAGCGAAACGGCGCGGGGTTGCAGGACCGTGCTCAGTGCCCGGCGCAGGGTGTCTTCCAACGGCTTGAACGACGTGCGCAACGCTGTGTGGTGATAGGCAGGGTATTCCTGCGGCAGCCGGCTTTCGTCGGTAAACGTCACGAACTCGCCACAGGCTTGACTCATGCACAGATAAAGCTGCTCGGGGTGCGTTTGC
Source organism: Pseudomonas sp. Irchel s3f19 (assembly GCF_900187555.1). Classification (NCBI taxonomy): domain Bacteria; kingdom Pseudomonadati; phylum Pseudomonadota; class Gammaproteobacteria; order Pseudomonadales; family Pseudomonadaceae; genus Pseudomonas; species Pseudomonas sp. Irchel s3f19. The sequence continues at coordinate 105,065 of NZ_FYDW01000014.1, read as the reverse complement.
CCCTGCCTGGCCAGGTGCTGGAAGCACGGCCACCAGCGGTTCATGGCTTGCAGCAGGTTGAAGTCGCGGATGTCCGCGATGCCGGATTGCCCTGAGGCGCCGATACGGGCTGCTAGGTTGCGTGCCCGTTCGCGCAGGGAGTTGGTGATCTCCTCCAGGAGGCGTTGCAGCGCCGGCACGGCATGCACCGAAACACTGGTGGGATAAAACCCTTCGTCCAGCTGCAAGCTGCCATCGGGGCGGCGCTCCAATATGCGTGCCATGGCCAGCCGTGTGTAAGCGCTGCTATCGTCAGCCTTGCGTTTGAGCTGCAGGTTGGCCACTGCCAAGTCAACCTGCACCAGGTCGCCGTCGGCGCTGTGAGTGTCCTTGATTTCCTCTGCGTGTGCGCGGTAACGGAAGTTGGCGGCATTGTCGGGCCAGCTCACCTCGCGGCCACCCTCGGTACGCAGCGGCAGGCACAGGAAAATCTCGCTGTCTTTGGCGCCGTCGTCCTCGATTTCCAGCGGTGGAGGGGGCGGCAGGTCAGCAGGAATATCAAACACCGTGCCGTCCGGCATGATGCCCCGCGCACGGGTGATGGCGATCTTGCCCAGGCTCAGGTACTCGTCATTCAACTGCAGTTCGCTGAAACCGTAAAAGGCGGCATTCAGGCTACCGAGGCGTTGGTGCAGGGCCGCTTCGCTGGCTCTGGCTGCTTGTTGGAAATGCTGCGGTTTGACGAACAGGCCTTCAGGCCACAAAACGGGATTACGTGAACTCATGAGCGCTCCGTGTCAGCGTGAGTAAGTGAGAAGGACTGGGTGCCATCAGTCTTCTTCCTTGAGCAGGACCTGCGTGTCGTTGAGCAACACCGACAGGATGATCTGGTGGCCGCGCGGCGGTATGCGCAGCACCTGGCTCCAGGTGGCGTTTTCCTGGTTGCGGTAGTCGGCGATCACCGCAACGAAGCGCGTTTCGGGCTCGATGGGCGCAAAGGGGATGAACTTGAACTGGCCAGGCCGCAGCAGGTAGTCGTCATCGCGGATGTAGGTGCTGCGCAGCGCCTTCGCCGGGTCCTTGTCCAGCAGTGCGTAGACGCTGTTGCGCAGCAGGGAGTCGTCGCGCAGCTGCAGGATCTTGATGGCCATGGGCGTAGCGACAGGCTCGCTGGCTACAGTGGTGGTATGGGGTAGGGTCAACACCACGGTCGGGTCTTCGTAGCGGCCGGGCGTACTTTCCTCCATGGGCGAACGCGCCAGCTCAGTGTCCTCGTCCACTGGCATTGCGACGGGCGACATTGCCGGGAACTGTTCCTGGAGGTATTCGAGCAGCGTCCCGACTTTCTCGGTCAAAGCGTAAGGGTCGCCAGCGCTTAAGCTGACGGCGTAGGGACTGGGTTCCAGAACGCCAGGCTGCTCAACTGGCACTTCGACGCTGTGAGGGTTGCCGTTGAGCGTCGGGCTGGCGTTGATGCTGAACGCGACTTGGGTGGGATGCTCTTTGGTCGCCCCGACGGGCACCGAGGGATCCTTGATCACTTGGCCGATTTTGCTCAGAGCAGTGCAGCCCGAGAGTCCGATCAGTGCCGTCAGTAGAACGACCACGAATGAATGACGCATCATGGGCGTTCTCCTGCAATCAGCTGTTCCAGCGGGTCTTCCTGGGCAGGTCCTGTCACTGTGTTCAGTGCCGCCAAGGGATCGTTGCCGATACCTGGCGCGAAGGCCGAGCAGATGTCTGCGACAACCTGCGTGGCGCTTGAAGTGGGTTGCCGGGCGTTGGCTGGAACCTCTACTAGCCAGTGATCAAGGGTTCGCTGTTCAGGACTGAACAGGTCCTCCAGAGAGCGTGCATCGGCCTGCGCAAGTTGAACCTGTAGTCGATAGGCGCCAACGCGCAGTTGGTCACCCTCCAGCAGTCGTCTGGGGGCGAGCGCTCCCAAGCTGTCGTGGCTGTCGTTCAGGTAGGTCCGCTGACAGCGGTCAATGACGCAGAAGCTGCCCTCGATCCAGCGAATCTCGCAGTGAATCGGTGCAACGGTCTGCTCCCGATCGTTGATCCGCCAAGTGGCGCTGGCGCTGCCGATGGTGCCGCCTGTGCAATCGAACTGGTGTCGCCCAGTGACGTTGTGTTGCAACTGATCAAGGTTGGTGATGCTCAAGGTCAATGTGCTCATGAGCGCCCCCGGAATCGCACGACAGGGCTGATCTGGCCGTGGCGATCATCGACAAAGCTGGTCCAGCCCAAGTAGGCGCCTTTGGTAGGGTGCAGGCAGAAGGGCGACAATGCGTTCTGCTTCAGGCGCAGTTCCAGGTCGTAGGCCAGACCATCACGCAATAGGAAGTCGATCAGAGCACGCAAGCGATTGAAGTTGATGCCGCTGGGCAACAGGTCACGCAACTGTTCCTGATCAAGCTCGCTGATCACGATGGTGAACTTGCTGCTGCGGGTTCGCGTGCGGCTACCGACCATGAACGAGCTGCCCAGTTCGCCGTTGCTGCGGCCAAGGCTCACCCGTTGCGTGGCCATGGTAGGGACGGAGCGTGTTTCGAACTCGCGGATGTGCACCTGCTTCAAGTCGAAACAGTGGGCAATGATGCCGGCGACCGTGCCCGGTGCACGGCTGCGGCTGGCGATGACCCCGGCGAAACTGAGCAGCCGGCTCCAGGGTAGCGGGGTGTCGCCGCGCAGCTGTTTGTCGTTCAAGCCGAGCAGGGCAAAAATGTACTGCGAGAAGCCATCGGTCGCGCCCGGCTGGAAGCGGATGTAATAGCGGTACTTGCGCCAGATGCGGTGCAACAGGCTCAGCAGGTAGTGGTTGAAGAAGTCGAAGAAGGCTGGCCGCACACCGATGCCGTGGGCATGCTCGTACGACACTTCTTCCAGGTAATAGGTTGGCAAGGGCGAGTCTGTGCCGTGCAGCCCCATGAACGTGGTGCACACGCGGTAGCGATCTTCTGCTCCAGGCATGCGTTCGGCCTTGTACACGTCGGACACGGGAAAGGTCAGCCGCGGGTCGCTGGCAAGCCGCACGCGCCGGCGTACGGTGGGGGCTGGCCAACGCGGTTCCAGGTCATCCCCGTGCAAGCCGTGCAGGCGTTCCAGCAACTGGAAGAAGTTGTACTGGTGCGCCTCGGCGAGCAGCTTGTCGGCTAGATCAGCGGTTGTTTGCCGGTCTGGATGGGCCATGTGTAGTGCTCGTTATTGGTGGTGTTGATCACTTCCAGCTGGTGGAAGGAGTTGATGCTGGCGTACAGGGCAAAAAAGTGTGCGAGCACGCAACCGAACAGGTACAGGTCGCCTTCGCAGAGGAATGCGCTTTGATCCAGCTTCAGCCGTGTGCGCAAGCCGCGAATGGGCTGGCCCTTGATCAGCCAATCCAGGGGTTCTGTTTGAACATCGCGGATGCCATCGAGGCGTTTGCGGGTGGTGCGGGTTTGCTGAATGTCATGCAGGGCAGCGAAGTCATAGGCGTTGATGACCGCTTTCAGCGGCTCGGCCGAGAGCAGCGACAGGTAGTTGAGCGACATGTTGGAAATCAGGGCCCACTGCAACTGGCCGTCCAGTACCGGCCGGTAGGGGCGGGTGGGAGGACAGAGGTTGGTGTAGGTGGCCAAGGGCGGCGTGACCTCGGAAGTCACATTGATGTCGTCGACGGTTAACGCCAGCGGCAGGTCGCGGTTAGTACAGGTCAGGTCGATGGACGCAGTTTCCAGCTCGCCGATGTAGGCATTGGCGTCGGCACGTACAAATGCGATGCGGTGCGTGACGCTATCGCCCCGCAATGAGTCTTCGATGCTGTAGCGGTAGTACAGCGCGGTGCGACCTTGCACATGCTCGATTTCATGGGCGAACGACTCGAACGGGCGGAAGGTTCGCAGGTGCTGGCCGGTGCTGCCGTCGGTCGTGGTGCGGGTGCTGATGACCTGATCGACACTGAAGATTTCATAGGCGTGCGGCTGCTCGCCTCGGGGCATAAGCTCGACCTGGGCGTGCCGGCTGGACAGGTCGATAGGCTCTGCGCTGTGGCTGAACAGGTTTACCGCAGGGGTGCAGAACAGGCTGAAGTCGGTGCTGCCGACACGCAGTGAATCAGGTAACTGGCGGGTGAAGTGAAATTCGAGGACGACCTGCTGAGTCGCCTGGTCGGGCCAGACCTTCTCCAGCCCGGTTACGTTGAAGAAGTGGAAACGCTCGGGAAATATGAAGTACTCCTGCAGAATTCGGTAGCCGTCGAAGACGTTCTGTGGGTAAGGCAGCAGCGCTTCGTCTGGATTGAAGCCGGGGAAGACGATGCTGTCGGCCGGCAGCCGGCGGACCTCGCCATTGACTGTCACTGCTACATGCTTGAGGTATTGAGCGATCCACAGGTACAGCGTGCGGGCAGTCTGGATATCACCGCTCAGATGAAACTCAAGGCTCGCGCAGCCCAGGGTGTTCAATGGGCGCTCGACCAAGGTTCGCAAGTCGAGCCGAACCACCGAACTGTCCAGTGTCTGGGTTGCACCCACCGCGTCGATCTCGAATGGATGGATGTCCACCGCCGTGCAGGTGCGAAACTCGCAGGGCACTCCGTCCACGGGTTTGGAAAAGAGCCGTGAACCCCGTGGGATACGATGCGACTGGCTGAGCGACTGCTTGCGCGGCGTAAACTGAATGATCGTGGCGCTTGGCAGAGGCCGCAGGTAATTGGGCCAGAGTAGCTGCAGCATCGGGTGCGTCAGCTCCGGCAGATCGTCTTCCAGCTTGAGCCGCAGTTTGGCCGTGAGGAACGCAAAGGCTTCCATCAGGCGTTCGACATCCGGGTCGCTGCCACCCTTGCCGAGCAGCCGGGCAAGCTGTGGGTTGTCCTGCGCGAAGTCGTTCCCCAATTCATGCAGGTAACGCAACTCTTCGCTGAATCGATCCTTGAGTGACATGGTTCACCTCACGCGGGTGTGGCGGGTGTGGCCGTTGACCAGCAGCTCCAGCTGCAGCTGCTCCGTGTGGTTGTTGACCTGCACGAGGCAGTCCAGCCTGAAATGCAGTTCCAGCGGGGCATGACAATCGGGCATGGCCTTGAGCGTTCGCACGTGCACACGCGGCTCAAAGCGCTGAAGGGTGCGGCGGATGTCTGCGCCCACTTGCTTCAGGAGGTCGCCACTGCTGACGTCGTGCCCGTTGAAGTCACGCAGGCCCAGCTCAGGGCTGCTTTGTGAGCAACCCTGGCGAGCGTTGAGCAACGTTTCCAGGTGGCACTTGATGGCGGCGAACTTCTGGGAAGCGTTCTCCTGCAGGGAGGGTTCGCGGCTAACTGACTGATCCACCTTCAAACGGCTGAAAAGACCACTCATTGCGTGTCGAGCCGCCCGACCAGGGAGATCTCGAAGTTGGCACCCATGTATTTGAAGTGTGGGCGCACGGCGAGTGAAACCTGGTACCAACCCGGGTCACCGGCAACGTCCGAGACTTCAACCCTGGCCGCACGCAGCGGGCGGCGGCTGCGAACATCGGCGGAAGGGTTTTCCTGGTCGGCGACGTATTGCTTGATCCATTTGTTGAGCTCGGATTCAAGGTCCCGCCGTTCCTTCCAGCTGCCGATCTGTTCGCGCTGCAGCACCTTGATGTAATGGGCAAGCCGGTTGACGATGAACAGGTAGGGCAACTGGGTGCCAAGCTTGTAGTTGGTCTGGGCCTGCAAGCCCTCAGCGGTTTTCGGAAAGTGCTTGGGTTTCTGCACCGAGTTGGCGGAGAAGAACGCCGCGTTATCGCTGTCTTTGCGCATGGTCAGGGCGATGAAGCCTTCTTCAGCCAGCTCGAATTCCTTGCGATCGGAGATCAGCACTTCGGTCGGGATCTTGGCCTGCAACTGGCCCAGGGATTCGTACAAATGAACCGGCAGGTCTTCGACGGCGCCACCCGACTGCGGGCCGATGATATTCGGGCACCAGCGGTAGCGGGCAAAGCTGTCGTTGATGCAACTGGCCAACAGGAACGCGGAACTGCCCCAGAGATAATTGTCATGCCGGCCGTCGATGTTCTCGTCGTAGCTGAAGCTGCTGATCGGCTGGTCCTGATGGTGGTAGACGGAGCGAAGCATGAACCGCGGCCCGGTCAGGGCCACGTGACGGGCGTCCTCGCTTTCACGGAAAGCCCGCCACTTGGCATGCCGAGGCCCTGCAAAAATGTCTTTGATTTCCTTGAGATTGGGCAGCTCTTCGAAACTGCTCAAGTTAAAGAATTCGGGGGACGGCGCTGCGAGAAAGGGCGCATGCGCCATGGCGCCCACCGAGGCCATGTAGCTCAGCAGTTTGATGTCCGGTGAGGACGGGCCGAAGTTATAGTCACTCACCATGGCCGCAACCGGTTCGCCACCGAATTGGCCGTAACCGGCGGTGTAAACGTGTTTGTACATGCCGCTGGATGTGATATCAGCCGCATGTTCGAAGTCATCGAGCAAATCGGCTTTGCTGACATGCAACACTTCGAGCTTGATGTTTTCGCGGAAGTCCGTGCGGTCGACCAGAAGTTTCAGCCCGCGCCATGAAGACTCAAGCTGCTGGAACGCGGGCTGATGCACGATGGCGTCCATCTGCTTGCTGAGCACCCGGTCCAGTTCCGCAATCATCTGGTCGACACGGTGCTTATTGATAAGTTGCTCTGGGTCATGGTTTTTGAGGATGTCGGCAATAAAGGCAGATACACCCTGCCGGGCGACCTGATAGCCTTCTTGCGCAGGCACCAATTTGGTTTGCGCCATGATCTGGTCAAGCAGCGTGGTTGGGCTCAACGTTTCGGCAGGGGTATCAACGGCGACGGTAGTGCTGTTTTGCTTTGGCATGGGTTCGCTCCGTTGTCTCAGTCTTCTTTCGGCGCCTCAAGCACCAGGTCCAGTTCTTTGGCGAGCTGCTTGCGGGTCTGCTCATTGCTCAACAGGTGTTGCAGTTGCTTGCGGAATGTCGGCACGTTGCCCAGCGGGCCCTTCAGGGCGACCAGCGCCTCGCGCAGCTCCAACAGTTTGTTCAGTTCGGGTACCTGTCGAGCGATCTGGTCCGGCCCGAAGTCATGGATGGACTTGAACTGCAGGCTGACCGCCAGCTCGGCGTCGGGGGCGGTGCTGAGCAGGGAGGGCACTGACATGTCCAAGCGCACATCGGCGTCGCTCAGGACGTTGTTGAAGCTGTGTTTATCAATGCGCATGACCGCGCGGTCTTCTAGCGCCCGGCTGTCATCCAAGCCGAAATCGCCCAGGACGAGCATCTTGTGGGGCAGCTCTACTTCGGCCTGTTCGTCACCGGTGGCAGGAACATACTTGATGTTTATGCGCTCTTTAGGCGCTACGGAACCTGTGTTTTTTGACATCGAAACTCAACTCCTTGATTGTTTTTTTATGGGTCCATGCAAGGCAATGTTTATCATGTGTTTAATGTTATTAGTTGTTGTGTAGGAGGCTTCCTACATATTGTTATTTTTCGCGGCGGTTGATGCGCTCTTTATAAAAACATGCATGCAGGTGTGTCTTTTGGTCGAGTGAGAAAGTGTAAGAAAATATTTGTTTGTGTGCGGTTGGTACTGTGTACTAGGCTCGTGATCACTTCGATTTAGTTGGTGGTGTGCGTGTGTGCGCTTGCGAAGTTTTTACATTTAACAAGTGGCCGTGGTCATAAGAATATTTGCAGAGAGTGGAGGGGAATGAATATGCGCTGTGCCTATGGCGCCGGTCTTTCGTTGGTGTTTTTCCTGCAGCCGGTGCTGGCAAGCCCTATTCAGGACTGCCCCGCGATCGTGTCTAACATCGAGCGGTTGGCCTGTTTCGACCAGGCGGCCGGCACACCTGCGCACAAGGCGAAAAAACAGTGGTCAGCACCGGAGCTGGAGGCAACCAGCGTGTTACGGGTGATGGCAAATGAGGCCACACGTACGGCAGATGACCTGACGTTTCGCATTGGCAGCCAAAGCGAGGGCAGTGAACGCGCACCTGAATGGGTCATTTCGGCCCCCGCCATTGCCTCAGGCGATGACCCTTCCTATCTGGCCATCAGTTGCATACAGAACATCTCCCGCCTGCAGTTGATTGCCAGGCAGCCCATCGGCGCCAGCTGGGTGACTGTGCGCCTGAAGGGGGAAGGCGGGTCTACGAATGCGACGCCCTGGCAGGTGATGGAGAACGGGCAAGTGCTCGACGCGGGGCGAGGTTTGCCGGCGATCGAGCAGATCAAGCAGCTGATAGGGGCGCAGCGCATCGAAGTTGTGAGTGATCACAACGAAGTCGATGGGCTGATTTTTGATGCGCAAGGTCTGGACCCTTTGATCCGCCAGGTGCGAAGCACATGCCGGTGGTAGCGCAAGTGCCTGCGCAGCACATCACTGGGTTGCTTGCACCGATTGATCCGGCGGTCCCTGCTGGGCTGTTCGATGTGGAGGACGAAACCTACCAGGCCATTGACCAGGAGATGGTCAAGCTGGGCGGGCTGCAGGAAGCTTCGATCGACTGGGTTTACATTGAAGAGGCGTCCCGGCTTTACCTGAGCCAGCAATGCAAGCACCTGCGCATCGTCTCTCACCTCAGTGTTGCGTGGTTGCGCAGTGGCTGCTGGGAGCGCTGGGGCTACACGTTGGCGTTGTTGGCCGGCATGGTCGAACACTACTGGGAACCCGCTCATCCAAAGCCCGGCCCTAAAGGTTTCCTGGGCAAACGCAAGCTGGCGGCCTTGATGCTCAACCGCTTGATCGAAGCGTTGCCGCGCCTTGACCGCTTCACCTATACGCCGGCGCTTGCGGCGGCGGCGCAGCAAGCGTTGACGTGCCTGCAACAGCAGCAGGGCATCGCCCAACTGGACGCGGGCCTGCTGGGCGAACTGCAGCGCTTGCTTAGTAAACACACGGCGGTTGCCGACGGCGTCGGCGAGCCTGCTGCACCCAAGGCGCCTGCGGCAAGCATTGATGTTGCGCCGCTGGCCGAGGTCATCGCCACACCCATGCCACGTGTATCAATGGGCAACGAGCGAGAGACACGGCGGTCCGTGTTGACCATGGCCGAGCTCATCAATCAACAGGACCCGTACGACCCGACCGGCTATCAGTTACGTCGTTTTGGCTTGTGGGCGCACCTCCAGGCAGCACCCCAAGCCAGGCAGGGCGGCAACCGTACGGAACTGATGGCGGTTCCGTTGGATATAGCAGGGGCCTACGAAGACGCTATCGCCGGCACGGTGATTGACCCGGGGTTGCTGCAGCGGATCGAAAAGAGTGTGGCGGCATGCCCCTTCTGGATTCGCGGCAGTTTTCTGGCCGCGACTACCGCTTCGCGGCTGGCGATGGGCGAGGTCGCTGAGGCGATCCGCGCGACCACCGCGCGGTTCGTACAGCGTATGCCCGCCCTGCAGCAGTTGGGCTTCAGCGACGGCAGGGTATTTGTCGATGACCAATGCCTGGCTTGGCTCAAGGGCGGTCAGGGGCAGGGCGAGCAGGGTGCCCCCACTCATGAGTTCAGCGGCTTGCGCGAGGAGTTGGTCAGCCAACTGGAAAGCGGCGGCGTAGAGCCGGTTCTGCTCCGCTTGCAAGCGCTGCAGGCAGATTTTCGTGCCCCTCGTGATCGCTGCCATACCACCGTGATTGCTGCTGACTTGCTGGCGGCGCGGGGCGTGTCCTGGCTGGCCCAGGACCTGTGCGCCGGTGTGGCCCGCACGATGCAGCAAACCACCGCCGACGCCTGGGAGCCTGAGGTGTTCCAGCGGCTCCAGCAGTACGCCACAGCCCCAGCGTTGGCCAACCAGAACAAGGACCAGGAGCCCTCATGAATCAACTATGGAAGCAACTCAAACGCTGGGGCTTGCCGGTGGCTACGCGCATTGGCCTGGCACTGCCGCTGCTGTTGGCTATTGGCGCTGCGCTGATGTTGGTTGCCATCTGGTGGCTTGGCCCGCACTGGACATGGCGTGAACAACAGCCACTGGCGAGCGTGGCCCATCGCAGTCTGGCGAGCCTGGTGCTCGTGCTGGTGCCCTTGGTGTGCTGGCTGGTCATACTGCGTGCGCGCTTTCGCCGCCTGCAAGCTGAGCAGGCTCTGGCAACGGCTGCCGAGTCGGACCCTGCGCTGCCCTTCGTCCACGCCCAAGAGAAGGCGTTGAACCAGGGCCTTGCGCGGTATCTGGACAATGCAGGCGGTCGACGGGCTTTGTATCGGTTGCCGTGGTATCTGGTACTGGGTGATGAGCATGCCGGCAAGAGCAGCTTCATCGATTGCACCGATCAGAGTTTTTCCCTGACGCGTATCGACAAGGCCCAGGCACGCGGCCGGCAGGCCGAAACGCTTGCTTACCCGGTGGGGTGGTGGATCAGCAATGATGCAGTGATCATCGACCCACCCGGCGCCTTCATCAGTCAGGGCGCGCTGGCAAGCTCGCCGAACAGTGAGCCCGCGGTATCTGAAGGCACCCAGGGCAAGTTGTGGAGCCATCTGTTGGGCTGGTTGCTGCGCAATAGAAGCCAGAGAGCGCTCAATGGCTTGTTGCTGGTTGTCGACCTGCCCGGGCTGTTGCATGGGTCACCTGAGCAACGCACGGCATTGGCCCATGTGTTGCGCACACGCTTGCACGAGGTAAGCAGTCAGCTGGGTTCGCGCTTGCCACTGTATGTGGTGCTCAGCAAATTCGATCTGCTCGATGGTTTTGATCCTTTCTACAGCAAGCTCTCAGCGGCCAGCCGCGCAAACATGCTGGGGTTCACGTTCAAGCTGGATGCGGTCGAAGCGTTCGACGCCTGGCTGGACGAATACGCTGAACACTACGATCGCTTGATTTGCCAGCTGTTCGAGCAGGTCGTGGACCGTATCGATTCAGTGGGCAGTGCACCCCTGCGCGCACGGCTGTTTTCCTTGCATGCGCAGTTGATCGGGCTGCGGCCGATACTGCTAGGGTTTCTACGCGAGGCCTTGGCGAGTGACCGTTTCACCACCCCGGCCTTGGTCCGTGGTGTGTATTGGTCATCCGTCACGCAGCAAGGCGAAATGCGTAACGCTTTCATCCGAGAAGCGGCTCAGCCCTATAAAACGAAGCTTCCCTTGCGTGAAGGTAAGGCGCCAGGCAAGGCGCTGGTCTACTTCGTCCAACGGGCTTTTGCGCGGGTGATCTACCAGGAGGCCGGCCTTGCCGGGGACAATGTCAAGGTGGCTCGCAGCAAGCGCCAATTGCTGTGGGTGGGGTCTGGCGTAGGCCTGCTTGCGTTCTGCATCGCCATTGCCAGTTGGCAACGCTACTTCGATATCAATGGCACCAAGGCCGCCGGGGTGCTTGCCAAGAGCCGGGAGTACAGCCATCACGAAGTGGATCAGCGCCTGGACCCGACCGGCCGCAATTTGCTGGAGCCACTGGACCAGATCCGTGATGCAGTATCGGTGTTTGGCGATTACCGTGCTGCGTGGCCTGGTGTGGCGGATTTGGGCCTGTATCAGGGCCGCGCCATCGGGCCCCGGGTGGACGAAGCCTACCTGAGCTTGCTCTCCAAGCGCTTCTTGCCGGCCTTGGCCAGCGGAGTGATCGATGCCATGAACGCGGCGCCCCCCGGCAGTGAGCAGCAAATGGCGGCGCTCAGGGTTTACCGTATGCTCGAAGACCGCAAGAGCCGCCGGCCTGAATGGGTCGAGGAGTGGATGGCACGGCAGTGGCAACAGGCGTTTCCAGGCCAGGGGCAGCTGCAGCGCGACCTCATGCAGCACCTAGAATATGCCTTGGCGTATGCCGATGCAGATCTGCCGCAGTTCCGCCAGCGGGTCAGTGAAGTGCAGCAGGCATTGCGCAAGGTGCCATTGCCACAGCGGGTGTATGCGGGCCTCAAGCAACAGGCCCAGGAGCAGCTACACACCGGCTTGGACCTGCGTCACCAGGTGGGCCCGGCGTTCGATGTGGTTTACCAACCGTCTGCTGGGGCCGGACGGGAGGATAACCTTCTGCTGGCCCCCATGCTGACCGCCAAAGGCTACACGGCGTATTTTGAACCGCGCAGCCAGCGGTTCGCCGAGATGGCGATGATCGACCAGTGGGCCCTCGGCGAACGCGCTCAACTTGACTATTCGGACGCCGACCGGGAGGCGCTGAGCGAACGCTTGCGCAATCTGTACAGCACCGACTACATCGATAGCTGGCGGCGTGCCCTGAATGCGTTTGCGGTGGCTGACTTTCGCGACCTGGATCATGCTGTCGTGATCCTGCAACAGCTGACGGGGCCTGCGGCGCCGCTGCAGCGGCTGCTGGATACCGTGCGCGAAAACACGTCGCTGTCCTCGGCAGCAGGCATTGAAGCGCCGAGTGAGGCTGCTGCGCTGCAGCCTGCAAGTCGCCCACCCGCGCAACAACAGACGTTAGCGATTCAGCGGGCATTCGCGGGCCTCAGTGCCATGTTGCAGTCAACAGGCGATAAACCGAGTTACTACGATGAAACGCTCGCCGCCATTGCCGCCGTCCACGACTATGCCAAGGCGGTGCAGGACAGCCCCGACCGAGGTAAGGCAGCCCTGCAAGCGGTGCATCAGCGCTTCTCGATGACGGGGCACGACCCGATCGGTACCTTGCAGCGTGTTGCGACGGGGTTGCCGGAACCCCTCAACTTCCAGGTAAGAAAAGTCGCGGATCAAACCGCGCGGGTGTTGAACGTGGAAGCGTTGCGTGAACTGGAGCGACGCTGGGACGTTGAAGTGTACAGCTTCTTCCAGCAACGCCTGGCGGGGCGCTACCCCTTCGTGGTGAAAGCGCCCGATGCCTCTCTGGAAGACTTCGAGGCGTTCTTTGGGCCGAAGGGTCGCCTTCAACAGTTCAATGATCAGTACCTGAAGGTGTTCCTGAACGACAACCTCGAAGCCCTGCAGTCAGGTCAGGGGCAGTCCTTGATCCGCAGCGACGTGATCGAACAGTTGGCGCTGGCAGACCGCATCCGCGAGACCTTCTTCGACCAGCGCGGCAACCTGAGTGTGCAATTCAGCATCGAGCCGTTGGGGCTCAGCGCCAATCAGCGTACCAGTCTGCTGGACCTGGATGGCCAGTTGATTGCTTACACCCATGGTCCAAGCCAGATCAGCGGGGTTGTCTGGCCCAATACCCTGGGGCGCAAAGTGCGCAGCAACCTTACGTTGCTCCGGCAGAACGGCAATAGCAGCAGCCTGGAGTACCGCGGGCCTTGGTCGATGTTCCGCTTGCTTAGCCGCGGCTCGCTCAATGGGCGCACCGCAACCAGCGTGGACCTGAGCTTCAGGACCGGAGACGGCGTGATGCGCTATCGGCTGAATGCTGAAAAAGCCTTCAACCCGATTACCCAACAGCCTTTCAAAGGCTTCCGCTTGCCGCGTGGCTTGTTGCAGCTGCCACCCAAGGTTGCACTGGCCGGGCAAGCGGACGGTACGTAAGAGGACGTTACCTGGACCGCGTCAACAGCCCATCCAGCACCACCTCGCAGGCCGCGCCCCAGCTGGCACTCACTGGCTGATGCATCAGTACCGCCAGCCCATCGGCGGTAAAGGTGCCTGGCGTGGCAATCGCCTGCCCCAACGCCTTCAGCGTGTGCTCGGGCTGACGCTGGGCACTGGTCACACAGTCGTGCAGGTTGCCCAGCACCAGAGCACGCGCTTCGGCAGCCGGCAGACCCTTGTCGGTCAGCCATTGCTGCAAATCGTGCAACAGGAAGTAGAACCAGCCGTTCATGCACGCGGCAACCGTGGCCAGCTCGAACGCGGCTTCATCCTGCAGCACCACCAGGTTGCCCAGCGCGCCCAGGCCCTGCTCGGTAGGCACGTCCGGCGGGCAGACCACCACGGTGGCCTGGTTGTGTTGCGCCGCGTAAGACAGCATCACGCGCACGCAGTGGGCCGCAGGGAAGGCCGCTTGCAACTGTGCCAGGCCCACACCCGCCGCCAACGACAGCAAGCGTTGCCCGGGGCGCAGGCGCACCTCGCTGGCGAGTTGTGCCAGCGCTGCCGGGCGCACGCCCAGCATCACCAGCTCGGCCTGATCGACCACCGCCTGGTTGCTCGGCAGTACCTGGCAACCTTGCGTGTGGGCCAGCGCTTCGGCGCGCTGGGCGTTGCGTGGCGACAGCAGGATCGCGCCGTCGAAACCACTGCTGCGCAGGCCCATCACCACTTTTTCGGTCAGCTCGCCGACCCCGAGAATACCCAGACTATGCATGATGCCTCCTTGTCAGCTTTCCAGGCCGGCACGGCGCTGGCCCCAGTGCAGGTTCAGGTTCACGCCCATGCTCAGCAGCGGCTCCGGTGGGTTGCGGTTAGGCCCCGCCGAGCTCAGCAGGAAGTCGATCAGTTCGTCGCGTTCACCGCTCAGCCAATCGGCCAGCAAGGTACCGGTAGCGGTGCCCCGGGTAATCCCCAGGCCGTTGCAGCACAGCGCGGCATGGACATTGGGTGCCAGTGTGCCGAAGTGCGACAGGTGGTTGCGCGACAGGCACATCGCGCCGCCCCAGGTGAACTCGAACGGCGTACCCAAGAGCATCGGGAAGCGCCGTTCGAACGACGCCCGGTGCTGCCGAACGGCTCGCTGCAAGTGGCGCTGATTGGCACGGCCGTCGGCGTTGAAGCTGAAGCTGTTGCGCACCAGCAGGCGCTGGTCCGGGGTGCGCCGCAGGGTGCTGCCGAACGGGTCGGCGGGGATGATGCCCCAGCTTGCCTTGCCGCCCAGGCGTGCCTGTTCGTCTTCGCTCAGGGGGCGGGTCATGCTGGCGTAGGTGAAGATCGGCAGCAGCCGGCCCGGCAAAAAGCCGAAGTATGAGGCGAAGGCGTTGTTGGTCAGCAGCAATTGGTCGGCAACGATTTCGCCGTGGGCGTGCTTGAGGGTGATGCGCGAGCCCTGTTCAAGGCGGGTGATGGTGGTGTGTTCGTACAGTGTCACGTTGCCGGGCAGGCTTTGCGCCAGGCCTTTGGCCAGGGCGGCCGGCTGCAGCAACTGGGTACCGGGCGTGTACAGCGCCTTGCGGTAGAACGACGTGCCGAGGTGTGCCGGCAGGTCATGGGCATCGATCATCTGGTAGGGCTGGCCGAGTTTTTCCAGGCCGCTGCGGTAGGCTTCCAGCACGGCCAAGCCCTTGTCTTCGACGGCGGCCTGGTACTTGCCGTCCGGGCGTAACTGGCAGTCGATGCCGTGTTGGCCGATCAGCTTGTGCAGTATCGACTGCGCGCGCAGGTTCAACTTGAGGTTCATTCGCGCAGTGGCCAGCTCACCGATGTAGTCAGGCGCACCGATGTCGTGGGGCAGGTCGATGGCAAAGCCCGAATTGCGCCCCGAGGCGCCGAAGCCGACTTCCTGGGCTTCCACCAGGATGATCTCGTCGTCGGGGTGATGCAGCGCCATTTGCCGTGCTGCCGCAAGGCCGGTGAAGCCGGCACCGAGCACCACCCAGCGCGCTTCGCTCCGCCCCCGATGCGCGGCGCAGGGCTGGCGCCGGGGGCTGAGGTGGAACCAGCCGCAACCGTTGTCGTCCGCAGGGGTAGAGGTGTTTCTGTACATGGGGTTTATCCGTGTTGTTTTCCTCACTGTCGCACGACGCACGCGGCGGGCATATAACGGGAGTGACGGGTCGTGGGAGGTTTTGAATTGACCTTTGCGAGTTGCTCGTGATTTGCTCGGTTGGCCGGTGATTGGCCCATGCAACGGCCCCCAGCAGCCAACGATCATTCAAAGGAAACTGAAGGTCTGCCATGTCCGAATACAAACTTCACTGCTTCGCAGAATCCGGTAATGCCTACAAAGTCGCCCTCATGCTCGAACTCACCGGCCAGGCCTGGCAGCCGGTGTTCGTCGACTTCTTCAACGGCCAGACCCGCGAGCAATCCTGGCGCGATGACGTGAACGAGCAGGGCGAGGTGCCGGTGTTGGAGCACGCTGGCAAGTCGCTCACCCAATCCGCGCTGATCCTCGAATACCTGGCCGAACAGACCGGCCAGTTTGGCCCGCGCGATGAGGACGAGAAACGTGAAATCTGGCGCTGGATGCTGTTCGACAACCACAAGTTCACCAGCTACTACGCGGCGCTGCGGTTCATCTACTGCCTGAAAAAGATGGGCGAAACGGAGGTGACCAAGTTCTTGCGTGACCGCGCCACGGCGGCCTATCGCATCGTCGATGCGCACTTGGCCAAAACCCCCTTCATGGTCGGCGGGCGGTTGACCATCGCCGACCTATCGCTGGCGGGGTATGTGTTCATGCCTGAAGACACCGGTATCGCGCTGGCCGAATTCACCCATATCGAGGCCTGGAAAGCGCGTATCAAGGGCACACCCGGTTGGAAGCACCCGTACGACCTGATGCCGCGCACAGCGACCGTTTAGGCGCCATTCGGATGACTGGTCGGCGACAAGCCGGGCGGCATGACTACGCTCAGGACGTAAGAAACATTTTGCAATAACTGGCCAGCTGGCCCTGAAGGACCTCGTTCACTCGCTGCAGATGGAAGGCCGCACTGGTTGCAGGTCGCCCCACGGGGTGCCGGAACTCATGGGGTGCCCTGTGCAACCCCGTGCTACTCCAAGCGGAGGCACATCATGCTCAAGAAATACTTGTTGGCTTTGGCGATCGGCGCGGTTTTGTCAGCGTCGGCAGTTTTGGTGCCTGACTCCATGGGCGGTGCGTCCAGTGCGTATGCGAAGGATGGCGGCGGTGGAGGTGGCGGTCATGGTGGCGGTGGTGGTGGCCATGGCGGCGGAGGTGGAGGTGGAGGCCACGGCGGTGGCGGTGGTCACGGTGGTGGCGGCGGCAGTGGCGGCGGTGGCGGTGGCCATGGCGGCAGTGGCAGCGGACACAGTGGCGACGGCGGCGGACATGCCAGCTCAGGTCGGGGTGACAGCGGACGTAACGGGGCCGATGATGGTGCCAACCATGAGGCCAACCACAATGTGGGAGAGGCCCACGGTGTAGGGCACGGCGCGGACGACGGTCCCGATCATGATGTCGGAGACGATCATGGAGGTGACCGCACGTAGATTTTGAGTTGCCAGTACTGGCCTCTTCGCGGGTACTGGCAACGCACCTCTCAGATCGACAGCCGCACCACCCGGTTATCCAGCGCCTGCTGCGCCTGGTCACGCCGCTTGTTCACCATCAATTCCCCAATCGCAATCAGCCGGGTTCGTGTGATGTTGCGCGACAACCCCCTCTAACTATGTGGCACCGCCTTGCTCGCCACATTCCCCGCATACTCCGGTTTCAGATGCCCCTGCTCATCCAGCAGGTAGGCATCCATCACCTCACGCACCACAGGCCCCGCCACGCGCCCGCCCGCTTCACCATTCTCGATCATCACCGCCACCACCACACTCGGGTGATCAGCCGGTGCAAAGCCGACGAACAGGGCGTTGTCGCGGTGCCGCTCCAGGGTCTTGTTGCGGTTGTAGCGCTCGCCCTGCTTGATCGCCACCACCTGCGCCGTGCCGCTCTTGCCGGCGATGCGGTACTGGGCGCCGGCTGCCGAAGCGCGGGCGATGCCGCGTGGGTCGTGCATGACCATCTGCATGCCCTGGCTGACCTGGTCCCAGGCGTGCTTGTCGTGCAGCACGATGTCGGGCATGGGGTTGGGGTCGACCGGCGTCTCGCCGCCCACGGTCATGGCCAGGTGCGGGCGGTGCCACACGCCCTTGCTCGCCAGCAGGCTGGTGGCCTGGGCCAACTGCAGCGGGGTGACCTGCATGTAGCCCTGGCCGATACCCAAAATCAACGTCTCGCCGGGGAACCAGGCCTGGCGCCGTGTGGCACGCTTCCACTCGGCGGACGGCATCAGCCCGGACGCTTCTTCGAACATGTCCAGCGACACCTTCTGCCCCAGGCCGAACTCGGCCATGTAATCGTGCAGGCGCTCGATCCCCAGCTTGTGCGCCAGGTCATAGAAGTAGGTGTCGTTGGACCGCATGATCGCGGTGTACATGTCCACCCAGCCGTCGCCGCTGCGGTTCCAGTTGCGGTACTTGTGCGCGTAGTTGGGCAGTTCGTAGTAGCCCGGGTCGAACACCCGGCTGCCAGGTGTGATCACGCCGCTGTCGAGGCCGGCGATGGCCACTTCCGGTTTTACCGTCGAACCCGGCGCATACAGGCCGCGCAATACGCGGTTGAACAGCGGGCGGTCGATCGAGTCGCGCAGGGCGGCGTACTGCTTGAAGCTGATGCCCTTGACGAACAGGTTGGGGTCGAAGCTTGGGTTGCTGACCATCGCCAGCACGTCGCCGTTGGCCGGGTCCAGTACCACTACCGAGCCGCGTCGATCGCCCAGGGCTTTTTCGGCGGCCAGTTGCAGGTGGGCATCCAGGCTCAGGGTGATGTCCTTGCCGGGGGTCGGTGCCTTGTGGTTGAGCACACGCATGACCCGGCCCTGGGCGTTGGTCTCGACTTCTTCGTAGCCCACCTGGCCGTGCAGCTGGCTTTCGTAAAAGTGCTCGATGCCGGTCTTGCCGATCGACTGGGTGCCCCGGTACTCGGTGCTGTCGAGGGTCTTGGCTTCTCTTTCGTTGATGCGCCCGACATACCCCACCGAATGGGCGAAATGCTCGGCCAGGGGGTATTCGCGAATGAACTGCGGCTCTACATCAAGGCCTGGCAGGCGGAACTGGTTGACCGCAATCAGGGCGATCTGTTCTTCGTTCAAGCCGACCAGCAGGGTGACCGGCTCGAACGGTTTGCGGCCGCGGCGCAGGTCCTTGTCAAACTGTTTACGGTCATCCTCGGTCAGGCTCAGGACCTGCGCCAGGGTATCGAGCACTTTGGCCGAATCGCCTGCCCGTTCACGGGTCATGGTCAGGTCGAAACTGGGTTTGTTGTCTGCCAGCACCACGCCGTTGCGGTCGTAGATCAGGCCGCGCTCGGGGGCGATGGGCAGCACGTGCACGCGGTTGTTTTCCGACACGGCGCTTTGCTGGTCATGCTGCACGACCTGAAGCACATAGAGGCGGCCCACCAGGACGGCGACCAGGCTGAAGACCAGGGCAGCGCAGGCCAGTAGCCGGCGATTGACCAGGTGCTTTTCCTTTTCGTGGTCCTTGAGGGGGATGGGTTGGGGCATGGGGAACTCTGAGGGGTAGCGGTGTGGCCGGGCAGCGGCCCCAGGGCCGGCGATGCTACGCAACGCGTCCTTTTCCCTCAAGGCAGGCAGGCGTTGGCGGGGGCTGGCGATCGGCCGTTGGCCCCCGTGATCAGGGTGCTTACGGGCAACATGAAGATTTGTTCATGGCTGCGCTCGTTGGCGTGATGAATGGCTCGCAGAAAGGTACTTTGTGGATCCATAAAAACAGGTGTGCGGTAAACGAACGGAAAAACTAAAAATTGCTAAATTCATAAGTAATTGAAAATACTGGTAAAAATAATAGATATTTTTGGGTGACTGCCAATTTCTGTGCCGTGTGGTGGTTTAGCCAAAATTCACCATATTGTCTATGGATCCATTATCTGGTTGATTAGCGCCTGACGACGGCCAGAGCCCTCCGGCCGTGCGCGACAACAATTACAAGAAGGGTCCAGTCATGAATGGCTTATCACGGGCGTGGAACCGTCACGGTTTCTGCTGCTCGCCTTGCGTGTGCACGTCTTCTCTCTCGTCTGTGGTCAGCATCGGCCGGCAGGTGACCCCATGAACACCGACCTCAAGCAGCGCCTGGACAATGACCCGATGGGCCGATTCCAGTGCCTGGCCATTGGTATCTGCATCGTGCTGAACATGATCGATGGCTTCGATGTGCTGGTGATGGCCTTCACGGCGGCTTCGGTTTCTGCAGAGTGGGGCCTGAGCGGGGCGCAGGTGGGGCTGTTGCTCAGCGCCGGCCTGTTCGGCATGGCGGCCGGGTCGCTGTTCATCGCGCCGTGGGCCGACCGTTTCGGCCGGCGCCCGCTGATTCTGTTCTGCCTGGCGCTTTCTGGCGTTGGCATGCTGCTCTCGGCCTTGAGCCAGAGCCCGTTGCAACTGGCGCTGCTGCGCGGCCTGACCGGGCTTGGCATTGGCGGCATTCTGGCCAGCAGCAATGTGATTGCCAGCGAATATGCCAGCAAACGCTGGCGCGGCCTGGCGGTGAGCCTGCAGTCCACCGGTTATGCCTTGGGCGCCACGCTTGGCGGCTTGCTGGCGGTATGGTTGCTGGGCCATTGGGGCTGGCGCTCGGTGTTTCTGTTCGGTGGCATCGTCACCGTGCTGGTGATCCCCCTGGTGCTGTTGTGGCTGCCGGAATCGCTGGACTTCTTGTTGGCGCGTCGCCCGCGTAATGCCCTGGCGCGGGTCAACCGCCTGGCGGCCAAACTGGGGCAGCCGGCACTGTCAGCATTGCCGGCGCCACAGCTCATGGTGCCAGGCGCTGCCACCGGGTTCAGGCAGTTGCTGACACCCGACATGCGCCGCACCACCCTGGTGATCTGGTTGCTGTTCTTCCTGGTGATGTTCGGGTTCTATTTCGTCATGAGCTGGACGCCAAAACTGCTGGTTGCCGCAGGCCTGTCGGCGCAGCAGGGCATCACCGGCGGGGTGTTGCTGAGCGTTGGCGGCATCCTCGGGGCGGCGCTGATTGGTGGCTTGTCGTCGCGCTGGCCACTGAGCCGCGTGTTGTCGATGTTCATGCTGATCACCGCCGGGCTGCTGGTGCTGTTCGTGGCGAGCGGTTCATCGGTCAGCGCAGCGCTGGCGCTGGGGCTGCTGATCGGGCTGTTCTCCAACGGCTGCGTGGCGGGGCTGTATGCCCTGTCGCCGGTGGTTTATGACGCTTCAGTGCGCGCCACCGGGGTGGGCTGGGGCATCGGCATCGGCCGGATCGGCGCCATCCTGTCGCCGACCGTGGCCGGCGTGTTGCTCGATGGTGGCTGGCAACCGCTGCACCTGTACGGGGTGTTCGCCATTGTCTTCGTACTGGCCGCAGGTTGCCTGCTGTTGCTCAGGCCAGCGGCAAGGCCGGCGCAGCCCGCCATGGTCGACGCCTAGGCCTGGCCATCGATGATCGCCTCGGCGACCGTCGCGCAAAACCATTGCAGGGCGGCAGAGTTGTCGCTGTTGGGGTGCCAGTTCAGCGAGACATCGAACGCGGCCACCTGGAAGGGCAATTCGAGCATCTTCAAGCCGCCGTCCTGCATGAACAGCCTGGCGATCTGGGCTGGCAATACCGCCAGCAGGTCGGTGCCGGGGATGATCTTGGGCAGCACCGAGAAGTGCGGCACGTGCAGGCTGATGCGGCGCTGCACCTGCATGCTGTTCAGCACATCCTCGACGCTGCCGTGGCCGGTGGTGCGGGTGACGGTGATGTGGCGCTCGGCAACGAACTGCTCAAGGCTGAGGCTGTCGCCGATGCGCGGGTGGGCGCTGCTCAGCAGGCAGACGTAGCGCTCGTGCATCAGCACCTGGCTGCGGGTGCCGGGCACGGGTGGGCGGCAAATCGCAGCGTCGATCTTGCCACTGGCCAGCCAGTCGCCCACCTGGTCGACCTGCAAGGGCAGCACTTCGACCTCGGCCTGCGGTGCCTCGCGGTTCAGGCGCGCCAGAATCAGCGGCAAAAAGCCCATTTCGCCAAGGTCGGAGAGGGCGATGCGAAACCTGCGCTCGGTGCTGGCAGGGTCGAACTGGCGGGTGCTCTGCACGGCGCTTTCGATGCGCGTCAGTGCGTCGCGCAGCGTCGCGTACAGCTGGTCGGCAACGAACGTCGGCTGGATGCCGTCACGGGTGCGGCTGAACAGGGCGTCGTCGAACAGCTCGCGCAGGCGCGCCAGGCCATAGCTCACCGAAGGCTGGGTGACGAACAAACGCTCGGCAGCGAGGGTGACGCTGCGGGCTTCGTAAAGGGTGACGAAGGTGCGGATCAGGTTCAGGTCAATGTGGCTCATGGGCACTCGCGTCGTGCATGGTCATATAGATCAGTTTTATTTTTGCCAAAGATAGTATCGATTTGATCAATTTGGTAGCGGCTGCAAAAGTAACCCAAATTCTAAAAACGAGCTGCAAGGGTCTTTATGAAAACTGTTCACAGCGCCGCCTACGACATCCTCCGCCAGCATGGCCTGACCACCATCTTTGGTAACCCTGGCTCCAACGAGCTGCCGTTTCTCAAGGGCTTCCCAGAAGACTTTCGCTATGTCCTGGGCCTGCATGAAGGGGCGGTAGTGGGCATGGCCGACGGCTATGCGCTTGCCAGCGGCCAGCCGACGTTCGTCAACCTGCATGCCGCCGCCGGCACCGGCAATGGCATGGGCGCACTGACCAACGCCTGGTACTCCCACAGCCCGCTGGTGATCACCGCCGGCCAGCAGGTACGCAGCATGATCGGCGTGGAGGCCATGCTGGCCAATGTGGACGCGGCGCAGTTGCCCAAGCCGCTGGTCAAGTGGAGCCACGAACCGGCCTCGGCGCAGGATGTGCCGCGTGCCCTCAGCCAGGCGATCCATGCTGCCAGCCTGCCGCCACGCGGCCCTGTGTATGTATCGATCCCTTATGACGACTGGGCCTGCGAAGCACCGAAGGGCGTCGAGCATCTGGCCCGTCGACAGGTGGCCAGTGCCGGGCTGGCTTCGCCGGCACAGGTGCAGGGGCTGTGCGAGCGCTTGTCGGCGGCGCGCAACCCCGTGCTGGTACTGGGGCCGGATGTCGATGGTTGCGGGGCCAACGGCCTGGCGGTGCAACTGGCGGAAAAGCTGCGCATGACCGCCTGGGTGGCGCCGTCGGCCTCACGTTGCCCGTTCCCGACGCGGCATGCGTGTTTCCGTGGAGTACTGCCGGCCTCGATCGCGGGCATCAGCCGCTGCCTGGCGGAGCACGACCTCATCCTGGTGGTGGGGGCACCGGTGTTTCGCTATCACCAATATGCACCGGGCGACTACCTGCCTGCCGACTGCCAGCTGCTGCACCTGACCTGCGACCCTGGCGAGGCCGCGCGCGCTCCGATGGGTGATGCCCTGGTCGCGGATATCGCGCTGACACTTGAAGCCCTGGTGGCGGGGGTGACGCCGAGCGAGCGGCCCATGCCGGTGGCCTTGCCGCAGCCGGAGCCGGTGGCCGACGACGGCGGGCAGCTGCACCCGGAAACGGTCTTTGAGCTGATCGACCGCCTGGCCCCCGCCAACGCGATCTACGTCAAGGAGTCCACCTCCACGGTCGGTGCCTTCTGGCGGCGTATTGCAATGCGTGAGCCGGGCAGCTACTTCTTCCCGGCCGCAGGGGGCTTGGGTTTCGGCCTGCCAGCGGCGGTCGGCGTGCAGCTGGCATCCCCCGAGCGGCGCGTCATCGGCATCATCGGCGACGGCTCGGCGAACTACGGCATCACCGCGCTGTGGACGGCTGCGCAGTACAACATCCCGGTAGTGTTCATCATTCTGAAGAACGGCACTTATGGGGCGCTGCGCTGGTTCGCTGATGTGCTGAACGTGAGCGATGCGCCAGGGCTGGACGTGCCAGGCCTGGACTTTTGCGCCATCGCCCAGGGGTACGGCGTACAGGCTGTGCAGGCGCAAACCGGCGCCGAGTTCGCCCGTGCGTTCAGCGCGGCCCTGGCGGGTAACCGCCCCGTGCTGATCGAGGTACCGACCCAGACCATTGCTCCCTGAAGCATCGGGCAACCGCCGCGCGTGGCGCGAAACACAACAACAATAAAAAACCGAGGTGGCTATGAAGACGACTTCCGTCAGTGAAGTGATCGATGCTGCACCCTTTAATCGCACCCACCTGCTGATACTGCTGTGGGGCTGTTTCATCATGCTGTTCGACGGCTATGACATGGTGATCTACGGCTCGGTGGTGCCGCGCCTGATGCAAGAGTGGCAACTCAGTGCAATCGAAGCCGGCACACTGGGCAGTTGTGCACTGTTCGGCATGTTGTTCGGCGGCACCTTGCTGGCGCCGCTGGCTGACCGTTACGGGCGGCGCAAGCTGATTATCCTGACCACCTTGCTGGCCAGTTGCGCCGCCTTCATGACCGGGCATGCGAGCACCCCGCTGCAGCTCGGTGCATGCCGCCTGGTGACGGGGTTGGCGCTGGGGGCGCTGGTGCCGAGCGCAGTGAACCTGATCAGCGAATTCGCCCCCCAGGGGCGGCGCAGCACCATGATCACGATAATGTCCAGCTTCTACTCGGTGGGTGCGGTGCTGTCGGCCCTGCTGGCGATCGTGGTGATCCCGCAGTGGGGCTGGCAGGCGGTGTTCTACGTGGCCGTGCTGCCAGTGCTGGCGGTGCCGTTCATGCTGCGGTACTTGCCTGAGTCGGCGGCGTTTCTTGAGCTCAAGGGCCGCCGTGACGAGCTTGATCGGCTGCTGGTCAAGGTCGACCCGACGTTCCGCCCAGGCACCGAGCTGCGCCTGCAGGGCGCCGGCCAG
The DNA here is from genome assembly GCF_900187555.1 of Pseudomonas sp. Irchel s3f19. NCBI lineage: Bacteria > Pseudomonadati > Pseudomonadota > Gammaproteobacteria > Pseudomonadales > Pseudomonadaceae > Pseudomonas > Pseudomonas sp. Irchel s3f19. The sequence continues at coordinate 80,792 of NZ_FYDW01000014.1, read as the reverse complement.
CCAGTGCGCACGGCGCGCGTGGCGCAGTTGTTCGGCAAGGGCCAGGCATTGGCAACCTTGCTGCTGTGGGTGGCCTTCGCCATGTGCATGCTGATGAGCTACGGCCTCAACACTTGGCTGCCCAAGTTGATGGCGCAGGGTGGCTATCCGCTGGGCTCGAGCCTTGCGTTTCTGGTGACGCTGAACATCGGCGCCACGCTGGGCGCGCTGTTCGGCGGCTGGCTGGCCGACCGGCTTGGGGTGCAGCGCACCCTGGCGCTGTTCTTCGTGCTGGCCGCCCTGTCGCTGGCGGCATTGGGCCTGCAGCCTGGCCCTGTGCTGCTGAACCTGCTGTTGCTGGTTGCCGGGGCCACCACCATCGGCACCCTGGCAGTCATCCACGCCTATGCCTCGATTGCCTACCCCGCGCACATCCGCTCCACCGGCGTCGGCTGGGCCGCCGGCATCGGCCGCCTGGGTGCGATTGCAGGGCCGATGCTCGGTGGCAGCCTGCTGTCCATGCAGTTGCCGTTGCAGCAGAACTTCCTGGCTTTCGCCTTGCCGGGGGTGATCGGTGCGCTGGCCATCGTCTGCATCCACGTACGTGCACCGCAACCGGCCGACGCGCCGGAAGCGGCCAACAAACCTACGTTTTGACCAAGGAGCCTTTCATGTCTGATACCTGCCCGCGTTACCGTGACCTTCACCTGCAGCCGATTGCCGGCCAATGGCGCGCCGGCGCTGCCGGCAAGACCCTGAACGTGCACAACCCGTTCGACGACGCCTTGTTGCTGCAGATTCCACAGGCCAACCGTGATGACCTCGATGCGGCCTACCGCGCTGCCGCCCAGGCCCAGCCGCAATGGGCGGGCCTGGGGCCAGCGGCGCGGGCGGCGGTGCTGCATGAGGTGGTGGCGGTGTTTGACCGTCGCCGCGAAGAAATTGTCGAGTGGATCATTCGCGAGTCCGGCAGCACCCGGCTCAAGGCGCAACTGGAATGGGGCGCGGCGCGGGCGATTGCGCTGGAGGCTGCGTCGTTTCCGTCGCGGGTGCACGGGCGTATCGTCGACTCCAACGTGCCGGGCAAGGAAAGCCGCGTGTACCGCAGCGCCTTGGGCGTGGTCGGGGTCATCAGCCCGTGGAACTTCCCTTTGCACCTGACCCAACGCTCGATTGCACCCGCCCTGGCGCTGGGCAATGCCGTGGTGGTCAAGCCCGCCAGCGATACGCCGGTGTGCGGCGGTTTGCTGCTGGCGCGCATCTTCGAAGAAGCCGGGCTGCCGGCGGGCGTACTCAGCGTGGTGGTCGGTGCAGGCAGTGAAATCGGCGATGCCTTTGTCGAGCATGAGCTGCCCTCGTTGATCACCTTTACCGGTTCCACCCCGGTGGGGCGCGGCATCGGCCGTATCGCCAGCGGTGGCCAGCACCTCAAGCATGTTGCGCTGGAGCTGGGCGGCAATAGCCCGTTCGTGGTGCTGGACGATGCCGATCTCGACCAGGCGGTGAACGCTGCCGTGTTCGGCAAGTTCCTGCATCAGGGGCAGATCTGCATGGCGGTGAACCGGATCATTATCGATGACAGCCTTTACGACGCGTTTGCCGAGCGCTTCGTCGCACGCGTCAAAGCGTTGGTGGTGGGGGACCCGAATTTGCCGGCAACGGTGATCGGCCCGGTGATCAACGCCCGGCAACTGCAGGGCCTGCAAGAGAAAATCAGCCTGGCCCGGGCTGAGGGCGCCGAGCCGTTGTACGAGGGTGGGGTGACCGGCAACCTGCTGGCGCCGCACGTGTATGGCGAAGTCACGGTCGACATGGACCTGGCCCGCAATGAAATCTTCGGCCCCCTGGTCGGCCTGTTGCGTGCGCGCGATGAAGCCCATGCCTTGGCGCTGGCCAACGCCAGCGAGTTCGGGCTTTCCAGCGCGGTGTTCAGCCGCAACCTGGAGCGTGCCGTGCGCTTTGCGCGCCAGGTGCGTGCGGGCATGACGCACATCAACGATATCCCGGTGAACGATGAGGCCAATGCGCCGTTCGGTGGCGAGAAAAACTCGGGGCTCGGGCGCTTCAACGGTGACTGGGCGATCGACGAGTTCACCCGCGATCACTGGGTCAGCGTGCAGCACACGCCGCGCGCGTACCCCTTCTGATGCACTGAACCCCTGAGTGCTGCCCGGCCCGGCCGGGCACCCCAGCAGCCACCCGATGACGGGCGCCGAGCCGCCCGCAGGGGCCGGCTGCGTCTATGAAAAGCGGAGAACAATAATAATGATCGACACGTCTTGCACCCTGGCCCGTACGGCCGTTGCCGTTTCGCTGGTGTCAGGCCTGAGCCTGCCTGCCTGGGCCGAGGAGGGCGGCTTCTTCGAAGATGCCAAGGCTGGGCTGACGCTGCGCAACTACTACTTCAACCGGGATTTTCGCGATTCGGGTGCGGCCAAGAGCAAGGTCGACGAGTGGGCCCAGGGCTTCATTCTGAAGTTCACCTCCGGCTATACCCCTGGCCTGGTCGGCGTCGGCCTGGATGGCATTGCCCTGTTCGGCATGAAGCTGGACAGCAGCCGCGATGCCAGTGGCTCCGAGTTGCTGCCGGTGCACGATGACGGGCGTGCGGCAGACAACTATGGGCGGGCTGGGCTGGCGGCCAAGCTGCGCATTTCGGCAACTGAGCTGAAGGTGGGCGAGCTGATGCCCGACATCCCGCTGTTGCGCTACGACGATGGCCGCTTGCTGCCGCAGACCTTTCGCGGGGCGATGCTCGACTCGCGCGAGATAGAAGGCCTGAGCCTGCAGGCTGGCCAGTACCGTGAGGTGAGCCTGCGCAACTCGTCCAACATGCAGGACTTGTCGGCCTGGGCGGCGCCGGGGGTGATGGCTGACGGCTTCAATTACGCCGGTGCCGAGTACCGTTTCAACCAGCAGCGCACGCTGGTCGGTGCCTGGCATTCGCAGCTCGAAGACATCTACCAGCAAAGCTACTTCAACCTGCTGCACACGCAGCCGCTGGGTAACTGGACGCTGGCGGCCAACCTGGGTTATTTCATCGACAAGGAAGACGGTCAGGCGCGCATTGGCGATATCCAGAGCCGCACGGCGTATGGCTTGGTGTCGGCTTCGCACAGCGGGCACACGGTGTACCTTGGGTTGCAGAAGGTCAGCGGCGACAGCCAGTGGATGTCGGTGTATGGCAGCAGTGGCCGGACCTTGGGCAACGATATGTTCAATGGCAACTTCAGCAACGCCGATGAGCGATCCTGGCAGGTGCGTTATGACTACAACTTTGCCGCGATGGGCGTGCCAGGGTTGTTGGCGATGGTGCGCTATGGGCACGGCGAGAATGCCACCACGGGGGCGGGCAGCAATGGCAAGGAGTGGGAGCGTGACACCGAGGTGAACTACACCTTCCAGAGTGGCACCTTGAAGAACCTCAACATTCGGTTGAACAACGCCAGCAACCGGCGCAGCTTCAGTGGTGACTTCGACCAGACGCGGTTGATCGTGAGTTATCCGTTTTCGTTGTGACCGTTGGGGGCGCTGTGCGCCCCTTTCCCACAGCACCCTGGAAACTGCAGTTACCCGGCGAATCGAGCCTGGCGCCGGCGCACTTCCTCGCGTACCGCCGGGATCACCCAGCGCCCGTAATCCACCGTGTCATACAGCGGGTCATACCCACGGTTGAGAAACGTACTCACGCCTAGATCAACATAATCCAGCAAGGCCTGCGCCACCGTTTCGGGCGTGCCCACCAGCGCCGTGGTATCACCATAAGCCCCCACCGCCGTCGCCGTCGGCATCCACAACGCCCGGTCATGCCGGTCAGCGCGGGCGGCGGCGGCAAGCAGCCGCTCGGAGCCGGTGCCCTTGATGCGCTTCTGCCATGGGCTGTCCGCTGCAAACTGCGGGTTGGCCTTGATCTGCGCGAGGATCTGCTCGGCACGCTGCCAGGCCAGCTCCTCGGTGGCCCCCAGAATCAACCGCACCGACAAACTCACCCGGGGTGCCGCCACGCCTGCGGCACTCGCTGCAGCCTTGAGCTTGGCGATCTGCTCGGCCACACCGGCCAGCGGTTCACCCCACAGGGCATACAGGTCCGCATGTTTGACGGCGATCTGGTAAGCGATATCGGACGAGCCACCGAAGGAGATCGGGATATGCGGCTGCTGCAGCGGCTTGACCGGCGAGAAGGCCCCTTGGATGTTGAAGAAGCGGCCTTCGAAGTCGAACGGCTCCTCGGCCGTCCAGGTGCGCCGGACAATCTCCAGGTACTCGTCGGCACGCCGGTAGCGCTCGGTCTTGTCCAGCAGGGTGTCACCTTCCTGCGGCTCGGCGGTGATGCCGGTGATCGCGTGCAAGCGGATGCGCCCGCCGCCGGTGGTGTGGTCGAGGGTGGCGAATGCCCGCGCAGCCACCGTCGGCGCGGTGAGCGCCGGGCGGTGGGCGATCATGAAGCCGAGGCGTTCGGTGTGCGCGGCCGCATAGGCGGCAATCTGCAGGCTGTCGGCGCTACCGGGGCCGCTGGCGATCAGCACGCGGTCGAAACCGGCCTGCTCATGGGCGCGGGCATGGTGGCGGATGAACGGCAGGTCGAAGTCGGGTGAGCGTACGCCGCGCGTCTCGGACCACTGGCGGGGGAAGATCATACCGACGAATTCAATGGACATGGCTTAAGCCTTTTACGGTGAGGATGGGGTCAGAACTGGTAATCGACCTGAGCCAGCAAGGTGCGCCCGGGCATCGGTTGCAGGAAGGTGTTGGTCGAACCTGCCAGGCCACTGACGAAATTCAGCTCGTCGGTAACGTTGAGCATGCGCACCGTGACGCCCCACTGGGGCTGGCGGTAGTACACGGCAAGGTCGAGGTTGTATTCGTCGGGCACCTTCACCGTCTTGCTCAGGTTCAGGTACCAACTGCTGGTCCACCAGCCGGAAAGCTCCACGCCGAAGCCGGAATCGAAGCGGTAGTCGACATAGCCGCCGGCGTTGTACTCGGGGATCTGCACCGCATCGAACTTGCCGGACGGGCGCTGGTTGAGGCTGTTGTTGTCGCCGAACACGGTGCCGTTGTCGGCGATGAAACCGGCCGAGGCAAACCCGGCCTGGCTGGTGAACTCGTTGTAGGCACTGATGCGGCTGAGGTTGAGGCCCCCGCGCAGGTGCTCGTCCTGGTAACGCAGGGTCGCTTCCCAGCCTTTGACGATCAGCCGGGCGATATTGTTGTTGCTGTCCGGCGCCTGGTCGCGTGCCTGCTTGTAGGCGGCCAGGGTGAAGAACAGCTGGTCGGGCACGGCCTCCACCTTCAACCCTACTTCGTGCAGCACGCTCAGGCTCTCGAACGCCAGCGGGTTGAGCTGGTTGGCCCCGGTGCCACTGCCCCAGCCCAGGCCATTGGTGAAGAAGCCGGTATTGACGGCCAGCGAGCGGTCGAAGGTGTAGTACAGGGTGCTGTTGTCGGTGGGCTTGAAGTAGGGGCTTACCTGTACCGAGAACAGCCGGTAGTTGTCCGAGTCCTTGCGCGGGTTGCCGCCGGCGAGCACGAAGGGGTTTTCGATGCGGGCATCGATCCAGCTGCGGCTGGCCCCCACATTCAACCCCACGCGCTCGCCCAGGCGCAGGTTGTGCTGGCTGAACAGGGTCTTGGTGGTCCAGGTGCTGTCGGCGGTGTAGGGCGCCACCGATTCGGCGTACAGGCCGTGCCCCGCCGGGTACATGGCCGGCAGGTTGAGCCAGCCGTAATAGCTGGACAGCTGCGGCACGCCGGGTTGGCCGATCCAGGCGCCGTTGCCGCCTGCGGGGTTGCGCCCGGCCAGGCCAAGCAGGTCGCCCGGGTTTTTCAGGGTCGGGTCGAGGGTGAGGTCGTAGGCGTTGATGGTGGAGCCGAAATTGTTGTTGGCAGCGATCGACTCGTTGCTTTCGCGGCGGTAGATCAGCCCGTTGTTGCTGTCGTCGACCAGCGTCAGGCCGCCCAGTTGCCATTGCCCGCGGGCGCGGAACTCGAAGCGGTTGTCGAAGATGTCGTCCTTGCCTTGCACCTGGAACGCGCCCACAGCATCGGTGGTGTCGGTCGAGCGCTGGTAGAAGGTGCTGTTGGCCAGGGTGATCGACGGGGTCAGGTCACCCTCGACGCGCAGTTGTGTGGTGAAGCGCCGCGAGCGGTTCTGGTCCTCGGCGCGCTGGCCGGTCTGCGCCGACAGCGAGGTCTGGCCATTGCCTGCCAGCGCCGGGTCGTACACCCAGCCGCGCAGGCTGCCTGGGTTTGCCTGGGTGTTGGGTGAGGCGCCCTGGAAGCTGCCATCGACCACCTGGTACTGGCCCTGCGCGTTGCGCTGGCGCTGCACCCAGCCCAGCACCTGGGCGTCGCTGGCAGCGGACGACAGCACCGGCGACCACAGGTTGTTGCCGTTCTGGATGATCGGCGTGGCACGGCCGGCGTTGTACTTGCCGTGGTCTACCAGGTCTTGGGTGGCACGGTTCCAGCCGTGGGTGATGTTGTAGTCGTAGTAGTCGTCGTAGGCGGCGTTCCAGTCCACCCGCAGGTTGTCGTTGCGCCAGGCGAGTGCGCCGTAGAACGCGTCGAAGTTGTTGTCGACGTTGTCGTAGAAGGTTTGCTGGCGCTGGCGGGTGATGCTGACCCGGTAGGCCAGGCTGTCACTGATGGGGCCGGTGTGGTCGACACTGAATTTGCTGGCATCGCGCGATTCGCCGTCGGGGACCCAACTGCCGACTTCGCCGCTGAGGCGGGTACGGAAGCGGTTGAAGTCGGGCTTCTTGCTCAGGTAGTTGACGTAGCCGCCGCTGCCACTGACCGAACCGTAGGTGACCGAGGAGGGCCCGGCAACGATGTCGGCACCCTCGTAGGCGTTGAAGTTGGCGGGGTGGCGTACGCCGTAGGCGCGTTGGCCATCCTGGAACACCTCGGAGTTCTGCCCGCGCATCTGCGGGGCGATACCGGCGTTCTGGCCGCCACCGCGGGTAATGCCGGGGGCGTACTTGACCAGGTCATCAGCGCTCTGGATCGGGTCGCGGGCCAGTTGCTCGGCGTTGATCTGGGTGACCGAGCGTGGGGTGTCGAGGACCTTGGTTTCCAGGCCGCCGTAGATCGAGGCGGGTGGGCGCGTAGGCAGGGCGTCGTCGTCAGTTTGTTCGGCTTGCACGGTGACCGTTTGCAGGGGGGTGTCTTCGGCATACGCCATGGGCACGGTAGCGGCCAGGATGGCGAGGGCCAGCGAGCTGGGCTGGAATTTGGGGTGCAGCAAGGCAACGCGGGGCATGGGGCTGGGCCTCGTACTATTCGGGGAATGGGAAAAGCGAGGGGCGCAGCCGCGCCTGCGGTTGATGGGTTTATCGGCGGATTGCCGGGGGCGCTAAGCGCCCCTGATGCTCAACTTCTCAGCCACAGGCTCTCGAACCTCCAGGTACTGAACAGCGATTGCTCCGCCTGCGCCCCACCCACCCGGGTACTGACGCTGTCGAGCAAATCGGCAAAGCCCCAGATCAGCATGCCGCCGCGTTCGTATTGGATGCGCTGCGCGCGGTGCACCAGCGCCTTGCGTTTCTCCAGGTCAGGCTGAGCCATGGCGGCGAGGAAGGCTTCGCTGAAGGCGCGGTCGTGGAAGTGGGTCTTGTTGGCCACGGCGAACGGCGCGTCGGTGTGAATGGCGCTGGCCAGAAACGGCGCGCCGATGCTGCCACCGGTGCTCAAGGTCCAGTCGTCGCGTTGCGGGCCCTGGAACGTTGCCAGGTCCACTTGACGCACCGTGATCGTCACGCCGATGCGCCGCGCCTGTTCGGCCAGCACCAGCGCTGAGGCAAGCCCCGGCCCTGGGGTCGTCACCAGTTCCACCTGCAGGCCTTCCTGGCCTGCGTCCTTGAGCAGCTGCGCCGCCCGTTGTGGGTCATGCGGGCGTGGCCCGAGGCTGTGGTCGAAGGTGGGGTCGAAGGGTGCGTACAGGTCGTTGGCCACGCGGCCTTGGCCATTGAGCGCGCGGCGCACCAGCTCTTCGCGGTCGGCCAGCAGGCGAAACGCCTCGCGCACCCGTGGGTCGTCGAACGGCGGCTTGGCGGTGTTCATGTCGAACGACAACCAGTTGCCGCTCACCGATTTCAACAGGCGCAGGCGCGGGTCGGCCTGCAGCACCTGAAGGTGCTCGGTGGACATCACGTTGGCCATGTCGATCTGCCCGGCGCGCAAGGCCGCCAGGCGGCCGGTCTGGTCCTTGAAGTCGATGATTTCCAGTTCATCGGCGTAGGGCTTGCCGGGCTTGTAGTAGTTGTCGAAACGGGTGAACAGCGAGCGTTGGCCCGGGGTGAAGCTTTTGAGTTTGTAAGGCCCGGCACCGACCGGGTTGGTGACGGGGTGGTAATCGACCGGCACGATGCCGCCGAAGTTGACCCAGGTTTCGGGCAGCGGCAGGTAGCTACGGCCTTCGCGAAAACCCAGGCGCACGGTGCGTGAGTCGAGCTTGACCAGGTTGTCGCGGTCGACCCAGTGCAGCAGCGCCGCGTAGGGTGAGGCCAGCTGCGGGTCGGTCAGGCGCCGGATGGAGAAGATCAGGTCGTCGGCGTCGATGGTCTTGCCGTGGTGAAACTCCAGCCCCGGTTTGAGCCGCAGGGTCCAGCCGCTGGCGTCGGCATTGGGCTCGGCAAGTTCGGCCAGGGCCAGGCGCGGCTGCATCTGCTCGTCCCACTCCCACAGCTTGCTGTACAGGGCAAAGCCCCGCACGATGCCGCTGCCGACCGGCTTGTGGGCGTCGAGGTTACCGCTCTGGTTGCCATCGATGATGCCCAGGCGCAGGCGCCCGCCATGACGCGGCAGGTCGGCAACCGCGTGGCCGGGGCTGTCGCTTGGGCCGCAGCCGGCCAGCAGCCCGCCGGCCAGCACGCCGGCATGGCCGAGGAAGCTGCGCCGGTTCAGTGGGTAACCGTCCCAGGCCATGGCATCAGGCTCCGTTGCTGGCGTGCAGTTGCACAGGGGTGGGTGCCGGACGGGTGAGGGCGGCCCGCTGGTCACGGAAGTGCGGCAGGATGTGCTCGCCGATGCGGTAGGCTTCTTCCAGGTGCGGGTAGCCGGCGAGGAAGAACAGGTCGATGCCGATGCCGTGGTACTCGCGGATGCGCGCCACCACGTTGGCATAGCTGCCCACCAGCGCGCAGCCCGGGGGGATGCCGATGTAGCCGAAGCCGGTCCACACGTTGGGGTGGATGAAAAAGTCGTCGAAGGCCTGTTGCTCGTCGTTGTCGCTGTAGCCGTGCTCGTAGCTCAGCTTGCGTGCCGTGCGCAGGCCGGCGTGGGCGGCGCGGGCCTTGACCGTGCCCTTGGCCACGCCTTCGTCGAAGAAGCGTTTGGCCTCGGCCCGCGCGGCCTCTTCGGTGTCGCGGGCGATCACATCGATGGACAGGCCGAAACGAATGTCGGTACGCCCCCACTTCAAGGCGCGGGCGCGGATGTCGGCGATCAGCGAGGCGATCTCGTCCGGGTGTTCGGCACGCATCAGGTAGAAGTCGGCATGCTTGGCAGCGAACTCGCGCGCCGCCACCGACGAACCAGCCGTGCAGATCAGCGGCAGCTCGGCTTTTTTCAGCGGCCCGCGCAGGCCGCCGCCCTCGGCGCGGTAGTAGCGGCCTTCGTAGTGAAACTGCTCGTTGTGCCAGTAGCCGCGCACCACGTCCATGAACTCCGTGGCGCGGGCGTAGCGCTGGTCGTGGTCTTCGAAGTCGCCGACCTGGCGCTGGAGGGCATCGGAGCCGCCGTTGATGATGTTCCACACCAGCCGGTTGCCCGTGGCGCGCTGGTAGGTCGCGGCCTGTTGCACCGCCACCCAGGGTGTGTAGTGGTAGGGCTGGAACGCGGTGACGAACTTGAGGGTGCGGGTTTCTCGCGCCAGCAGCGAGCACACGGTCCACGGCTCTTCGCCGGTGGGCGCATTGACCATCAGCGCGCCACCGAAGCCGTTGATTTCCGCTGCGCGGGCGATCTGGCCGAGGTAGTCGATATAGGTGAAGTGATCACCTACGGCAAACCCGGACACGGCACCGCTGCTGGCGCCGCCCGCGTGCCAGTCGCCACGGTTGCGGGGGTCGCCTGGGAGGTACTGGGTTTCGCCATGCAGCGGCAGGCGGGTGAAGAATTCGAGGCTCATGAGGTGGCTTCCTTACTGGACGCTGGGGCTGCAGTTGGGCGTGACCGGCTGGCCGCTGATGACCTGGCGGGCGAAGGGGATCGAGTCCTTGAGCGAGGCGTTGACCGTTTCGCTGTGCCCCAGGCCCTTGTACAGATGGCCTTGCACCACCGAGCCTGCCTTGCAGGCGTCCTGCATCAGCGCGACCTGGGTGGCGGCGGCGGGGGTCTTGTCCTCGGCACCGGTGCCGATGAAGATCGGCTGGGCCAGTTTCAGGGTGGGGTAGGACACCTGTGCCAGCCATGGCTTGAGCTTATCGCCCTGGTAGTCCTTCTTGGCGTTGGCCGGGGTCAGGCCGGTGCCGACCACGTCACTGACCAGCGATGACAGGCAACTGGTGCGCGCTTGCTCGAACAGCGGCAGGGCTTTGTCGGTATAGAAATCACGCGGGTTGATGCTCGGGTCGTACTGCTGCGCGGCAAGCAGGGTGTAGAAGCCGTACGCCAGCGCCGGGTCGACCTTGTTCGGGTCCTGTTCGCCGACGTTTTTCTGGCCCACGGTGTAGATCACGCCGGTGCCGATGCTGCCCTTGACCCCCAGTTTCGGCGCGTAGGTTGCCGCGTAGGCACCGGCTGCGAACGCACCGGCGCCGCCTTGGGACTGGCCGACGATCAGCACTTTGTCGGCAAGCCCAGGCACGCCCGCGACCACGGCTTTGGCTGCATCGAGAATGCCGTAGGCGGCCATGCGGTTGTTCAGCAGCGGGTGGCCACCTGGCACGCCCAGGCCTTGGTAGTCGGTGGCGACGATGGCATAGCCCTCTTCGAGCCAGCGGTTCAGGTACTGCACATCGCGGTAGGAGCGCCCGGCCCACGACGGTGCGCAGATATCCGCCACACCGACGGTGCCATGGCCCCAGCTGGCGACCGGCCAGCCGCCGGCCGGCGCCTTGCCTTTGGGAATGAACAGCGCGCCGGACACCACGATCGGCGTCTTGCCGTCGATGCCGTCCAGCGAGGTGTAGAGGATGCGCTGGGCACTGGCGGCGTTGGGCAGGCTCAGCGCCGGGTCCAGTGCTTCGCTGCGCAGCAGTTTGCCAGGCGTGGCGGGGATCGCCTTGGTCCAGGTGTAGAAGCTCGAAACGCGGCCGTCACCCTGTTGTGGGTCGGGTGTGGGGGCGTAGGTGTCGGCGGCCAAGGCGCCAATGGAAAAGGCCAGGGCACTAAGGCCGAAGATGACGGAAACAGGCAGTTTCATGGGTGATGTTCTCAAGGTTGTTGGCTGATTTGAGCGTCCAGGGACGGCCAATAGTGGGTGAGCTGCAGGTCGATCAGTGCCTGGCGGGTGAAGCCTGTGGCCAGGTCGTGGGTGATGTCGTAGGGCGTGCGGATCAGGCGGTTGGCCAGGGCGTACTGGCCCAGCGCGTCGTAGTGGGCCTTGAGCTGGGCATCGCTCTTCGGTGCCCAGCGCGCCTTCCACGCCACCGGGTCGTCCTGGTCGTCACGGCGCAGCACGCTTTCGGCCACGCCCGCGCGCGAGGACAGCGCGTAATAGCCATCGCGGTTCTGCTCCTGGGAGATCCACCAGGCCGCGCGCACCCAGGCCGTGGCGACCAGCTGCGTGAGGTCGGCGTGCTGCTGCACGAAGCGGTCGGTGCCCCACAGGTCGGATACCAGCCGCCAGTCATTGGCGCCTTGCTTGGTCGACCAGAGGATCCGCGCCACGCCTTTGTCTTGCAGGGCATAGGCCTCGTTGAGCAGCACGGCTGCATCGACCTTGCCGGCTGCCACGGCGGCGGCGCCAACCTGCGGGTTGAGGTTGGCGACCTTGAAGTCGCCGAGCGTCAGCCCCTGGCTTTGCAGGAAGTTGCTGAAGGCGAACTCCCAGGGGCGCCCGCGGTGCAGGGCCAGGCGCTTGCCCTTGAGGTCCTGGATGCTGTTTACCGTAGAGTCACTGGGCACCACCAGGTAGATGTTGTTGCCGCTGCCGCCAGGCACGATCAGCTTGCCGGGCACCTGGCCGGCCCCGGCGATGACCGAAGGCAGGTCGCCGCGCACGGCGAAGTCCAGGCTGTTGTTGCTGAAGCCTTCGTTGATTTGCGGGCCGGCGCCGGCGTGGGGCAGGGCGGTCCATTGCAGTTTCACGCCGCGGGCGGTCAATTGCTGTTCGAGCCAACCGTCTTCGATCACCCGCCCCGGGATGCCACCGAATACCGGCGCGCCGCCTTGGGTGAAGGCAACGATGGCGATGCGCACCGCAGCCGGTGGTTCGGCCGCCAGTGCGGTCAGGCTGAGGAGCAGGCCGCCCAGCAGGGCCAGGCCGTAACGCCAAAGATTGTTCATGTGCAGCTCCAGGCAGGGTTCAACAGGTTTGGGCCGCGTGTTGCAGCGGACCAGGCGTTGACAGGCCAAGAGCGAAATACATGCCATGATTTGCAAAGCGCGCTGCAGGCCTTTAACGGCGGGGCTTTCAGCGAGTATGGAGGGTACGTTGGGCAGCCTTGCCTGCTGATCGGCAGGCAGGGGAGTGTTGACGGGTTGCTGCTCCAGCAGCAGCCGGTTGCTGGAAATTTTTATATTTCAAATTAGAATATATAAAGATTAATTAATAATTTTTTGATCTAATTTGTTTCGGGCACTATGGGGGTGCGCGTCAATTGCCAGGAATGCCCCCATGTCGCTGATCACCCATCCTAATGCCCGAGAGCTGACCAAGTCGGTACGTGCCACCGTGCTTGTGTTCAAGGACCCTCGCTCCCAGGAGTTGCTCAGCCGTATCGAGCGCCTGGCGCCCAGCGAGGCCAATACCCTGATCATCGGCGAAACCGGAACCGGCAAGGAACTTGTCGCTCGCCATATCCATCAACTGAGCCGTCGTGGCCGCGAGCCGTTCGTGGCAGTGAACTGCGGTGCGTTTGCCGAAACCCTGGTCGAGAGCGAACTGTTCGGCCATGAGAAAGGTGCCTTCACCGGCGCCACCTCGAACAAGGCCGGTTGGTTCGAGGCTGCCAACGGCGGCACGCTGTTCCTCGACGAGATTGGTGACTTGCCGCTGAACATGCAGGTGAAGTTGCTGCGCGTGCTGCAGGAGCGCGAGGTCGTGCGGCTGGGCTCGCGCACGCCGATCCCGATCAATGTGCGCTTGGTGGCGGCGACCAACGTCAACCTGGCTGATGCCGTGGTGGCGGGGCATTTTCGTGAAGACCTGTTCTACCGCCTGCACGTTGCTACCATCCGCCTGCCGCCGCTGCGTGAGCGGCCGGGTGACATTCTGCCACTGGCAGAATTTTTCATCGAAGAGCATTGCCGGCGCCTGGGTTACGAGCGTGCCGCGCTCAGCCCGGACGCCGAACGCAAATTGCTGGCCCATAGCTGGCCGGGCAACATTCGCGAACTGGAAAACGCGATTCACCATGCGCTGCTGGTGTGCCGTTATCAGGTCGTGGCACCTGCGGACCTGCACCTGGTGGACATGAGGCCGCAAGGCGCGGCCCAGGTGTATGCCGCGCATCCCGGCGCAGCACCGGCGATCGCCCCACCGGCCAACCTTGAGAGTGCGTTGCTGGCGCTGTTTGAGCAGAACGTGCCGAACCTCTACGAGCACATCGAGGAGACGGTGTTCCGGGCCGCGTACCGCTATTGCCACGGCAACCAGTTGCAGACCGGGCGGTTGTTGAACATCAGCCGCAACATCGTGCGGGCTCGGCTGGAAAAGATCGGTGAGTTGACCAAGGCGTGATGTGAGGGGCAGCCGCCGGTCTGGCAGACAGCCTGGCGGCGTGGCAGTAGCGGCATGAATGAAGGGTTGCGAAGCCCCAGACGACTCAGGTTAAATGAGAGTCATTACTAAAGACGCCCTTGCCGGTTCACTCCATGTCCTGCGCTGACCCCTCCCTGCAAAAAACCGTGCACACGCTCTACGCCGAGCACCATCCCTGGCTGTGTGGGTGGCTGCGCAACAAGCTCGGTTGTGTCGAGCATGCCGCAGACCTGGCCCAGGACACCTTCATCCGCGTGCTGACCCTGCGCAAGGCGGCCGAGCTGCGTGAACCACGGGCCTATCTGAGCAGTATCGCGCGCAGCCTGATGATCGACATGTTCCGGCGTCGGGCCGTTGAGCAGGCCTACCTGGAAACGCTGGCCGCCCGCCCCGAGCAGTTCGAGGTTTCGCCCGAGGCGCGCACGTTGATCATCGAAGCGTTGCTGGAGATCGATCGCCTGCTCGACGGCCTGGGCGCCCGCACCCGTGAAATTTTCCTGATGGCGCAACTCGATGGGCTGAGTTATGTCGAGATCGGGCGGCGGCTGGACGTTTCGGTCACCACCGTCAAGAAGCACGCCGTGCGTGCGCTGACCCATTGCCTGATGCTGGCCGAGGACTGAACCGTGGCCGAGGCTCAGCCCCTGGACCGGCGTGTGCTCGAAGCCGCTGCGCGCTGGTATGTCGAGTTGCGTTGCGATGCGGATGAAACCACGCGCGCGGCGCACCAGCGCTGGTTGCACAGCCATCCTCTGCACCTGCAGGCCTGGGAACGCCTGGCGCGCTTGCAGGGCACGTTCGAGCAGGTGGCACCGGGCATCGCCCGCCCGACCCTGAGCAGTGCCAGGGCCAAGCGCCGCGAGGTGCTCAAGGTGATGTCGATCGTGCTGGCTGCGGGCGGGGCAGGGGGGCTGGCCTGGAACGAGGGGGGCGTTGCGCGGTTGATGGCCGACCAGCGCACAGGGGTTGGCGAGCGCCGTTCGCTGCGCTTGCAGGATGGCAGCCGCTTGCAGTTGAACACGGCCACGGCGGTGGATATCCGCTACAGCGCCCAATGGCGAGCATTGCACCTGTTGGGCGGTGAAATAGCGGTGGAAACTGCCCGCGACGAGCAGGCCCGAGCGTTCATCGTGCATACCGATCAAGGCAGCATCCGTGCCCTGGGCACCCGGTTCACCGTGCGCAGCGATGCCGATAGCACCCGGGTTTGTGTGCTGGAGCATGCCGTGGAGGTGCGCAGCGCGCATGCGTTGGCCGCAACGCGCGTCGAGGCCGGCCAGCAACTGAGTTTTCGCGCCGATGGCGTAGGGCTGGTGCAGCCCGCCACCGCGCTGCCTGACGCCTGGACCCGCGACATGCTGCTGGTGGATGACTGGCGCCTTGGCGATGTTGTCAGCGAATTGCAACGCTATCGGCCTGGGCACCTTGGGTGTGATGAGGCGGTCAGTGAGCTGCGGCTGTCTGGGGCTTTTCATTTGGGCAATATCGACACTGTGCTGGATAACCTCACGACTACCTTGCCGGTGCGTGTTCGTCGGTTCAGCCGTTATTGGGCGCGTGTTGAGGCGGTTTGAGGGTGAGGGTATTGAGGGGGTGCCATGTGTTTGCCACGACATTTTCAGCGCCTATGAGATCGAGCGCCGCCCGCGCGGCGCATCGCGACGCAAGGCCGCTCCTACATTTGTTTCGGGCCAATTATTCCTGGGGGATTGGCGCGCGGCCCCTTGGTGCCCCCCTCAATATCGCGTCGTACAAACAAGGCGGTCGCGCGCAAATGCCACTGGCCGCACTGGCCCGAAACAGATGTGGGAGCGGCCTTGCGCCGCGAAGCGCCGCGCGGGCGGCGCTCGATCTCATAGGCGCTGAAAATGCCAAGCCTGGCACCTGCGGCGCTCGATCTCACAGGCGCTGAAAATGCCGTGGCAAACACAGGGTCGCCTCTACCCATCTCCCAACCAGAAAATCGCAGCCAAGCCCCATTCCATAAACGCGCCCTTTTTTACATAAGGGGGGTTACCGATTCCGATTCTCATTCGACTTGTAAGTAGAGGCGCCTCTGACGCCATAAAAAACTGCCGCAGGGCGAAAGGAATACCATGCTCCCCACAGACACTCGCACCCCCGTCATCCTCATCAACGCCGCCAAAACCGCACTGGCCCGCTCAGTCCATCGCGCACTGTTCAGCATCACCCTGGCGACCCCGCTGGCTGCGGTGATGATTGCCCAGCCCGCCGTCGCCCAGGCCCGCGCCGATGCCGCGTTCGACATCCCGGCCGGCCCGCTGGGCTCGGCGCTCACCCAGTTCGCGGCAGCGGCAGGGGTGACGGTCTCCTTCGAGCCGTCCTACGTCCAATCGCTGAGCTCGCCGGGCCTGCATGGCCGCTACAGTGCCGAGGCCGGCCTGCGCCAACTGCTCGTGGGCAGCAAATTGCAGGTGCTGCGCCAGGCCAATGGTAGCTACTCGCTGCTGCCCATGGTCGGCGATGCCTCGACGCTGCAACTGGACAGCACCAGCATTACCGGCACCGCCGTGGAATCGGCCTATGGCCCGGTAAACGGCTATGTCGCCACCCGCAGTGCGACAGGCACCAAGACCGATACACCGATCCTGGAAATACCCCAGGCCATCAACGTGATCACCGCCGACCAGGTGCAGGCCCAGGGCGCACGCAACCTGACCCAGGCACTGCGCTACACGCCGGGGCTGGCCACGGGCGGCTTCACCGACCGCAACACCATTGCCGACGAAATCACCAGCCGGGGCTTTGCCCCGACCCCGCTGTACCTGGACGGCGCATACGTGCCGTATGCCGGCAGCCTGGGCGGTGCACCGCAGATCGACCCCTACACCCTGGAGCGCATCGAGGTGCTCAAAGGCCCCTCGTCGGTGCTCTATGGGCAAAACCAGCCGGGCGGGCTGATCAACATGGTTTCCAAGCGCCCGACCCGCGAACAGCGTAGCCAGGTCAAGCTGGGCGCCGGCAGCTACAACCGCGCCAACGGTGCTTTCGACACCAGCGGCCCCTTGGATGAGCAGGGCGAGTTTACCTATCGCCTGGTCGGTGTTGCCAACAAGGGCAACGAACAGGTGGCCCACGCCCATAGCGAACGCCTGCTGCTGGCACCCAGCCTGACCTGGTCGCCGAACGAGGACACCTCCTTCACCGTGCTGGCGCAGGTGCAGCGTGACGATGGCGCTGCCGATTACCAGTCGCTGCCGATGATCGGCTCGCTCAAGCGTGGCCCGACGGGCCAGCACATCGACCGCGACTTCTTCTCGGGCGACTCGCACTACAACGATTACAAGCGCAACCAGTACATCTTCGGCTATGACTTCACTCACCGCTTCAGCGATGACCTGGCCGTGCGTTCGACGGCGCGTTACACCGATGTGCGGGATCGCTACAAAGGGTTCTACCTGCGCAGCTTCGTCTCGGACGGCGACAGCGTCGATTACACCCGGGCCAACCGGGTCAAGCTCGACTGGCGCCAGCACAATATCGCCTACACCCTCGATAACAACCTGGAATACAAGTTCAACACCGGCGCGCTGCAGCACACCACGCTCGCGGGTGTGGACTACCGCCACTTCTCGCGCAAATACGATGGCTACAACGCCTACAACGTGTTGCCGGTCGACCTGTATGGCAAGAACAACTACGACACCAGCAGCGTGACCCCGGTGCTGGACACCCAATGGGACAACACGGTTCGCCAGACCGGTGTATACGTGCAGGACCAGATCAAGCTGGACCAGTGGATCCTGACCGTGGGCGGCCGCCAGGACTGGGCCGAAATCGACAACAAGGACCTGCTGGCCAAGAGCATCGCCTCACAGCGTGACAACAAGTTCACCGGCCGTATCGGCCTGACCTACGTCACCGAGTTTGGTCTGGCGCCTTACGTCAGCTATTCGCAGTCGTTCTTGCCGACGCTGGGCACGGACTCCGCGGGCAAGTCGTTTGAACCGACCGAGGGTGAACAGTACGAAGTGGGGGTGAAGTACCAGCCGGCCGAGGGCACATTGCTGACCGCCTCGGTGTTCCAGGTCACGCAGAAGAATGTGCTTACCCAGGACGACGACAACCCCCAGTACCAGGCGCAGGATGGCGAGGTGCGTTCGCGCGGCATTGAACTGGAGCTCAAGTCCACCCTCGACAATATCGATGTGCTGGCCGCTGCAACCTACATCGACTCGTTCTATACCAAGAGCAACTATGGCGACCAGGGTAACCGCAGCGAATCGCAAGCGCCGGTTTCGGCCTCGCTGTGGGTGGATTACCACTTCACCCAGGCCATGCTCAATGGCCTGACATTCGGCGCAGGCGCACGCTATACCGGCCGCAAACCGGGTGATTCGTCCAACTCGTTCGACGTACCGGCGTATGCGGTGTACGACGCCACCGTCAGCTACGACATGGGCAAACTCGACCCAAGCCTGCGCGGCCTGCAGGCCAGCGTGAACGTGCAGAACATCTTCGACCGCGAGTACGTGTCGGACTGCAACTATGCGTTCGGTTGCTACTATGGCCAGGAGCGCGTGGCCTCGGTGGAGATGACCTACGATTGGTGACCGGCGCGATTTCAGGAGAGGAATTTGACAAAGATGAGCTCTGGATCACCGTCATCCAGGTTGTCGATCTGCCCACTCCTGATGAAGCCGAGTTGAGCCAGCACACCCTGCATCGGCGCATTTGAAGCATTGGTTGACGTGAACAGCTTGCCACCCCGGCACTGCGACTCCAGTGCGCGCATGATGGCCGCCGCGATACCGCGGCGGCGTGCCGATTCCTTCACCACGACCAGCGCAATGAACGGTTGATCGAAGAAGGTATCGTTGAGCACGCCATACCCTGTCAGCTGCGATGTATCGTGCGCGTCTGCGGCCACCCAGCACTGGCCGCAGGTGACTGCGTGTGCAATGAATGTTTGCCGTTGCCGATCACCCCGAGCGATCGCGTCCAGCGCAAAAAGCGCCTCGACGTCCTCGGGCTGGGCGAGTCGTATGGTTGATCGCAAGTCCATTTTTGTTCACCTCTACGCGTGCGTGCGCGATGTAAAAACTGCAGGTTCTTATGAATCAAATACGATGCATATAAGGCAGTTTTCAGAAAAATGCACCGTATACGATGCAGGGCGCATCGTCGGTAGCCTCGATGAGGGTAGAGCGCCCGTGCTATCAACAAACCCCAGCACGGGCGCCACGTTATACTTGGCGCCTTTTGCCCGTGGCCGGAGAGCCCTATGCGCCAGGTTTTGCTTATCGTCGATGTTCAATCCACCTTCAGCCCGCCCGAATGGTTGGTAGACGGTTTGCGGCGGTTGTCGGCGAACATCCCGACCGTCGCCTCGGTCGAGCTGCACGATGAGCAGATCACGCCGTTTCAGCGCCAGCTTGGCTGGCACCCGGCGGCCGAGGACGAGAGCCTGATCGAGGCGGACCAGGTGTTCGTCAAGCATGGCTACGGGCAGACCGTCGAAACCCTCGAGTACATCAAGCAGCTGGGCGTGGAGCGGGTACTGGTGTGTGGCATGCAAACCGAAACCTGCGTGCTTGCCGCTGGCTTCGCCCTGTTCGATGCAGGGCTGGCGCCTACGCTGGTGACCGACATGACGGTAGGGTCATCGCTGGACAGGTCCGGCCAGTTGGGCATCGACCTGTGGAAGCATCACTTTGGCCAAGTGACGACCGCTGCTGAAGTGCTGGCCTCGCTGCACGGGTGAGGGCAAAAGGCGCTAGCGGTGCAATCATTTTGCCATCTGTATTCGTCAATGAGTATCATTGTCGATTGATGGCAACTTTGATACACCTGGATCGAGAAGGAACTCCATGCTGAAAAAGTCTTACCTTGTGGCTGTGCTGCTGCCGGTTACCATGAATTGGTGCGCCCTGGCGCACGCCTTCACCGACGGCACCGACCACTCCGCGACCCTGGAAAAGGTCGAGCAGACCTTCGTGGTGCAGATGGATGGCAGTAATCGTCTGGATGTCGACAGTGTGCTGTTGATCAACGAGGAGCGCGCGATCAAGGCCAGTGCCCAGCGCCCGGTGAGTTACAACCGGGCGCTGGAAACCCTGGATGTGATCGAGGCGTACACGCAAAAGCCCGATGGGCGCAAGGTGATGGTGGACGCCGCGCACATCAAGGAGCAGCAGGAGCAGGCATCCGCGCAGGCGCCGATGTTTCAGGACAGCGTCAACAAGGTGATCATCTTCCCTGAGGTTGCGGTGGGGGACCGTCTGGTGCTGCGTTATCAGCGCAACCGCTTCACGCCGCTGTTCCCTGGCCAGTTCGAAGACATCACCGTGCCGGAATTCCACCCGGTCGGGCAGTTCACGCTCATCTATGACATGCCTGAGGGCATGCCCCTGCAGGCTGATGCGCGCAACTTCAAGGCGTCGCTGCCGGCGGCTGCGCCAGGGCGCAAGGTCTATCGCTGGGATTACGTGCCGGCGGACCGTGCGCGGATCGAGGCGAGTGCGGTGTCCTACCTGGACTACGGGCACTACCTGGCGGTGTCGACATTCACCGATTTCAAAGCGTTCGCCCAGGCCTACCAGGCACGCGCCAAGGTCGAGGTTACGGCACCGATCCGCGAACTGGCGCAACGCCTCACGGCCCATTTGCCCACCACGCGGGAAAAGGCACTGACGCTCAGTGACTGGGTGCGTGAAAACATCCGTTATGTCGCCGTGTATGTCGGCGCTGGCGGGGTAGTGCCGCACGCGGCGCAAACCGTGCTGGACAACCGTTACGGTGACTGCAAGGACCATGTTGCCCTGCTTGAGGCGCTGCTGACGGCGGCGGGGATCAAAAGCACGCCGGCCCTGATCAACCTGGGCAACGCCTACGTGTTCCCCAAGGTGCCCGCGCTGGGGGTGTTGAACCATGTGATCACCTATGTGCCGAGCCTGGACCTGTACCTGGACTCCACCGACCCGTCGATCGCCGCAGGCTACCTGCCGTTGGCCGTGTTGAACAAGCGGGTGCTGCTGACCGCGACGGGTGAGTTCGGGCGAACCCCGGCCATCCAGCTCAACAAGGTTTCCAGTGACTTGCAGTTCAAGGTCAAGGGCGATGGTGGCGCAGACTTCACCCACGTCGCGACCGTGCAAGGCTGGGCCAGCGAGGTCAGCCGCTACGGTGTGAAATCGATGAAACCGGCGGACCGCGACCTGCTCGTCGAGAAGGTACTCGGTGCCTATGGGCAGCGTGGCAGCGGTACCTTCGAGGTGCGCCCGAGCAACGCCAATGGCGACTTTGTCAGCGCCGTCGATGGGCGCACGGAAAACCTCGTCAACCTGCCAGGGCCTGTGGGCATGGTGGCTTTGAGCAGCCTGGCGGGGGGTATCTCACAGAACGTCTACAGCTTTGCCATGGAGAAGGAACGCAGCCAGCGCTTCGTGTGCATTTCCAATGACACCGTGGAAAAGTCGCGCTTCGAATTCCCGCCTGAGGTCAGTGTGCTGGCGATCCCCAAACAAGTGCGTCTGCAGGACGCCAACGTTGAGTACAGCGCGCAGTATGCCCAGGAGGGCAATGCCGTAGTGATCGAGCGGCATTTCAAGTTCAGCCGCCCGGATGTGGTCTGCTCACCTGAAGATTTTGCCGCCATGAAGCCGGCCATCGAGGCGATGGTCAGGGACCTGCAGAGCCAGATCATCGTACAGGCCAGCTAGCCCGATCTGGCCGCGATCAATGCGTAGCCATTGATTCATGAGGGGCGCTGCAGGTGGGGGCTTGCTCAGAAGTCCCAGCGGGTGGTGACCATCAGGTTGCGTGGCTCGCCATAGTAGGTGGTGCCGAAGTTGCCAAGCCCGGTCAGGTACACCTTGTCGAACACGTTGTTGGCATTGACCGTGAAGCTCAGGTGCTCGCTGTACTGGTAGCGGGTCATCAGGTCCACCAGGGTGTAACCGCCTTGCTTGATGCGTGTGTAGTCGTTGGCGGCCGGGCTGTAGATGCTGCCGTAGAACCCACTCTGCCAACGCAGCCCACCGCCGACGGTGATGCGGTCCAATACGCCGGGCAACCGGTAGGTGTTGAACAGCCGCGCCACATGCTCAGGCTTGGTGGTCGCCAGCGGGAAGCCGAACAGGCGGTTGTCGTCAGCGTCGCGCGTACGGGCGTAGGTGTAACCGGCGGTGATGTTCCAGCCCGGGGCCAGTTCGCCTGCCAGTTCCAGTTCGACGCCCTGGGTGGTGGCACCGTCGATGGCGGTGTAGATGCCCTCGTTGGTGACCGGGTTGGTGCCCACCGAAGAGGCGACGTTGTCTTGTTCGATACGGAAGAACGCCAGCGTGGCGTTCAGCCTGCCATCGAAATAGGCCGCTTTGAGGCCTGCCTCATAACCATCGCCTTCCACCGGGTCGAGGGTGGCGCCGCTGACGTCCTTGTAGACTTGCGGCTGGTAGATCGAGGTGTAGCTGGCGTACACCGAGTACGTGTCATCCAGGTCATAGACCACGCCGGCGTAAGGGGTGACGACGCCGTGCTGCTTGTAGCTGGCGTGGGTGTCATCCAGGGGCGAGGTCGGGTAGTAGTCCTGGTCGTCGTTGTACTTGAAGGTACTGACCCGGGTGCCGAGGATCACCGAGAGGTTGTCGGTCGGCTTCAGGCGTGTGGCCACGTAAGCGCCGTTCTGGCTCTGGGTGGTGGTGTAGTCGCCGTTCTTCGGGAAGTCCTGTTCCGCAACCTTGCCGTTCCAGTCGAAGATCGAGCCCGGTACTTGGGCGAAGGCACTGCCGTCGTAGGTGTCGCCGGTCAGGCGCGAATGCGAGGTCATGAAGCCTGCGACCAGCTCATTCTGACGGCCGAACAGGGTGAAGGGCCCCGACACACTCAGGTCTGCGGTGTTCTGCACACGATGCCCTTCCCAGCGCCCCCAATAGAAGAACATGCCTTCGCCGGTCGTGGCGTCGGGGTTGCCACCACTGGCTGATGCCAGACGGGTGTCATGGTCGCTGATCATGTGGTTGAGGCTGAGCTTGACCTTCCAGTCGTTGGCCAGCGCCTGCTCCAGCGAGCCGAAGTAGGTGGTGGACTGGAAGTCGCGGCGGCTCCAGTCGGCCCCGGGGTTGTGCGAGCGCGAGAAGTCGGTGCGGCTGCCATCGGAGAAGTACGTCGGGTTACCGGTCCAGGAGGAGCCGCGCGGGGTGGTGGTCTGGTTGTCGATGCCGAAGGTGAGCAGCGTGTCGGGCGTCAGGTCGGCTTCGAGAATGCCGTAGTAGACGTCCTTCTTCTGTTTGTAGTGATCCAGGTACGACTTGCGATCCTGGTAGGCGCCGACGAAACGGCCGCGCACGCTGCCGCTGGCATTGAGCGGGCCGGAAATGTCACCTTCGGTGCGGTAGTTGTCCCAGGAGCCAGCGCTGGCGGTGATCGAGGCCTTGAAGTCGTGGGTAGGCTTCTTGCGGATCAGGTTGACCGTGGCGGAGGGGTCGCCGGAGCCGGTCATCAGCCCGGTTGCGCCCTTGATGACTTCCACGCGGTCGTAGGCGGCCATGTCGACATGGGTCGCGCCCTCGTCGTAGACGCCGTCATAGATGGTGTTGACGCCATCGTACTGGTAGTTGGTGATGGCAAAGCCGCGCGCGGAATACTCCATGCGCTCGCTGTCATACGCCTGCACCGAAACCCCGGGGGTGTTGCGCAGCACTTCGCCGATGTCTTGCGAGCCGTGGTCGTCGATGGCCTGGCGGGTTATCACGCTGACAGACTGGGGCGTCTCGCGCAGGGTCAGCGGTAGCTTGGTCGCGGTGGTCGAGCCACCGGTGGTGTAGCTGCCAGTGCCTTCGGTGATGTTGCCCAGGCCTTGGCCGTCGATGCGGCTGGGGGCCAGTTCCACCACGTCACCCTGGTGGGTGGTGAGCAGCAGCGAGTAGCGGCCGTCGCTTTCCTTGACGGCCTGCAAGCCTGTGCCGCTGAGCAGAATCTGCAGGGCCTGGTCGACCGGGTACTGGCCATTCAAGGCCGGCGAGCGTTTACCGCGCGTCCACTGGGTGTCGAACGACAGCACAATGCCGGACTCTGCAGCGAACTGGGTCAATGTTGCGCCCAGGTCCCCTTGCGGCAGGTGGTAGTCATGCGCTTGCGCGGCGCAGGCTGCGCCCGGCCCACCGAGCAAAGCAGTCAACAGCAGGCAGGTGCGCAGGTCTGGCGCGCTGAAGGGCCTGAGAGTGAAGCGGCAGGTCATCGTCGAGGTCTCGGAAAGGTAAAGAGGCAGCCACAGCTGGGGTTACCTATGAGTCGGATGAGCCGCGCGAAAGTGATCAGGCATGGTGGTTTTTTTTGGGGGAGAGCGAAATGTTGAGGTGCCCCAAAATACCACTTAAGCCGCAGTAATCGTCACCCAGAAACGCGTGCGACGCTGCACCTGCACCGGCAAGGAGGTAGCCAGTGCCCGCAAGATCTGCTCGGTATCATCGAGCCGATAGGTGCCGCTGATGCGCAGGCCAGCAACCGACGGCGCGCAGTGCAGCCAACCTGGCCGGTACCGTGAAACCTCGGTGACGAAGGTGTCCAGGCGTTGGTCATTGACGATCAGCAAGCCTCTGCTCCAGGCGTCTGCGGCGTTGGCCAGCGTCTGCACAGCCGAAAAGCCCTTGCCATCGAACTGGCAGCTCTGGCCGCCGTGCACTTCCATGGCCTGGCCCGAGGCAAGCGTCACACGTGCCTGCTGGCCAAGCACATCGAGCTTGCTGGCGTCATCGAACAGCCGCACGCAAAAGCGGCTGTGGCCAGCCGCGATGCTGCCGTGCCGGGTCACCACGCTGCAGCGTTGCTGCTCTGGCACCTCGACCATGATCTCGCCCTGGCGCAGCCGCACATGCGGCTGTTCGCGGGTGTCATCGATATCAACTGCCGAGGCACTGTTGAGCAGCAGCGTGCTGCCGTTTTTCAGGGTCAGTGAACGCTGTTCACCCACGCCACTGCGTACATCAGCCAGCAACGGTGAATACTGCATTTCGCGATAGCTACCCAAGCCCAGTGCACTGCCACCCAGCAGTACCAGCCCGGCCTTGACCACGCGGCGGCGGGTGGCGTGGCGGCCATGCGCCGCCAGCGACAGTACACGGCTGGTGGCCGGGGCAGGGGTTGCGCTCATGCGGGTCTGCAAACGCTCGGCCTGCTGCCAGGCCCAGGCATTGGCGGGCGCAGCGTTCAGCCATGACTGCCAGGCGCTATGGTCGCTGGGCTGCACTTCACCGCTGTTGAGCTGGCTGTACCAATGCGCGGCCTGACGCAGGGCTGTGCGCTGCTCGGCACTCAAAGCCATGCTCACTGGCCGTGGGTCAGGCTGTAGATCATGCAGTGTTCCGCCGCTTTGGCAATGTAGCGGCGCACCGTCACTTCAGAGACGCCCAACTGGGCGGCGATGCGTTTGTACGGCATGCCATCGACCTGCGACAGCAAGAATGCCTCCCGCACATTGGCGCCAAGCGCTGCCAGCATCGCATCGAGTTCGAACAACGTTTGCAGCAGCGACAAGCGTTGTTCGGCCGAGATATCCAACGCTTCGGGTTGCTCTGCCAGTACCTGCAGCCAGGCCCGCTCCAGGTGCACCCGGCGCAGGTGGTCGATCATCAGGCGACGGGCGATCGTGGCCAGGTAGCCCTTGGGTTCACGGACCGCTTCGAGCTTGGCCGCCGCATCGGCGGCCGTCATCACGCGAACGAACACGTCCTGGACCAAGTCCGCGGCCAGGTGGGTACAGTTGACCCGGGGTGTCAGCCAGCCGTGCAGCCATTTGCTCTGCGCACGGTAGAGCTGGCTGACCTGGGAATTGAGGGCTACGTCCGGGGTGCTCATCCATGCCGCCTGAAAAGAGTTGCAAATGTTAATGGTTCGCATTTTATGCAAACTGTTTCAGGCTTGGCAATCACCAGCGGGCGGGCATTGCCTTGTTCAAGGGGAAGTCACGCGTTCCAAGGCCTGCGCTGCGCGCGCCTTCCTGCTCACGTGCCAGCGTGTCAGTACGCTGCGCAGCAGGGTGTTCCAGCAGTAGCTCAGCACTACGCCACCGACAAGCGCCAGGGCCACCGCGAACAACGGCTGATCGTAGATGTGGCGCGCCAGCGACTGGAGCTGGAAGTGCGTCAGGTAGATGAACAAGGTCGACGACGCGATCATCGCCCCCGCCCTGGCAACCACGCCCGGCACGGGCACAGCGCGGAACCAGATCAAGGCGAGCATCGCCGGCAGGGCAATATCGAAGTAACTGGCAAACGCTTGCCAGCCGATGCCGGCAATGGCCACCAGGTCCAGCTCGGCAATCAGCAGTACCGCCACTGCACTGGCGACGCCTTTGCGCAGCGTCGAGTCGGCGTAGTGAATCGCCATGCCCAGCACCATCACCGCCAGGTAATGCTGGGGCACGCGGTTGAGCAGGGCCGTGGCGTCGAAGACGAAATGGCTGAGCAGCAGATCCGCCACCACCAGCGCGCAGGCGGCCATGGTCAGCCAGCGGAACGGGTTGGCAAGGATCGCCTTGCGCACGCGTTTGAACGACAACACAAGGCCAATGACCAGGATCATCTGCACCAGCACTTCGATGTACCAGTAGGCGAAGATGCCGACCTTGTCGGGGGGGAACCAGTTGGAGATCAACAGCAGCGATTGCCAATGCACCTGGTCGAACAGCGCCTGAACCAACACCGTATAGGCAATGGTCGGCACCGCGATGGCTGCCACCGACTTGACCAGCATACGGGCGTCACCGCGCTCGTCGATGGCCTTGAACTGGAACCTGGCCAGGCTGATGCCAGAGATCAGGAACAGCACTGACGTTTCGCCTGCGATCCGCCATTCGGAAAACACCTCCAGGTGGCCAACCACAATCAGGATGATGGCGATCATCCGCAGGAAAACCGGCACCTCCATGACCCGCATCGACCACTTCGAGGCCTTGCTGCGCTGCTCGGCCAGTTCGGCCAGGTCCTGGACCGGGATCATTTCCCAGCGATCCGGCAGGTGGCCGATCAGTTCTTCCAGCACCATCGACGCGCGCACGAACGACAATGAATCGCCGCCGAGCTCCACGAAGCTGAGCCGGGCATCGATGCGCGAGGCCTGCAGGATCTGTGACCAGGCGTCGGTCAGTTTCAGGGCGAGCGGTGACAGTGGCTGCGTGGCCGCGTTGTCGAGGGTGTCGCTGCCGTCGAACGCCGCTGGCAAGGCGCGTTTGTCGACCTTGCCGTTGGGTGTGAGGGGGATGCCGGGCACCAACAGGAACATCGCCGGCACCATGTAGTCGGGCAGCATGCCCGCCATGGCTTGGCGCAGTTCAGCGGTGCCTACGGGTTGCTCGGCAACGCAATAGGCAACCAGCCTGACCGTCGCGTTGTCGTGGTTGGCCAGCACCACGCACTGTTTGATGCGTGGATGCTGGCACAGGGCATTTTCGATTTCCGCCAGTTCGATGCGGTGGCCACGAATTTTCACCTGGCTGTCGCCGCGCCCCAGGAAGCTGGCGCTGCCATCGGCCAGGTAAGTGCCGAGGTCGCCAGTGCGGTAGCAGCGGTCGGCCTGGGCGCCGGTGAAGGGGTTGGCCACGAACTTTTCTGCGGTCAGTGCCGGGTCACCCCAATAGCCTAGCGACAGGTAAGGGCTGCGGATCAGGATTTCCCCGACTTCGCCCGCTTCGACCAGGCGGTTGGCTTCATCGATGATCAACAGCTGCGCGCCGTCTATGCCTTTACCCAAAGGGATGCGGCTGTTATCGGCGCCCGGGTCGAGTGGGTGGTACGCCATGGCCTGCGGCGTTTCGGTGGTGCCGTAGAAATTCACACTGCTGGCGTTGGGCGCAATCGCGCGCACCTGCTGGTACAGCGTAGGGCTGAGTGCATCGCCGCCCCAGAACAGGTAGCGCAGGCGCTCGAACACCTGCCCGTTCATGCGCGCGCCGGTTTCGATGAGCTTGCCCAGGGGCGGGGTCAGGTGGATGACCGACAGGCCGTGGTGGTGTATCCAGGCGGCCAGGCGCGACGGGTCGGTCAGGGTGGCCTGGGCCGGGCAGAGGACCGTTGCGCCGATCGACAACGGCGTGAACACGTCCCGGTAGACCGGGTCGTGGCCCAGGCCCGAGAGCAGGGAAAAACAGTCGCCCCGGGTAAAACCCTGCTGCTGCACATGCCAGTCGATGAAATGCACCAGGGGCGCGTGGTGGGTGACGATGCCCTTCGGTTCGCCAGTGCTGCCTGAGGTGAAGGTGATATAGGCCGGCTGCGCGGGGCTAACCTCAGGCAGGGGCGACTGCTTGCTGGCGAAGTGTTGCAGTGCTTGGTCGGGGCAGGGTGGCACGTTGACGGTGCGGGCAAGGCTTGGCTCGACCTCGGTATCGCCACAGCGCAAGACAAAGGCTGGTCCGAGGGTGTGGATGATCTGCGCAATGCGCGCAGCAGGGTAAGCGGCGTCGGCCACGGTGAAGGTCAGGCCGGCGCGCAAGGCGCCGAGCATGGCATAAACCAGCGCGGCACCACGGCTGGCGACGATTACCAGCCGATCGCTGCCATTGGCGCCGTTTTCCAGCAGGTACGTGGCAATGCCCTGGCTGATGCGGTCTAGCTGGCCGTAGCTGCAGGTGGCGTCGTGGGCGATGATGGCGGTGGCATCGGGCGAGTGCTTTGCTTGCTCCACAAAGGCGTGAAAGATCGGGCGCTCGGCGCGATATTCCAGGTTCTGCGTCGGGTTCGGGCGCATATCCGGCATGTTGGGTGTTTGCTCCGCATCAACGGCAGGGGGTTGGCTGGATAGCACAACGCTAGTGCAGGCTGGCGTTTGGCGCCAATGCCCCTGCGGTGATTGTGTTGAGGAGCAATTTTGGGGCCGCTTCGCAGCCCCAGATACTCAGGCAACATCCACCAGCACGATCTCGCTGTCTTCGATGGCCGTAACCCGCAACACTGCTTCTTGCTCGATGGCCAGCCCATCACGTGCCTTGACGCGCACGCCGTTGACCTCCACCACCCCCTTGGCCGGCACCAGATAACCACGGCGCCCGGCATCAAAGCGGTACTCGGCGCTTTCCCCCGCCTGCAACGTCGCAGCCACCAACCGTGCATCGGTACGAATCTGCAAACTGTCTTCGTCACCTGCACGCCCACTGGCCAGGGTCACGAAGCCTTCGCCACGTTCTCCTTTAGGGAAGGGCCGGCTGCCCCAGGTCGGCGCATCGCCCACCCGCTCAGGCACCACCCAGATCTGGAAGATGCGCGTATCGACGTCCTCCAGGTTGTACTCGCTATGGACGATGCCGGAGCCTGCACTCATTACCTGCACATCACCCGCTTCGGTACGGCCTTTGTTACCCAGGCTGTCCTGGTGGGTGATCGCGCCTTCACGGACATAGGTGATGATTTCCATGTCCCGGTGCGGGTGCGACGGGAAACCGCTGCCAGCCGCAATCAGGTCGTCGTTCCAGACTCGCAGGTTGCCCCAGTGCATACGGGCGGGGTCGTAGTACTCGGCAAACGAGAAATGGTGATGGGCATCGAGCCAGCCGTGGTTGGCGTGGCCGAGGCTTTCGAAGGGTCGCAGTTGCAGCATGGTCGTGCTCCTTGAATGGGTGGAATGGGGCCATGATGCGTCAAAGAAAGATCGAAAATAAGCGTAAATATCGGCTAATTATAATCGATTAAATTGATTGCTCTGGGTGTGGTGTTTTATCCGTTTCATCGCCTAATCCACTGATCTGCAAGCATTCGCTGGTGATTTTTGGTGGATGCGGCGAACATGGCACGCTGATTTGTTTTCCATCGGAGTGACCGTGGCCCACGAGCATCCCCAGGCGCCTGCCGACCTGACCCCACCTGCCCAGTTACCCTGGTTTCGCCGCCTAGCCGCCCGCCTGCTGGGCCGAGGCTTGACCCGCCTGCAAGCCCAGCATCGCGACTCCTGGTTCCTCGGCCATGCCACGGGGCAGCGCAGTGGCCATGAGGACGGTGTGCGTGAAGGCTTCGAGCGCGGGCGGGTAGAAGGCTACGAGGCGGGGCGACAGGTGCTGGTCATTCGCGATACCCGCCCCGATACCGCCGCCGTGCCCGGCCAGGACAACAATCTTTTCGACGACTGGCGCCTGCCGTTGACCGCCGAACTGAAAAAGCGCTTCAAGGCTGATGTGGCGCAGCGCCTGCCGGCCGAAGCGCAACCCAGTGCGGCGCAGTGGAAGCTGATTTTCAGCGACACCCCCTCCACCTGTGTGGTGGCCGGGGCCGGGGCGGGCAAGTCGACCTCGCTGGTACTGCGGATTCTGCTGCTGCGCCATTACCTGGGCTACGAGCTGGATGCGATGACCGTGGTCACCTTCACCCGCGAGTCGCGCAAAGACTTCATCAAGCGCCTGTTGCAGGTGTTCGCCTTGTGGCAGATCGACCTGCAGCCCGCGCTTGCCCGTGAGCTGGTGCGCACCTTCCATTCGCGCATCTTGCCGCTGGTACGCAGCCTGCCAGGCTTTGGCCAGGTGCGTGCGTTCGAGACGCTGGGCAACGAGATGCCGGCCGGCCGTGAGGCCGAGGCCGAGAGCAACCCGTTCGACCTGCGCCTGAACGATGCGCAACGCCAGCAGCTCAACCTCTGCTACAGCACCTTGCTGGGCGAGAACCCGCGTTTCGCCGAGCTTGTTGGCCTGTTGCGCAGCGAGGCGTTGCAGCTCAAGCCGCTGGACCCCAACCACCCCGATGTGCAAAAGCGTGCGCAGGTGACGCAGTTGGCCGCCCAGCGCGACGAAGAGCTGTGCGATGTGATCGAGGACCTGTGGTTCGCTGCAGGTGCCTGGCCGATCAAGGGCATCGAGCCGTGCCGCGACACGCTCGAAATCCGCGGCAGCCGCTTCCATGTGCATGGCCGCCTGCAGGGGCAGGGTGCCTGGGTGGTGCTGGGCTTCGACCCCGCAGAGAGCGCGCAGTACCAGCGCCCCGGCGCCAAGCTGGCGGTGCGTGCCGAGTGGGCGGTCAAGCGCACCCTGTTGCAGGCGTTCTGCGACAAGCCCCTGATCTGGCTGGACAACTATGCAGCCGCCCGGCGTTTGGCTGCGTCCCTGGCCGGTGATGCGGTGGCCGGCCCCGGCTTCGAATACAAGGTCAAGGGTGAACTGGCCCCGGCACCGCTGCTCGACGCCTTTGTCGGCGCCGCCAACTTCATCGAAAACCTGGGCCTTGACGTGAACAGCGCCGTGGCGGCGATGAGCTTCCCGGCAGGCGACAGCGACGGCCTGTTCTTCGAAGCGTTGGCCTTGTACTGGAAAGCCCTGGAGGCACATCTGCTGAGCCAGTCGCCACCGGTGATGAGCTACAACCGCATGTTCGCCCTGTTTGGCGAGAACAACCCGGAAAACCTGCAACTGCTGCCTGACCCCTTGCTCAGGCCGCTGGCGCACCTGATGATCGACGAGTTCCAGGACGTTTCGCCGCAGATCGTCAGCTGGCTGCGTGCCAGCCTTGCCGAGATCCGCCGGCGCGGGCCGTCGATGCACACCGGTCGTAATGCCCAGCATTCCTCGCTGTTGTGTGTGGGGGACGACTGGCAATCGATCTATGGCTGGCGCGGCAGTTCGCCGAAGTACTTCATGGAGTTCACCAAGGCATTCGTGTCGCCGGCCAACACCCGGGTGATGATGGTCGAGAACTACCGCTGCCAGCAGCAGGTGATCGACGCTGCCGAGTTCCTGGTCAAGGGCACCCCGGCGATCACCGGCAAGAAGGCCCGGGCCAGTGGGCCTGCAGCCGAGTTGCCGGGCTCGCCGGTCAAGGTGTTCGACCGTGATGAGGCGGCGCTGGGCGAGACCCTGATCGAGCATTATCAACGTGGCGAGTCGGTGATGATGCTGTACCGCAAGGGTAGCGATAAAGCCGTGATGAACGAACACCTGCAAGCGGTGCTGCACGCCGAGGCTGGATTGCCCGCCGAGCAGCGTCGGCTGCGGCAGCTGACTTATCACAGCGCCAAAGGCTTGCAGGCCGATGCGGTGTTCATGCTCGGCGACTGCCAATACCTGACCAGTTCGCCCTACAAGAACCAGGTGTATCGCTTGGCCGGCCTTGGTAAGCCCGGTGATGCCCAGGCATTCGATACGGCGCAGAAGGAAGAGGTCCAGCGGCTGGCCTACGTGGCGGTCACGCGTGCGGTCAGGCACTGCTATTGGCATGTGGAAGCGGCCAACAGCGAAGCGCCAGCGGCGCCCCGGGCGTCGGGCCAGGTGGATGGCCGGCAGGCCTTCTTCGAGGACCTGCGCGGCCAGTGACGTGCATGGGTGCACGGGCTTGAACCTGAGGGTCGGTGATGGCTAAGTCACAGTCGGTGACGGGCCAATCAGTCGCCTGCCGTTACGCCAAGGTAACCTGTCGGAGCCCCGTGCGGCCCGGCGCAAGGGTTGTCGCTGGCGATCTGCTTCGAAGGAGGCCGGCGGCGTATTCGGCCTGGTGTGGTCGTGCCAGGCTTCAAGTCAGGAAGCGTACCCATGCGTGCAACACCCAAGGATCACCTGCTTGACCTCAATGGCATCCAGATTGCCATACGCTGCTGGGGCCCGGAGGACGGCATTCCCGTGCTGGCCCTGCATGGGTGGCTGGACAACGCCGCCTCGTTCGAGCGCCTGGCACCGATGCTCGATGGCTGTTTCGTGGTGGCCCCCGACCTGGTCGGCCATGGCCGTTCGGACCATCGCCGCCACGACAGTGGCTACTACCTGTGGGAGCACGCCGAGGACATGCTGGCGGTGACCGACGCCCTGGGGCTGGCGCAATTTCATGTGCTGGCGCACGGCATGGGCACCGGCGTCGCATCGCTGCTGGCGGCCATGACCAGCGGTATCGCCAGCATGGTTTTTCTCGATGGCATGGGGGCGCCGTTCACGGTCGCCGAGGATGACCGCGTACAGCACCTGGCCCGCGCTTATCGGCTCAAGCGCATGGTTCAGCGCAGCCAGTTGCAGGGTTTCTCCGAGCCCGATGCGAGCCGTTTCGACAGCCTCGCCTCTGCCCTGGAGCAGCGGCGCACGCGCCTGGATGGCGAGCTGTCGGAGGGCGCCGCACGGCTGTTGGCGCAACGCGACCTGTTGCAGCTCAGCGATGGCTATTGCTGGCGCCACGACCCGCGCCTGGTGCTGCCCGAGCCCATGCCGTTGACCGAGCGCGAAGCCTGTGACCTGCTCAGCCAGATCCGCTGCCCGCTGTACTTGATGTTCGGTCGGCAAGGCGCTTTCAGCGGTAACGCCTTTGCCCAGCGTGAGGCGGCCTTGCCCAGCCACGCCAAGGTTTCCTGGCACCCCGGCGGGCACCACTTCCACCTGGAAGCGCCCGATCGGGCCCTGGTCGATCAGCTTCTGCGGTTGTTGGCGCGGCACGAAGGCGGGGTACTGCCGCGGTTGGTCAACGAGTAGCGGGCAATGGCCAGCGCGCCGGGTACTGGGCTATGGTGGCGGTTCACCTCGCGCAGCCGCCACAAGGAGCTCCGACATGCGACCGTTCGCCATCAAGCGCATCGACCACCTTGTGCTGCGGGTCAGTGACCTGCCGCGCAGCATCGCCTTTTATGTGGATGTGCTCGGCTGCACGGTCAGCAGGGTGCGTGAGGACCTGGGCATGGTCCACCTGGCCACGGGTACGGCGATGATCGACCTGGTTACGCTGGACGGTGTGCTGGGGCAGCCCGGTGGCGCTGCCCCGGGCGCAGAGGGGCGCAACCTGCATCATTTCTGCCTGCGTATCGAACCCTTCGATGAACAGGCATTGACCGCTTACCTGCGCGCTGCGGGGGTGCAGGTGGAGCCTGCCGAGAAGCGCTACGGCGCCGAGGGCGAGGGGTTGTCGGTGTATTGCTTTGACCCGGACGGCAACCAGGTCGAGCTCAAAGGGCCGATTCCGTCGCCCGAGGCGCCTAAAAGGCAATGACGCGCCCGTGTGCCAGTTCGCCATCACGGCGAGTGGATATCCCGGTAAAGCCGATTATGCTTCAGATACCTTGCTGCGATCCGAGGCGGCCCGCCTCGTCGTGCTTCGCGCAACCAATGCAAGCCCTAGGGCCTGGGTGCGACGGTGAAATGGGTGTGAGGTGCTCCGGCCTGGGATAACAACAAGACGGAGGCAACCCATGGCGGTTATCGACAGCGCATCCACGGGCAGTAGCGCGCCCCAACGCGGTATCACCCGGGAGGAGCGCAAGGTTATCTTCGCCTCGTCCCTGGGCACAGTGTTCGAATGGTACGACTTCTACCTGTACGGCTCACTGGCCGCGATCATCGCCAAGCACTTCTTTGCCGGCGTCAACGAGACCACCTCGTTCATCTTCGCCCTGTTGGCGTTTGCCGCAGGCTTTGCCGTGCGACCGTTTGGCGCCATCGTGTTCGGCCGGCTGGGCGATCTGATCGGGCGCAAGCACACCTTCCTGATCACCATCGTCATCATGGGCCTGTCCACCGCGTTGGTCGGGTTATTGCCCAGCTATACGACGATCGGCGTGGCCGCGCCGATCATCCTCATCACCCTGCGCCTGCTGCAAGGCCTGGCACTGGGCGGTGAATACGGAGGGGCGGCAACCTACGTGGCCGAACATGCGCCCAAGGGCCGGCGTGGCTTCTTTACCGCCTGGATCCAGACCACCGCGACCTTGGGGCTGTTCCTGTCGCTGCTGGTGATCCTGGCTTGCCGCACGGCCATGGGCACCGAGGCCTTCGAAGCCTGGGGCTGGCGCATTCCGTTCTTGCTGTCGATCCTGTTGCTGGCCATCTCGGTGTACATCCGTATGCAGCTCAACGAGTCGCCGGTGTTCTTGAAGATGAAGGCCGAGGGCAAGGCGTCCAAGGCGCCACTGACCGAATCGTTCGCCCGCTGGGAGAACCTCAAGGTGGTGATCATGTCGCTGCTCGGCGGTACCGCCGGCCAGGCCGTGGTGTGGTACACCGGGCAGTTCTATGCGCTGTTCTTCCTGTTGCAGACACTGAAGATCGACCCACAGACCGCCAACCTGCTGATTGCCGGTTCGCTGCTGATCGGCACGCCGTTCTTCATCATTTTCGGCAGCCTGTCGGACCGCATCGGGCGCAAGAAGATCATCATGGCTGGCTGCATCATCGCGGCGCTGACCTACTTCCCGATCTTCAAGGCGCTGACCGAGTACGGCAACCCCGACGTGTTCGTCGCTCAGGAGCAGAACCCCGTAGTGGTGGTGGCCGACCCCGGCCAGTGCGCGTTCCAGTTCGACCCGGTGGGCAAGGCCAAATTCACCAGCTCCTGCGACCTTGCCAAGAGCGTGCTGGCCAAGCGCGCGATCCCTTACTCCAACGAAAAGGCCGAGCCTGGCAGTGTGGCGCAGATCCGTATCGGCGAGCGGGTGATCCCGAGCTTTGACGGGCGCAGCCTGGCCGCAGCCGACTTCAAGGCGCAGAATGATGCCTTCACCGCCACCCTTGGCGGCGCGCTGAAAGAGGCGGGTTACCCCGAGAAGGCCGACCCTGCGAAAATCCACTACCCGATGGTGCTGTTGCTGCTGACTATCCTGGTGATCTACGTGACCATGGTCTACGGGCCGATTGCGGCCTGGCTGGTGGAGCTGTTCCCGGCGCGCATCCGTTACACCTCGATGTCGCTGCCGTACCACATCGGCAACGGCTGGTTCGGCGGCTTCCTGCCGACCGTGGCGTTTGCCATGGTGGCGGCGACCGGGGATATCTACTACGGCTTGTGGTACCCGATCGTGATCGCGCTGATGACGGCGGTGCTGGGGATCTTCTTCATGCCGGAGACCAAGGACCGGGACATCAGCCACACCTGATCCTGTCGCTGTATGCAGGAGCGCCCTGGCACGGGCGCCCCTGCAAGGGCGCATGGCGGGAAGTGGCGTCAGTCGAAATAGCCCCGCAGGGTAAAGGCGTACCCGGTATCCACCACTGCGGCTTCAGCCCTGCTCCAGCGCTTGCTCAAGACGAACTCGAACGCCGGCTCGTATAGCTCGTCGCGCACCACCGCACCGCCGAGCACCTCCACGTCGTACCAGCCATTTTCCAGCTCGATGATCGGTCTCCCCGGCGCCTGGTAGCGTGCCAGCAGGTCGCCGAGGGTCTTGTTGGTGAAGTGCTGCAGGATGCGCCAGGTATAAAGCATCACCGCACGGTGCTCGACGTGCAGTACATACCCAGAACGCTGATGCTTCAGCCGGCTGCCCGGTTCACGCAGGGCGGGTGTGTGGCCATCGAGGGTGAAGATGATCCGGTAGGGCAGGTTGTCGATGCCCGCCATGGGTAGCACCACGCCTTCGCGTACTGCCTGATCGCCGCTGTCGTCATGGGTGAATGCGTGGGCCAGGTCGTCGGCCAGGCCGTTTTCCTGCTTGAAGCGTTCGAGTAGCTGGATGTCGCCGACCAGGAAGTAATCGATCAGGTCGTTGAGGACTTCACTGAATTCGTGGCGCATTTGTTTTCCTTGTCAGGTGCGCAAGTGAGCAATCGCAACGCTAGCGGAGGGCGGGCCACATATGCCCGCCGGGCGGGCGGTCGCTAGTGTTTCTGGGCGATCTGGATCAGGTTGCCGCAGGTGTCGTCGAACACTGCCACAGTGACCGGCCCCACCACTGTGGGGGGTTGGGTGAATTGCACGCCGGCCGCGCACAACCGGGTGTACTCGGCCTGGATGTCGCGCACGCCGAAAGAAGTGGCGGGTATGCCGTCTTGCTTGAGCGCTGCCTTGTACACCTTGGCTGCGGGGTGGGCATCGGGTTCGAGCAGCAGCTCGACGCCATTGGGGTCGTGAGGTGAGGTGAGGGTCAGCCAGCGGTGCCGGCCCAGGGGGATGTCATGTTTGGGCATGAAGCCGAGCACGTAGTGATAGAAAGCCAAGGCCTTGGCCTGGTCGTCGACAAGGATGCTGGTGACCACGATCTTCATAGGCACACACCGTTTGCTGGGGCTCGTTCACTCTTAGTAAAGACGCTCGGGCCTATTTGACCAGTGGCAGGCTTCACAGGGCGCCAGTCGCCGGCTACAAAAAACATGCTCAAGCCATAGGTAAATCCTTCATCGGCCGATCCCCCGGCAGCCAGGCCGCACGTTACAGTGACAGGCAAAATCCCCGAGCGCCCAGACAGCGCCAGAGAGGTACCTGTGGCTTCCTATACCTTGCGACAACTCAAGTATTTCGTCACCACCGTGGAGGCCGGCAGTGTCGCCGAGGCCTCGCGCCAGCTGTACATCGCCCAGCCGTCGATTTCCACGGCAATCAAGAGCCTGGAAGAAAGCTTTGGCGTGCAGTTGTTCATCCGCCACCACGCCCAAGGTGTGTCATTGACCCCCAGCGGCAAGCGCTTTTACGCCAAGACCAAATCGCTGCTGCAAATGGCCCACGAGTTCGAGCAGAACGCACTGGCTGACAACGACACCGTGGCCGGGCAGATCGACATCGGCTGTTTCGAAACGGTGGCCCCGCTGTACCTGCCGCGGCTGATCGCCGGTTTTCGCGAGCGTTACCCGGGCGTCGATATCCGCCTGCGCGATGGCGAGCAGCAGGACCTGATCCAGGGCCTGACCGCCGGCACCTTCGACCTGGTGTTTCTCTACGACCACGACCTGGATGGCACGATCGAGGCCGAGCCACTGATGCCGCCGCAAAAACCCTATGTGCTGTTGCCCGAAAAGCACCGCTTCGCCGGGCAAAGCCAGGTGTCGCTGCGCGACCTCTGCCCCGAACCGATGATTCTGCTGGACGTGGCACCCAGCCGTACCTACTTCGTCAGCCTGTTCAACGAAATGGGGTTGACCCCCAACATCGTCTTCAGCTCGCCGTCGATCGAGATGGTGCGCGGCATGGTCGGGCAGGGGTTCGGCTTTTCGTTGCTGGTGACACGCCCGCATTCGGAGTGCACCTACGACGGGCAGCGCCTGGCGATGGTGGACATCGCCGAGCCGGTGGCGTTGTCAGGGCTGGCGGCAGCCCGCTTGAAGCGGGTACAGCTGACCAAACCGGCGCAGCTGTTCGTGGAGTTCTGCCGTGAAGAACTGGCCAAATTCTGATGCGCGCCGCTGGGCTGGCCCGTGCCTGAGGGTCAAGGGTTGAGCTGATACCCGCGCCCCTGCAAGCAACCACTGTACGCGCTGGCATGGGCCGAGCTCTGCGCCTGGTCCTGCGTGCGCCGATCCTCTCGACGGTCCTGGCGCTGGCGCATGCCACCGACCGCAGCCCCGGCGGCGGCGGTTTCACCGGCACGGTTCTGCCGGTACGCCTGCTTGGCATCGTCACTGGCCCGGTCATACACCTCGTCATGCTGATTGCCACGCACCTGCGCACCTACGGCACCTGCGGCAGCACCTGCCGCTGCGCCGCGAACCCGGCCACCGACGTGGGCATCGCTGGAAGTCGCGGTGCTGTTCGCGGCATTGGTTGCGACGCTATTGCACTCATTGATGTCCTGTTGCATCTGCTGGCTGCTCTGGCCCTTCAGCGGCACCACTGTCTGCGCCTGGGCGGCAGGTGCTGTGCATAGCAGCACCAGCAGGTAACTCCAAGTAAACGAACGCATGGCACACCTCCTGTGGGCGTGACCCCCTTTCACAGGATAGTCCGTGCGAAACAAAACACCGACTGCTCTCGGACTTGCGGGCCGTTTTACATTCATTGCGTATGATAATAAGATCGCAATCATACGAAGTGTATGTAAAACGTTTTTTCCCTAAGGAGAGCCGATCATGCTCAGCCCCTACCGCCAACTGTTCCAGGCCAAAGGCACGGCAGGTTTTGCCCTGGCTGGCCTGGTGGCTCGCTTGCCCTTGCCGATGATGGGCATCGGCATCATCACCATGCTGGCGCAACTGCGCGGCAGCTATGGCCTGGCGGGCGCCGTGGCGGCGACGTTCGTGTTGACCTATGCGCTGATGTCGCCTCAGGTGTCCGCCCTGGTCGATCGGCACGGCCAGCGCCGTGTGCTGCCTGTCGCTGCCGCCTTGAGTGTGGTGGGCATACTGTTGCTGTTGGCGTGCAGCGGGTGGCAGGCGCCTGACTGGAGTCTGTTCATCGGTGCCGCGCTGGCAGGCTTGATGCCCAGCCTGTCGGCGATGGTACGTGCGCGCTGGACGGCGCTTTACCGGGGTACACCGCAGTTGCAGATGGCCTATTCGCTGGAAACGGTACTCGACGAGCTCACCTTCATCGCCGGGCCACCGCTGTCGGTAGGGCTGTGCGTGGGGCTGTCGCCCCAGGCCGGGCCCTTGGCTGCGGCGGTGCTGCTGGCGATCGGGGTGTTCGCGCTGGTCGTTCAAACCGGCACCGAGCCAGCGGTGGACGCAGACGCAGGCGCTTTGAATGGTCAGAGGTCGGTGTTGCGGCGCTTGGAGGTACAGTTGCTGGCACTGTTGATGGTAGCCATGGGGGTGATCGTGGGCAGCGTCGATATCGTCAGTGTGGCATTCGCCGAACAGGCCGGCATGCCGGCCGCGGCCAGCCTGGTGCTGGCGTGCTACGCCATTGGCTCATGCGCGGCGGGGCTGGTGTTCGGTGCCTTGAAATTGC
Organism: Pseudomonas sp. Irchel s3f19; assembly: GCF_900187555.1. Classification (NCBI taxonomy): domain Bacteria; kingdom Pseudomonadati; phylum Pseudomonadota; class Gammaproteobacteria; order Pseudomonadales; family Pseudomonadaceae; genus Pseudomonas; species Pseudomonas sp. Irchel s3f19. Next base: position 41,453 of record NZ_FYDW01000014.1, on the reverse strand, counting down.
CAATGCCGCCGCACCGGCTGTTGCTGCTCGGCGGCCTGGCGACGGCGGCGACGACCCTGCCGTTGCTGCTGGCGGGCAGCGTTTTCGCGCTTGCAGGCGCCGTGCTGTTGGCAGGCCTGTTCTTCGCACCGACCCTGATCGTGGCGATGTCGCTGGTGGAGCGCAGCGTGCCCGCGCACCAGCTCACCGAAGGCATGACCTGGCTGTTGGCCGGGCTGAATGTCGGCGTCGCGCTGGGGGCTTTGGCCTCAGGGCAGGTGGTCGACCTGCTGGGGGCCACGGCGGGCTACCAGGTGGCCGTGGCCGCAGGGGTTGCCGTTGCACTGGTTGCGCTGTGCAGTTACCGGCGCCTGGGCGCGGTGGCCGGTGCGGCACTGCCAGGCGCTTGCACCGGTTGATAGCACCGGTCGATCAGTTGAGGTTGTTGCCTGGCTGCGCCTTGGCGCTACTGGCAGTCTCCTGCACCCGTGCGGCCTTGTCCTGGGGCAGTTTGTCGAACTCGCGCAGGCCGTTGTTGCGGTAAGGGTCACCGATCCAGCGCGGCGCCACCACGAACTGCGAGTTGACGATGCTTTTTGCCGGCTCGTAGTGGTCATAGCTGAGCCCGGCCAGGTCGGACAGGGTGTGGATCAAGTGCGAGCTGCTGTAGGGGCGGTTGGCCATGGCCTGCAGGTCGCGTGGGTGGGCCGCCTGCCAGCTCGGCGAGGTCCAGAGCAGGAACGGGATGGTGTACATCGGCCGGGTCGGGGCACCTTCGTTGCGCCCCAGGCGGTCATGATCGCCAGAGCTGTAGACATCTTCGCCATGGTCGGAGAGGTACAGCAGGAAGCCGTTGGGGGTACTGGCCGAGTAACGCTTGATCAGGCTGGCGACGACGTGGTCGTTGTAACGCACCGCGTTGTCGTAGAAGTTGTAGGTTTCTGCCTGGCTCTGCGTCAGCTTGGCCGGTACGCCCTGGCGATCGGTGAAGTGCTGGTAGGTTTTCGGGTAACGGTAGCGGTAATCCATGTGCGTACCCAGCAGATGGATGATGATGAACTTGTTCGGTGCAGGGTCTTGCAACGCCTTCTGGAACGGGTCCAGCACCACCTCGTCGTACTGGCTGGCATTCTGGTTGCGCTGGTTGTTCAGGTAGACCGGTGCATCCGTTTGCTGGGAGAAGGTGGTCAGCATCGTGTTGCGCTTGGTCATCGTCTGCTGGTTGGTGATCCAGAAGGTCTTGTACCCCGCCTGTTTCATCAGGTTGATCAGCGACGGGTCGGTGAGGAAGCGGTCCGGGTGCTGTTCGTCACCGAAGGTAAGGATCTGCTGCATCACTTCGATGGTGTAGGGGCGCGGCGAAACGACGTTTTGAAACACCGTCAGGCCCTTGTCGCTGGCCGCCAGCGCGTCGAGATTCGGTGTGGTATCGCGCGGGTAGCCATACAAGTGCATGTGCTCGCGGGTGGTCGATTCGCCCAGCACCAATACCAGCGTGCGCGGTGTGTCCCCGCTGCTGTTGCGCAGGTTCTGCAAGGGCGGCAGCGCGGCGTTCTGTGCCAGCAGCTGCTGCATGTTGTTCAGTTGCTGGCGATATTGCCTGTAACCAACCAGCAGTTGCCAAGGCACGGCGGGCTCCATGCGCTGCTGGACCTTTTCTGCGGCGTCGAGGAAGTTGCGTTCCTGGGTAACCATCTGCTTGTAGAAGGGGTAGACCAGGTTGGCCAGCAACAGCAGGACAACTACCGGGATTCGGCTGCGCATAGGCAAGGTGACCGGGCGCACGCGTTTCCACAGCACCACGGCAACCAGGCTGTACAGCAGCAGCGCCAGGCCCAGCCAGAGGCTGAAATACTGGCTGAAGTATTCGCCGGCCTCGGCGGTGTTGGACTCGAACATCACGAAGATGACGCTTTGCGAGAACTCCTGGCGATAGATGCCGAAGTAGCTCAGGCCTACCAGCGAAGCGCCCCACAGCACCAGGCCGATGACCGCCGAAGTGGCCCGGGTGAAGCGCGGCAGCAGCAGCACCGGGGCCAGCCACAGGCTGCTGAGGAACAGCGCATCGCGAAAACCGGCAAACCCTGTGGTGCCGCTGAACAGCAGCAGCGCTTGGGTAACGCCGGAAAAATACCAGAAGAACAGCAGGAGCCAGCCCAGGCCGGCCCAGTCCACCCGTTTGCGCGGGGAGGGGGTTGTTGTAGTGTCTGACACGTATGCCTCGTTGAACCTTGGCAGCCACCCAATGTGCGGGCGGCCGGAAAGGGCGTGACGCTAATCTGATGGCTGTGAAAATAACGTCAATGCCGTTGGCAAGGAGGCCCAGCCGTATTGCGCCATTGCGCGAACTGTCAAGGGCGCCAACGCTTGTCCTGTAATGGGTGCGATAACTTAACCCGTGGTCCCCGCCACGCGTGCAGGTATGATGTCGGCAGCGTAACCAGACCTACAGGCGCAGTGGAATATGAACCGTCGTAAAAAGATCAAACAGTTGATGCAGGCACATGCCAAGAAGGCCAGTGCCAAGCTGGCGCCCAAGAGCAAGCCCAAGTACATCAGTAAAGCCGACCGGTTGAAGCTGGCAGCCGAAGCTGCCGAGGGTACGGTTTCAGACGCCCAGAGCTGAGCGGGTGGGGGCTGGCGTATCAACGGCGATAGTAACGATGGTCGTCCTGGTAGCGGTGATGCATCGCCCGCTCATGATGACGCTCCCAGTCTCGCCGGCGTTCCCAGTCTCGCCGGCGCTCGGCTTCGCGGCGGGCTTGTTCCCGGCGCCACTGGTCGCGGCGCCAGTCGCCTCGGTGATCGTGCCAACGGTCGTCGTGCCGGTAGCGGTCATCATGGGCGAGCAAGGGCGCTGAGTGCTCGCCAGCCAGGCTGGCCACGCTGGGCCAGGGGGATTCGGCAGGGGCTGCGACAGGCGAGGCAGTGTTCGGGGTTTTCATTTGTGATGCGGATGCCGAGCCCACCGCCGCGAAGGTGAACAGGCCGAGAAGCATCAACCGTGCGACATGCATTTTCATCAGCGAAGGCAACCTCTGGTAAACCATTTTTCCTGAGCACATAGACCTTTTAATTGGGAAAAGTTCTGGTGGGGTAGGTTTGATGGTTGTCTTGGGCTCGGGTGCTCGCGCGGTGTTTTGGGGGTTCCTGGCTTGAGGTTTTCAGCGCCTGTGAGATCGAGCGCCGCGCGGGCGGCGCTCGATCTTGTAGGCGCTGAAACTCCCAAGGCATGCACGGCGGCGCTCGATCTCACAGGCGCTGAAGATCCAATGCCAGGCACCAGCCAGCCCCCCACACCATCACCCCCCGGCAAACACCGCACGCAAATGCCCCCGATAACTGTCAAACGCCGCAATCACCCCCGCAATCACCTCAACCTCTTCCCCAGCATCAAGCGCCAGGCCATCAACCCTGGCAACAAACTCCCGCCAGTGCAGGGCACGCCCGTCGGGATGTGGCGCCAGGTGCCGAGCCCCCTCGTTGCCGTCCAGGCCCAGGCGCTGGGTTTGCTTGAACAAAAACGCCGCCCCAAGGTTCGACCCCTCGCTGCAATACAGCCAACCCAAAGCCTGGGCCGGGCTGGCACTGACCGTCGGCGGCGCCGAAGGCAGCGCCAGGCCCAGGTCAAGCAGATCGCGCTCGACCGCCGCGAAACGCGACAATTGCATCAGCCCCGGCAGGCGATCGTTGAGCAACTCATCGTGGTACAACGCCAGCAGGCTGCCATGGAAGCGATGTTGCACCTGCAGAAAGCGCGCATAGCGCTCACGGTCTTCGAAGGGGCGTGCGGCCATGACCAGTTCATCGACACTGTCGTGGTCGCGGCTGCTGGACGCCTTCAGGCGCGCGCAGCGGCCGGGGACGGTGAGGCGCGTGGCGGTTGCAGTCATCGGGGATTTCCATGTCGAAGTGGCAAAAGGGCATGGTAATAAGATCACTCAGCCTAGGAAACGATCCTGTCATGCCGAAAATAAACGGCAGTGATTTATCATGCAGCCTGTTGTCATGTCCCAAAGGAGTCAGCGCATGAGCGCCCCCCAGTTCCGCAACCCCGAACCCACCGACGCTGAACGCTGCTACGCGATCGAAATCGGCGCCTATGAAGGGGATGAAGCGGCAACCCTGGAAAAAATCCGCACCCGCATCGCGCAGTACCCCGAAGGGTTCCTACTGCTCGAAGCCGAGGGTGAAACCGTCGGCTTCATCAACAGTGGCTGTGCCCATGACGTGGTCATGTCCGACGAAGCCTTCAAGGAACTGGTCGGCCATGACCCGGCGGCGCCCAACGTGGTGATCATGTCGGTCGTGGTCGACCCCGCCCATCAGGGCAAAGGCTATGCGAAGCTGCTGATGGGCGCGTTCATCCAGCGCATGAAGGCGCAAGGCAAGCAGACCATCCACCTGATGTGCAAGGAGCAGCATGTCGCGCTGTACGCTAAGCTCGGCTACGCCTACGTTAAACCGTCGCCGTCCGACCACGGCGGCATGGCCTGGCACGAAATGCTCATGACGCTCTGAGCGTCATTCGGCCATCTGCAACTCGGGCAGTTTCACCCGAAACGCCCGGGTCAGCCCGAGCAGGCAGAGGAAGCCCACGGCCATCCAGCACAACCCGATGGTGAACGACAGGCGCGACAGGCTGCTCCACAGCCAGAGCGTGCTGAGAAACCCCAACCCCGGAATCGCGCCATACAGCAGGTAATTGCGGGTGCCGCGCAGCTTCTGGTCGACCAGGTAGTGCTTGACCACCGCCAGGTTGACTGCCGAAAAGGCGAACAGCGCACCGAAGCTGATCATGTTGGCGACTGTGTCCAAGGTGATGACCAGGGCGATCAGCGAGAGGATGCTGACCAGCATGATGGCCGCAGCCGGTACGCGTTTTTTCGTCACCAACTGGCCAAACACCCCTGGCAACGCACCATCGCGGCCCATGGCGAACAGCACCCGCGACACGCTTGCCTGGGAGACCATGGCCGAGGCGAAGCAGCCGGCCACGTAGGTGGCGGTAAACGCCGTCACCAGCAGTTCACCGCCGACCCGGCGCATCACGTCCACCGAGGCCGAATCGGGGTCGGCGAAGGCGCCCCACTCGGGGAAGACCATCTGCGCGCAGTACGACACCACCAGAAACAGCAGGCCACCGATCAGCGACACGGCCATGATCGCCAGTGGGATGCGAAACGTCGGGTTGCTGGTTTCCTCGGCCATGGTCGAAACCGCGTCGAAACCAAGGAACGACAGGCACAGCACCGCGGCACCGGTCATGATTAGCGGCACGCTGAACCCTTCGTGGTGGAAGGGGGCAAGCAGTGACACCGGCGCCGATTGACCCGCCAAGTTGTTGATCGACAAGCCGACGAACACGACGATGAACACCAGTTGCACAACCACCAGGATCCAGTTGACCCGGGTAATCGACTCGATGCCAATCAGGTTGAGGAAGGTCACCAGGGCGATGGAGCCGGCAACCCATACCCAGGCGTGGATGGCCGGGAAGTACTCCGACATGTAGATGCCGATCAGCAGGTAGCTGAGCAACGGCAAAAAGATGTAATCGAGCAGCAGCGTCCAGCCGGCCATGAAGCCGATGTGGGTGCCAAATGCCTTGCGGGTGTAGGTGTACACCGAGCCGGAGTAGGGGTGCGCCTGCACCATGCGGCCGTAGCTGTAGGCAGTCAACAGCATGGCGGCGAGGGTCAGCAGGTAGGCGGTGGGCAGGTGCCCCTTGGTCATCTGGGTGACCAGGCCATAGGTGGTGAACACCGCCAGGGGCACCATGTAGGCGAGGCCGAACAGCACCAGGGCGCTGAGCCCCATGGACTTTCTGAAGCGGCCGGAAGACGCGGAGGGTGACGAGGCGTTGGCGGAGTGGGTCTGGGCCGTAGTTGTTGTTGTATGCATTGCGAACTCCTGAAATCGGATGCAGGACGCCGCAGTATGCGAGCGGGCTCGATACTGTTGAGGGGCCATGAAAGGAGGCTGGGCCAGCTTGGGTTGCGCAGCCCTCAGGGGTGGGGCCGGACGATGCTCCCATACCCCGGGCCCGCTCGAAATCACCCTTTGGGGTGAGCCGCTGGTCGCCTGAAAACGCTCACCCCAAAGGGTGATTTCGGTCTTCGCCTGGCCATGGGAGTATCTGGAAACAACGCGCCGCCCCGACGGCGATACCGTTTTCCCGCTACCGGCAGATTTCCAGTGACCAGTGATCAATTGGCTTCAACACAGTGGTTCGAGCACATTGCCAGGGTTACCGACATGATCGGCCAACCGGGCTTTGCCGCCACCTTGTTCGCAGCGCTCGGGGTGATCCGGCCCATCCAGGCCACCACGGTCTACCTCTACCCGCATGACGGCATGCCATGCGCGTTGTTCGAGCAGGATGACAAGGCACCCTGGCAGCCAGAAGGCAACGTCAGCCGCTACCTTTCCGGCTTCTATCTGCTCGACCCGTTCTACGGCGCCTGCGTCGAGCAGGTCGCGTCGGGCTGCTATGGCCTGTTCGACGTGGCGCCCGACCACTTCGAAGTGAGTGAGTACTACCAGTCGTTCTACCGCCATTCACACCTGGAGGATGAGCTCAATTACATCCTGCAGGTCGCGCCCGGCCAGAGCCTGGCAGTGTCGCTGGCCTTCACCGACAAGCTGGACGCCCCAAGCCGCGACCTGTTCGGGCGCATCACGCCCTGGGTGCTGGCGGTACTCAGCAAGCACTTTGCCGGGCTGGGCAGCCGCGGTGGGCGTTTCGAGAATGTGCTGGAGCAACGCATCCATGCCGCCCTCAACAACTTCGGCAGTTCGTTGCTGACGATGCGCGAATGCCGCATTGCCCAGCTCATCTTGCGTGGCCACTCGACCAAGTCCCTGGCCGAGCGCCTGGGGGTTTCGGAAGACACCATCAAGTCACACCGCAAGCATGTCTACGCCAAGCTCGACATCGGCACGCAGTCCGAGCTGTTCTCCTTGTTCATCGACGCGCTGGCCAATGCCCAGGGCGTGCTGGGCAAGGACCCGCTGGAAAGCTACATGGGCAAGCTTCGCTAAGCGCAGCCGCCTCGCCCGCCCCTATAACCACAAGGAAACCCGCCAATGAACGCGCCTTTTGCCCCCAAACGCCAGACCCGTGACTACCAGGCCGCTGACGCGGCGCACCACATCCATGCCTTCCTCGACCAGAAGGCGCTCAATGCCGAAGGCCCGCGGGTCATGGTCGGTGGCGAACGGCTGCACCTGTGGGACAGCGAGGGCAAGCGCTACCTGGACGGTATGTCGGGCCTGTGGTGCACCCAGCTGGGTTACGGGCGCAAGGACCTGACCGCCGCGGCCGCCGCACAGATGGACCAGCTGGCCTACTACAACATGTTCTTCCACACCACCCACCCGGCGGTGATCGAACTGTCCGAACTGCTGTTCAGCTTGCTGCCAGGCCACTACAGCCACGCGATCTACACCAACTCCGGGTCCGAGGCCAATGAAGTGCTGATCCGTACCGTGCGCCGTTACTGGCAGGTGGTCGGCCAGCCGAACAAGAAGGTCATGATCGGCCGCTGGAACGGCTACCACGGCTCGACCCTGGCGGCCACGGCCCTGGGCGGGATGAAGTTCATGCACGAGATGGGCGGGCTGATTCCGGACGTGGCGCACATCGACGAACCGTACTGGTACGCCGAGGGCGGTGACCTTACCCCGGCCGAGTTCGGCCGGCGTTGCGCCCTGCAGCTGGAGGAGAAGATCCTCGAACTGGGCGCGGAAAACGTCGCAGGCTTTGTCGCCGAACCCTTCCAGGGCGCTGGGGGCATGATCTTCCCGCCGGAAAGCTACTGGCCCGAGATCCAGCGCATCTGCCGCCAGTACGACGTGTTGCTGTGTGCCGACGAAGTGATCGGCGGCTTTGGTCGCACCGGCGAGTGGTTTGCCCATGAGTATTTCGGTTTCGAGCCGGACACGCTGTCGATCGCCAAGGGCTTGACCAGCGGCTACGTGCCCATGGGTGGCCTGGTGTTGAGCAAGCGCATCGCCGAGGCATTGGTGGAGCGCGGCGGGGTGTTTGCCCACGGCCTGACCTATTCGGGCCACCCTGTGGCGGCGGCGGTGGCCATCGCCAACCTCAAGGCGCTGCGTGACGAAGGCATCGTGCGTCAGGTCAAGGACGACACCGGGCCGTACTTGCAGCGCATCCTGCGCGAAGTGTTCGCCGACCACCCGATGATTGGCCAGGTGCAGGGTGCCGGCCTGGTGGCGGCGCTGCAGTTTGCCGAGCACAAGCCCAGCCGCAAGCGTTTTGCCAACGAGAACGACCTGGCCTGGCAATGCCGCACCTTCGGTTTCGAGGAAGGCTTGATCATTCGCTCGACGTTGGGGCGGATGATCATGGCGCCGGCATTGGTGGCCAACCGCGCCGAGCTGGACGAGCTGGTCGACAAGACCCGCATTGCCGTGGACCGCACTGCCAAGTTGGTGGGCAGGCTCTGAGTATCTGGGGCCGCAAGGCAGCCGCAAAATCCAAGACAGTCGTATGGAGCGCAAATGAAAAGTCTCGAATACTGGCAAACCCGCGCCGCAGGCCTGCGTTTTCTCGACAAGGCCTTGATCGGCAGCCAGCAGGTGAGCGCCAACTCCGGCGCCACCTTCGCGGCCATCAACCCGGCCACCCAGCAGGTGCTGGCGCAGGTTGCCGCCTGCGCTGAGGCCGAAGTCGACCTCGCGGTGGCCACCGCACGGCGGGCCTTCGAACAGGGCGCGTGGTCGCGCATGGCCCCGGTCGACCGCAAGAAAGTCCTGCTGCGCCTGGCCGAGCTGATCATGGCCAATCGCGAAGAGCTGGCACTGCTGGACTCGTTGAACATGGGCAAACCGGTGATGGATGCCTACACCCTCGACGTGCCTGGCTCGGCGCATGTCTTCGCCTGGTATGGCGAGGCGCTGGACAAGCTGTACGATCAGGTGGCCCCCACGGCGCCCAACGCGCTGGCCACGATCACCCGCGAAGCGCTGGGCGTGGTCGCCGCCGTGGTGCCGTGGAACTTCCCGCTCGACATGGCCGCGTGGAAGCTTGCGCCGGCGCTGGCCGCCGGCAACAGCGTGGTGCTCAAGCCTGCCGAGCAGTCACCGTTCTCAGCGCTGCGCCTGGCGCAACTGGCGCTGGAGGCCGGTTTGCCGGAAGGCGTGCTGAATGTGGTGCCCGGCCTGGGTGAACAGGCGGGTCGGGCGCTGGGGTTGCACCCGGACGTCGACTGCCTGGTGTTCACCGGCTCTACCCAGGTCGGTAAATACTTCATGCAGTACTCGGCGCAGTCCAATCTCAAGCAGGTCTGGCTGGAGTGTGGCGGCAAGAGCGCTAACCTGGTGTTCGAAAACTGCCAGGACCTGGACCTGGCGGCGGAAAAAGCGGCATTCGGCATTTTCTTCAACCAGGGTGAGGTGTGCTCGGCGAATTCGCGCCTGTACGTGCAGCGTTCGATCCACGATGAGTTCATCGAACGCCTGCAAGCCAAGGCCCGCCAATGGATGCCAGGCAACCCGCTGGACCCTGCGAGCCGCGCGGGTGCAATTGTCGATGCCGAGCAGACCGGCCGCATCAAGGCCGCCATCGACCATGCGCACGAGCAGGGCGCTCGGCTGGTGTGCGGTGGCCGGCGCCTGACCCTGGGCGGGTCGGACAACTACATCGAGCCGAGCATTTTTGCCGGGGTCGAGGCCAGCATGAGCCTGGCCCGGGAGGAAGTGTTCGGGCCGGTGCTGGCGGTCAGCGCGTTCGACAGCGAGGAGCAGGCCGTGCGCTTGGCCAACGACAGTGTCTATGGCCTGGCCGCGTCGGTATGGAGCGATGACTTCAACCAGGTGCATCGCGTGGCGCGGGCGTTGAAGGTGGGCACCGTTTCGGTCAATACGGTGGATGCGCTGGATGTCACGGTGCCCTTTGGTGGGGGCAAGCAGTCGGGGTTTGGTCGCGACCTGTCGTTGCATTCGTTCGACAAATACTCGCAGCTCAAGACCACTTGGTATCAGCTGCGCGCGTGACGCAGGCCAGTTCATACGTATGCGGCGCCTGGCTTGGGGTTGGCGGTGGGGCGGAGATCGAGGGCAGCCCGCCCCCCCAAAAAACCACGACAGGCACCTAGGCGCCTCACACCCTACCCATCTACTGCTCGCTGCACTCCAGCCACTGCGGGTAGGTGATGCAACTGATGTGCTCGGTCCGATAGCCCTGCAAAAACGCGTTGTACTTGTTTTCCTCGGTGTGGTGATAACGGAACCCACACTTCGACTGGGCAGCATGAGACTGAGTGTTCTCCGCGAAATAGCCACACCACAGCGCCTTGAGTTTCAGGGTTTCAAACGCGTGCCGCATCACTTCCCGCACGGCCTCCGGAATCAGGCCTTGGCCCCAGTACGGCACACCGATCCAGTAGGCGATTTCGCCTTCCTGCTCACTGATCTCGAAATGGCTGTTGGCCCCAATGAGAATGCCAACACACCCTACCGCACGGCCATTCTCCTTCAGCTCCACCGCATAGACTTCGGGGTGATTGAAGACCGTGCGGATGATCTCGGCACTGTTCTGCACGCTGGTGTGCGGGGGCCACCCGGCTCTGGGGCCGACGCGGTCGTCCTTGGCATATTCGTACAAGTCCGCGGCATCTGTGTCTTGCCAAGGGCGCAGCAGCAATCGTTCTGTTTCAAGTTGCATATCCTGGACTCATCCTGGGTTGGCTCGGGGTGACAGGGTAATGGGTGGTGCTTAATTGGTACATGCATACCGCCTTGCTCAAGCGTCGGTCGCCAGCGTCAGGGTATTTTTTTGAGGGGTTGTGGATGCCTGGAGGGTGTATTCGGGGCCACTCGGTGCCCGTCTTGGTTTTTGCAGCGCCCATGAGATCGAGCGCCGCCCGCGCGGCGCTTCGCGGGACAAGCCCGCTCCCACATCTGTTTCGGGCCAGTCATGCCTGTGACATAGGCGCGCGCCCCCCTTGTTTGTACGACGCGATATTGAGGCGGGCGCCAAAAGGGGCGCGCGCCAATGCTTCAGGAGTAACTGGCCCGAAACAGATGTGGGAGCGGGCTTGTCCCGCGAAGCGCCGCGCGGGCGGCGCTCGATTTCCGCGCCACCTCCAAAACTAAGACAGGCACCTAGCCGCCATCGCCTATCTCCCGACACGTACCTAGCAACCCCACTTCCCCAACATTCCGTGAAGAACCATTCTTGTGCCGTTATTTCAAGCGCCAGACCGGAGTTTCGTTGTCCCACTACCGCAGGCACGTGCATGAGGCCAACGGCCAAGGCTGAGCCACAGGTAGGGCGTGCGCCGCACCCGTGAATGCGTGCATTATCCGGTTTCGACAAGACAAGGAAGACGACCGTGCAAGTACGCAAGCTGACCCACGATGACCTGCCCCACGCCAGCGCCCTCTGCCTGGGTGCATTCACCCAGGCCGTTGCGCCCTCGCTGTCGGCACAGGGGGTGGAAACCTTCGCCAAGGTAGCTGCGGCGCAGGCGTTTGCCGAACGCATGGCGGGCGACAACCTGATGCTGGTCTGTGTCGCAGAGGGAGTGATCACCGGGCTGATCGAACTCAAGCAAGGGCGCCACGTGGCGATGCTGTTTGTCGCGCCAAGTTGGCAGCGTCGGGGCGTGGGCACGCGCCTGATGAACGCAGCGCTGGAGCAGGCGAGAGCGGCGGTAGTGACGGTCAGCGCATCGTTGAGCTCGGTGGCCGCCTACCAACGCTACGGATTCGCACTGGCAGGGGATGTAGGCGAGATTGCCGGGCTGATCTATCAGCCGATGGAAAAGCGCCTGCCTTGATCAACGAATGGCCGCTTGTGCCTGGCGCACCGGCAGTTCGACCCTGAACGTGGTGCCCACGCCGACCTCGCTGTGCACATGGATCTCGCCGCAGTGGCGCTTGATGATGCCGTACGACAGCGACAACCCCAACCCGGTGCCTTGGCCGACCGGCTTGGTGGTGTAGAAGGGGTCGAAGATCTTCTGCAGGCTCTGTGCAGGAATGCCGCAGCCGTTGTCGGCCACTTCGATCCACACCTTGTCGTCGTTGGCGCAACCGGTGCGCACGGTGATGGTGCCGCGCTCGGTGCCCATGGCGTGGGCTGCATTGACCACCAGGTTCATGATCACCTGGTTGATTTGTGACGGCAGGCACTCGACCTCTGGCAGCACACCGTATTGCTTGACCAGGTCGGCCTTGTACTTGAGCTCGCTGGCCGCGATGTTCAGGGTCGAGTCGATGCCCTGGTGCAAGTTGGCCCATTGCCAATCCTGGCTGCTGTCCACCCGCGAAAAGTCTTTGAGGTCCCTGACGATCTGCCCGACGCGGCTGATGCCGTCCTTGGACTCACTGATCAGCAACGGAATATCGTCGAGAATGTATGCCAGCTCCATTTCGCTGCGCAGTTTCACCAAGCTCGCCTGCAGCGTCGCCGGGCCGATGGCCGGCTCTGCGTCACGGTAGGCCTTGAGCATGTCCTGCAAGCGGGCGAAGTAGGTGCCCAGCGCCCCCAGGTTGGAGGAGACGAAGCCGATTGGGTTGTTGACCTCATGGGCGATGCCCGCCGCCAGTTGGCCAAGGGAGGCGAGTTTTTCTGATTGCACCAGCTGGCTTTCGAGCAGCTTGCGTTCATCGATCTCGCGCTGCAGCGCCGCGCTGGCCTGGGTCAGTGCCTGGGTGCGGCGCGCGACCCGTTGTTCCAGTTCATCGTTGGCGACTACAAGCGCGCGGTTGACCCGGTTTATCTCGCCGAAGCTGCGCAACAGCCACACCGCCATGTACAGCAACAGCAAGACCAACAGGGTAGAGAACACCAGCAGGTAGAAGTGGTAGCGCTGATTGACCAGCAGCGCCGTGCGTTCGTCACGGTCGAGCATCATGGCAATGGCATCCAGGTGCGCGGCGACCGGCAAGGCGCCGATCTGCTCAAGCAACTGATTGACCTTGGGCTGCTCGCGCAGGATCAACGCAATGTGGTTGCTGAGGGTGTCGATGGGCGCATGAAACTCCAGCGGCAGGCGCTCTTTGTTGACCGCCAGCTTGTTCAGGCCGACGAGGATGTCAGCCGCCTTGTCATCCGTGGTCATCTGGGCGAACTCAAGGCTGCTGAGCATCAGGTCGTAGGTGTCGGTAGAAATGTTGTGCAAGCGCAGTGCGTCGGCATCGGCCAACTGCCCCAGTTGTGCCTGGATACCGTCGGCGGCGGCGGGCAGAAACGCCAGGGAGTTGCGCAGCACGGCGTTATGCGACTTGAAGCGCTCGACGTAGTTTGCCTTTTCCTCGAACGCCTGCTGGTAGTCGGCGTAGGCCTGGCGCCATGCCGGGGAGTTACCGTGCTGGTTGCGGGTTTCAATGCTTTCGAAAGCCCGCCACAGGCGCTTCATCTCGACCACTGGCCAGACCAAGGGGTCGTAGTTGTAGTTGATGCTGGTGCGGGCCTTGAGTATTTCGTTTTCCCATTGCGAGTCGTTTTGCTTGATCTGCCGGATCAGGTCACGGGCCTGGGTGTAGGTACCGCTCTCGTCGGCCTTGGACATCAGGTACAGGTAGACCAGCACCGAGGCCAGCAACACGGCACTGGTCGTCAACAACAGCAAGCTGCGGCGGCGGGTCAGTCTCATAGGGGTTTGCCCTCCCATTCACCGGTCAGGGTCTTTAGAAACTGAATGATCAGCGCTTTGTCGTCGGTGCTTGGCGTGCGCCCCAATTGGTAGCGGAACATGACGTCCACCGCCGCTTCCAGGGTCGGCGCCGAACCATCGTGAAAGTACGGGGCGGTGACCGCGACATTGCGCAGGCTAGGCACCTTGAACACATGCCGGTCTTCTTCATCGCCCGTGACGTTGAAGCGCCCCAGGTCGGCAGGCGTGGGGTTGCCGCGGTCAGCGAAAAAATCGCCCAGCACGCCGAACTTCTGCAGCATGTTGCCGCCGATATTGACGCCTTGGTGGCAGGCAATGCAGCCGTATTCCTGAAACCGCGCGTAGCCGTATTTTTCGTCCTTGCTGAGGATCTCGGTGTCGCCCTGCAGGTAGCGGTCAAAGCGTGAATCCGGGGTCAACAGCGTGCGTTGAAAGGTGGCCAGCGCGTCCTGAAGGGTATGTTCATCCACCGCCTTGCCATAAGCCTTGGCAAACCCTGCGCGGTAGCTTGGGTCTGCGGCGATGCGCTGCACAACCACTTGCCAGTCGCTGCCCATTTCGCCTGGGCGCTGGACCACCAGGTGGGCCTGCTCTTCGAGGGTTTGCGCACGGCCATCCCAGAACTGGCGAAAGTTCAGGCTGGCGTTGAACACGCTGGGGGTATTGACCGGCAAGGGCTTGCCATCGACGCCGAGCGAGCGCACCTGGCCGTCGGCGCCCCCCTGGTCAAGCCGGTGGCAACTGGCACAGGCCAGGCTGGCGTTGCTCGACAAGCGCGGGTCATTGAACAGTTTGCGGCCCAGTTCGACCCGCTCAGGCGCTAATGCAGGCACCGCGGGCAATGGGGTGAGGGGCCCGCCAATGGCCTGTGCCAACCCAATCGAAGGCACCAGGAGCAACAGCACGCCCGCGCACGTGCGAAACGGCGGGTGGATAGGCATCGGGCAACCCTCCCTGGTGACAACGCGCTATGCCGCTGAGAATAGTCAGTGCCGTGCGCCAGCGCTAACCGATGGGGCAAATGTCATCTAGCCTGTAACCAAGGACCCGTTTGATTACCCGGTGCACGGAGGGGACCATGGAACAACCGGTAATGGATGATGTGGCCGACAGCGCCTGTGAGAAAGCCGTCGTGCTGCTGGTAGACGACGAGGCCTCGATTCTCAACAGCCTGCGCCGGCTGCTGCGTGGCCAGCCCTATGATGTGTTGCTGGCCGAAAGCGGCGCTCAGGCCCTTGAGCTGCTTGAACAGCAGCCCGTCAACTTGGTGATCAGCGATGCCCGCATGCCCGGCATGGATGGCGCGACCTTGCTGGCCCAGGTGCACCAGCGCTTTCCTGGCACCTTGCGCATCCTGCTGACTGGTTATGCCGACATGGCCACGATCACCAAGGCGATCAATGACGGCCAGATTCACCGCTACATCAGCAAACCCTGGAATGACGAAGAGATGCTGGTGACCGTGCGCCAGGCCCTGGCCTTGCAACACTCGGAAAGCGAGCGACGGCGCCTGGAGGCCCTGACCCAGGCACAGAACCAGCAGTTGAAGGTGCTCAATGCCAGCCTCGAACAGCGTGTCGCGGCGCGCACCGCCGAGCTGCAGCAAACGGCCGACATGCTCGACCTTGCCTACGAAGAGCTCAAGCACAGTTACGTCACCGGCACCGAGGTGTTCTCGCTGCTGGCCAACCTGCGCCTGCCCAAGCCCAAGCAGACCAACCGCCAGGTCATCGAACTGATTCGTGTGTACTGCACCCGCCATGGCCTGGACGAAGCCAGCCGCCGCGACCTGACCATGGCTGCCGCCCTGTACAACATCGGCAAGATGAGCTGGACCGACAGCATGCTGACCTGCCCGGTGGACCTGCTGCCGCATACCGAGCGCGACCTGTATCGGTCGTACCCGAAACAGAGCGAATCGCTGGTGATGACCCTGGAGCCGATGAAAGAAGCGGCGCAACTGATCTTGCACCATCAGGAACGTTGGGATGGCAGCGGCTTCCCCGACCATCTCAAGGGCGAGGCCATCCCCCTTGGGGCGCGCTGGTTGAAGCTGGCCGTGGACTTCATCGAGTTGCAACGCGGCCTGGTGCTGGAGCGGCAGATGAACAGCGATGAGGCCTTGATGTACATCCGCAAATACGCAGGCAAGCTGTATGACCCGGCGCTTGTGGAAGACTTTGTAAACGTCTGCGCGGAGTTTCTCAGCGATGTGACCCTGGCCGACCCGACGGTGCAGGCCCTGGGTACCCGCGACCTGGCCGCCGGCATGGTCCTGGTGCGCAATCTGAATGCGGACAACGGCATGCTCTTGCTCAATGCCGGCAAGGTGCTGAGTACGGCGTTGGTGGAAAAGCTGATTGCCTTCGAGCAGATGGAGGGGGGCAAGTACAGCGTGTTCGTTCGCGTCCCCGAGGGGGCTGTGACTTGAGCCCCCCTGTCAGATAGCATACTGAGCGATGCCGTTACCGAACGACCAGTTCTCCTTGCGCACTTCGACCAGATTGATGAAGACGTCCTCCTTGCGCACACCGGCCTCGCGGTTGAGCCCTTCGGCGATGGCCAGGTACAGCGCCTTCTTCTGATCTACCGTGCGCCCTTCGCTCAAGGTGATCTGGATGAAAACCTGGCCGTCGGTGCGGGCGATGCCCAGGTACTGTGGGTCGTTCACCAGGCGGTCGTCGTCGTGCTCGGTCAGTACCTGGAAGTTGTCGTGCTCAGGGACGTTGATCGTTGCCCTGAGCGCGGCGTAGACCACTTGACCGACCCTCGGCAGGTGCGTGGGGTCTGGGTGTCTCTTGCTGTCGATGCGTACCAGCGGCATGGGCGGCTCCTTGGCAGAAGGGCGGTGCCCATGAGCTTAGCCTGTTCAGCAAAGGGTGCAGTACGCGTCGACAGCGCATGGCTACAGCGCCTTATCAGCTGTTCCAGTCGGGTGCAAAATCGGGGCTTACCACGCGCTGATCCTTCGGCAAGCCTGCGATCAACGCCCGGTCTTCATCATCCAGCCGTACCTCCAGCGCCGCCAGGTTCGCCAATTGGTTTTCGCGGCTGCTGGCCTTGGGGATCACTGCGACGCCGTCCTGGTCGAGCAGCCACTGCAGCGCCACCTGGCTTGGCAGTACGCCGTGCTTGCGCGCAATCGACTGGATCACCGGTTGCTGCGCCGCCTGGCCACGGGCCAGCGGGGTATAGGCGGTAAGCAGCAGGTCATGGCTGCGGGCATAGTCGAGCAGCGGTTGCTGGTCGAGCAGCACGTGGTACTCCACCTGGATAGCCGACAACGGCGCGCCCAGCGTCTCGATCACCTGGCGCAGCAGGCCGAGGGGGAAATTGGCCACGCCGATGCTGCGCGCCTTTCCTTCGTCACGCAGCGCTACCAGGGTCTCGATGCTGCGGGCCAGGTCCCAGTCCTTGCCGGGCCAGTGGATATGAAACAGGTCTACCTGGTCGGTGCCCAGGGCGCGCAGGCTGTCTTCCAGTGACTGACGCATGGCCTTGGGTTCAAGGCGATCCCACCACACCTTGGTGGTCAGGTGGATCTGCTCGCGTGGCACGTCGCTGTCGCGCAGGGCTTGGCCCACGGCGGATTCATTGTCGTAGGCAGTGGCGGTGTCGATGTGTCGATAGCCCAGTTCCAGGGCCTGGCGCACGGCGTGGGTGCACTCGGTGCCGGTCATCGGCCAGGTGCCCAGGCCGATGCAGGGCAGGTCCAGGCCGTTGTGAGTGGTGAGCCTTCGCATGACGATTCCTTGTAGTGGTTACAGAGTCCGTAACGGATGGTCTACGATCAGCCCGGTGCGAACCATGCGCGGCAGGCGGAAAGTGGTCGATCAGCGAACGGAAATTGCTTTTGGCCTGGACAGGCGGCAATTGAACTTCCTTATGCTCGTGCATCTCTTCTAGAATTCCAGCTGTTACATCCGCCAGGCCAGCCCTGTGCGGCTTTCCCTGGGCGTTGCATCCAGCCGCGCCGCCGTCGAGAACGCCATGAGTTCCAGCACACCGCTGTCCGGAGTCAACCAACCACTACGTGGCATCGCCCTGGTGGTGGTGGCGACGTTCCTGTTTGCCAGTCACGATGCCCTGTCAAAATTCCTCGGTGGCCTGTACCCGATCATCATGGTGGTATGGGCGCGCTATCTGGTGCACACCTTGCTGATGGCCGGGATCTTCCTGCCCAAGTCGGGCCTCAATGTGCTGCGCACCCGCCGCCCGCTGTTGCAGACCCTGCGTGCCCTGAGCCTGTTGAGCACCAGCCTGTTGTTCACTACCGGCCTGCAGTATCTGCCGCTGGCCGAAGCCACTGCGGTCAACTTCCTGGCGCCGGTGCTGGTCACGGCCTTGTCGGCCCCGCTGCTCAAGGAGCGGGTGACGGTGGGGCAGTGGGTGGCGGTGGTGATGGGCTTTATCGGCGTGCTGGTGGTGGTGCACCCCGGCGGCGCGATGTTCACGCCGGCAATCCTGTACCCCTTCGGCTCGGCGCTGGGCTTCTGCTTCTATCAGTTGCTGACGCGGATTCTGGCCGCTCACGACAGCCCTACCACCAGCAACTTCTATGCAGGGCTGTGCAACACCCTGGCGATGAGTGCGCTGGTGCCGTTCTTCTGGGAGGTGCCGCGTTGGGACCACGCGCTGTTGATGCTGGCGCTCGGCGGGTTCGGCATGACCGCCCACCTGCTGCTGACCCAGGCGTTTCGCCATGCCGCCCCCGCGCTGCTGGCGCCGTTCAGTTATTGCCAGATCGTGTTTGCCGGGCTGCTCGGTATGTTGTTCTACAGCCAGGTGCCGGACAGCCTGAGCCTGGTGGGCATCTCGATCATCTGCCTCAGTGGCCTGGGCGCCGCCTGGATGCAGCGGCGCAAGTGAAATTGCCCGTGTTCACGGCAACGCCATGAACTGCAGGATACGCTCGCGCAACCAGCGTTCGGCCGGGTCGTTGTCCTGGGCGCCACTCCAGACCATGGACAGCTCCGCTTCGGTGATCTCGAAGGGTGCCGGGTCGGCGCGCAGGCTGCCGTCATCGGCCAGGGCGCAGGCGGCGTAGTCCGGTACCGTGGCGATCAGCTCGGTGTTACGCAGCAGGGCACGCAGGCTGCCGAACTGCGGCACGGCCAGCACCACCTTGCGGCAACGGCCGATGCGCGCCAGGTCGAGGTCGATATTGCCGCTCATGTCGCCAGAGAACGACACCATCACATGCGGCCGGGCGCAGTACTCGTCGAGGGTCAGTGGCCCCGGTCGATCGTCTGCGCGCAGCACCCGTACGCCAATGTCGCGCAACTTGCGGCGCTTGGCGGTGGCGGGCAGGTCGGTGGTATAGCTCACCCCAACCGAAATCTCGCCGCTGGCCAGCAGCCCAGGCATCAACAGGAAGTTGGCCCGCCGCACCACCACGCTGATCTCCGGCGCCTCTTCGCGCAGGGCCTGGAGCAGGGCGGGGAACAGGCCGAACTCGGCATCGTCCGACAGCCCGAGGCGGAATACATTGCAGCTGTTGGCCGGGTCGAATGCCCGCGCGCGGCTGATGGCCGAGGAGATCACATCCATGGCCGGCCCCAGCTCGGTGAAAATCTGCATCGCCCGCGGCGTGGGCTCCATGGCCCGGCCATTGCGGATCAGCAGTGGGTCGTCGAACAGCTCGCGCAGGCGGGCGAGGGCGGCGCTGACGGTGGGCTGGGTGATGAACAGCTTTTCACCGACGCGGGTCAGGTTGCGTTCGATCATCAGGGCTTCGAACAGCACCAGCAGGTTCATGTCGACGCGGCGCAGGTCGTTGCGGTTCATGGGGCTTGGCTCACGTTGGCTGGAAGGTTCGCGGTGCATTGAAGCACGGCGCCGGCCGTTGTGCCTTGTATGGATGTGCCGGCCTTATGGCGGGCCGGATCGGCGCTGACAGAGCCAGCCTATTACGCCGGAATACTGGCTCTATTAGAAGTCTGCCCAAGCTCGACTAGTCTTTCCTCTGGCCCTGCGAATTGCGCATGTGGGCGGCGTCTGAGCACCTGTATTCAAGACCCTGCCGCCATGGCGTGACAGCGTTGCAAGCCCCGTGTCGGCAAAAGACCGACCCGACCTGATGAGGGGTAGGCACGAGCCCCAGTGCTCGGCTGATAGAACACCTGGCATAGACCGGAAATCTGGATAACCGACCCAAAGGTACCCACAGATGTCGAACGAATCGAAATGCCCGTTCCATCAAACCGCAGGTGGCGGCACCACCAACCGTGACTGGTGGCCTGACCAGCTCAACCTGAGAATCCTCCACCAACATTCGTCCAAGTCCGACCCGATGGACCCGGACTTCGACTACGCCAAAGCCTTCAAGAGCCTCGACTTCCAGGCCCTCAAGCAAGACTTGACGGCCCTGATGACCGACTCGCAGGACTGGTGGCCCGCCGACTTCGGCCACTATGGCCCGCTGTTTATCCGCATGGCCTGGCACAGCGCCGGTACCTACCGTATTGGTGATGGCCGGGGTGGCGCAGGCTCTGGTCAGCAGCGCTTCGCGCCGCTCAATAGCTGGCCGGACAACGTCAGCCTGGACAAGGCCCGGCGCCTGCTATGGCCGATCAAGCAGAAGTACGGCAACAAGATTTCCTGGGCCGACCTGATCGTGCTCACCGGCAACGTCGCGCTGGAGTCCATGGGCTTCAAGACCTTCGGTTTCTCGGGCGGGCGTGCCGATGTGTGGGAACCGGACGAAGACGTGTACTGGGGCTCGGAAAAGGTCTGGCTGGGCGGCGACACCCGCTACGGCAAGGAACAGCTCAAGGCCCAGCCGCCCGGCCAGGGTGATCTGGTGGCCGAGCCTGCCAAGCATGGCGAAGAGCAAAGCCGCGACCTGCAGGCCGAGCGCAACCTGGAAAACCCGCTGGCCGCCGTGCAGATGGGCCTGATCTACGTCAACCCGGAAGGCCCGGAAGGTAACCCCGACCCGGTCGCCTCGGGCAAGGATATCCGCGAGACGTTCGGCCGCATGGCCATGAACGACGAAGAGACCGTGGCCCTGATCGCCGGTGGCCATGCGTTCGGCAAGACCCACGGCGCCGGCCCCGCCGACAATGTCGGCGCCGAACCCGAGGCCGCCGGGCTTGAGCTGCAGGGCCTGGGCTGGGCGAACACGTTCGGCACCGGCAAAGGCCCCGATACCATCACCAGCGGCCTCGAAGTGACCTGGACCTCGACGCCGACGCGCTGGAGCAACGAGTACCTCAACAACCTGTTCAACTTCGACTGGGAACTGACCAAGAGCCCGGCCGGCGCGCACCAGTGGCGGCCGAAGGAAGGCAAGGGCGCCGGCACCGTGCCGGATGCCCATGACCCGGGCAAGAAACACGCACCCTCGATGCTCACCTCCGATCTGGCGCTGCGTTTCGACCCGATCTACGAGCCGATCGCCCGGCGCTTCAAGGACAACCCCGAGCAGTTGGCAGACGCCTTCGCCCGCGCCTGGTACAAGCTGATCCACCGCGACATGGGCCCGCTTGCGCGTTACCTCGGGCCGGAAATGCCCAACGAGGTACTGCTGTGGCAAGACCCGTTGCCCAAAGCCGAGCCCTCGTCGCTGAATGAGCAGGACATCGCTGCGCTCAAGGCCAAGGTGCTGGCCTCGGGCTTGAGCGTGGGTGAACTGGTGTCGACCGCCTGGGCGTCGGCTTCCACTTTCCGCGGTTCGGACAAGCGCGGTGGCGCCAATGGCGGGCGCTTGCGCCTGGCGCCGCAGAAAGGCTGGGCTGCCAACCAGGGCGTGGACAAGGTACTGGCGGCGCTGGAGAAAATTCAGGGCGAGTTCAACAACGGCGGCAAGCAGGTCTCCCTGGCCGACCTGATCGTGCTGGCCGGTACTGCAGCGGTGGAAAAGGCCGCCAAGGATGCCGGTTACACGGGCAGCGTGGGGTTCCGCCCCGGTCGCGTCGACGCGACCCAGGAACAGACCGACGTCGAGTCGTTCGCGGTGCTGGAGCCGCTGGCGGATGGCTTCCGCAATTTCACCAAGGACCGTTACAGCGTCAAGGCCGAGAAGCTGTTGCTGGACAAGGCGCAACTGCTGACCCTCACCGCCCCCGAGCTGACCGCGCTGATCGGTGGCCTGCGCGTACTGGGCGCCAACCAGGGTGGCAGCAAGGACGGCGTGTTCACCGACCGGCCCGGTACCCTGAGCAACGACTTCTTCCGCAACCTGCTGGACATGGGCGTGGAGTGGAAGCCGACCTCGGCCGACAACGAAGCCTTCGAAGGCCGGGACCGCAAGACCGGGCAGGTGAAATGGACTGGCAGCCGCGTCGACCTGGTGTTCGGCTCGCATGCCCAGTTGCGCGCGCTGAGCGAGGTGTACGGCAGCAGCGATGGCCAGGCCAAGTTCATCAAGGACTTCGTTGCTGCCTGGGTAAAAGTGATGGAGCTTGATCGCTTTGATCTGAAGTAACGCCATCAGTACGTGGGGGCGCTGTGCGCCCCATTCGCGGCGCAAGGCCGCTTCCACAGGGTGTGGGGGCGGCCTTTTGTCGCAAATGGCCGGCAAAGCAGCCCTGGTCATCGCGCCAATTCCAGGTCGGATAGATACAAAAGTGTCCTCGTTCGTTCTGTTGCAATGCTTCTCAGGCGGCCGGCCTGAACAGCGTGCTCACAACGACAAGGAACCCGACCATGCAAATGCCAAAGACCCTGAAGATCCGTAACGGCGAAAAGGTCAAAGCGACTTTCTCCGCACAGGAATACGCAGCCCGCCACGCCCGTCTGCGGGCCTACATGGCCGAGCAGGACATCGAGGCGGCGATCTTCACCTCGTACCACAACGTCAATTACTACAGCGACTTCCTCTATTGCTCGTTCGGCCGCCCGTACGCGCTGGTCGTGACCCAGGACAAGGTCGTCTCGATCAGCGCCAATATCGATGGCGGCCAACCTTGGCGGCGCACGGTCGGTACCGACAACATCGTCTACACCGACTGGCAACGCGACAACTACTTCGTTGCCATCCAGCAGGCGCTGCCGCTGGCCTCGCGCATCGGCGTGGAGTACGACCACCTCAACCTGCAAAACCATGGCAAGCTCGCTGCCTGCTACCCCAAGGCCGAGCTGCTGGACATCGGCGCCCCGTGCATGCGCATGCGCATGATCAAGTCCGCCGAAGAGCAGGCGTTGATCCGCCACGGTGCCCAGGTGGCCGATATCGGCGGCGCTGCGGTGGTCGAGGCCCTGCGTGAGCATGTGCCAGAGTACGAAGTGGCCTTGCATGCTACCCAGGCCATGGTGCGTGAAATTGCCAAACGCTTCCCCGACGGCGAACTGATGGACACCTGGACCTGGTTCCAGTCCGGGCTCAACACCGATGGCGCGCACAACCCGGTTACCAGCCGCAAGGTCGGCAAGGGCGAGATCCTCAGCCTCAACTGCTTCCCGATGATCGCCGGCTATTACACGGCGCTTGAACGCACCCTGTTCCTTGACCATTGCCCGGATGATCACCTGCGCCTGTGGCAGGCCAACGTCGAGGTGCACGAAGCAGGGCTGAAACTGGTGCGCCCGGGCATGCGCTGCAGCGACATTGCCCGTGAGCTGAACGAGATCTTCCTGCGTCACGACCTGCTGCAGTACCGCACGTTCGGCTATGGCCATTCGTTCGGCACCCTCAGCCACTACTACGGCCGCGAGGCGGGGCTCGAGCTGCGCGAAGACATCGACACCGTGCTGGAGCCCGGCATGGTGGTGTCGATCGAGCCGATGATCATGCTGCCCGAGGGTCGGCCGGGTGCTGGCGGCTACCGCGAGCATGACATCCTGATCGTCAACGACAACGGTGCCGAGAACATCACGCGCTTCCCGTATGGCCCGGAGCACAACATCATTCGCAAATAACGCCCGGTGCCGGCCTTTTTGGGCGGGGGGTTGCCCCGCAAAGAGGCCGGCACGCACACCACAATAATTACTGAATGACCATTAGACCCTGCCTCCAATTAGAAGAATCAGAGGGTACCCGTCATGTCCAGCACCACCCTGAACGCTTCCACTCTCGACGGCTCCGTGCCTAGCGCCGAACGCCAGGCCTTGCGCAAGGCCGCGCGCGCCAGTTTCATGGGCAACTTCGTCGAATGGTTCGATTACGCCGCCTACGGCTACCTTGCAACCATCATTGCCGCTACGTTTTTCCCGCAAACCGACAAGACCAGCGGTTTGCTGGCAACCTTCGCGGTGTTTGCCCTGTCGTTTCTCGTTCGCCCCTTGGGCGGGGTGGTCTGGGGCCATTTCGGCGACCGCCACGGGCGGCGCAACGCGCTGTCGTTGTCGATCCTGATCATGTCGATTTCGACCTTCTGCATCGGGCTGCTGCCCGGCTACGCGCAAATCGGCGTGTGGGCGCCGTGCCTGTTGTTGTTGATCCGCCTGGTACAGGGCTTTTCGGCCTCGGGCGAGTATGCGGGGGCGTCGGCGTTTCTGGCTGAGTACGCACCGCAGGGCCGGCGCGGGCTGTATACCAGCATCGTGCCGGCCAGTACGGCGGCGGGGTTGTTGTTCGGCGCGGCGTTCGTGGCGGTGCTGCATGAGGTGCTTAGCAGCGAAGACCTGCACAGCTGGGGCTGGCGGCTGCCGTTTCTGCTCGCGGCACCCTTCGGCCTGGTAGGCCGATATATCCGCATGAGCCTGCAGGACACCCCCAAGTTTCTGGAGATGGAGCAGCGCCTGGAGAACAAGGCCTGCATGGTCCCGGCGCCGATCCGTGAGCTGCTGACCGCGCACCGCCGCAGCCTAGCCATCGGTATCGGCGTCACCTGCCTCAACGCGGTCGCGTTCTACCTGCTGCTCAGCTACATGCCCACGTACCTGTCCACCGAGCTGGGCATGGGCGAGCGGGATGCCTTCATCGCCTCGACCGTCTCGCTGGCCACCTACATCGGCCTGATCTTCCTGATGGGGCGGCTGTCTGACCATTTCGGCCGCAAGACCATGCTGGTGATCGCCTCGCTGTTGTTTCTGGGGCTTACCGTGCCGCTGTTCACCCTGCTCGATGGGCAGCCATTGCTGGTGATCCTGGCCATCCAGATCCTCTTCGGCGCGATGCTGGCGATGAACGACGGTACCTTGCCGTGCCTGTTGGCGGAGATCTTCCCGACCCGGGTACGCTTCAGCGGCTTTGCCCTGAGCTTCAATGTGGCCAATGCCTTGTTTGGCGGGACGGCGCCGTTCATTGCCACCTGGTTGATACAAGTGACCGGCAGCAAGCTGGCGCCGGCCGGGTACCTGCTGGCGGCGGCACTGGTGGCGCTGGTGGCGATGTTGATGTGCCGGGAGACGGCGCATGCGGCCTTGAAAGACTAGCGGGCTTTGCCGGCCGCTTCGCGGGGTTACCCGCGAAGCGGCATCCCCTCACTCAGTGCAACGAAGCCTGGCGCCGCTCCCCCAACGGCGACAGCCCAAAGAAGCGGCTGTAGCTCTTGGAGAAATGCGCCGGCGAGCTGAAGCCGCACGCCAGCGCCACCTCACGTACCTGCACATCGCTGCGCAGCAGCAGCTCCCGCGCGCGCGACAGCCGCAACTCCAGGTAGTACTGGCTGGGTGTCCGCTGCAGGTATTTATGGAACAACCGCTCCAACTGGCGCACGGTCACCTCGTTGAGGCTGGCCAGCTCCTCCAGCCCCAGTGGCTCTTCCAGGTTGGCCTCCATGATCGCCACCACCTGGCTCAGCTTGGGCTGGGCGCTGCCGAGCAACGTGCGCAGCGGCACCCGCTGGCGCTCGCGCTCGCCACGCACCCGGTCGCACAGCAGCAGCTCGGCCGCCTTGGCGGCGATGCCCTGGCCACCTTCCTCACGGGCCACCAGTTGCAGCATCATGTCCATGGCCGCCACACCGCCCGAGCAGGTATAGCGGTCGCGGTCCAGTTCGAACAGCTGGCCGGAAATGACGATACCGGGGAACTGCTCCTGCAAGGTCTGCATGTCTTCCCAGTGGATGGTACAGCGGTAGCCTTTGAGCAGCTCGGCCTTGGCCAGCAGGTAGCTGCCGGTGCAGATGCCGCCCAGCGGCAGGCGTTGACGGGCCAGTTGGCGTAGCCAGTCGATCAGTGGCCGGGTGCCACGGCTGCGGTCGATCGGGTTGGCACCGACCACCAGCAGGGCGTCCAGCGCAGGGGCGTTGTCGATACTGTGGTCAGGCAGCACGCGCATGCCGTTGCTGGCCATTACCGGCTCGTGGCTGGCGGCGATCAGCACAGTGCGAAACATCGGGCGGCGGGCGGCCAGGTTGGCCATGCGCAGGGTCTCCACCGCCGACGCCAGGCCGATGGTGGTGAAGTTGGGCAGGATCAGAAAGCCGAAGGTCTTGACGGTGCAGGGGGATACGGGTGCTGTAGCGGGGTGGACCATTGCGATCTTCCTGTGCAAGCTGAGGCATAGTTGGTCAGGGGCAGTGAAAAATCCAAGCCTCGCGTGTTTCTTGTTGTTATGGGTCGTTGCCGGGTCGATCTTACACCCCCGGCGCAGCGGCCAGGAATGGCTCCGCCGGCTGGCGGCTGCCAACAGTGATTGCCCATAGAAGGTGAACGTTCAGTGAACCCCGAATCCATGCTGGCGGCATTGCCAGGTTTCGCCATGACACCCGCGTCGATCGAGGTGCTGCCCGATGCCAGGGCCTACCGCGCCTGCCTGCTCGAGCGCATCAGGGCGGCGACCCGGCGTATCGTCATCGTCGCGTTGTACCTGCAGGAAGACGAAGCCGGCCAGGAAGTGCTGGATGCCTTGTACCAGGCCAAAGCCGCGCGGCCAGGCCTGGAGATCACCATCGTGGTCGACTGGTTCCGTGCCCGGCGCGGCCTGCTGGGGGGCGGGCGGCAGCCGGGCAACGCTGCCTGGTATCAGGCCCAGCGCCAGCACCATGGCCTGGACATCGTCATCCATGGCGTGCCCGTGCAAACCCGCGAGCTGTTTGGTGTACTGCACCTTAAAGGCAGCATCATCGACGATTGCGTGATCTACACCGGCGCCAGTCTCAACAACGTCTACCTGCACCGTTTCGACCGCTACCGCCTGGATCGCTACCACCTGTTCCACTCACCGGCCCTGGCCGATGCCATGGTCGATCTGGTGCGTCGCCTGCTGCACCACACTGCCACGCCGCGCCTCGACCTGCCGGCACCGCCCTCGACCCGCAGCCTGCGCGGCGACATCCGGCGCTTGCGCGCGCGGCTGCGGCGCATGGCCTATGACGTGCCTGCCAGCGCGTCGGGGCAGGGCCTGCGGGTGATCCCGCTGCTGGGTGTCGGGCGCGGCAATCTGCTCAACCGGGTGCTTTGCGCACTGCTGGGCGCTGCGCGCACGCAAATCGTCATCAGCACGCCGTACTTCAACCCGCCACGGGTATTGATGCGCGAGATCGACCATGCACTCGACCGAGGCGTGCGGGTGGAGCTGATTGTCGGCGATCGTACCGCCAATGACTTCTATATCGCGCCCGGCGAGCCGTTCAGTGCCAGCGGCGCGTTGCCTTACCTGTACGAAGACAACCTGCGCGCCTTCACCCGCCGTCGCCAGGCCGCTCTTGCCAGTGGCCAGCTTGAAGTGCGTATCTGGAACGACCCAGGGCACACCTTCCATGCCAAGGGGCTGTGGGTCGACCAGCGCTACTCGCTGTTGACCGGCAACAACCTGAACCCCCGAGGGTTCAACCTGGACCTGGAAAACGGCTTGCTGATCGATGACCCCGAGGCACAGTGGTTAGTGCCGCGCGAAGCCGAGTTGGCGGGGTTGCGCCAGCATGCGCGCAGGATCGATTCAGCTGCCGAGCTGGGGGTCAAGGCCGAGCACCCCAAGGAAGTGCGCAAGCTCTTGCGGCGGTTGCGCTACAGCCGCCTGGAACCGTTGATCAAGCGGGTGCTGTAACGCTGGTGAGAGGGCTCTGAAAAAGTCTTGCAAGCGCATACAATCAGGCCTTTTCCACGTTAACCAGATAGGCCAAACCGTCCATGGCGCTTGACCCCCCAACGATGCTGACAATCACCATCGCCCTGGCAGCTGCGGCTGCCTTGTACCTGGCGATCGAGTGGCGCAGTGTTCGCGAGCCTTCGCTGCTGTTGTGGAGCGCCGGCTTCGCCACGATCACCGTCGGCTCCACCCTGGCCCTGTTGCGGGGCATCGGCTTGCTGCTGATCGGTATCTGGTTCGCCAATGGCTTGCTGGTGGTGGCGCACGGGTTTTTCCTGCTGGGGGTGTTGCGCTTCACCCAGCACCGCCTGTCGCGCGCCTGGCTGCTGATGGTGGGGGTGTGGTTCGCCTTGCTGCTGTTGCCCGCCGGCCCGGAGTGGTCGAAGGTGATGCTGATGGTCAACTCGTTGCTGGTGGCGTTGCTGACGCTCAAAGCCAGTTTCCTGTTGAAGCCCCACGGCAGGTCGTTGAGCGTGGGCGCGGTGCAGTTGCGTTATGTGCTGCTGATTCATGGCCTGTTCTATGTGGCGAAGGCGATCATTGCGATTGCCCCGGGCACGCTGATTGACCTGGCGACGTTTGGCGGGCTGATCATCCAGGTTTCCCTGGTCGAGGGGGCGATGGCAATCATGCTGATTGCGCTGTCGATGACCGGTACGGTGCGTTATCGCCGTGAAGAGCGCATCGCCCGGCTGGCGGCACGGGACCCGCTGACGGCGTTATACAACCGCCGCGCGCTGGAAGTGCGGGCGACGCACTTTTTCAAAGAGGTGAGCCCGGCGCGGCCAGGCGCCTTGCTGCTGATCGACATCGACAATTTCAAACTGGTCAACGATTTGCACGGGCACATTGCCGGTGATCGGCTGTTGATCGCCTTGAGCGAGATGATGCGTGCGGTGTTGCCGGAGCGGTCACTGGCGGCGCGGCTTGGCGGCGACGAGTTTGTCATCCTGCTCAGTGCGGCGACCAGCGAGCGCGTGGTGGCGCTGGGCAGCCAGTTGCGTGAACAATTTCAGCAGTTTGCGCTGCAAACGGTGCCCACGCCGCAGGCCGTGACCTTGAGCATCGGTGCCAACCTGTTCGACCAGCCGCCCGCGAGCCTGGCGGCGTTGATCGAGCAGGGAGATGTAGCGCTGTATCAGTCCAAGCGCGATGGGCGCGACAGCATTCGCCTGGTTGACCGGACGCTGGTCAGCTCGGGTAGCTAGCAACGCTTGACGCTGGGGGCCGCCAAAGCGGCCCCCAAACACTCAGGTCACAACCTGATAGCAAGGCACATACGCCGCGCCACCCGGCAGTTTCATCCGGTGCTGGTCGACAAACGCCTGCAACAGGTGCCCCAGCGGCGCCAATACCGCACTGTCACCACGGATCTGGTACGGCCCGTGTTCCTCGATCAGGCGGATGCCCTTGTCCTTGACGTTGCCCGCCACAATCCCGGAAAACGCCCGGCGCAGGTTGGCGGCCAGTTCATGCGGCGGCAGCTCGCGGCGCAGGGCCAGTTCGGCCATGTTGGCATGGGTCGGGTCGAACGGATGCTGGAAGCCCTCGTCGATCTTCAGCAGCCAGTTGAAGTGGAAGGCATCGTTGCGCTCGCGGCGGAACTGCTTTACCTCCTTGAGCCCTTCGACCATCTGCCGCGCCACTTCGGCCGGGTCATCGATGATGATCTGGTAGTGGCGCTGGGCGGCGTCCCCCAGGGTGGCGCCGACGAACGCGTGCAACTGCATCAGGAACGGCTCGGCACTGCGCGGCCCGGTCAGCACCACCGGGAAGGGCAGGCCCTGGTTGTCCGGGTGCATGAGAATGCCGAGCAGGTAGAGGAACTCCTCGGCAGTACCGGCGCCGCCGGGGAAGATAATGATGCCGTGGCCGACGCGGACGAAGGCTTCCAGGCGTTTCTCGATGTCCGGCAGGATCACCAGTTCGTTGACGATCGGGTTCGGCGCCTCGGCAGCGATGATGCCCGGCTCGGTCAGGCCCAGGTAGCGGCTGCCGTGCATGCGTTGCTTGGCATGGGCGATGGTGGCGCCCTTCATCGGGCCCTTCATCACCCCAGGGCCGCAGCCGGTGCAGACGTCCAGCTTGCGCAGGCCCAGCTCGTGGCCGACCTTCTTGGTGTACTGGTATTCCTCGGTGCTGATCGAGTGGCCGCCCCAGCACACCACCATCTTCGGCTCTACGCCGGGGCGCAGGGTGCGGGCGTTGCGCAGTAGGTGGAACACGTAATCGGTGATGCCCTGGGAGCTTTCCAGGTCGATGCGCTGGCTGGCCAGCTCGCTTTCGGTATAGACGATGTCGCGCAAGGCGCTGAAGAGCATTTCGCGGGTGCTGGCGATCATCTCGCCATCGACGAAGGCATCGGCTGGGGCATTCAGCAGCTCCAGGCGTACGCCGCGGTCTTGCTGGTGGATGCGCACCTCGAAGTCCTTGTAGGCCTCGAGGATGGTCTTGGCATTGTCGACATGCGCGCCGGTATTGAGGATGGCCAGGGCGCACTGGCGGAACAGGGTGTAAAGGCTACCGGTACCGACTTCACTCAGTTGCTGCACTTCACGTTGCGACAGCGTCTCCAGGCTGCCTTTGGGGCTGACGGATGCATTTATGACATGGCGTTGAGGCATCTAAGTCTTTCCTGTGCGGGTAAAACATCCTTCTTTGACACCACCATACCGAGAAATGCACGCGACAACGAGGGGGCACCGTGGAAAGATTCTGCAGACAGGGGGCGCGGCTTCGCGGGTAAACCCGCGAAGCCGCGCATGTTCAGCCGAACAGTTTTTGCACCCCGAGGGTAATGGCCAGCCCACCGCCCACCAGCCACAGGTTGAGTATCGCCCCGGTAATCAGCGCCCGTGGCCCCGCCTGGCGGATCTGGCTGAATCGGGTCTCCATGCCCAGCGCTGTCATGGCCATGGTCAGGGCAAAGGTGTCGAGCGTATTCACCGCCTGGGTCACACTGCCAGGCAGCACCTGCAGCGAGTTCACCAGCACCAGCGCCAGGAAGCCGAAGGCGAACCAGGGCATGGCGATGCGCCCGTTGCCTTGCCCCTGGCCAGGCTGGCGCGCGCGGCTGATCCACAAGCCCACCACCAGCAACACCGGCACCAGCAGCATCACCCGGGTCATTTTGACGATGGTCGCAATGTGCGTAGCCTCGGGGCTGACGTTGCTCGCGGCGCCGACCACCTGGGCTACTTCATGGATAGTGCCGCCCAGGAACAGCCCGGCGCCCAGGGTATCGAGGTGCAGCCAGCCGGCATTGATCGCCAGTGGGTAGAGGAACATCGACAGGGTACCGAACAGCACCACGCTGCCGACCGCCATGGCGCTCTTGTGCGGAGCGCTGCGCAGCGCCGACTCGAAGGCCAGCACCGCAGCCGCGCCGCAAATGGCACTGCCGGCGGCGGTGAGCAGCGCGGTGTCGCGGTCCAGCTTGAGCAGCTTCATGCCACACCAGAGGCCGATCAGCAGGGTGCTGACCACCACCAGCAGCGACACCGTCAGCCCCGACCAGCCGACTTCGGCGATTTCCTGCAGGCTGACCCGCAGGCCGAAGAAGGCCACGGCGATGCGCAGCAGCCCGCGCGCCGAAAAATTGATGCCCGCCGCCCAACTGGCCGGCACGCCATCGCGCAGTGCATTGCCATACAAGGCACCGGCAACGATGCCGACGATCAAGGGGCTGATACCCAGGCTGGCGATGGCGGGCAAGGCCGCCAGCTGGGTGACGGCAAGCGCGAACAGCGCGACGAACAGGATGCCATTGAGCCGCCCTCGGGTAGAGAGAGTAGGCGTATAGGCGGGGTGGGACGGAGCCGTGGCCATGTGAGTCCTCCGGAAAAGGTGTTTCGACAAGGCCTACGTTAATCTGGTTATAAGCTTATAAAAAATCGTAATTTAGGATGTGAAGTATCCATTTTGCTGATATTTTCAATTCATGACCCCAGAACAACTGATAACGTTCGCCACGGTTGCCGAGCACGGCAACATCAGCCATGCGGCCCAGGCGTTGCACTTGTCGCAGCCGGCTGTGTCCGGGCAGCTGAAGTTGCTGCAGGAGGCGTTCGGCGAACCGCTTTATCAACGCGCCGGCCGTGGCGTGCGGCTGACAGCTGCGGGTGAGCAGCTGCTGGCTCATGCCGAGCGCCTGCGCGACACCTTTCGCCAGGCGCAAGCCCTGCGCGAGGCCATGCGCGGCCTGGAGCGCGGCACGCTGCGCATCGGCGCCAGTACCACCCCGGCCAGCTACCTGTTGCCGTACCTGATCGCCGACTTCCATGCACGCTACCCCGACGTGACGGTGAGCACCTCCAATGGCAATACCGCAGAAATCGTCGCCGCGCTGGGCAGTGTCGACATCGCCCTGATCGAAGGCCCCCCCGGGCAGGAACTGCCCTTAGGTACGGGGGTGACGCCGTGGCGTGAAGACGAGATCGTCGCCATCGTGCCCAGTGGCCATCCGTTGGCAGGTGACGAGCCGCAGACCCTGGAAGCTGTGGGTGCCTACCCCTTGGTGCTGCGCGAGAGTGGGTCAGGGGTGCGGCAGATTGTCGAACGCGCGTTTGCCCGCAGTGGCGTGGCGATGCGCGTGGGGCTGGAAATTGCTGGCGTGGAGGGGGTAAAGGAAGCGGTGCGGGCGGGGATGGGCATCGGCTTTGTGTCGGCCATGTCGATTCGCCATGAGGATGGCGCGTTGCGACGGCTGCGGATTGCGCCGCAGCCACTGGTGAGGCGCTTTTCCATCCTGATGCCCCATGCCGCCACGCCTTCGCGGGCGGCGGCACGGTTTATGGCGTTGTGCGTTGGGGAGCCGAAAGTGGGTTAGGTATCGCGGGCGCCCCATACATTCCGCGCGCCGGCCGAATGCCAAACTGAATTTTTCCTGCCCACATCCGCTCAGAGGAAGATGAGCAGGGAGGGATTCTCATGCTGGACTGGAGCTTAGTGCCTTGTAACCGATGAATTCTGGAGGGTCAGCTATGCAACCCAAGACCGAGGGCTCCGAAGAGAAGGGGCCAAGCGACGTCCCTTTCATCAACGACCCGAAAAAGCCCACATTGCCGCCGTTGAATGACGCTGATGCCACCGAGGCAGCCGAAGCGGAAGAAGACATTGAGGACGATGGCCAATCGATTTAGATCGGAATACCTCAATAGCACATCGTCTGACAGCCAAGCCCAACTCCTGATCATGGTTTAGATTTAGATTTCTACCGGTACAACCCTGAACAGCCATGAGCAACAGTGATCAGCAATCAGCTATCAGTAGCAGCAGTGGGCAACGAGGTGGGTTGTCCGAGTGGCTGAGCCTCATCAATTGGGAGTGCACGGCTATCGGCGATAGAGCTCACTGGCCGGTTGGCCTAGAGCACGCCTTTGCATTCTTGCTCACCTCAGACCTTCCATCAGCCATTCTCTGGTCGTCTGATCGAGTATTGCTTTATAACGAGGCCTGGACCCCCGCCATGGGCCATCGTCATCCCCGGGCGCTCGGCCAACCGGCCCATGATGTATGGACGGCAGTTTGGGCGCGGGTGGTATCTCAGCTCGATGCCGTGGTTGAAAAGGGAGCGTTGCTGCTTCTGTCCGATTCGGAGTTTCCCGTCAGGCTCGACCGAGAAAAACCCTGGGCTTTCAGCCTGAGTCCTTTGCGGAGCACCGATGGGGAGGTGGCAGGAATTCTGGTCCAAGGGCAAGAAGTACACCTATCGGCAATGGAAACAGTCCCTTCCCACATCACCTTAGGACGTGATCGAAAGATGTTCGATCAGGCGCCTGGCTTCATCACCATTCTGCGTGGCCCTGACCATGTCTTTGAGTTCGTCAATGAAGCCTTTCGCCGCAGCTTTGGCGACCGTGGATACCTTAATTGCTCAATGAGGGAAGTGTTTCCAGATCTACAAGAGCAAGGGTATTTCGATTGGCTCGACAGTGTTTACACAACGGGCGAGCGGTTCGTCGGCACAGGGAAGCCGATATTCCTTGATGGGGAGGGCGATAGTAAAACTACCCGCTATCTCGATTTCGTCTACGAGCCGGTATTCGACGACTGCGGGATCGTCACTGGGATTTTCTGTGAAGGCTTCGATGTGACCAACCGTGTGGAAACCGAACAGGCACTCAGGGAGGAAAGCCGGACACTTGGCATCCTGCGGGATATCAACGCCGCCTTCGCCAGCGATCTCAACTTGGAGCGCATTGTCCAAAACCTGACTGATGCCGGAATGGCCCTCACTGGGGCGGCCTATGGCTCCTACTTTGCCAACGAAGTCGACGCAACCGGCGCCCATCTGAAGCTCTACACGCTCTCGGGAGCAGATCGATCAGCGTTTGAGAGGTTGGGCCATCCACGCGCCACACCTGTATTCGCACCGACCTTCCGAAATGAGGGGGTTGTTCGTTCTCAGGACATCCTGGCCGACCCACGCTATGGGCAGTTCGAGCCTCACCGTGGGATGCCCAAGGGGCATCTATCTGTGCGCAGCTATCTGGCTATCTCTGTGGTGTCCAGAAGCGGGGATGTGCTCGGTGGTTTGTTCTTTGGCCACCCACAGCCCAACCGGTTTACTGACCGGCATGAACAACTGATGCTGGCGCTTGCGGCACAGGCGGCGGTAGCCATCGATAACGCCCAATTGTACCGCCAGGTGCAACAGGCAAAGGCGACACTGGAAGAGCGGGTTGCCCGACGCACTGAAGAGCTTTCCCAGGCTAATGAGGCCTTGCGCCAAGCACAAAAAATGGAGGCGCTCGGGCAGCTCACCGGCGGTATCGCACATGATTTCAATAACATATTGGCCGCCATTCTAGGGAGCGCAGATTTGCTTTCACGTCGGTTAAAACAAGGCAGAGCGGATGCTAGCGAGCGATTGCTCAACGGTATCCAGGTCAGCGCCAAACGCGCCGCCTCATTAACCCAACGATTGCTGGCGTTCTCCAGAAGGCAGACGCTTGATCCTCGGCCTACCGACGTGAATGTCCTCATCGAAGACTTGGGAGATCTGATCAATCGATCAGTCGGGCCGGCGATCACGGTCATCACGCACCTGCAGCCCGGAATTGGATTAGCGCGAATTGATCCCGCTCAGTTGGAAAGTTCACTGTTGAACCTGGCGATAAATTCGCGGGATGCAATGCCCAATGGTATCGGAGCCATTTCAATCAGCACGGATGTCATTGAATTTGACGACGCATCAGCGCTACGCGCTGACCTTATTGCCGGAGACTATATCGTGATCGCGGTGGCAGATACGGGAACAGGGATATCCCAGAGCAACATCAAGCGCATCTTCGACCCTTTTTTCACAACCATGCCATTGGGGCAGGGCACCGGTCTCGGGCTGTCCATGGTGCACGGGTTCGTGCGCCAATCCGGAGGGCAGGTAGACGTCCACTCCAAGGAAGGCGTGGGTACGACAATTCGCCTGATTCTTCCTCGCTTTGAAGGATGCCTAGAAGGTCAAGAGCTTGAGGATGTTGCGAAACGCGGCCTACAACGCGAAGGCGTGGGCCGGGTGCTCGTCGTCGATGATGAGCCGATAGTTCGAATGTCGATGGTTGAAGCGTTGGTTGAAGCGGGATACGACGTAGAAGAAGCGGAGAGCGGTTCCGGCGCTCTCCACCTGCTACGCACCAGCCAGCCTTTTGATTTGCTGGTCACCGACGTAGGTCTGCCCGGTGCTTTGAATGGTCGTGAGGTGGCCGACGCTGCTCGCGAACTGTTGCCTGATCTACGCGTCCTGTTTGTCACGGGTTTCGCCGAAGCGTCCGTGCTTAAAGGGGGATTCCTCACGCCTATCACTGCGGTGATCACGAAACCATTTGAAATCCAACTGCTGATTGAAAAGGTAACGGGAATGCTTGAGCAATCTTAGGCCGTTGTAGTTAGGTGAAATGCGGATCAGTCTAGCGGGGCCGACGTTGCGAGCGGGTGATGACAAACCCGGCAATGATGCCGAGGACTGCCGCACTCACCAACAACGGCGTCTTGCTTTTCGGGGTTCTCCAGCCACCGTCCACACTTCGCCGGCCACTCGGTGGTTCGAACAGATTGCCAGACGATATTTCGGCGCTGGCGCTGCGGTTCAACCCCCAGCGTGTCAGCCATCCTGAAACCAGCGGCAGCCCAGGTATGAGGAAGCTAGCCAAGTGCGCAAGGCGGGCTGTTGCGCCGACCGTGGTGCGCGCGCGAGGTGAAATGGCGCAAGCCACCATGGCCTTGGCCACCAACTCCGGGTCATAGATCGGCCCAGGCGGAGTGAGCGCGTGGCCGGTGTAGTTGCCGCCATCCCTGAAACCCGGCGTGTCCATGACCGCTGGATAGATGTCACAGACATGAATGTCGGGAAATTCCGTCAGTTCGCCGCGCAACGCCTCGGTTAGGCCGCGCAAGCCGAACTTGCTTGCCGAGTAGGCCGCTGCATAGGGCTGGGCGACCCAACTGCCCAGTGACAGTGTGTTGATCAGCATGCCGCTACGCTGCGCCTTGAAGTAGGGGAGTGCCACATACGCCCCTCTCAGGTAACCGATGAGGTCGGTTTGGATGACCTGCTCATGGGCATCCAGCGGCGTTTCCTCGAAATTGCCGACCGCGCCAACGCCGGCGTTGTTGACCCAGATATCGATCCGCCCCTGGCCAAATTCGGCAGCCTGCGCGGCCAGTGCTTGTACCTGCTCGTTGCTGGTGACGTCGGTAGTGATTGCCACGGCATCCGTCCCGCAATCTGTGCATTCGTCGAGCACGTCGAACAACGCTTGCTCATCGCGCGCGGCCAGCACCAGGCGAGCACCTTTGCAGGCAAACGCGTGTGCGGCTGCTCTGCCTATCCCGCTTGAAGCGCCGGTGATGACCACGACCTTGCCGCGCAACGGGCCAGTTATCGGCGCTGGGCGTGCAGGCCCGGCTGGCTGTGGGTGTTGCTCGATGTCGTCAGTCGCAGGCGACAGGGTGGCACTGGCTTCAATCCTCGAGAGCGCGAGGGATGTGCCGTCGATGAGCACTAATTTCAGCCCTTCGATGGAGCCCGCTACCCGATCCGGGAAGACGGGCTCGCCTTCTGCATCGAGGCTGTCATATATGAACTTCGTCCCTTCGAGCCAGCCGACGGCAGTCAATAGCTCTGGGCCAAGGTAATATTTGCCGTCCTGAAAGAAACCTGGAAATTGATGGGCGCGCTCGAGGTTTTCTACTCGGTAGCGTTCACTTGGTTTCATGCCTGTCGCGTGATCGATCATGGTGTACAACCCCTTTCGATGAGTGCCAGAAAACCGCTGTCGTTCATGTGCTCTTCGTCTGTGTCTGATGTTGAGGTGACTAAGCAGATGAAGCCCGCAGAGGCCGCAAAGTTCAGAGCAACAGGGCAAGCGGCGTTGTAGGGGTTTTTTGTGAATCGAGGCTGAGCACGCTGCCTAACGATTGCGTAGCGTGTCCAGCGCTGGGGACCAAACGACATGGCCACAGCGCTCACATGCGACCGAGTCGTGCGCCTCATGGTAGGTCGGAAAACCACAGCCCACGCAACAGTAAAGGCCGGCAGAAGGTGGTGAGGAGTATTGCGGACGATGCTCAAAAGGGAGCACTGACAAGCCCGCCTTGGTATCCTCCGGCTCATAGAAATACAAACTGAGCTCACCGTCAGTTTCCAACAGGCCCAAACGTACCTGTCCCAAGTGCTCTACACCGCGCTGGCGTAGTTCCATGAAGAGTTCATTCGAGGAAATGTTCATATTGCGCAGCGAATGGATCTCGTACATTCCGTCCTTCACCACCGTTATCGGCAATCCATCAATCCAGGCTTCACACGTCTTGCTCCGCTTCATGAGGTAGACCGTACCCCGATACAGCAACAGGAGCGTCAAGAAGACCAGGGCCACCGGCAGCAGCGGAACATCTTCATAGAAGGTCACATCGCCGGCAGCGGAGCCGAGGGTCAGAATAACCACCAGCTCGAAGCGGGAGAGTTGTTTGATTCCGCGTCGGCCACTGAATTTGAGGAAGAAGAACACGGCTGCAAATGCGGCCAAAACCCTAAGGGCGACCTCCAGAAGAAAGGTCACAGGCAGATCGCCCAGCAGCATCCGTTGAAGGTCGAAAGATACCATTCGTTTTCCTCGTTAGCGGCCACCGCTGTGGTGAATCCACACCGCATAGGCCGATTTCAATGATTGAGGCAAGCAAGGAAGATCTCGCTTCAACGCAGCCTGGGTTTCCGGGCCTCGCACCCACTCGGTTAACCATGCGATAAGCAAAAGGCGAGTCACTGGACATGGGGCTACTTGGCGTTCGAGTTCATCTGCGATCTGAGCGAGCCCCTCTAGGGTTTCACCCAGCTTAGTGATCTGATCTTTCATGGGTTGGACTCCAATAATCGTTTCGCTTGACCGCTTCGCATACACCTCTTCCACTCTAGTAGGCGCTCACAGTGACAGGGCTCAAGCCACCTTGAACACATGCTTCAGATAAGCCACGAAGTTCTCATCCCGGCACTGCGTCTTGCCCGGGCTATCACTGATCTTCGCCACCGGCGCACCATTGCAGGCCGTCATCTTGATCACGATGTTCATCGGCACGACCCCAGGGATATCGCAAGTCAGATGGGTGCCGATGCCAAAGCTCACATTGATCCGTTCATGCAGCGCGCGGTACAGGCCAAGTGCCTTGGCAAAGTCCAGCCCATCGGAAAAGATCAACGTCTTGCCCTGCGGGTCGATGCCCAGTCTTTCATAGTGGGCAATGGCCTTCTCTGCCCAGGCTAGCGGGTCGCCAGAGTCGTGGCGCAAACCATCGAACAGTTTGGCGAAGTACAAATCGAAATCGCCCATGAACGCGTCCATGGTGATGCAATCGGTCAACGCGATGCCCAGCAACCCGCGATATTCGCGTACCCAGCAATCCAGCGCGGCCGCCTGGCTGTCGACCAGCCGCGGGCCAAGTTGCTGGTGGGCCATGAACCATTCGTGGGCCATCGTACCGATGGGCTTGAGTTGGTATTCGCGGGCCAGGTGCACGTTGCTTGTGCCGACGAAGCGGCCCGGGAAGTCGCGTTTGAGGGTGTGCACCACGGCCTCCTGAACGCGGTACGAGAAGCGCCGCCGGGTGCCGAAATCGGCCAGTTGAAAGCCTGCCAGCTCAGCGGCGCTGGCCTCGGCCTTGAGCCAGTCGAGCTTCTGGTACAGCCGCTCGCCCACCTGCTCCATCACCACCTCGCGGTAGCGGTAGCGGTTGCGCACTTCGCTGATGATCGCCAGCAGCGGGATCTCGTAGAGGATCACGTGCAGCCACGGCCCACGCACGCGAATCGCCAGCTGCCCGGCGTCATCCAGGCCCACCTGCACATAACGCAAGTTGAAGCGGAACAGGCTGAGAAAGCGGATGAAGTCCGGTTTGATGAACGGAATCTGCTCCAGATACGCCAGTTGGTCGTGGGTGACGGTGACCTCGGCCAGTTGCTCGACCTGGTAGCGGATTTCTGCCAGGTAAGGGGAGAGGTCTTCACCATTACGGCAGCGGAACTCCCATTCCACCTCGGCATTGGGGTAGTTATGCAGCACGGCCTGCATCATGGTGATCTTGTAGAAGTCGGTGTCCAGCAGGTTCTGGATGATCCGTGGGCCGAATACGCTGTCACTCATGGGCGGTCTTCCTTGATCAAAGCGAGCTGGTGGTCGAGTGCGGCCTCGTCGCCGCAGAGGATGACACCCTCGGCAGCCAGCGCCCCGCAGGCGCTGATGGCGCCTTCCTGGGTCAGGGCGCGGCAGGCGGGCAGGTACAGCAGCACCTGGAAACCGGCCTGGCGCAGTTGGCGGGCAGTGGTCTTGACGCAGTAGTCCAAAGCCAGGCCGCCGACGATGACGGCGCCCACCTGTTGCACGGTGAGGTATTCGATAACCCCGGTGGAGCGGCGTTCGGCCAGGTCGTGGTAGCAGGCGCCGTAGGGGTGCAGGTCGGGTTCGACGCCTTTCCATACGAAGTAGTCGTAGTCGATGGGGGCGGGCAGGCCGGGCAGCAGCTCGAAGCCGGGCGTGCCTGGCACGCAGTGGCTGACCCAGGTCAGGTCAGCATTGGCCAGCGTCAGCGGTTGCAGCATCTGCCCAGGTTCGGCCACCACCCAGGCGGCATTGGCCGGGTGTGCGTCCTTGCTGCCCAGGCGCAGGTCGGCACGAAGGGCCATGGTGTTGAGGTCGGCGGCAATTTCATTGCCCTCGGGTACCGGCAGTTCGTGTGGGGCGTAGGCAGTGAAGCCGTTTTGCGCGTCGACGTCGAAACTGGCGATCTTCATGGTGCTCTCCTCGCGGGTGTTGATATATATTCCACCTGGTGTATTAAGTGTGTCAAGCACCAGAGCAGGTAGGAAAGAAGCTTGTACTACTAAAGCGCTCTGGTGGAATATTGCAGGATTGAAGAGTGGAGCCTTTGCGTGAGTAGCACTGAAGTCCTGGCCAGCGTCGATATCGTCGCTCTGCGCATGGCCCCTGAAGCCCAGCACCTGCAAGTGTTGTTGCACCGCCGTGAGCGCGAACCGCACGTCGGCCAGTGGGCGTTGCCGGGTGTCATCGTCAACGGCCGTATTGCCGACACCAGCCTGGAAGGCGCCGCCGAGCGCGCCTTGCGCGAAAAGGCCTGTATCGTACCGTGCTACATGGAACAGGTAGGCACCGAAGGCAATGCTTTCCGTGACCCGCGCGGTTGGTCGCTGAGCACCTACTACCTGGCCCTGCTCGCCCCTGGGCAGGCCGTTGAGGGTGAGCAGCTGGCGTTTTTTGATGTGGACAGCGTGCTGGAGCGCAGGGTGCTGTTGCCCTTCGATCACAGACTGCTGGTGGAGCGCGCCCGCGAGCGACTGGCGGCGAAGACGGTGTACAGCAGCCTGCCGTTGTACTTGCTGGCAGAGAAGTTCACGGTGCTCGATGCGTTGGCGTCAGTGCAGGCGTGCCTGGGGCAGGCTGTGAACAGCACCTCGCTGCGCAAGCGCCTGGAGCGTTTGCGCGAGCAGGGGTGGGTGAGGGACACCGGGGAGAAGAACCAGCCACGGCTGGGCAGGCCGCAGCAGTTGTTTCAATACACACCGCAGGGGCCGCGGCCGTTCATGTTCGACCGCAGCCTGTTGCCGGAGGGTGGGCAGTAGCTTGCTTGTCTTGGTTTCTTCAGGAGGGCGAAGATCGAGCGGCGTCCGCGAAGCGCATGCCTTGGTTTATCCGGCGCCTATAAGATCGAGCGCCGCCCGCGCGGCGCTTCGCGGCGCAAGGCCGCTCCCACATCTGTGGACTGCCCCCAAGAAGTTGGACAAAAAATCCAACCCTTGGGGGGACCGATGGGCAAATACACAGAGCAGTTCAAACTCACAGCCATCTCAGCCTACCTAGATGGTAGCGATGGCTTCCGAAAAGTAGCCCAGCGTTTCGGTATCGACGTCAGTCTGCTGCGCCGGTGGGCATCCAGCTATCAGAGCAAGTCCAGCCTTAGTCCGCGCTCGCACGGGCAGCGCTATGACGACGACTTCAAGCGTCAAGTGCTGAGCCACATGCACGAGCATCGTCTCTCCCTTCGCCAAACCGCTGCGCATTTTGGCCTCGGCCAGTCCTCGCAGATAGGCAACTGGCAGCGGCAGTACTACAGTGGTAGCCCTGTAGCCCCTGTCATCCGCCAGAAAAAGCCGATTAAAGTGCCGAAGAAGATTAAACCAGCAAAGCCCACAGATACCGACGATTCGCAAAAGCCCAGAGACCAGCTGATGGCTGAGCTTGAGTATCTGCGCATGGAGAACGCTGTCCTAAAGGAACTCAAGGCTCTGCGCGAGGAAAAGGAACGAATACCGGCGAAAAAGTCCTGATCGTTTCCAAACTCAAACGTAGATTCCCTTTGCCTGACCTGCTGCGGCTGATCGGACTGGCTCGCAGCACTTTTTA
>NZ_FYDW01000020.1:0-57360 GCF_900187555.1 Pseudomonas sp. Irchel s3f19 | reverse complement strand
TATTTTGAAGTTTTTTGCGAGAAACTCGTTTAGCTTCAAACACTTGACTCGCTGCGATCTCTCGTAGCGGGAGGCGAATCATACAGCGTTTAGAAGCGCTGTCAACCACCATCTTAACCGCTGACGACCTTTCGATCGAAGCCCTTCAAACTTCGTCTTGACTATTTAACTCATTGAATCTCAAGGAGTTTTTCGTTCCGACTACGCTGGAAGTGGGGCGCATTATAAGGGGATTCGAAATCGCGTCAACCCTTAATTCCAATAAACTTTGATATCGCTGAAAAACAAAGCGGGGAGGCCTTCCGGCCTCCCCGCTTCTATATAGCTACACCACCAGGCAATCACTCAGCCTTGAGGGTAACCCGGCCAAACGCCTTTTTGCCCGCCTGACATACATGGGTAGCACCCAGCGCAAACACGAAGTCGCGATCAACCACCGCACCATCAACCTTGACCGCGCCGCCATTAAGCAGATCGCGCGCCATTGCCGAGTTCTTCACCAGGCCGGCACGGTTCAGCACCGCAGCAATCGGCAAGTCTTCAGCCGCAGCAACCTCGATCTCAGGCAAGTCTTCCGGCAACTCGCCCTCCTTCATACGGTTGCCCGCCGCACGGTGAGCATTGGCGGCAGCCTCTTCGCCATGGAAACGCGCAACAATCTCTTCCGCCAGCTTGATCTTGATGTCGCGCGGGTTCGCGCCATTGGCAACATCAGCACGGAACTGGTCGATCTCCTCCATCGAGCGGAAGCTCAGCAACTCGAAGTAACGCCACATCAGCGTGTCAGGGATAGACACCAGCTTGCTGTACATCACCCCAGGCGCTTCCTGGATACCCACATAGTTACCCAGCGACTTGGACATCTTCTTCACGCCGTCGAGCCCTTCGAGCAGCGGCATGGTCACGATGTTCTGCGCTTCCTGGCCGTAGGCGCGCTGCAGCTCGCGCCCCATGAGCAGGTTGAATTTCTGGTCGGTACCGCCCAGCTCCACGTCAGCTTTCAGCGCAACGGAGTCATAACCCTGCACCAGCGGGTAGAGGAACTCGTGGATCGCGATCGGCTGATTGGTGGTGTAACGCTTGTCGAAATCATCGCGCTCGAGCATGCGCGCCACAGTGTACTGCGACGCCAGGCGGATGAAGTCGGCCGGGGTCAGCGTGTCCATCCAGGTGGAGTTGAACGCAACCTCGGTCTTGGCCGGGTCGAGAATCTTGAACACCTGCTGCTTATAGGTCTCGGCGTTGTCCAGCACCTGCTCGCGAGTCAGCGGCGGACGCGTAGCGCTCTTGCCGCTCGGGTCACCGATCATCCCGGTGAAGTCACCGATCAGGAAGATGACCTGGTGGCCCAGCTCCTGGAACTGGCGCAGCTTGTTGATGAGCACGGTGTGCCCCAGGTGCAGGTCAGGCGCGGTCGGATCGAAACCTGCCTTGATACGCAGAGGCTGGCCGCGCTTGAGCTTCTCCACCAGTTCCGACTCGACCAATACTTCTTCCGCACCGCGCTTGATAAGCGCCAGCTGCTCTTCAACCGACTTCATAGACAGACCCGCAAGGCTCAGATTCAAGGGGAGCCAACCATACAAGATCGGCCATCAAATACAAGTTTCGCAATAGAATGTGACCCGCAGGCAGCCTTGCGGCGTCTACGCGCCCTTGCGTGAAAATGGATTTGGTTATATTTTATACAGTTATTTCATCTTCATCATGTCATTCATCTTTTCCATATTCACTTTTCTTCAAAAAGTCAC
This sequence comes from Pseudomonas sp. Irchel s3f19, assembly GCF_900187555.1. NCBI lineage: Bacteria > Pseudomonadati > Pseudomonadota > Gammaproteobacteria > Pseudomonadales > Pseudomonadaceae > Pseudomonas > Pseudomonas sp. Irchel s3f19. The sequence goes on along the minus strand of NZ_FYDW01000020.1, from coordinate 55,609 downwards.
CTTACCTATGACCAACGAACCGCCTAAAGCGCCCCCGCTTTATCCGAAAAGCCATCTGTTGGCCGCCAGCGGCATCGCCGCCCTGCTCAGCCTGGCCCTGCTGGTATTTCCTTCCAGCGAAGTCGAAGCCAAGAAAACCACCCTCAACCTCGAACTGGAAAGCCCGGTCGAACAATTGAAGGAGGAGTCCAAGGCCGCCCCGCTCGTACACGCTGAGGCAGAGCAAGGCTCGCCGTTCGCCCAGATCGAAGAAGCCGACACGGCTACCCAGAAGGCGGACCAACAAACGCCTGCGCCAGAACCGGTCGCCGAAGCCAAGCAACCTGGCCACCGCGAAGTCACCGTAGCGCGGGGTGACACGTTGTCCACCCTGTTCGAAAAAGTCGGCCTGCCAGCCAGCGCAGTCCATGAAGTACTGGCCAGCAACAAGCAGGCGAAGCAGTTCAGCCAGCTCAAGCACGGCCAGGTGTTGCAGTTCGAACTCGACAAAGACGGCCAACTGACCAACCTGCACAGCAAAGTCAGCAACCTCGAAACCATTCGCCTGACCAAAAGCGCCAAGGGCTACAGCTTCAACCGCGAAATCAGCAAGCCTGTGGTCCGCACGGCCTACGCCCACGGCGTGATCAAGAGCTCCCTGTCGGCCTCCGCACAGCGTGCCGGCCTGTCGCACAGCCTGACCATGGACATGGCACGGGTGCTGGGCTACGACATCGACTTCGCCCAGGACATCCGCCAGGGTGACGAATTCGACGTGGTGTACGAGCAGAAAGTCATGGATGGCAAGGTGATCGGCACCGGTAACATCCTGTCCGCTCGCTTTACCAACCGCGGCAAGACCTACACCGCCGTGCGCTACACCAACAAACAGGGCAATACCAGCTACTACACTGCCGACGGCAACAGCCTGCGCAAAGCGTTCATCCGCACTCCGGTGGATTTCGCCCGCATCAGCTCGCGCTTTTCCGCTGGCCGTAAACACCCGATTCTGAACAAGATCCGCGCCCACAAAGGCGTTGACTATGCCGCCCCGCGCGGCACACCGATCAAGGCTGCCGGTGACGGCCGCATCGAGCTGGCTGGGCGCCGGGGTGGCTACGGTAATACCGTGATCATCCAGCACGGCAACCGCTACAAAACCCTGTACGGTCACATGCAAGGCTTCGCCAAAGGCATCAAGACCGGCGGCTCGGTCAAGCAGGGCCAGATCATCGGCTACATCGGCACCACCGGCCTTTCCACCGGGCCGCACTTGCATTACGAGTTCCAGGTCAACGGCGTGCACGTCGACCCGCTAAGCCAGAAAGTGCCGATGGCCGACCCGATCGCCAAGGCCGAACGCTCACGCTTCATGCAGCAGAGCCAGCCACTGATCGCCCGCATGGATCAGGAAAAGGCCACCATGCTCGCTGCGAACAAGCGCTGAGTCATGGCGCTTTATCTGGGGGTGATGTCCGGTACCAGCCTCGATGGCCTGGACATCGCCCTGATCGAACAACGCGAGCAGCCAGCACTGCTCGCTACTCATTACATCCCCATGCCCGCCGACCTGCGCCAGGGCCTGCTGAGCCTTTGCGCCAGCGGCCCTGACGAGATTGCCCGCGCCGCCCTGGCCGAGAACCGCTGGGCCAGCCTGGCAGCCGAAGGCATTGGCCACTTGCTCGCAAGCCAGGGGCTTGCGCCAAGCGCCATCCGCGCCATCGGCAGCCATGGCCAGACCATCCGCCACGAGCCTGCTCGTGGCTTCACCGTGCAGATCGGCAACCCGGCACTGCTTGCCGAGCTTACCCAGATCAGCGTGATCGGCGACTTCCGACGCCGCGATGTGGCCGCTGGCGGGCAAGGGGCACCCTTGGTACCGGCATTTCACGAAACACTGTTCAGCCATCTGGGCCAACGGCTCGCCGTGCTCAATGTGGGGGGGTTCAGCAACCTCAGCCTGATTGCCAACGACACGCCGGTGCATGGTTTCGACTGCGGGCCAGGCAATGTGTTGCTGGACGCCTGGATCGAGTTCAAGCGCGGCCAGCACTACGACGCTGACGGTGCCTGGGCAGCCAGTGGCGAGGTGATCGAAGCGCTGCTTGCAGCCCTGTTGAGCGACCCGTTCTTTGCCGGCGCCGGCCCCAAGAGTACGGGGCGCGAGGTGTTCAACCTGGCGTGGCTGCAAGGGCACCTGAGCAAACTGCCGCCCTACCGTGACCAGGATGTGCAGGCGACCCTGCTGGAGCTGACCGCTCGCAGCATCATCGACTCACTGCGTAACGCTCAGCCGGGCACCGAGGCGCTGCTGGTATGCGGTGGCGGGGCCCGCAACGGGGCATTGATGCGCCGGCTCGCCCAGCTGTTGCCGGGCGCCCAGGTGGCCAGCACTGCGGCCCATGGCGTCGACCCGGACTGGGTAGAGGCCATGGCCTTCGCCTGGCTGGCCCATTGCTGCCTGGAAGGTATCCCAGCCAACCGCCCGAGTGTGACAGCTGCCCGCGGCTTGCGCGTGCTCGGCGCCATCTACCCGGCGTAAGGCCCCAGCACAATGCAAAACGCCGCGCAAATGCGCGGCGTTTTCGTACAGCCCGTGATCAGATCGAGAACGAAGAACCACAACCGCAGGTGGTGGCGGCGTTCGGGTTCTTGATGACGAAGCGCGAGCCTTCCAGACCTTCCTGGTAGTCCACCTCGGCACCCGCCAGATACTGGAAGCTCATCGGGTCGACCACCAGCGACACGCCTTCACGCTCGACGATGGTGTCATCCTCGGCCACATCTTCATCGAAGGTGAAACCGTACTGGAAGCCCGAGCAGCCACCGCCGGTCACGAATACCCGCAACTTCAGACGCTCATTGCCTTCCTCGTTGACCAGGGTCTTCACCTTGTGGGCTGCCCCTTGGGTGAATTCCAGACCGGTAGGGGTGAAGGTTTCGACGCTCATGCTGATTCTCCCGGCGCAGTTGCCGCCATAAAACTCGATGACGCGCATTATCCGCTTCTCCGAGAAAATTGGTCAAGAATTGTGCGGCTTTAGTCGCGCCCACAAAAAGGCCCGCACTCGGCGGGCCTTGTGCCAGCTTGTGCCCTTATGGGAGCAGGCCCGCGTGGGACAGGCCCATGCGCTCATCCAGGCCGAACAGGATGTTGAGGTTCTGCACCGCCTGGCCCGAGGCACCTTTGACCAGGTTGTCGATGACCGAAAGCACCACCACCAAGTCACCCCCTTGCGGGCGATGAACGGCAATACGGCAGACGTTGGCACCGCGCACACTGCGGGTTTCCGGGTGGCTACCGGCCGGCATCACATCCACGAACGGCTCATCGGCGTAACGCTTCTCGAACAGCGCCTGCAGATCGACCGAAGTATCAACCACGGTGGCGTACAGGGTGGCGTGGATGCCGCGGATCATGGGCGTCAGGTGTGGCACGAAGGTCAGGCCGATGTCCTTGCCCGCCGCCAGGCGCAAGCCCTGGCTGATTTCCGGCAGGTGGCGATGACCTTTGACCGCGTAAGCCTTCATGCTTTCGCCAGCCTCGCAGAACAGCGAACCCACCGCCGCCCCCCGCCCGGCGCCGCTGACGCCCGACTTGCAGTCGGCAATCAGGCGCGATGGGTCGGCCAGGCCGGCCTCCAGCAATGGCAGGAAGCCCAGTTGGGTGGCCGTCGGGTAGCACCCCGGCACTGCAATCAGGCGAGCCTGGCGGATTTTCTCGCGATTCACTTCAGGCAGGCCGTAGACGGCGTCCTTGAGCAGCTCCGGCGCGCCATGAGGCTGGCCGTACCACTTGCCCCATTCGGTGGCATCCTGCAGGCGGAAGTCGGCCGACAGGTCGATCACCTTGGTTCCGGCCGCCAGCAGTTCGCCGGCCAGGGCGTGGGCAACGCCGTGGGGCGTTGCAAAAAACACCACATCACACGCCGCCAAGGCTTTGCTGTCCGGCACACTGAACGCCAGGCCGTCATAGTGGCCGCGCAGGTTCGGGTACATGTCAGCTACCGCCACGCCCGCTTCGGAGCGCGAAGTGATGACCGCCACTTCGGCCTGAGGATGCTGTGCCAGCAGACGCAACAGCTCGACGCCGGTGTAACCCGTGCCGCCGACGATACCGACCTTGATCATAACGCTTGCCCCTTATCAACGAGCCCACTGGAAAGCGCACGATAATAGGGGTGCAAGCCGCCTGTAACAACTCTTCGGGTGACCCTTCGGGCGCTTGACCACTACTATCTGACGACCGTGAAAACCTGAAGGAACTCCCTCAATGCTTTACCTATGGATCAAAGCGCTACATATCGTCAGCGTGGTCTGCTGGTTCGCCGGCCTGTTCTACCTGCCCAGGCTGTTCGTCTACCACGCCCAGAGCCAGGACAGCATCAGCCAGGACCGCTTCGTGACCATGGAACGCAAGCTGTACCGCGGCATCATGAACCCGGCCATGATCGCCACCTATGTGTTCGGTGCCTGGATGCTCTACCTGACTCCGGGCTGGCTGAGCCAAGGCTGGTTGCATGCCAAGCTCACCCTGGTGATTCTGCTGACCGGCTACCATCACATGTGCGGTGCCCAACGCAAACGCTTCGCCAGCGGCGCCAATACCCGCAGCCACGTCTACTATCGCTGGTTCAACGAAGTCCCGGTGCTGTTCCTGCTGGGTATCGTAATTCTCGTGGTGGTCAAACCGTTCTGACGGTAACCCCCTACAGGAGCCTTGCCATGTCATTGCCCGCCTCGCTCGAACAACGCCTGCGCCTGCCCGTGGTCGCCGCACCGATGTTCCTGATCTCCAACCCCAGGCTGGTCCTGGCCTGCTGCGCCGCTGGCGTGGTCGGCAGCTTCCCGGCCCTGAACCAGCGCGACAGCGCAGGGTTCAAGGCCTGGCTCGAGGAGATCGAGGCCGGGCTTGCCCAACTGCAAGCACCGGCACCCTATGCCGTGAACCTGATCGTGCACCCGACCAACCCTCGCCTGCAGGCGGACCTTGCCCTGTGCGTGGCGCACAAGGTGCCGATCGTCATCACCAGCCTGGGCGCGGTGAAGGAGGTAGTCGATGCCGTGCACAGCTACGGCGGGCTGGTGTTCCACGATGTCACCACCCGCCGCCATGCCGAGAAGGCCGCCGAGGCCGGTGTGGATGGCCTGATCGCAGTGGCGGCGGGCGCTGGCGGGCATGCCGGTACCTGGAGCCCATTCGCCTTGGTGGCCGAGATCCGGCAGTTTTTCGACAAGACCCTGCTGCTGGCGGGCTGCATCAACCACGGCCATGAGGTCCTGGCGGCACAACTACTGGGTGCCGACCTTGCCTACATGGGCACCCGCTTCATCGCCACCACCGAAAGCCAGGCCCAGGCTGCCTACAAGCAGATGCTGCTCGATGCCCATGCCGTCGACATCATCCACACCCCGGCAGTGTCCGGCATCCCGGCCAGCTTCCTGCGGCCGAGCCTGGAACAGGCGGGCTATGACATGAACGCACTCACGCATGGCCATGAACCGGGCAAGCTCAAACCGATCGACGACGAGGCCAAGGCCTGGAAAACCGTATGGTCGGCTGGCCAGGGCGTGGGCGATATCCATGACCTGCCTAACGCCAGCGCACTGATCGAACGCCTGCAAAGCGAGTACCGGGAAGCCCTGGATCGCTGCCAGGGTATTCGCGCCCAAGCCTTGTAGCAAAAGGCAACACCTTGCCCGGCCAAGCTGTACACTAGGCGCCCTCTTCAGCCCCAGGAGCCTTTGCATGACCCGTTACGCCATGATCACTGGTGCTTCCAGCGGCCTGGGCCTGGCCCTGGCGGAAGCGCTGGCACGGCGCGGGCGCAACCTGATCCTGGTGGCACGCCAGCGCGAGACGCTGGAGCCGGTGGCCATCGAGCTGACCCAACGCTTCGGTGTCGAGGTACTGTTCCGAGCCTGCGACTTGAGCCAGCCCCTTCGCCTGTCGGGCTTCGTGCTCGAACTGGAGGAAGGCGAGCGGCGTATCGACCTGCTGGTCAATTGCGCAGGCCTGCGCACCTATGGGCCGTTTCTGGCCCATGAGTGGGCCGACGAGCAGGACCTGCTGGAGGTCAATATCCTGGCCATGAGCCGCCTCTGCCATGCCATCGGCAACCTGATGGCAGTCCAGGGCGGCGGGCAGATCCTCAATGTGGCGGGCCTGGCCGGTGTCGCGCCGGGCCCCTGGATGGCGGCCTACGCGGCCAGCAAAGCCTATGTGCTGAGTTTCTCCCAGGCACTGCGCGAAGAGCTCAAGCGCACTGGCATCAAGGTCTCGGTGCTATGCCCAGGCCCCGTGCGCTCATCGCGTCGGCGCATTCCTCGGCTCGAAGGCAGCACCCGCTGCCTCAGCCCAGAAGAAGTGGCGCTTTACACGGTGCGCGCCCTGGACAAGAACCGCACACTCATCACCCCCGGCCGGCGCAATCGCTGGCTGGCATTCGCGCCGCGCCTGCTGCCCCGCTGGCTGGTGCGCAAGCTCGCTGGGGTGATCCATCGCCGCTACTGCCCGGTCGGAATGGAATAGCCACTGGGCGACCGGCGCCCGGCTGAGTACACTCGGCCCGGACCCTCACCATGGAGCAAGTGCTGTGGACGATTTATTTACCAGGATCATCAACCGGGAAATCCCGGCGAAGATCATTTACGAAGACGACCAGGTTCTGGCGTTCCACGATATCGCCCCCCAGGCGCCCGTGCATTTTCTGGTCATCCCGAAAAAGCACATCCGCACCCTCAATGACCTGACCGAAGAGGACAAAGGCCTGGCCGGTCACATCCTGTTCACCGCCCAGCGTCTGGCCAAGGAACTTGGCTGCGAAGAGGGCTTCCGCGTGGTCATGAACTGCAACGAACTGGGTGGGCAGACCGTCTACCACATTCACATGCACGTGCTTGGCCAGCGCCAGATGCACTGGCCGCCGGGCTGATCCAGGGCAAGCGACCCTTGCGCTATTGCGGTAAACTGTCGGGCACACTCTTGCGGAGGTGCCCGATGGCTACCGAACGTCACTACTCGCCGCTCGACCGCTTGTTGCTGCAGGCCGATACCGCCATGCGCACCTTGCTGCCCTTCAGCGGCCAACCGTCCCGCCCATCCCCGGCCATCGTCCAGCCGGATGCCGACCTGGATGACGCCCAGAGCCGCCACATTGCCGGCCTCATGCGCATCAACCATACCGGCGAAGTCTGCGCCCAGGCGCTATACCAAGGCCAGGCACTGACCGCCAAACTGCCCCAGGTACGCAAAGCCATGGAGCACGCCGCCGAGGAAGAAATCGACCACCTGGCCTGGTGCGAACAGCGCATACGCCAGTTGAATAGCCACCCAAGCGTGCTCAACCCGCTGTTCTACGGCATGTCGTTCGGCATTGGCGCGCTCGCCGGCCTGGTCAGCGACAAGGTCAGCCTGGGCTTCGTCGCCGCCACCGAGCATCAGGTGTGCAAACACCTGGACGAACACCTGGAGCAGATTCCGCACGAGGACGAAAAGTCTCGCGCCATTCTCGAACAAATGCGCATAGATGAAGAGCAGCACGCCGAGTCTGCCCTCGAGGCGGGCGGCTATCGTTTTCCAGCCCCGGTGCGTTTCGGCATGAGCCTGCTGGCCAAGGTCATGACCAAGAGCACCTACCGTATCTGAAGGTAAACCCATGACGGAACGATTCAGCGCCAAGGACCTGGCGCGCGCCGTGCACGCCGGCATCCTCCAGCCGGGCCAGGATCAAGCCCTGCTGCAGTTTCTACGCCAGCAACCGGCAACGCGCGGCAGCTTCCAGCTGGCGCACGTCGCGTTCTACTTCGGCGCCTTGCTCATCATGGGCGCCATGGGCTGGCTGCTCACCGAAGCCTGGATGCAGATCGGTGACTGGGCACTGCTGGCCATCGCCACGCTGTACATCCTCTTGTTGACGCTCTTCGCCCTCAACCTGCAACGGCGCGCACAACCGGTAGCCGCCGGCGTGCTGGCGGCGGTCGCGGTGAGCATCGTGCCGCTGGCGGTGTTTGCCATCGAGCGTCTGGTCGGCTGGTGGCCACTGGATGACAGGCAATCGGCCTATCACCAGTACTACACCTATGTGCAGGGCGGCTGGTTGTTGATGGAAGCCGCCACAGTGGTCGCCGGGCTGCTGATGCTGCGGCTGATCCCTTTCCCGTTCATCGTGATGCCGATCGCCATGGCGTTGTGGTTCATGTCGATGGACCTCAGCGAGTGGTTCTTCGGTTCGCCGTTCAGCTGGGAGCAACGGCGCGAAGTATCGCTCTGGTTCGGCCTGGGGATGCTGCTGGTATTCCTGGTGGTGGACGGCCGCACCCGTGAGGACTATGCCCACTGGGGCTATCTGGCCGGGCTCGCGGCGTTCTGGGGTGGGCTGACCTTGGTGGACAACGGTAGCGAGCTGGGCAAGGCCCTCTACTGCCTGATCAATATCGGGCTGATGGCCATCGCCGTGCTGTTGCGCAGGCCGGTGTTCATGGTGTTTGGGGCGTTGGGGGTGGCGGCTTATCTGGGGTATCTGTCTTACGAGATGTTTGCCGAGTCGCTGCTGTTCCCGGTGGTGGTGACGTTGATCGGGCTGGGAGTTATCTGGCTGGGGTTGGCTTATCAAAAGCGGCGGGAGCGGTTGAGCCAGGCATTCAGAAACGTAGTACCGCAGTGGTTGCAAGTTGCCCTTCCGGCACTGCGCAACTGAAGACAGCCGGGGCTGCAACGCAGCCCAGACATTTCGGACTCAACCCAACTCTACGATCTCGTAGCCGTGGGTGATCTCGACGCCCGCGCGCTCCAGCATGATCGACGCAGAGCAGTATTTCTCGGCCGACAGCTCAACTGCCCGCTTGACCTGGGCCTCTTTCAAGCCACGGCCCTTCACCACGAAGTTCATGTGGATCTTGGTGAACACTTTCGGGTCTTCGCTGGCGCGCTCGGCCTCCAGGAACGCCTCGCAGCTCTCCACCGCCTGGCGCGACTTCTTCAAGATGCTGACCACATCGAAGCTGCTGCAGCCACCCAAGCCCAGCAACAGCATTTCCATCGGGCGCACGCCCAGGTTTCGGCCACCAGCCTCAGGCGGGCCGTCCATCACGACGACATGCCCGCTGCCCGACTCGCCGAGGAACATCGCGTCACCGGCCCACTGGATACGTGCCTTCATCTACCTGGACTCCTAATTTTCGGAAAAGGGTGTCAGCTTAGACCTTGTGTGGCTGTCGGAAAAGCTCGAGACGTGTCGGTTTAGTACCGAAACATCCTGTAGTGTCTGATAAGCTGGCGCCAAATGACTGGCGCTTGCCGCCAGACACTTCCTACAAGAAGCCTATGTGTCGTATCGAACAGGATTTCGTGATGGTTGCCTCAGCCCTACCCGCCAAGATCAAGAATATCGACAAACTGCTGGTGCACTGCCAGCGCCGCCGCTACACCGCCAAGAGCAACATCATCTGCGCCGGCGATCGGGCCGAAACACTGTCGTTCATCATCAAGGGTTCGGTGACCATCCTCATCGAGGACGACGACGGTCACGAAATGATCATCGCCTACCTCAACAGCGGTGATTTCTTTGGCGAGCTGGGGCTTTTCGAACCCGTGGAAGGCGAGCAGCAGCGCAGCGCCTGGGTCCGCGCGAAGACCGAATGTGAAGTGGCAGAGATCAGTTACGACAAGTTTCGCGAGCTCTCACGTCAGGACCCAGACATCCTCTACGCCCTGGGTGGCCAGATGGCGCAGCGCCTGCGCAATACCACGCGCAAGGTCGGCGACCTGGCCTTCTTCGACGTGACCGGCCGTGTCGCCCGCTGCCTGCTCGAGCTGTGCAAGCAACCCGATGCAATGACCCACCCCGACGGCATGCAGATCAAGATCACCCGCCAGGAGATCGGCCGCATCGTCGGCTGCTCGCGTGAGATGGTCGGCCGCGTCCTCAAAGACCTTGAGGAGCGCAGCCTGGTGCAGGTAAAGGGCAAGACCATGGTGGTCTACGGTACCCGTTAGTCCTTGGGCAGGTCTGCAAGCACCTTGGCATAGGCCTGTGAGAGGCGCTCGAACCAGGGCGCTGAGGGCGCAACTTCGTGCAAGGCGATATGCGCATCGGCGCGGCAGCGCTGCTCCAGTTCGCAGCACTCGTTGAAGCGGTTGACGGCCGCGACCATCGACTCACGCTCGTTATCCAGCAACAGTGCGCCATGCACCAGCACCACCGGGCGTTTTCCGCCCAGCCCCTGGCGCCAGCGCTGGGCCGTGCCGACCAGTTTGCGACCATTGAGATTGACGTTGTAGCGGCCATCGCAGAACGCCCCGTCGATCTCGCCCACCGAAGCCACCCCGCCCCACTCGCGTAGCACCTCGCACAGCGGCAGGCACAGGCGTTCGTAGGCATTCTCGATACGCCCATGGTCACCTTCGCTGCGCGGTGCCACGTACACCAGTGCCACATTCACCGTGGCATGCGATTGCGGCACCGGCTCACCGCCGGTCTCGCGCAACAGCACCGGCCAGCCGGCAATCGCAAGCTCGGCGCAGGCGGCTTCGAAGTTTTCCAGGCGGCTCATGCGGCGCGGCATGACCAGGGCATGGTCGGTCGGGCGCCAGAACAGCACACCGAATTCGCGCTCGCCGCGGCAGACCGCGGCCAGCAGGTCCTGCTCGGCATGCAGGCCTTGTTCAACAGTCAGTGCCAGGGGTTGATCGGTCATTGATCCACCTTTGATGTGATTGTTCACGATGCAGCCATTGCCCACAAAAAAGCCGGCAAAAGCCGGCTCGTCTTGGTCAGTCCAATGGCTGAACAGACTTCTTCACCTGTTCCGGGAAGAACAGCCGCTGCAGTTCAAGCCCCGGTTGCTCGGCACGCATGAACGCCTCGCCCACCAGGAACGAGTAAACCTCGTTGATTGCCATCAGCTCGACATCGGCACGGTTGAGAATACCGCTTTCGGTAATGGCCAGGCGCTCGCGCGGAATACGCGGCAGCAGGTCGAGCGTGGTCTCCAGGCTGACCTCGAAGGTGTGCAGGTTGCGGTTGTTGACGCCGACCAGCGGGGTATCGAGGGTGTTCAGCGCGCGCTCCAGCTCATCGCCGTCATGCACTTCGACCAGCACATCCAGGCCGACATCCTTGGCCGTGGCGGCCAGCTCGGCCATCTTCACGTCATCCAGCGCCGAGACGATCAGCAGCACGCAGTCGGCGCCCAGCGCCCGGGCCTCGACAATCTGGTAGGGGTCGATCATGAAGTCCTTGCGGATCACCGGCAGCGAAACTGCGCCGCGGGCCTGCTGCAGGTACGCATCAGCGCCCTGGAAGTAATCCACATCGGTCAGCACCGACAGGCAGGTCGCCCCGCCCTTCTCGTAGCTGACGGCGATGTCCGCCGGCACGAAGTGCTCGCGGATCACGCCCTTGCTCGGCGATGCCTTCTTGATTTCGGCAATGACCGCGGGTTGCTTGCGCTTGGCCTGCTCGATCAGCGCATTGGCAAAGCCACGGGGGGCGTCGGCGGCCTTGGCCAGGCGCTCCAGCTCGGCCAGGCTGACCCGGGCACTGCGCTCGGCCACTTCCTCGACTTTGCGGGCGAGGATCTTTTCCAGCACGGTCGGTACGCTCATGCTTCGTTCTCCAGCTTGAATACGGCGGTGAAGGCACCCAGTTCCTGCAGTTTTTCCCAGGCAAGCCCTGTATGCAGCACGTCGTGGGCAAGTTCGACGCCCTGCGCCAGGGTCATGGCATGATCAGCGGCATACAGCGCAGCGCCAGCATTGAGCACAATCATTTCGGCCGCCTTCTGGCCGTTCTCGGTCTTGCGCCGGCCCAGTGCATCACGAATCAGCTCGTACGAGGCCTGCGGGCCGTCGACGGCCAGGCCGTGCAGGCTCTGGCTCTTCATGCCGAGGTCTTCGGGCTCGACCCAATATTCAGTGATCTCGCCCTTCTTCAGCTCGGCAACGAAGGTCGGCGCCGCCAGGCTGAACTCGTCCAGGCCGTCCTTGGAGTGCACCACCAGTACATGCTTGCTGCCCATGCGCTGCAGCACTTCGGCCAGCGGGCGGCACAGTGCCTGGTTGAACACGCCGACCACCTGGTGCTTCACACCGGCCGGATTCGTAAGCGGGCCCAGCATGTTGAACAGGGTACGCAGGCCCAGGTCGCGACGCGGGCCAGCGGCGTACTTCATTGCCTTGTGATGGCTTTGCGCAAACATGAAACCGATGCCCAGGCTGTCGATGCAACGGGCGACCTGCACCGGGGTCAGGTTCAGGTAGATGCCGGCCGCTTCCAGCAGGTCGGCGCTGCCGCTCTTGCCCGAAACCGCGCGGTTACCATGCTTGGCCACCGGGCAACCGGCTGCGGCCAGGACAAACGCCGACGCCGTGGAAACGTTGAAGATGTTGGCGCCATCGCCGCCGGTACCAACGATATCGACCACGCCATCGAGGCTCTTCAGCTCGACCTTGTCGGCCAACTCGCGCATCACCGAAACCGCACCGACGATCTCGTCGATGCTCTCGCTTTTCATGCGTATGCCCATCAGGAAGGCACCAATCTGCGCCTCGCTGCATTGGCCGGTCATGATCTGACGCATGACGTCGCTCATTTCTTCAGTGGACAGGTCCAGATGGCCGACGATGCGGCTCAGCGCGCTCTTGATATCCATGTTCGATCCTTAGCGGCGGCCGCCGGTCTGCTTGAGGAAGTTGGCGAACAGCTCGTGGCCCTGCTCGGTGAGGATAGATTCGGGGTGGAACTGCACCCCTTCGATGTTCAGCGTCTTGTGGCGCAGGCCCATGATCTCGTCGACCGCGCCGTCGGCATGAGCGGTCCAGGCAGTGACTTCCAGGCACTCGGGCAGGGTTTCACGCTTGACCACCAGGGAGTGGTAGCGGGTAACGGTGAGCGGGTTGTTGAGGCCGGCGAATACGCCCAGGTCGCGGTGCAGCACCGGGCTGTTCTTGCCGTGCATCACCTGACGGGCGCGCACTACGTCGCCGCCAAACGCCTGGCCGATGGACTGGTGGCCCAGGCACACGCCCAGAATCGGCAGCTTGCCGGCGAAATGCAGGATCGCCTCGATCGACACACCCGCCTCGCTCGGTGTGCAAGGGCCGGGGGAGACAACGATGCGCTCCGGGTTGAGGGCTTCGATTTCAGCGAGGGTCATTTCGTCATTGCGAATGACCTTGACCTCGGCACCCAACTCGCCCAGGTATTGAACGACGTTGTAGGTGAATGAGTCGTAGTTGTCGATCATCAGTAACATCGGGCTAAACCTCTTGAATCTACTGACTTTAGAATACGAACCTTGCTACACCGCCCGCAGCATGGCATTGCCACGAAGAGCATTCGGAAACGGATAAGAAGGCAAACAGAAACGGGCCGGGCTGGCCGGCAGGAGATAAAGTCAGGCGCGCCAACGCCAACGGGCGTGGGCCTTGATTACGCGCATCAAGAGTTTGCTGACGATCAACACAGGATAGGTCTCGCTCATACGTCCCCGCACAGTAGCCTACCGGGACGACGGGCGCAATATGCCTGTAAACACTGGGAAACGAATGGACTTGGGAGACAAGCGCCACGATTTGCTAAGGTCGATCGGGTAGTGCTCATAAAAACAATGAAAAGGATGTTCCCAGATGCGAAAAGCTCCATTGTTGCGTTTTACCCTCGCCACATTGGCCCTGGCCTGCAGCCAGGCGTTCGCCGCGCCCTCCCCTTACTCGACCCTGATCGTGTTTGGCGACAGCCTGAGTGATGCCGGGCAGTTTCCGGACCTGACCGGTGGCACCGCAGGCATGCGCTTTACCAACCGCGATGCCGATGGCAACTATGCACCGGTATCGCCGATGATTCTCGGCGGTCGGCTGGGTATCTCCCCTGACGAACTCAACCCTTCCACGTCAGTGGGCATCCAGCCTGATGGCAACAACTGGGCGGTGGGTGGCTACACGACGCAGCAGATTCTCGATTCGATCACTACAACGTCCGAAACGGTCATTCCGCCAGGCAACGTTGGTGCAGGCGCGGTACTGCGAGACCGCCCTGGTTATCTGGCCAACGGCCTACGTGCCGACCCGAATGCACTCTATTACCTTACCGGCGGCGGCAACGACTTCCTTCAGGGTCTGGTAAACAGCCCCGCCGACGCTGCAGCTGCCGGAGGCCGCCTGGCCGCCAGTGCCCAGGCTCTGCAACAAGGTGGCGCACGCTACATCATGGTCTGGCTATTACCCGACCTGGGCCAGACGCCAAACTTCAGCGGCACCCCACAGCAGAACCCGCTGTCGCAGCTCTCCAGCGTGTTCAACCAGTCGCTGCTCAATCAGCTCGGGCAGATCGACGCCGAAATCATCCCACTGAACATCCCCGTTCTGCTGGGTGAGGCCTTGGCCAGCCCCAGTCAGTTCGGCCTGGCCAGCGGCCAGAACCTGGTCGGCACCTGCTACAGCGGCAACAGCTGCGTCGAAAACCCGGTATACGGCGTCAACGGCACCACGCCCGACCCGACCAAGCTGCTGTTCAACGACTCGGTGCACCCGACCATTGCCGGCCAGCAGTTGATTGCCGACTACGCCTACTCAGTCATCTCCGCACCGTGGGAGCTGACCCTGCTGCCGGAAATGGCCCACGCCAGCCTGCGCGCCCACCAGGACGAACTGCGCAACCAGTGGCAAACACCCTGGCAAGCCGTGGGGCAGTGGCAGGCATTCGTCGCCACCGGTGCCCAGGACCTGGACTTTGACGGCCAGCGCAGCGCGGCCAGCGGCGACGGCCGTGGCTACAACCTGACGCTGGGTGGCAGCTATCGCGTGAACGATGCCTGGCGCCTGGGCCTGGCGGGCGGCGTTTACCGGCAGAAACTGGAGGCAGGGGAACAGGACTCGGACTACAAGCTCAACAGCTACCTGGCCACCGCTTTCGCCCAGTACCGCCAGGACCGCTGGTGGGCAGATGCCGCACTGACTGCCGGCCACCTGGACTACAGCGACCTCAAGCGCACCTTCGCCCTCGGCGTGAATGACCGCAGCGAGAAAGGCGATACCGACGGCGAGGCTTGGGCGCTGACGGGTCGGCTGGGCTATAACCTGGCCGCCGAGAGCAGCCCCTGGCAACTGGCGCCGTTCATCAGCGCCGATTATGCCCGGGTCAAGGTCGATGGCTATGACGAAAAGAGCGGGCGCTCGACCGCGCTGGGCTTCGATGACCAGGAGCGAACCTCCCGCCGGTTGGGTATCGGGCTGCTAGGCAGTGTGCAAGTGGCTGCGAGTACCCGGGTGTTTGCCGAGGTCGCTCAGGAACACGAGTTCGAGGATGACCAGCAGGATGTGACCATGCACCTGACGACGTTACCGGCCAACGACTTCACCCTGACCGGGTATACGCCGCATAGCGACCTGACCCGGGCCAGCGTGGGGCTGAGCCATGAGCTGGTGGCGGGGGTGCATGTGCGGGGGAACTACACCTGGCGCAAGAGTGATGAGTTGAAGCAGCAGGGGGTGAGCTTGGCGGTGAGTGTGGACTTCTGAATTTTGGGGCCGCTTTGCGGCCCCAAAACCCCATCACCTACTTGGCAGATGTCTGCTCAGCCAAGGCCACCGCACGGAACATCGCCCGGCGCTTGTTGATGGTTTCTTCCCATTCCAGCGCCGGCACCGAGTCCGCCACGATACCGCCACCCGCCTGCACATGCAGTTCGCCGTCCTTGATGACCGCGGTACGGATGGCAATCGCGGTATCCATGTTGCCGTTCCAGGCAAAATAGCCCACCGCGCCACCGTAAACGCCACGCTTGACCGGCTCCAGCTCGTCGATGATCTCCATCGCACGGATCTTCGGTGCACCCGACAGGGTCCCGGCCGGCAAAATCGCGCGCAATGCGTCCATGGCGGTCAGGCCCTCGCGCAACTGCCCGGTGACGTTGGAAACGATGTGCATCACGTTGGAGTAACGCTCGATCACCATCTTCTCGGTCAGGCGCACACTGCCCGTCGCCGACACACGGCCCACGTCGTTGCGGCCCAGGTCGATCAGCATCAAGTGCTCGGCGATTTCTTTCTCGTCCGACAGCAGGTCGTCTTCCAGGGCACGGTCCGCTTCCTCGGTAGCACCGCGCGGGCGGGTGCCGGCAATCGGGCGCACGGTGACCAGGTTGTCCTCGACCCGCACCAGCACTTCAGGCGAACTGCCGACCACATGGAAGTCGCCGAAATTGAAGAAGTACATGTACGGCGTCGGGTTGAAGCAGCGCAAGGCACGGTACAGGTCGATGGGCGCCGACTTGAAGTCGATCGACATGCGCTGGGACGGCACCACCTGCATGCAGTCACCCGCCAGGATGTACTCCTTGATGCGGCCAACCGCGTTTTCGTAATCCTCGCGGGTATAGCTGGAGCGGAACTCCGGCTCGGCCGCCTGCGGGCCGCTCAGGTCCAGGCCCCGGCGTGGGGTAATAGGCTGGCGCAATGTCTCCAGCAACCCTGCCAGGCGTGCCTTGCCTTGTTCGAAAGCCTGCTCCTCGGCCGGGTCTACCAGCACGATGGCGTGCATCTTGCCGGCCAGGTTGTCGAACACCACCACGGCGTCGGACACCATCAGCAGGATATCCGGCACACCCAATGGGTCCGGGTTCGGGCTTGCACCCAGACGCTTCTCCACATAGCGCACGCAGTCATAACCGAAGTAGCCGACCAAGCCGCCATTGAAACGTGGCAGGCCAGGGATATCGGCGACCTTGTAACGGTCCTTGAACGACTCGACGAAGGCCAGCGGGTCGTCGACGTCATGGCGCTCTACCTCGATGCCATCCTGCAGGATGCTCACCTGATAACCATGCACGCGCATCACGGTGCGCGACGGCAGGCCGATCATCGAGTAACGGCCCCATTTCTCCCCGCCCTGTACCGACTCGAGCAGATAGGAGTTGGGCTGATCAGCCAGTTTCAGGTAGATCGACAGCGGCGTGTCGAAGTCGGCCAGGGTTTCACAGGCCAGGGGGATGCGGTTGTAGCCGACAGCGGCCAGGCGCAGGAATTCTTCGCGGGTCATGAGTAGCCTCGTGGCAAGCAGCAATAGGGTCAGGCAAACGGACGGGCCGGCAGGCGCCGGCGGGCAGAAGTCAGGCGCGCCAACGCCAACGGGCCAGGGCCTTGATGACTTTCATCCAGAATTTGCCAGTAACCGCCACGGTGGACTCTCTGTCTTGTGAGGCTTGAAGGTCCGCCAACGTTATCCCAGTGGCCGGGTCTGCGCAACCGGGCAGCAGCGCACGCAGATCGTCGATCACAAGGTTGGGCGACTCGTCGTTGATCGGCCGGCCATGATTGTAGCCGTAGGTCAGGCCTACGCACTGCACACCCGCGGCCTTGGCGGCCAGGACATCGCTGCGCGAATCGCCGACGAACAGCGACTGTTGCGGCGTGACGCCGGCCATCTGCATGACGAACAGCAGCGCTGCGGGGTCGGGTTTCTTTTGTGGCAGGGTGTCGCCGCCTATGATCCAGCGGAAGTAGCGACCGATCTTCATCTGGTCCAGCAGCGGGGCAACAAAGCGCTCGGGCTTATTGGTGATCAGCGCCATCTCCACGCCTTGCTTGCGCAACCAGCGCAAGGTGTCTTGCACGCCGGGGTAAACCACGGTCAGTTCGTGGCTTTCGGCATAGGCATCCATGAACAGCGCCAGGGCCTGGTCGGCAAGCGCATCGTCCACCGACGCGTGCTCGATACCCCCTGCCAGCGCACGGCGCACCAGCACCTGGGCACCGTTACCCACCCAGTGGCGCACCGCATCAAGGCCTGCCGGCGGGCGCCCGAGTTCGAGCAGCATGCGGTCCACGGCGGCGGCCAGGTCTGGCACGGAGTCGATCAGGGTACCGTCCAGATCGAACATCACCAGCCTGGGCAGCGTCCCCGGGAACAGCTGCTCGAAGCCGCTCATGGGCGGGCCTGAGCCAGTTCGGCGCGCATCTTGGCGATGACTTCCTGGTAGTCCGGGGCATTGAAGATTGCCGAGCCGGCGACGAAGGTGTCGGCGCCAGCGGCGGCGATTTCGCGGATATTGTTGACGTTGACGCCACCGTCGATTTCCAGGCGGATATCACGGCCGCTGGCGTCGATCAGCGCACGCGCCTCACGCAGTTTGTCCAGGGTGCCGGGGATGAACTTCTGCCCGCCAAAGCCTGGGTTGACGCTCATCAGCAGGACCATGTCGACCTTGTCCATCACGTACTTCAGGGCATCCAGGCTGGTCGCCGGGTTGAACACCAGGCCGGCCTTGCAACCGCCGTCGCGGATCAGCTGCAGCGAGCGGTCGATGTGCTGGCTGGCTTCCGGGTGGAAGGTGATGTAGGTGGCGCCGGCTTCGATGAAGTCACCGATGATACGGTCAACCGGGCTGACCATCAGGTGCACGTCGATCGGCGCGGTCAGGCCGTACTTGCGCAGGGCGGTGCAGACCATCGGGCCGATGGTCAGGTTGGGTACGTAGTGGTTGTCCATCACATCGAAGTGAACGATGTCGGCACCAGCGGCCAGCACCTTGTCGACGTCCTCGCCCAGGCGGGCGAAATCGGCTGAGAGAATGGAGGGGGCAATAGCGTAGGGCTGCATGGCGCACCTGTAGGGCAGAATCACGGTGGCGCGCATTGTAACTCAGGCAAACGGATAGAGGCTGATTGGTATCAATCCGTGTCGACGAGGTGCTCCAGCCTGGACCGGCCTCTGCGCGGGGCAAGCCCGCATCCACAAGGCCGGTACAAGCAATACAGGGATCAGCCCGGCTGCTGGGTCCTCAGCTTCTCGCTACGCCCACGCAGCCACTCCAGGGTCAGCAGCAGCACCACCGAAAACGCGATCAGCAAGGTCGCCGCCGCCGCAATCGTCGGGCTCAGGTTTTCGCGAATACCACTGAACATCTGCCGTGGCAGGGTTGCCTGCTCCGGCCCTGCAAGGAACAACGTCACCACCACCTCATCGAACGACGTCGCGAAGGCAAACAGCGCCCCCGAGATCACCCCCGGCGCGATCAACGGCAGGGTCACCCGGCGGAACGCCAGCAGCGGCGAGGCACCCAGGCTGGCTGCGGCGCGCACCAGGTTGTAGTTGAAGCCCTGCAACGTCGCCGACACGGTGATGATGACGAACGGCACACCCAGTACCGCATGCACCAGAATCAGCGAGGTAAAACTGTTGCCCAGCCCCAGCGGGGCGAAAAACAGGTAACTGGCCACACCAATGATCACCACCGGCACCACCATCGGCGAGATGACCAGCGCCATCACCAGCGACTTGCCCGGGAAATCGCCCCGAGTCAGGCCGATCGCCGCCAACGTACCAAACACCATGGCCAGCACCGTGGCCGCCGGGGCGACGATGATGCTGTTCTTCAACGCCCGCATCCACTCGGCAGAGCCGAAGAAGTCCTGGTACCACTGCAGCGAAAAGCCCTGCAGCGGGTATACCAGGAAACTGCCACTGTTGAACGACAACGGCACGATCACCAACACCGGCAATATCAGGAACAGCAGAATCAGGCCGCAAAGAATGCGCAGGCTGTAGAACCAGACCCGCTCCACGGGTGACATGTATGGGCTCAGCATGACAAGGCTCCTCAGCTCAGGCGCAGGCGGCTGGCGCCGACCAGCCAGCTATAGATCAGGTACAGCAACACGGTCGCCAGCAGCAACAACCCACCCAGCGCGGTCGCCATGCCCCAGTTGATGCTGGTGTTGGTATAGAACGCCACGAAGTAGCTGACCATCTGGTCGTTCGGGCTGCCCAGCAATGCCGGGGTGATGTAGTAGCCGATGGCCAGGATGAACACCAGCAGGCAACCCGCGCCAACCCCGGCGTAGGTCTGCGGGAAGTACACCCGCCAGAAGCTGGCGAACGGATGGCAACCCAGCGAGATGGCCGCGCGCATGTAGCTGGGCGAAATGCCCTTCATCACGCTGTACAGCGGCAAGATCATGAATGGCAGCAGGATGTGCACCATGGAGATGTACACGCCGGTGCGGTTGAACACCAGTTCCAGCGGTTGATCGATAATGCCAATAGCCATCAGCGCACTGTTGATCAAGCCGCCCGACTGCAGCAGCACGATCCACGCGGCCACCCGCACCAGGATCGAGGTCCAGAAGGGCAGCAGCACCAGAATCATCAGCAGGTTGCTCTGCCGGGCCGGCAGGTTGGCCAACAGGTAGGCCAGCGGGTAGGCCAGCACCAGGCAGATGGCGGTAATCACCACACCCATCCACAGGGTGCGGGCAAAGATATCCAGGTAGATAGCCTGGTCGGGCGTGGCCTTGGCCAGCTCGCCGAGGTCATCGATACGGTGGTCGAGCGATGCCAGCAGGTAGAACGAGGTGACCGTGCTGGTGTTGCGGCGGATCGCCTGCCAGTAGGCCGGGTCACCCCAGCGCTCATCGAGGGTCTGCAACGCTTCTTTATAGGAGGCCGGTTCAGCCTTGAACGGCAGCGCCCGGGCGGTCTTGGTCAACAGGCTACGGTAGCCGGCCAGCTCCATGTTCAACCGCTTGGAGAGGTCGCCCAGGGTCTGGTTCTTGCGCGACTCGGCCAGGTCCTGGCTCAGTGCCTTGTACACGTCTTCGCCGGGCAAACTCTTGCCGTCCCACTGGGACACCGCTTCGACGGTACGCGGCAGGCCGGCGACCACCTCTGGGTTGCCGACGCTCTTGTACAACAGCGCTGCGATCGGCACCAGAAACACCAGCAGAAGGAACAGCGCCAGCGGCGCGATCAACGCCTGCGCCTTCCAGCGGTTGACCCGCTCGGCGTGCTTGAGGCGCTGCTTGAGACTAGGACCTGCGCCTTCGTTGAGGGGCACTGCAATGGCCATGGCGAACTCCGCAAAACAGGTAAACGGGAAGCGCCAGTGCAAGCCCTGGCGCTCCGACGAGGCGCTTTACTTCTTCGCCGCCCAGGCGTTGAAGCGTTGCTCGAGCTGCTCGCTGTTGTCGGCCCAGAAGGCCACGTCGATCTGCACCTGGTTGGCGATGTTCTCAGGCGTGGTCGGCATGTCTTTCTTCACCTCGTCCGACAGCAGGCTGACGGCCTTGGCGTTGGCCGGGCCGTAGGCGATGTTCTCGGAGTAGATTTTCTGTTGCTCGGGCTTGACGCTGTAGGCGATGAATTTCTTCGCCTCTTCGGCGTTCTTGGCGCCTTTTGGAATGGCCCAGGCATCGAAGTCGTAGATGCCGCCGTTCCACACCACCTTGAGGTTGCTCTCTTTCTGCACGGCGGCGATCCGGCCGTTGTAGGCCGAGCTCATGACCACGTCACCCGAGGCCAGGAACTGAGGCGGCTGGGCACCGGCTTCCCACCACTGAATGCTTGGCTTGAGTTCGTCGAGCTTCTTGAAGGCACGGTCCTGGCCTTCTTTGGTAGCCAGCACCGTGTACACGTCCTTGGGCGCAACGCCGTCGGCCATCAAGGCGAATTCCAGGGTGTACTTGGCGCCCTTGCGCAGGCCACGCTTGCCCGGGAACTGCTTGGTATCCCAGAAGTCGGCCCAGCTGGTAGGCGCAGTCTTGAGCTTGTCGGCGTTGTAGGCCATTACCGTGGACCAGACGAAGAAGCCTACGCCGCAGGGCTGGATGGCGCCGGGGACGTAGTCGGCTTGATCACCGAACAACGCCGGGTCGAGCTCTTCGAACATGCCCTCGTCGCAACCGCGCGACAGTTCTGGCGACTCTACTTCCACCAGGTTCCAGGACACACTCTTGGTGTCGACCATGGCCTTGACCTTGGCCATTTCGCCGTTGTACTCGCCGGCGACGATCTTGCCGTTACCCGCCTTCTCCCACGGCTCGTAGAACGCTTTGGTCTGGGCGGCCTTGTTGGCGCCGCCGAAAGAGATCACGGTCAGGTCGGCCGCCATGGCCTGGCCAGCGGCGAACAGCCCCAGGGCCAGGGCGGTCAGTTTCAACTGCTTGCGCATTATTATTCTCTCCACAGTACAGGGTTGGTGAAGCAATCCATCAATGGGCTTCGGCAATCGGATCGAGCGCGCGGGCGTGCTCCACCTCCCAGCCCAGCGGTACCACATCGCCCACGGCCAAGGCCGGGTCGAGCTCGGCGATCGGCTGCTTCACGAAGAAGTCGGCCTTGCCGCAGACTTCCAGGCGCACCCGCACGTGGTCGCCCAGGTAGATGAACTCGGCCACACGGCCAGAAAAGCGGTTGACGCAGCTTTCACTGTGGCCATTGAGGCGCACACGTTCCGGGCGGATCGACAAGGTCACCGGCTCGCCGGCCTGGCCGACATTCACCGCCAGCGCTTCGACCCGCTCGCCCCGCGCCAGCTGCACCTGGCAACGGTGGCCATCGCTGGCCAGCAAGGTGCCGTTGATGCGGTTGTTCTCGCCGATGAAATTGGCCACGAAGGTGTTGCACGGCTGTTCATAGAGGGTGCGAGGGTCGGCGATCTGCTGAATTTCGCCCTGGTGGAACACCGCCACCCGGTCAGACATGGTCAGCGCCTCGCCCTGGTCGTGGGTCACGTAGACCACGGTCACACCCAGGCGCTGATGGATATGCTTGATCTCCATCTGCATGTGTTCGCGCAGTTGCTTGTCGAGCGCGCCCAGCGGTTCGTCCATCAGCACCAGTTGCGGCTCGAACACCAGGGCACGGGCCAGGGCCACCCGCTGCTGCTGGCCGCCCGACAACTGGCCGGGGTAGCGCTTGGCGAAGGCGTCGAGCTGGACCATGCTCAGCACACGCTTCACCCGCTCGCTGATGTCGGTCTTGCTGAGGTTGCGCACGCTCAGCGGAAAGGCCAGGTTCTCGGCCACGGTCATGTGCGGGAACAGCGCGTAGTTCTGGAACACCATGCCGATGTCACGCTTGTGCGGCGGTACGTTGTTGATCGAGCGCCCGGCCAGCTGGATTTCGCCAGCGGTGGGGGTTTCGAAACCGGCCAGCATCATCAGGCTGGTGGTCTTGCCCGAGCCGGACGGGCCGAGCAAGGTGAGGAACTCGCCCTTGCGGATGTCCAGGTTGAGGTTTTTGACGATCAGCGACTCGCCGTCGTAGCTCTTCTGCACACCACGGAAGCTGACCAGCGTTTCGCTGGTTGCAGCGTTCGAATTCGCCTCGCTCATGCCTGCACCTTCTTGTTGGATGACTGCGTAGGCAAAGACTAGACAAGACGCAAGTGCCCGAAAATCGGGGGTGCTGAGAGAATGCCATCATCCATATGGAAGATTCGTTGTAGGGATTGCCCTACAAGGATGGCGGAATTGGAATAGACCCCAGGCACACCACTTCACCTTGTGGGAGCGGGCTTGCCCCGCGAATGCGCCACCCCGGGCAATGAGGTTGAGCTTGCCGGCCCTTTCGCGGGGCAAGCCCGCTCCCACAGTACTCGCTCATTGCCAACCGTCAGGCCATGTCGCAACCAGAACACTCAGACCAGCTTGTGCTCCATGGCGTACTTCACCAGTTCCGCCAGCGAGTTGACCTTGAGCTTCTGCATCAGCCGCGCCTTGTGGGTGCTGATGGTCTTGCTCGACAGCGCCAGTTGCTGGGCGATGTCATTGACGTTAGCGCCTTGGGCCAGGCGCTCGAATACCGAGAACTCACGCTCCGAGAGCAGGGTATGCAAGGGCCTGGACTCGGTCAGGCCGACCTCGAAGACCATGCGGTCGGCCAATGCCGGGTCGATGTAGCGCCCGCCCCCGGCAACCCGGCGAATGGCGGTCAACAGCAAGGCGGGGTCACTGTCCTTGGTGGCATAACCGGCGGCGCCAGCCTTCAGCGCCCGCGCCGCCATCTGCGCCTCGTCGTGCATCGACAGCATCAGGATCGCAGGGGCGTCGTTCAGGGCGCGGATGCGCGGGATGGCCTCCAGGCCGTTGACGCCCGGCATCGATATATCCAGCAACACCACTTCACAGGGGGTATGACGCAAGGCTTCGAGCAACTGCTCGCCGTTGCCGGCCTCGCCCGCCACCTGCATGTCCTTGGCCAGGCCAATCAATTGCTTGATGCCTTCACGGACAATGGTGTGGTCTTCTGCCACCAGCACTCGAATCACGATCGGTCTCCTACTCCAACGGAATGGCCACGCTCAGGCTGGTGCCCTCGCCCGGTTCACTGTCCAGCGTCATGCTGCCCCCCAGCATCAGCACCCGTTCGCGCACGCCCACCAGGCCGAACGAGGTGGGCCGGGTCTGGTCGCGGCAAAAACCGCTGCCGTCGTCGCTGACGGTCATACGCAGTTGCCCATGCTCACGCACCAGTTCGATCTCCACGCTGTGCGCCTGCGCGTGGCGCATGACGTTGGTCAGCGCCTCCTGCAGGATACGAAACAGCCCGATGGCCTTGGCATCACTCAATGCTGGCAGATTATCCGGTACCTGCACCAGGCAGGGGATTTGTGTACGCGCCTCGAAACGCCGCGCCTGCCATTCGATGGCCGAGGCGATGCCGGCATCGAGAATCGGCGGGCGCAGTGCCGTGGCCACGTCGCGCACCAGCTGGAACAGCTGGCCGATCAGGCGCTTCATGCTCGACAAGCGCTCGTTCAGCCCTGGGTCGAGTTCGGCAAAGGCCAGTTCACACATCGACACCTCAAGCTTGAGCACGGTCAGCATCTGCCCCAGCTCATCGTGCACCTCACGGGCGATGCGGGCCTTTTCTTCCTCGCGCACGCTTTCCAGGTGCGCCGACAACTCGCGCAGCTGCTCCTGCGAGCGCGCCAGCGCCAGCTCTGCCCGCTTGCCCTGGGTAATGTCCCAGACGATACCGTCCCACACCACCCGGCCATCGGCCAGGCGCCGGGTACTGGCCTTGATGTCGGCCCAACGCTGTTCACCCTGGCGCGTCAGGATGCGCCCCTGCCATGACCAGTCCTGGTTGCTGGCCAGGGCCAGGTCCTGCACCCGGTGATAGTCGCTGCGGTCTTCGGGGTGCACCAGATTGCGCAGGCCCATCTGCGGGTGCTGGATTTCGGCGGGTGCATAACCGACCAATGCCTCGCTGCCTTCGCTGATGTAGGGGAACTCCAGGTCGCCCTCGGCCGGGTCACGCTCCAGCCGAAACACCAGCCCCGGCACGTTGCCAGCGATGCCCTTGAGCCGCGCTTCGCTTTCGCGCAGCGCGGCCAGCGCGCGGTGGCGGTCGGTGACATCGGCGATATACACCACCAGGTACTCGGCGTCGCGAAAGCGCAGAAAACTCAACGACAGCTCCACCGGCAGCAAGCTGCGGTCCGCGCGCAGGCAGCGGGTCTCGAACTGCCCCACACCGCCGCCGCCCGCTCGCGCGCCCCGCCATAGTTCCAGCCAGCGGTCCATGTTCAGGTTGGGCTCGAAGTCGATCAGCGGGCGCTCCAGCAACTCACCTTGCCCATAGCCCAGCATGCGCTCTGCGGCATGGTTGGCGTAACGCACATGGCTGTCCCAGTTGACCCACAGGATACCCACGGTGCTCTGGTCGATGGCGAACTGGCTCAGGCGCAGCGCCTCTTCACGTACCTGGCGTTCGGCCAGGTTCTCGCGCGTTGCCAGCAGGCTGCGTTCCAGCTGGCGCTGTTGCCGGCGCTGCCAGGTCAACGTGGCCAGCGCGCACAGCAGCAACAGGCCGAACAGCAAGGCGAGGTTCTGCCAAAAGCCGGCCGACTCACTTAAACGTGGGTACTTGGGTTGCAGCCAGCGCTGGTGAAGTTGCTCCAGCGCCTTGGCCGGGATGGCCTGCAAGCTCCGTTCGAGCACGTCGGCCAACAGTGGCCAGTCACGCCGCGAGCCCACCCGCAGCAGTTGCGGCAAGCCGATATCGCCGACCACCGCCAGCTCGCCGAACTCGCTCTCGCGCGACAGCCGGCTGAGCTGCGCTTCATCGAGCACCGCGTAGCTGGCCTGGCCACCCACGATCAACTGCAGCGCCTCGCGCTCGTTGGGCACGCCTTGCAGGTTGAGGTTGCCGTAGTTGCTACGCAGGTAATCCGCCAACGGGCTGGGCATGCGCACGGCGACGCGCTGGTCGGGTTCGAGCTTTTCCAGCTCCACCGCCATGGCGCCCGTGCGCGGGCCGACCACCAGTTGCGGCACGCGCATGTACGGGTCGCTGAACAGCCATAGCCGCAGGCTCGCCGGGGTCTGGGTAAGGCCGGGGGCGAAGTCGATTTCGCCGGCCTGCAAGGCGTGTTCGAGGCTGGCCTGATCGGCGAAGTTGCGCCAGGTCAGGTCCAGCCTCAGCGCCTGGGCCAACGCGTCCACCAGCTCGACATTGGCCCCATAAAGTTGCTGCAGACGGCGGTCGAACTGCGCATACGGCGCCTGCAACACCAGGCCGACCCGCAGGCTGCGATGCGCCTCCAGCCACTGCTGCTGCGCGGGTTCAAGGGCCACGCTCGGCACTGCCTCGGGCCTTGCCAGCGCGATCAAGGGTAGCCACAAGCAGCCGATAACCAACAGGCGACGCATTCGCTTCATCTACACGCTCGTCTTGGCAAGGGCGGCCATGCAGCATGGCCGTCACGGGCAAATACTATTAGGCTGCCGGTATCATTCTGGCCTTGGGTTGACGCATGTCCAAACTTTATCGCACGACGCTGGCACTGTGCTGCCTAGCCTCGATCCTTCCGCTCGGCGCCATGGCCGCCGACGCTGAAAAACCTTCCACCGCCACCGAAGCCGCGCCCGTCGAGGCCACCCGGCCACCCCTGCTGGAACGCAGCCAGGAAGACGCCCAGGCCCTGGAGCGCCTGGTGCCCAAGGCCGAGCAGCAAACCCTGCAGGCAGGCGCCGAGCGCTTTCTGGCACTGTGGAAACCGGCCAACAGCAACGACCCGCAAGGTGCGGTGATCATCGTGCCCGGTGCCGGTGAGACGGCCGACTGGCCGAACGCTGTCGGCCCGCTGCGGCGCAAGTTCCCCGACGTCGGCTGGCACAGCCTGAGCGTAAGTTTGCCCGACCTGCTCGCCGACAGCCCGCAGGCGCGGGTTGAAGCCAAGCCCACCGAGGCGCCGGCCAACGACAACGGCGAAAGTGCGCCAGCCAAGGACACCCCGACCGATGCCAACGCCAACGTCGCCCAGGCGACAGCCGCCGATGCCGATGCCGCAGAAAGCACCGACGCCGAGCAGGCCAGCGAGCAGAACGACCCTGCCGATGCCGAACGCATCTTCGCCCGCCTCGACGCTGCGGTGGCCTACGCGCAACAGCATGACGCGCGCAGCATCGTGCTGATCGGCCATGGCAGTGGCGCGTATTGGGCGGCCCGCTACCTGAGCGAGAAGCAACCCGCACAGGTGCAGAAACTGGTGATGGTCGCCGCGCAGACGCCGGCACGGGTGGAACATGACCTGGAAAGCCTGGCCCCCACCCTCAAGGTGCCGACCGCCGACCTGTATTACGCCACCCGCACCGGTGATCGCCGTGCTGCAGCATTGCGCCTGCAGGCCAGCAAGCGGCAGAAGGACAGCCAGTACCGGCAGTTGTCGCTGATTGCCATGCCTGGCAACAAGGCCGCTGAACAGGAGCAATTGTTCCGCCGGGTGCGCGGGTGGCTGAACCCGCAAGACTGATTACAAGCTGCCGGGGGCCGTAGTGCGGCCCTCGGCTGTTGACTACAACCCCCGCCGCTTGCGAATCAGCCCATACGCCTGATGCAACTCACGGGTCCGTTCGGTCGCCTCGCGCACCTGGGCTTCCGTAGCGCCGCTGCCCGCCAGCTTGTCCGGGTGATGCCGGCTGATCAGCCGGCGATAGGCCTGCTTGACCTTGTCGCCCTCGGTATCAGCCTCGACCGCCAACAGTCGCAAGGCCGCCGCATAGGTCATGGTGCCACCGTCCAGCCCTGCCTTGCGCGGCTCGTACTCCAGCGACATGGCTTGCACCTGGCGCCGGCTCAAACCCAGCTTCTGCCCCCAGTCCAACAGCATCTCGCGCTCTTTGCTGCCAACCTTGCCGTCGGCCCAGACCATGCGCCAACAGGCACGCAAGGTCCCTTCTGCTGCATGCGGCTGCTGGCGGATACGGCGCAGATGGCCGGCCAGCCGGTCCTTGCCGGCCTTGCCACGGTTGAACGCGGCAATGGCCCGCAGCCGGGCCGCCTCAGCCAGGTCCAGGCGTACCATTTCTTGGCGCGCCTGCTGGATATGCTGCTCGGCCACCCGCCCATCGCATTTGGCCAACCTGCCGAGCAGCACGAACAGCAACTCCTCGTCGCGCAGGGCCGGGCGCCCGCCCAGGCGCTCGCGCATGTCCTCCCAGCCACGCACCCGCAGGCGCCGGTCCATGGCCTGCCCGAGCAGAGCGCCGAGCAAGGCACCGGGGATGCTGGCGACGGCAAAACCGGCGCCGGCACCAATCACCGTGCTTGGCCACCACATCTCAGGCGCGCTCGCCGATCAGGCGCTCGGCCTGGGCCAGGCGCTCCAGCGTGCCGACATCGACCCAATGGCCACGGTAGTGCTCGCCTGTGACCTTGCCATCCGCCATGGCCTGGCGCAGCAAAGGCGCCAGCTTGAAAGCCCCCGGCTGGCAACCCTCGAACAACGCGGGGTCAAGCACCGAGAGGCCACTGAAGGTCAAGGTACCCGGCGCTTCATCGCCATCCAGCACTTGCGTGCCGGCCAGGCGGAAGTCGCCACGGTCGTGGTGCCCTGGGTTGTCTACCAGCACCAGGTGCGCCAGGCCCGCAAGCGGCGCCTGCAGGCGGGTGAAGTCGTAGTCGGTCCAGACGTCACCATTGACCAGCAGGAACGGCGCCTCGCCCAGCAACGGCAGTGCCTTGAAGATCCCGCCGCCGGTTTCCAGCGGTTCGCCTTCGGGCGAATAGCGGATGCTCAGGCCGAAACGGCTGCCATCACCCAGGTGGTCCTCGATCTGCTGGCCCAGCCAGGCATGGTTGATCACCACCTCGGTAACACCGGCTGCCGCCAGGGCGCGCAAGTGGTACTCGATCAGCGGCTGGCCTGCTACCGGCACCAGTGGCTTGGGCGTGTGCAGGGTCAAGGGGCGCATGCGCTCGCCCTTGCCCGCTGCCAGGATCATCGCTTTCATGCCTGTGCTCCGGCCTTGAGTTCGGCAATCAGCTCGCCCAGCTCCGCCAATTCGGGACGGCGACCGATCACTTCATCTATATAGGCGAAGAAACGTGGGACGTCCGCCAGGTAGCGCGGCTTGCCATCGCGGTGGCAGATGCGGGCGAAGATGCCGATCACCTTGAGGTGACGCTGCACCCCCATCAGGTCGCTGGCGCGCTGAAATGCCTCGAAATCGGCTTGCACGGGAATACCGGCAGCCTGCGCTTTTTGCCAGTAATTGCGCAGCCAGCCGTCTACCCGGGCCTGCGGCCAGCTGAGGAAGGCATCCTTGAACAGGCAGGTGATGTCGTAGGTGACCGGGCCGTAGACCGCGTCCTGGAAGTCCAGCACGCCTGGGTTTGGCGTGCTGTGCATCAAGTTGCGCGGCATGTAGTCGCGGTGCACCAGCACCTTGGGCTGGGCCAGGGCACTGTCGATCAGCGCCTGGCTGACACGTTGCCAGGCGGCCTTCTGAGCCTCGCTGAAGGCCAGGCCAAGCTCTCGCCCGACGTACCACTCGGGGAACAGTTCGACTTCCCGGCGCAGCAGGGCATCGTCGTAGCTCGGCAGTGGCGCGTCCATCGGCAGGCGCTGGAACGCCAGCAGCGCATCGATGGCATCACTGAACAGGCCATCGGCATTCTGGCCATCGATGATGTCCAGGTAGGTCTGGTGGCCCAGATCGCCCAGCAGCAGGAAACCGCGCTCCAGGTCCTGGGCATGGATCACCGGCACATGCACGCCGGCACTGGCCAGCAGGTGATCGATGGCGACGAACGGTCGGCAGTTCTCCTGCGGCGGGGGGGCATCCATGATCACGAAACTATGGCCTGCGCCCTGCCAGCGGAAGTAGCGGCGGAAGCTCGCATCGCTGCTGGCGGCAGTCAGGCTGCCTGCTGGCACTTCGCCCCAGGCGTTGTTTTGGAAAATAGTGTTGAGCTGCTCATCGAGCCAGACAGTCAGTTGTTGCAAGCGTACATCGTGATCAGGCATTACAAGGGTCTCCGACGGCCCTAGCCGTCAAGCGGGTCATGCTTTATTATCCAGCATCTTTTTCAGACCATCGAGAGGCGTGCGGCCCCACACGCGGGCAGATGGCACGCAGGAAGCCCGGACTAATAAGATGGCATTGAAATCCCCCGCGTTTCGTAGAAAGTTTCCGTTGCTGGTCACCGGCGGTTTGCTGGCCCTGCAACCTCTGGCCACGTCGTACGTCGTGGCAGCCGAACAGTTCGACTGCCAAGTGTCCGCCTCCGGTGGTTGGGACTGCAAGCCCAAGGCGCCTGTCAACAACCTGCCGCCGCGTCCGGTGCACGAGGGTGCTGCCCTCAGTTCCGGTACCGAAGCCCAGGCGGGCGAAGCCGAAACCGCGGACAAGCCGATGCTGGTCACCGAGGCCAAGGGCCGTGGCCTGAAGTCGCGCAGCGAAGACTACAGCCACCTCGACTGGGTCCCGCGTGACAAGCTCACCGCCGCCCAGCTGGCCGAAACCGGCCCGTACTGCGGTGGCGCGTACATCGAGCCGACCCGCCCTGGCATGGCCGACACCACGCCCAAGGACGAGTCGCCGACCTACATCAATGCCAAGGTGTCCAAGTACCAGCAGGAGCAGCAGATCGCTACCCTCGCCGGTAACGTGGTGATGCGCCAGGGCAGCATGCAGGCCGAGGCCGACGAGGCCAACCTCTACCAGACCGAGAACCGTGGCGAGCTCAAGGGCAACGTCAAGATCCGTGACAACGGCTCGCTGGTGGTCGGTGACGAGGCGCAAATCCAGCTCGACACGGGCGAAGCCCAGGTCGACAACGCCGAATACGTGATGCACAAGTCGCACATCCGCGGCAACGCCCTGTACGCCAAACGTGGCGAAAACGCCATCATCCGTCTCAAGGACGGTACGTACACCACCTGCGAACCGGGCAGCAACGCCTGGCAGCTGAAGGGCAACAACATCACCCTGAACCCGGCCACCGGTTTCGGCACGGCGACCAACGTCACCTTGCGGGTCAAGGATTTCCCGGTGTTCTACACACCGTACATCTACTTCCCGATCGACGACCGTCGCCAGTCCGGCTTCCTGCCGCCCTCGTTCAGCAGCAGCAGCGACACCGGCTTCATGCTGGTCACCCCGTACTACTTCAACCTGGCGCCAAACTATGACGCCACGTTGTACCCGCGCTACATGACCAAGCGCGGCCTGCTGATGGAAGGTGAGTTCCGTTACCTGACCCCGTCCAGCGAAGGCCAGTTCGGCGGCGCGTACCTGAACGACAAGAACGACGACCGTAAAGACCAGACTGATTACAAAGAACAGCGCTGGATGGTCAACTGGCAGCACAAGGGTGGCCTGGACGAGCGCCTGATGGCCGAGGTGGACTACACCGACATCAGCGACCCGTTCTACTTCCAGGACCTCGAATCCGACCAGATCGGCGTAGAGACCCAGGACCTGCTCAACCAGCAGGGCGCCCTGACCTACCGTGGCGACAGCTACACCGCGCGGTTGAACGTGCATGCCTACGAGATGGCGACCATCTCGCAGATCACGCCGTATGACCGCCTGCCGCAGATCACCTTCAACGGTAAGCTGCCGTTCGAGCCGGGTGGGCTGAACCTTGCTTATGAGACTGAAGCGGTTCGCTTTGATCGTGACCTGAAAGACGACCTGGTATTCAACAAGGACGGCGTGCCAGACACGACAGCAGGCGTTGTAAGGGACCCGATTACCGGGCAAGTGCTGGGCGGCCGACGGCTTGACCAGAACATTGCCGGTATTGCCCGTGCCAACGGCACACGTCTGAACTTCGCGCCATCGATCAGCCTGCCGATGGAAGCCAGCTACGGCTACCTGACGCCAAAACTGAAGTACGCCTACACCCATTACGACCTCGACCTGGACAGCAAAGGCAAGGCCGACGCTATCAGGCTGCAGGCAGCTGATCCGGTAGCTTATGGCAGCTACAGCGGCACGGTGAACCGTGACGTGCCAATCTTCAGCGTGGACAGCGGGTTGTATTTCGACCGCAACACCTCGATGTTCGGCACAAATTACAAGCAAACCCTCGAACCGCGCCTGTTCTACCTCTACGTCCCGTACAAGGACCAGAAGGACATCCCGCTGTTCGACTCGGGTGAAACGCTGTTCAGCTACGACTCGCTGTTCCGCGACAACCGCTTCAGCGGCACCGACCGCATCGGCGACGAGAACAAACTGTCGCTGGGCGTGACCACGCGCTGGATCGAGGACGATGGCTTCGAGCGGCAGAGCTTCAGCATCGGCCAGGCCTACTACTTCAAGGATCGCAAGGTCCAGTTGCCGGGTATCAACTACAAGACCCGCGCCGACTCGCAGGCCGACGTTTCGCCGTACGCCCTGGTGTACAACTATGCGTTCAACCGCGACTGGCGCTTCAATTCGGACTTCAACTGGGACCCGGACAGCCGCAGCACCCGCTCGGGCAGCGCGATGTTCCACTACCAGCCTGAAGACAACCCGAACAAGGTGGTCAACCTCGGTTATCGCTACCGCAACGACACCATCTCCTACGACTCCCAGACCGGTACCTGGAAAGTGGGCGGCGGCGACTACGGTGTGCCAGGCAGCGAGAACTACATCAAGGACTACTACAAGATCCAGCAGCATGACTTCTCGGTCATCTGGCCGATCGTTCCGCAGTGGAGCGTCATCGCTCGCTGGCAGCATGACTACAACCGCAACCGCACCCTGGAAGCCATGGGCGGTTTCGAGTATGACAACTGCTGCTGGAAGCTGCGCCTGATCAACCGTTACTGGATCGACTACGACGACTTCAGCCAAGCCCTTCCAGCGAACGAAAAAGGCGACCACGGTATCTTCCTGCAGATCGTGCTGAAAGGCCTCGGTGGTGTAGTGGGCAACAAGGTCGAATCTTTCCTCGACGAAGGCATTCAAGGTTACCGTACACGTGAAGACCAAGCTTATTGATCGTCTGCGCCCAGTGTTGCTGGGCGCCGCTTTGCTGAGTGGCGCGGTGCATGCCGCGGTACAACCTCTGGACCGCGTGGTGGCCATCGTCGACAACGACGTGGTCATGCAGAGCCAACTGGACCAGCGCGTCCATGAAGTTCAGCAAACCATCGCCAAACGTGGCGCCGGCGCGCCACCGACCAGCGCCCTCGAACAACAGGTGCTTGAGCGCCTGATCGTCGAAAACCTGCAACTGCAGATCGGCGAGCGTTCCGGCATCCGCATCACCGATGAGGAGCTGAACCAGGCCATCGGCACCATTGCCCAGCGCAACGGCATGTCGCTGGACCAGTTCCGCGCGGCCCTGGCCCATGACGGTCTGTCGTTCGACGACGCTCGCGAGCAGGTCAAGCGCGAGATGATCATCAGCCGCGTGCGCCAGCGCCGTGTGGCCGAGCGCATCCAGGTTTCCGAGCAGGAAGTGAAAAACTTCCTCAACTCGGACCTGGGCAAGATGCAGCTCTCGGAAGAGTATCGCCTGGCCAACATCCTTATCCCGACCCCGGAAAGCGCCAACTCCGACGCCATCCAGGCGGCTGCCCGGCAGGCCGGCGATGTCTACCAGCAGCTCAAGCAAGGCGCGGACTTCGGCCAGCTGGCCATCGCCCGCTCTGCCAGCGAGAACGCCCTGGAAGGCGGCGAGATGGGCTGGCGTAAAGCCGGCCAGCTGCCACCTGACTTCGCCAAGATGCTCAGCAACATGGCCACTGGCGATGTCACCCAGCCAATCCGTATCCCCAACGGCTTCATCATCCTCAAACTGGAAGAGAAGCGTGGTGGCAGCGAGAACGTGCTGCGTGACGAAGTGCATGTACGCCACATCCTGATCAAGCCGAGCGAAATCCGCAGCGACGCAGCCACCGAGCAATTGGCCGAACGCCTGTACGACCGCATCAAGAACGGCGAAGACTTCGGCGAGCTGGCGAAGAGCTTCTCGGAAGACCCGGGTTCGGCGCTTAACGGCGGCGACCTCAACTGGGTCGACCCGAACAGCCTGGTGCCCGAGTTCCGTGAGCAGATGGCCAACGCAGCCCAAGGCGAAGTCACCAAACCGTTCAAGACCCAGTACGGCTGGCACGTCCTGGAAGTGCTGGGCCGCCGCGCCACCGACAGCACCGAACAGGCGCGTGAACAGCAGGCATTGAACGTGCTGCGCAACCGCAAGTACGACGAAGAGCTGCAGACCTGGCTGCGCCAGATCCGCGACGAGGCCTACGTTGAAATCAAGCTGCCTGGCGCCGACCAGGCTGCACAGTGAAGCCCCTGCGCTTCGCCGTCACCCCCGGTGAACCAGCCGGCATAGGTCCCGACCTGTGCCTGCTGCTCGCCGCAGACGCCCAGCCCCACCCCCTGATTGCCATCACCAGCCGTGACCTGCTCGCCGAGCGGGCCACGCAGCTGGGGCTGGCCGTCAACCTGCTGCCGGTAGCGCCGGACCACTGGCCCGACCAGCCAGCGCCTGCGGGCAGCTTGTATGTCTGGGATACACCCCTGGCCACCGCCGTGACGGCAGGCCAGCTGGACAAGGCCAATGCCGCCTTCGTCCTGCAAACCCTGACCCGCGCAGGCACTGGCTGCCTGGACGGGCATTTCGCCGGGATGATCACCGCCCCTGTGCACAAGGGCGTGATCAACGAGAGCGGCATTGCCTTTTCCGGGCATACCGAGTTCCTCGCCGAGCTGACCCACACCGCGCAAGTGGTGATGATGCTCGCGACCCGCGGCCTGCGCGTGGCCCTGGTGACCACTCACCTGCCGCTGCGCGAGATTGCCGACGCGATCACCGCTGAACGCGTCGAGCGTGTCACCCGCATCCTGCACGCCGATATGCGCGACAAGTTCGGCATTGCCAACCCTCGCATCCTGGTCTGCGGCCTCAACCCGCACGCCGGAGAAGGCGGCCATCTGGGCCGCGAAGAAATCGACATCATCGAACCGACACTGGCCCGCCTGCGCACCGAAGGCATGGACCTGCGCGGACCGCTGCCGGCCGATACCCTGTTTACCCCCAAATATCTGGAGCACTGCGACGCAGTGCTGGCGATGTACCACGACCAGGGCCTGCCCGTACTCAAGTACAAAGGCTTCGGCGCCGCCGTCAATGTGACGCTGGGCCTGCCGATCATCCGCACGTCGGTCGACCACGGCACCGCCCTGGACCTGGCCGGCACCGGCAAGGTTGATACCGGCAGCCTGCGGGTTGCCCTGGAAACCGCCTACCAGATGGCCGAGAACCGACCATGAACGAGCAATACCAACACCGGGCGCGCAAGCGCTTCGGTCAGAACTTCCTGCACGACGCCGGCATCATCGACCGCATCCTGCGCGCCATCCACGCCAAGGCGGGTGAACACCTGCTGGAAATCGGCCCAGGCCAGGGCGCCCTCACCGAGGGCCTGCTGGGCAGCGGTGCACAGCTGGACGTGGTGGAACTGGACAAGGACCTGGTGCCGATCCTGCAGCACAAGTTCGCCGGCCGTGACAACTTCCGCCTGCACCAGGGCGACGCCCTGAAGTTCGACTTCAACCAGCTCGGCGTGCCACCGCGCAGCCTCAAGGTGGTCGGCAACCTGCCCTACAACATTTCCACCCCGCTGATCTTCCACCTGCTCAGCCACGCCGGGCTGATCCGCGACATGCACTTCATGCTGCAGAAGGAAGTGGTCGAGCGCATGGCCGCAGGCCCGGGTGGCGGTGACTGGGGCCGCCTGTCGATCATGGTGCAGTACCACTGCCGGGTCGAACACCTGTTCAACGTCGGCCCTGGCGCGTTCAACCCGCCGCCAAAGGTGGACTCGGCCATCGTGCGCCTGGTGCCACACGAAGTGCTGCCGTTCCCAGCCAAGGACCACCTGCTGCTGGAGCGGGTCGTTCGCGAAGCCTTCAACCAGCGTCGCAAGACACTGCGCAACACCCTCAAAGGCCTGCTCGACAGCCAGGCGATCGAAGCCGCTGGCGTTGATGGCAGCCTGAGGCCTGAGCAGCTGGACCTGGCGGCCTTCGTGCGCCTGGCAGACCAGTTGGCTGACCAACAAGCCTGATAGCGCCTGCACCGGCCTCTTCTCGGTTCACCCGTGAAGAGGCCGGCACCACCCCCCCCCTGCTGACATGCCTGCCCGCGACCACACCGCTGGCCCTCCCCCCCGCCAATGGCCTAGACTGCATTATTGCGTCAGTTCGCCCAAGGCCTTTGCATGTCCGATCCCCGCTATCAGATCGACGTCAGCGTCGTGACCCGCTACCTCAAAGAACAATCCGACCCCGAAAACAGTCGTTTCGCTTTCGCCTACACCATTACCGTGCAGAACAACGGCTCGGTCACGGCCAAGTTGCTGTCCCGACACTGGCTGATCACCAACGGTGATGGCGAAGTCGAGGAAGTGCGCGGCGCCGGCGTGGTCGGCCAGCAACCGAACATCGACCCGGGCCAGAGCCATACCTACAGCAGTGGCGCGGTCATCAGCACCCGCGTCGGCACCATGCAGGGCAGCTACCAGATGTTCGCCGAAGACGGTAAACGCTTCGATGCCCAGATCGCGCCCTTCCGCCTGGCGGTACCCGGAGCCCTGCACTGATGGCGACCTACGCCGTCGGTGACCTGCAAGGCTGCCTGCAACCGCTCAAATGCCTGCTCGAACGCGTGCGCTTCAACCCCGCCATCGACCGCCTCTGGTTGGTCGGTGACCTGGTCAACCGCGGCCCCGAGTCGCTGGAAACCCTGCGCTTCCTTTACTCGATCCGTGACTCGCTGGTGTGCGTGCTGGGCAACCATGACCTGCACCTGCTGGCCGCCTGGCACAACGTCGAACGCCTGAAAAAGAGCGACACCCTGGGCGCTATCCTCGAAGCGCCAGACGCCGACCTGCTGTTCGACTGGCTGCGCCGGCAAAAACTGCTGCATTACGACGAGCCCCGCGGTATCGCCATGGTACATGCTGGCATACCGCCACAGTGGACCCTGGGCCGAGCCCTTGAGCTTGCCGCCGAAGTCGAGGAAGTGCTGCGGGACGACGGGTGCCTCAAGCTCTACCTCGATGGCATGTACGGCAACGAGCCGAACAAGTGGAGCAAGAACCTCACAGGTATCGAGCGCCTGCGGGTGATCACCAACTACCTCACGCGCATGCGCTTCTGCACCCCCGAGGGCAAGCTCGACCTCAAGAGCAAGGAAGGCTTGGGCGCAGCCCCCAAAGGCTACAAGCCCTGGTTTGCGCACAAGGACCGCCGCTCGCGGCATGTGAAGATCATCTTCGGCCACTGGGCCGCCCTTGAAGGGCGCGTCGACGAGCCCGGCATCATCGCCCTGGACACCGGTTGCGTGTGGGGCGGTGCCATGACCCTCTATAACGTCGACAGCGGTGAATACCATCGCTGCGACTGCGCCGACGACGGCACCGTACGCACGCCGGCACAACCCACTAGACTCAACGATCAGCCCTGAAGGAAACCGTACCCATGAGCGAATTCAAGCGCATCCCTCCCGAGCAGGCCCTGGCCCTGCGCGCGCAAGGTGCGGTAGTGGTCGATATTCGCGACCCACAGGCCTTTGCGGCCGGCCACATCAACGGCGCCACCCACCTGGATAACCATTCGGTCGCCGATTTCATCCGCAATGCCGACCTCGATGCACCGACCCTGGTGGTCTGCTACCACGGCAATTCCAGCCAGAGCGCCGCCGCCTACCTGGCCGGCCAGGGCTTCTCGGACGTGTACAGCGTCGATGGCGGCTTTGAGCTGTGGCGCGCCACCTACCCGGGCGAGACTGCCCAAGGCGCCGCTGAATAATTTTTTCATTTTTACTGCAGCCCGCGCCCTATGCGGGCTTGCGGCTCACCTGACGAACGGTCGCGAGCAACTTCTCGGCCTCGCGCCCTTGACCTTGCGTATTACCAACTATCCTTAAGCCCAGGCCATCCAAAAAAGGGGAGAGCCGGTACACCGGCGTGCGGGTCATCGGTAGCGTTTCAAGGGTGTTCTGGGGGGTATACAGCAATCGGCGAACCCGGTTGCATGCCAGCATCAGCTGACTGATCCGGCGTCGTCTCCACGTATCGAGCGAGGTGACGTCATGAGCATTTTTAGCCACTTCCAACAACGTTTCGAGTCCACCCGCCAGGAAGAACTTTCGCTGCAGGAGTACCTCGAGCTGTGCAAGCAGGATCGCAGCGCCTACGCTTCGGCGGCAGAACGGCTGTTGCTGGCCATCGGCGAACCGGAGCTTGTCGACACCTCCAACAATTCCAGGCTTTCACGGATCTTCTCGAACAAGGTCATTCGGCGCTATCCGGCCTTTGAAGACTTCCATGGCATGGAAGAATGCATCGACCAGATCGTTTCGTACTTCCGCCACGCGGCGCAGGGCCTGGAAGAGAAGAAGCAAATCCTTTACCTGCTGGGCCCGGTAGGCGGCGGCAAGTCGTCGCTGGCCGAGAAGCTCAAGCAACTGATGGAGAAGGTGCCCTTCTACGCCATCAAGGGCTCGCCTGTATTCGAATCACCACTGGGTTTGTTCAACGCCACCGAAGATGGGGCCATTCTCGAGGAAGAGTTTGGGATCCCACGGCGCTACCTGAACACCATCATGTCGCCCTGGGCCACCAAGCGCCTGCAGGAGTTCGGCGGCGATATCTCCAAGTTCAAGGTGGTCAAACTCTACCCCTCGATCCTTAACCAGATCGCCATCGCCAAGACCGAACCCGGCGATGAGAACAACCAGGACATCTCTGCCCTGGTGGGCAAGGTGGACATCCGCAAACTCGAGGAATACCCACAGAACGACGCCGACGCCTACAGCTATTCGGGTGCGCTGTGCCGGGCCAACCAGGGCCTGATGGAATTCGTCGAGATGTTCAAGGCGCCGATCAAGGTCCTGCACCCCCTACTGACGGCGACACAGGAAGGTAACTACAACAGTACCGAGGGGCTGGGGGCGATCCCCTACACCGGCATCCTGCTGGCCCACTCCAACGAATCGGAGTGGCACACCTTCCGCAACAACAAAAACAACGAAGCGTTCATCGACCGGATCTACATCGTCAAGGTGCCCTACTGCCTGCGCGTCAGTGACGAAATCAAGATCTACGACAAACTGCTGGTCAACAGCTCGCTGGCCAAGGCCCATTGCGCGCCCGACACCCTCAAGATGCTGGCCCAGTTCACCGTGCTCTCGCGCCTCAAGGAGCCCGAAAACTCCAACATCTATTCGAAGATGCGTGTCTACGACGGTGAAAACCTCAAGGACACCGATCCAAAGGCCAAGTCGATCCAGGAATACCGGGACTCGGCAGGCGTCGACGAGGGCATGAACGGCCTGTCGACCCGCTTCGCCTTCAAGATCCTGTCCAAGGTCTTCAACTTCGACCCGCACGAGATCGCAGCCAACCCGGTTCACCTGCTGTATGTGCTCGAACAGCAGATCGAACAGGAACAGTTCCCGGCCGAAGTGCGCGAACGCTACCTGCGCTACCTGAAGGAATACCTGGCACCGCGCTACATCGAGTTCATCGGCAAGGAAATCCAGACCGCCTACCTCGAGTCTTACAGCGAGTACGGCCAGAACATCTTCGACCGCTATGTGCTGTACGCCGACTTCTGGATTCAAGACCAGGAATACCGCGACCCGGAAACCGGCGAGATCCTCAACCGTATTGCCCTCAACGAAGAACTGGAGAAGATCGAGAAGCCTGCCGGCATCAGCAACCCGAAAGACTTCCGCAACGAGATCGTCAACTTCGTACTGCGCGCACGCGCCAACAACAACGGCAAGAACCCGAGCTGGCTGAGCTATGAAAAACTGCGGGTGGTGATCGAGAAGAAAATGTTCTCCAACACCGAAGACCTGCTGCCGGTCATCAGCTTCAATGCCAAGGCCAGCAAGGAAGACCAGAAGAAACACAACGACTTCGTCACCCGGATGGTGGAGCGTGGTTACACCGACAAGCAGGTGCGCTTGCTGTCGGAATGGTACCTGCGGGTCAGGAAATCGCAATAAAGCGGCAAGCTTCTAGCCGCAAGCTGCAAGCTGCCCGGCGTCGGCGCTTCTGTCTACGCCACAGCTTGCAGCCGCGGTGGCTGCTCTTTCTTGCAGCTTGAAGCTCGTGGCTTGCAGCTGCATCCAGTCACCGGAGGGACCATGAGCTACGTAATCGACCGACGCCTGAACGGCAAGAACAAGAGCACGGTCAACCGCCAGCGTTTTCTGCGGCGCTACCGTGAGCACATCAAGAAGGCCGTCGAAGAGGCCGTGAGCCGCCGCTCCATCATGGACATGGAGCATGGCGAGCAGATCAGCATTCCGGGACGGGATATCGATGAACCGGTGTTGCACCACGGTCGTGGCGGCAAACAGACCATCGTGCACCCTGGCAACAAGGAATTCACCGCCGGCGAACACATCCCAAGGCCCCAGGGTGGTGGCGGCGGCGGTGGCCGTGGCAAGGCCGGCAACTCTGGCGAGGGCATGGATGAGTTCGTCTTCCAGATCACCCAGGAAGAGTTTCTCGAATTCATGTTCGAAGACCTCGAACTGCCCAACCTGGTCAAACGCCACCTGACCGGTGCCGACACCTTCAAGACTGTACGTGCCGGTATTGCCAACGAAGGCAACCCATCACGCATCAACATCGTTCGCACCCTGCGTTCGGCCCATGCCCGGCGTATTGCCCTGACCGGCAGCAGCCGTGCCTTGTTGCGCGAAGCGCAGAAAGAACTCGACCGCCTGAAGGTCGAGGAACCTGACAACTTCACCGACATCCAGGAAGTCGAGCAAGAAATCGAACGGCTCAAGGCACGCATCAACCGCCTGCCCTTCCTCGACACCTTCGACCTCAAGTACAACCTGCTGGTCAAGCAGCCCAACCCCAGTTCGAAAGCTGTGATGTTCTGCCTGATGGACGTTTCCGGCTCCATGACCCAGGCCACCAAGGACATCGCCAAGCGCTTCTTCATCCTCCTGTACCTGTTCCTCAAGCGTAATTACGACCGCATCGAAGTGGTCTTCATCCGCCATCACACCAGTGCGCGGGAAGTGGACGAGGAAGAGTTCTTCTATTCGCGGGAGACCGGCGGCACCATCGTCTCCAGCGCGCTCAAGCTGATGCAGGAAATCATGGCCGAGCGCTACCCGGCCAGTGACTGGAACATCTATGCCGCCCAGGCCTCCGACGGCGACAACTGGAACGACGACTCGCCGATCTGCCGCGAGATCCTCTCCAAGCAGATCATGCCGCACGTGCAGTACTACACTTACGTCGAGATCACCCCCCGTGAGCATCAGGCGCTGTGGTACGAGTACGAGCGAATCGGCGAAGGCTTCCCCGACACGTTCGCCCAGCAGCAGTTGGTATCGGCCGGCGACATCTACCCGGTCTTCCGTGAACTCTTCCAGCGCAGGTTAGCCACATGACCGCCAGAGCTCAGAAACGCCAACCTATTTCCACCGGGTCCGAATGGACGTTCGACCTGATCCAGACCTACGACCGGGAAATCAGCCGCCTGGCCGAGCGTTACGCCCTGGACACCTATCCCAACCAGATCGAAGTGATTACCGCCGAACAGATGATGGATGCCTACGCCTCGGTAGGCATGCCGCTGGGCTACCACCACTGGTCCTATGGCAAGCAGTTCCTCAGTACCGAAAAGTCCTACAGTAGGGGCCAGATGGGCCTGGCGTACGAGATCGTGATCAACTCCGACCCGTGCATCGCCTACCTGATGGAAGAAAACACCATGTGCATGCAGGCACTGGTAATCGCCCATGCCTGCTATGGCCACAACAGCTTTTTCAAGGGCAACTACCTGTTCCGCACCTGGACCGATGCCAGTTCGATCATCGACTACCTGGTGTTTGCCAAGCAGTACATCGCCCAGTGTGAAGAGCGCCACGGCATCGATGCCGTCGAAGACCTCATCGACTCCTGCCACGCGCTGATGAATTACGGTGTCGACCGCTACAAGCGCCCCTACCCCATTTCTGCCGAGGAGGAGCGGCGCCGGCAGAAGGAGCGTGAAGAGCACCTGCAACGGCAGATCAACGACCTGTGGCGCACTATCCCCAAGGGCGCGGAGAAGGGTGGTGAGCGTGATGATGCGCGCTTCCCCGCCGAACCTCAGGAAAACATCCTGTACTTCATCGAAAAGCACGCCCCCCTGCTCGAACCCTGGCAGCGCGAAGTGGTGCGCATCGTGCGCAAGATAGCGCAGTACTTCTATCCGCAGCGCCAGACCCAGGTGATGAACGAAGGGTGGGCCACCTTCTGGCACTACACGCTGATGAACGACCTGTACGACGAGGGCCTGGTCACCGACGGTTTCATTATGGAGTTCCTGCAGTCGCACACCAGCGTGGTGTTCCAGCCAGGTTTCGACAGCCCGTACTACAACGGCATCAACCCCTATGCGCTCGGCTTTGCGATGTACACCGACATCCGCCGCATCTGCGAAAACCCAACCGAAGAAGATCGCCACTGGTTCCCCGACATTGCCGGCAGCGACTGGCTCTCGACCATCAAGTTCGCCATGAGCAGCTTCAAGGACGAGAGCTTCATCCTGCAGTACCTGTCGCCCAAGGTGATCCGCGACCTCAAGCTGTTCAGCATTCTTGACGACGACCAGCGTGATGACCTGCTGGTACCCGCTATCCATGACGAGGCAGGGTACCGGTTCATTCGCGAACAACTGGCGGCCCAATACAACCTGGGCAACCGTGAACCCAACGTACAGATCTGGAGCATCGACCGCCGCGGCGACCGCTCGCTGACCCTGCGCCACCAACAACACAACCGCAAACCGCTGGGCGACTCGACCGAGGAAGTGCTCAAGCACCTGCACCGCCTGTGGGGCTTCGACATTCACCTGGAGACCGTACAAGGCGACCAGGTCATGAAGACCCATCACATGCCTCCGCGCGGCGAGCATGGCGAAAGCGCCGACTATGGCCGCATGGACCTGGCCGTCATCCACCACCTCTAGCCGCGACGCCCCCGCATAACTGCCAACAGGTTATCCTGTGGGCAGTTATGGAGGCTGTACATGCACATCTACAAAGTTGGCGGCGCCGTGCGCGACCGCTTGCTCGGGCGCCCCGTCAGCGACATCGACTGGCTGGTGGTTGGCGCCACCGTCGAACAGATGCAGGCCCTGGGCTACCGCCCGGTAGGCGCTGATTTCCCGGTGTTCATCCACCCCCGAAGCGGTGAGGAATACGCCCTGGCGCGCACCGAGCGCAAAAGTGGCCGTGGCTATGGCGGGTTTACCTTCCATGCCAGCCCCGACGTCACCCTCGAAGAAGACCTGATCCGCCGCGACCTGACCATCAATGCGATGGCGGAGGACGACGACGGCACGCTTTACGACCCCTATCACGGCAAAGAGGACCTCGAAAGGCGCCTTTTACGCCACGTGTCCCCCGCGTTCGCCGAAGACCCCCTGCGGGTACTCAGGGTTGCCCGCTTTGCCGCACGCTACGCGCCACTGGGCTTCAAGGTGGCTGACGAAACCCTGGCGCTGATGCGTCAGATCAGTGCCTCTGGCGAACTGCAGGCGCTCACCGCCGAACGCAGCTGGAAAGAGATCGAGCGCGCGCTGATGGAGCCGCAACCCCAGGTGTTCTTCGAGGTCTTGCGCGCTTGCGATGCCTTGCAGGCACTGTTGCCAGAGCTTGAGGATAGCCCCCACGCCTTGGCGGGCCTGGAGCAGGCCGCGCAGCATGATCAACCACTGCATGTGCGCTGGGCTTGCCTGCTGCGCGAGCTGCAGCCAGCAACGATCAAGGCGGTCAGCCAGCGCTTCAAGGCGCCGCGAGACTGCCAGGAGCTGGCCATACTGGTGGGTGAGTGCCTGTCTCAATGCAACCAGGCCCTTGAGTTGCCGTCCACGGCATTGCTGGAGCTGTTGCAGAAGTTCGATGTGTATCGGCGGCCACAGCGCTTCGACGACTTCATCAGCGCCTGCGAGATGGATGCGCGCGCGCGCCAGGGCAGTCTGGCTTATCCACAGGCTGACTACCTGCGAGGGGCAGCAGCTGCGGCAAGGGCTGTGGATGTGAAGCCGCTGGTGCAGGCTGGGCTGACCGGGCAGGCGTTGGGCGAGTCGCTTAAAGGTGAGCGATTAAAG
Organism: Pseudomonas sp. Irchel s3f19; assembly: GCF_900187555.1. NCBI lineage: Bacteria > Pseudomonadati > Pseudomonadota > Gammaproteobacteria > Pseudomonadales > Pseudomonadaceae > Pseudomonas > Pseudomonas sp. Irchel s3f19. The sequence continues at coordinate 11,469 of NZ_FYDW01000020.1, read as the reverse complement.
GCGCTGACGGCCTACAAAAGCGCTGCAGAAGGCTGATTTCACGATTGCCGGGCACCGCGAAGAGGCCCGGCAAGGCACCGAAAGGGCAAGGCTCAGGCCGGCGTCAGCTGCAACCCTCGCCACTCGAAGGCGACCGGGGCCAGCACCTGATCAATCCGCGCCTCCTGCCACACCTGCGCCATGGGCTTGCCCACCCCAGGGTGCACCAGCTCGGGCGCCAAGAGCGACAATGGCCACAACACGAACGCGTTTTTCAGAATCTCGGCCCGCGGCAGCACCAACCCATCGAACGTGCCGTGCAGGTCGTCATACATCAACACGTCGATATCCAGCGGCAGCCCTTTGCGCTCGGGCGCGTAGCGGCCGTTGTCGGCTTCGATGAACTTGAGCCGGCGGTCCAGCTCCATCAGTGGCAGATCGGTCTTGCCGGTCACCACGAAGTTGATGAACGGGCCACTCTTGATACCCACCGCCTGGCTCTCGAACGCCGGCGAACAACGCATGTCGGTGAGGATGCCCGCCAAGGCATCGAGACCCGCGCACAGGTGCGCCTCGCGGTCGATGTTGCTGCCCAGGCCCAGATAAACCGTGTTCAGAGACATCCGCGCTCGATCTCCACGCCAACACCGCCACGGGCAGCGGGGACCGCGCCTGGCTTGGTCAGTTTCAGCCGCACCCACGGGATCTGGAATTCTTCCATCAGCACCGCGACCAGGCGCTCGGCGAAGGTTTCCACCAGTTCGAAGCGCGCCTGCTCGGAAAATGCCTGGATACGCGCCGAAACACTGGCGTAGTCCAGCGCCAGGCTGAGATCGTCGCCGGCCGCTGCCGGGCGGTTATCCCAGGCGAAACTCAGGTCCAGGCGCAAGCACTGGCGAATATCCCGCTCCCAGTCATAGGCACCGATGACGGTATCGACTTCCAGGCCTTCGATGAACACTCTGTCCAAGCACTTCTCTCCACAGCACGACAAGGGCGACTGGCGCCGTTAGAATCAGGGCGTCCTCGCCCGGAATAGTTAGCATGTTTTGGTTATTGGCGCTGCTCGCCTACCTGCTCGGCTCGCTGTCCTTCGCCATCGTCCTCAGCCGCCTGTTCGGTAGCCCGGACCCCCGTTCCAGCGGTTCGGGCAATGCCGGGGCCACCAACATGCTACGCCTGGCAGGCCGCAAGCTGGCGATCCTGACCCTGCTTGGCGACCTGTGCAAGGGCTTGTTGCCAGTATTGCTCGCCCGCCTTGCCGGGCTCGACCTGCACGCGCAGGCCTGGGTTGGCGTCTGCGCGGTGCTGGGCCACCTGTTCCCGCTGTACTTTCGCTTCCAGGGCGGCAAGGGCGTCGCGACTGCCGCCGGCCTGCTCATGGCCCTGTACTTCCCAGCCGCACTGCTGGCCATCGCCGCCTGGCTACTGACCTTCTACCTCACCCGCACCAGCTCGCTGGCGGCGCTGATCGCCACGCCGCTGACCCTGCCCCTGCTCGCCTGGCGCGAGCCAGAGGCCTTGCTACCGATCAGCGTACTCACGGTGATGATCGTCTGGCGTCATCGCAACAACCTGCGCGACCTGTTCGCCGGGCGCGAACGCCACTTCTGACACCTTTCAGACCGGCGGTAACTGCTCCATCGGCCAACGCGCCTGCACACTGATCGCCAGGTCCTGCTGCTGCCCCGCCAACAGGCGCTGGCAGCCGGCATAGGCGATCATGGCGCCGTTGTCGGTGCAGAACTGCGGGCGCGCGTAGTACACGTTGCCCTTCATGCTGCCCAGCATGTCCTCGAGGGACGCGCGCAAAGCCTTGTTGGCGCTGACGCCACCGGCGATCACCAGCCGCTTCAGGCCAGTCTGCTTCAGGGCCCGCTTGCACTTGATGGTCAAAGTCTCCACCACCGCCTGCTGGAATGCCAGGGACACGTCGCAACGGGTTTGCTCACCGTCGTCGCCAGCATCGCGGCATTGCTGCCAGGTGTTCAGGGCGAACGTCTTGAGGCCGCTGAAACTGAATTCCAGGCCTGGGCGATCGGTCATCGGCCGTGGGAAGACAAAGCGCCCCGGTACGCCCTGCTCGGCCAGCCGGGCGATTTCAGGGCCGCCTGGGTAGTTCAGGCCGATCAGCTTGGCGGTTTTGTCGAAGGCCTCACCGGCCGCGTCATCCAGGCTCTCGCCCAACAGTTGGTAATGGCCGATGCCATCAACCCGTACCAGCTGGGTATGGCCGCCCGACACCAACAAAGCGACGAACGGGAATTCGGGTGGGGTTTCTTCCAGCATGGGCGCCAGAAGATGGCCTTCCATGTGGTGCACACCAATGGCCGGAATGTCCCAGGCAAACGCCAGCGCCTGGGCGCAGGAAGCTCCGACCAGCAACGCGCCGACCAGCCCAGGACCCGCGGTGTAGGCGATGGCGTCGATCTCGGTGGCCACGCAGCCAGCCTCGTCCAGCACCTGGCGGATCAGCGGCAGCATGCGCTTGACGTGATCGCGTGAGGCAAGCTCGGGGACCACACCGCCGAACACGCGGTGCAGGTCGATCTGGCTGAACAGCGCGTCGGCCAACAAGCCGCGTTCGCTGTCATATAATGCGACGCCAGTTTCGTCGCAGGATGTTTCCAATCCCAGTACTAGCATGGGTTCGTCCCTTGTGGGGGCTGAATTCGAAGCCGCGCATGATAGTCGCCGTGTCGGGTGCCGACCAGCGGTTTTCGATCAGAGGCTTTGCATTCCGGCCAGCTAAGGGTTAACATCCGCAACCCTTGAAAACCGACGTTCTCCAGCACACCTTTGTTTTGCCAGGAGCACGTCTACCCCGGTAATGAATTAAGGTAGCCCTGGATGCCAGCCGTCAAAGTTAAAGAGAACGAACCCTTCGACGTAGCTCTGCGTCGTTTCAAGCGCTCCTGCGAAAAAGCCGGTGTACTGGCTGAAGTTCGTAGCCGCGAGTTTTACGAGAAGCCGACCGCAGAGCGTAAGCGTAAAGCAGCTGCCGCTGTTAAGCGTCACGCCAAGAAAGTTCAGCGCGAACAGCGCCGCGCCGTTCGTCTGTACTAATACAGACGTTCTACGCAAAGCTTCTGCCCTGCCCGGCTCACCGCCGGGCCGATGGCAGCGGTTGCTACACAATTGCTTCAAACTTGGGCAGCTAGCTCAAGGCCCCTACGCACTCGCGTCATGCGAACTGCAGCAGGGCAACCTGCCTGAAACGTCAGAGCTGGTCCTTGACCAGGCGTGCACGTCCTGTCTGACGAGCCTTCATTGGCTGGCGACGAGCACATACCTCCCTCGCACTTCCCCTTGCAGCATTCGCCCCAACCGGCGCGTGAGCGATTAGACTTGCCAGTTGCCAGATGACGAGACTGCCATGGCCGGGCTGATTCCCCAGAGCTTCATTGACGACCTTATCAACCGCCTCGACATTGTCGACGTGGTGAGTTCGCGCGTCCAGCTGAAAAAAACCGGCAAGAACTACTCCGCCTGCTGCCCGTTCCACAAGGAAAAAACCCCTTCCTTCACGGTCAGCCCCGACAAGCAGTTCTACTACTGCTTCGGCTGCGGCGCCGGCGGCAACGCCCTTGGCTTCGTCATGGACCACGACAACCTGGACTTCCCCCTGGCAGTCGAGGAACTGGCCCGTGCCGCCGGCATGGAAGTGCCACGCGAGGAAGGCCGGCGCGCGCAGAAGCCACGCCAGCCGACAGATTCGCCGCTGTACCCGCTACTGGATGCTGCCACCGAATTCTATCGCCAGGCCCTGCGCAGCCACCCGACCCGCAAGGCGGCGGTGGATTACCTCAAGGGGCGCGGCCTGTCCGGTGAGATTGCCCGCGACTTCGGCCTGGGCTTTGCCCCGCCAGGCTGGGACAACCTGCTCAAGCACCTGGGCGCCGACAGCCTGCAGCAAAAGGTGATGATCGACGCCGGCCTGCTGATCGAGAACGCCGAGAGCGGCAAGCGCTATGACCGCTTCCGCGACCGTGTGATGTTCCCGATCCGCGACAGCCGTGGCCGGGTGATCGCCTTCGGTGGCCGCGTACTGGGGGACGACAAGCCCAAGTACCTCAACTCCCCGGAAACCCCGGTTTTCCACAAGGGCCAAGAGCTCTACGGGCTTTACGAGGCACGCAAGCACAACCGCAACCTCGATGAAATCATTGTCGTCGAGGGCTACATGGACGTTATCGCACTGGCCCAGCAAGGCCTGCGCAATGCCGTCGCCACCCTCGGCACCGCCACCAGCGAAGAACACCTCAAGCGCCTGTTCCGTGTGGTGCCCAGCGTATTGTTCTGTTTTGACGGCGACCAAGCCGGGCGCAAAGCCGCCTGGCGCGCACTGGAGTCGACCTTGTCGGCCCTGCAGGACGGCCGCCGCGCACGCTTTTTGTTCCTGCCCGAAGGCGAAGACCCGGACAGCCTGGTGCGCGCCGAAGGCACCGATGCTTTCATGGCACGCATCAACCAGCACGCCCAGCCACTGGCGGATTACTTTTTCGAGCAATTGAGCATTGAGGCCGACCCGCGCTCACTGGAAGGCAAAGCGCATCTGGCCACCCTGGCTGCACCGCTGGTCGAAAAAATCCCGGGCGCCAACCTGCGCCAGCTGATGCGTAACCGCCTGAAAGAAATTACCGGCCTCGACCCGCAGCAAGTAGAGCAATTGGCCCAACAGCCGGCTGCCAACAGCAGCGTACCGGACTACGACCCGGGCTATGACTACGACGCCATGGCCAGCTACACCCCGGACTTCGGCGACATGCCGCAGCACGACTACGCCCCGGCGCAGCAAGAGCAGCAATGGAAGCCGAACAAGGGTGGCGGCAAGAAACCGTGGAGCGACAAGCCCTGGGACAAAAACCGCAAAGGCGGCAAGCCCTGGCAGCAACGCGATGAGGCGCCACCGCGCACGCCAGCCCCCGTGGAGCCGCCTACGCTGGCCGCCCTGCGCACCCTGCTGCACCACCCGCTGCTGGCCGGAAAGGTGGAAGATGCCAGCCACTTCGCCGACGAAGAGCACCTCTACAGCCAGTTGCTGGTGGCATTGATCGAAGCCGCGCAGAAGAATCCTGGGCTAAGCTCAATGCAGCTGATTGCACGCTGGCACGGCACCGAACAGGGCCGTTTGCTGCGGGCATTGGCCGAGAAGGAATGGCTGATCGTGGCCGACAACCTTGAACAACAGTTTTTCGACACTATAACTAGCTTGTCCGCCCGCCAACGCGAGCGCAGCCTGGAACATCTGCTCAGGAAAGCACGTCAAAGCGAGTTGAGCAGTGAGGAAAAATCTCAGCTTCTCGCCCTGCTTAGCAGGAATGTTCCCGCACAAACGCCGACCTCATCTGGCGCGTGAGGCCCATGCTCGGGTATAATCCTCGGCTTGTTTTTTGCCCGCCAAGACCTTCAGTGGATAGGGTGTTATGTCCGGAAAAGCGCAACAGCAGTCTCGTATCAAAGAGTTGATCACCCGCGGTCGTGAGCAGGGCTACCTGACTTACGCGGAGGTCAACGACCACCTGCCTGAGGATATTTCAGATCCTGAACAGGTGGAAGACATCATCCGCATGATCAACGACATGGGGATCAACGTATTCGAGAGTGCTCCGGATGCGGATGCCCTTCTGTTGGCGGAAGCCGACACCGACGAAGCCGCGGCCGAAGAAGCCGCTGCTGCGTTGGCGGCAGTTGAAACCGATATCGGCCGCACGACCGACCCGGTGCGCATGTACATGCGTGAAATGGGTACTGTCGAGCTGCTGACCCGCGAAGGCGAGATCGAAATCGCCAAGCGTATCGAGGAAGGCATCCGTGAAGTCATGGGCGCCATCGCTCACTTCCCGGGTACTGTCGACTACATTCTCAGCGAATACGATCGTGTCACCACCGAAGGTGGCCGTCTGTCCGATGTGCTCAGCGGTTACATCGACCCTGATGACAACATCGCTGCCCCGACCGAAGAAGTGCCTGTTCCAGGCGCCAAGGCCGCGGCTACCAAGGAAGAAACAGACGACGAAGAAGAAAGCGAAGAGAGCGATGACGAGGAAGAGGCCGAAAGTGGCCCGGACCCCGTCGTAGCAGCTCAGCGTTTCGGTGCCGTTGCCGATCAGCTTCAAGTCACCAACAAGGTGCTGAAGAAGAGCGGTCGCAGCGCCAAGGAAAGCATCGCGGCCCTTCAGGCCCTGGCTGACCTGTTCATGCCGATCAAGCTGGTACCCAAGCAGTTCGAGGTACTGGTCGAGCGCGTGCGTGATGCACTGAGCCGCCTGCGTCAGCAAGAACGCGCCATCATGCAACTGTGCGTCCGTGACGCCCGCATGCCGCGTGCCGACTTCCTGCGCATGTTCCCAAGCAACGAAACCGACCAGACCTGGAGCGGTGACCTGGCCAAGCGTAGCACCAAGTGGGCTGCCGCCCTGGGTGAAAAAGACGCTGCCATCGTCGCTTGCCAACAGAAGCTGATCGACCTTGAGACCGAGACTGGCCTGACCGTCGCCGAGATCAAGGAAATCAACCGTCGCATGTCGATCGGTGAAGCCAAGGCCCGCCGCGCCAAGAAAGAAATGGTCGAGGCGAACCTGCGTCTGGTGATCTCCATCGCCAAGAAGTACACCAACCGTGGCCTGCAGTTCCTCGATCTGATCCAGGAAGGCAACATCGGCTTGATGAAAGCGGTGGACAAGTTCGAATACCGTCGCGGCTACAAGTTCTCGACATATGCCACCTGGTGGATTCGCCAGGCGATCACCCGCTCGATCGCCGACCAGGCGCGCACCATCCGTATTCCGGTGCACATGATCGAGACGATCAACAAGCTCAACCGCATTTCCCGGCAGATGTTGCAGGAAATGGGTCGTGAACCGACCCCGGAAGAGCTGGGCGAGCGCATGGAAATGCCTGAGGACAAGATCCGCAAGGTACTGAAGATCGCCAAAGAGCCGATCTCCATGGAAACCCCGATCGGTGACGACGAAGACTCGCACCTGGGCGACTTCATCGAGGACTCGACCATGCAGTCCCCGATCGATGTAGCCACGGTCGAAAGCCTCAAGGAAGCCACCCGCGACGTGCTCTCGGGCCTGACCGCCCGCGAAGCCAAAGTGCTGCGAATGCGCTTCGGCATCGACATGAACACCGACCACACCCTCGAAGAGGTGGGCAAGCAGTTCGACGTGACCCGTGAACGGATCCGTCAGATCGAGGCGAAGGCGTTGCGCAAATTGCGCCACCCAACTCGCAGCGAGCATCTGCGCTCCTTCCTCGACGAGTGATGACAAACCCCGGCCCAGGCCGGGGTTTTTCTTTTACGGCCCCGGCTGCAACACAATGCCCGACTTCCGCCCCACATCCCCCTGAATGCCGGTCTACACTCGTCGTCAGACACTCTGATCGCGAGGCCGCTATGCCCCTGATGCCGGCCATCCTGTTGCTGCTCCTGATTCTGTGGACCACAACGGCCGGCGCCCTGACCCTGACAGACGAGGAAAAAGCCTGGCTGGCTGCCCACCCGCAGTTGAGCCTGGGCGTAGACGCCTCTTGGCCACCGTTCGAGTTTCGCGACCAGGAGGGCCGGTACCAGGGATTGGCCGCCGACTACATCGCCATGATCCAGGAACGCCTGGGTGTGACGCTAAAACCGGTCGAGCCAAAGAGCTGGACCGAGGTATTGGCGCAAGCGCGCGATGGCAAGCTCGACCTGCTCCCCGGCATCATGTCGACCCCAGAGCGTCAGGGTTATCTGGCCTTCACCCGCCCCTACCTCGACTTCCCCATTGTCATCCTTGCCCACAAAGGCGGTGCACAACCCCGTTCATTGAAAGACCTGTACGGCCTGAAAATCGCCGTGGTCGAGGATTACGCCCCACACGAACTACTGCGCACCCACCACCCGGACCTCAACCTGGTGGCCATGCCCAATGTCAGTTCGACGCTGCAAGCCCTGGCCACAGACGAGGTCGATGCCGTGGTCGGCGACCTCGCCTCGAGCATCTGGAGCTTGCGCCAGCTCAAGCTCGACGGCCTCTACGTCAGCGGCGAAACGCCCTACCGCTACCAGCTGGCCATGGCCGCACCGCGGGATAACAAAGTCCTGGTGGGCATTCTCGATAAGGTCATGGCCGACATGACCAGCGCCGAAGTCAGCCATATTCAGCAGCGCTGGGTCGGCAACGTGGTGGACCAGCGCATGTTCTGGTCCGACATGCTCATCTATGGCTTGCCTGCAGTGCTGCTACTGGTGGCGATTCTCGCAGTAGTCATTCGTATCAACCGTCGGCTCAGCTCGGAAATTTCCCGTCGCATCGCCCTGGAACAAGAACTGCGCAGCAGCGAGTATCACTACCGCGGCCTGGTCGAAAGCCTGTCGGCAATCGCCTGGGAGGCGGACGCCAACGACTTTACCTACAGCTATGTCTCGCCCCACGCCGAGGACCTGCTCGGCTACCCGCTGCATGATTGGCTCAAACCGGGCTTCTGGCGCAGCATCCTGCACCCCGAGGACGCGCTCTGGGCCCAGGCCTACTGCGACAGCGAGACCGCCGCCAGGCGTGATCACAGCCTCGACTACCGGGTGATCCGCGCCGATGGCCAACCGCTCTGGGTGCGCAACATCGTCAGCCTGATCGAGCATGGGCATCGGCCGGTGATGCGCGGGCTGATGATCGACATCAGCGAGACCAAACGCACCGAGGATGCCCTGCGCCTGTCGGAGCAGAAATTCGCCTCGGTGTTCCAACAGTGCCCAGACATCCTGCTGATCGCCCGCCACAGCGACGGCTGCCTGCTGGAGGTCAACGAGGCCTTCGAGGAGCAGATCGGCCTGACCCCGGGCCAAGTCATCGGCCGCACCGCCACCGAGCTGGACCTGTGGGCCTTAGAAGGCAGCGGCCCACGTTTGCTCGAACGCCTGCACCAAGGCGGCATCCGCAACCTCGAAATGAGCTTCCGGCGCAGCAACGGCCAGCTGTTCACGGGCCTGACCTCGGCAGAAACCTTCGAACTCGATGGCACCCCGGCGCTGGTGGTGGCCGTGCGCGACATCAGCCAGCTCAAGGAAACCCAGGAGCAACTGCAAACCTCGGAAGAGAAGTTCGCCAAGGCGTTTCACGCATCACCCGATGGCCTGCTGCTGTCGCGCCAGAGTGATGGGCTGCTGATTGAAGTCAACGAGGGCTTCTGCCGCCTCACCGGCTATGACCTGAACCCGAGCATCGACCAGACCTCCCTCGACCTCGGCATCTGGGTTGACCTGAACGAACGCAAGCGCCTGGTCGACCAACTCAAGCGTGATGGCTTCGTGCGTGATTTCAGCTGCCACATCCGCCGCAGCGATGGGCAGATCCGCCTGTGCGAGCTGTCTGCCCGGCCCCTGCCGATCGGCGGTGTCGACTGCATGCTGACCATCGCCCGCGATATCACCGAGCGCCACCTGATGCAGGAAAAACTGCAACTGGCCGCCACCGTGTTCGAAAACACCGCCGAGGGCGTGCTGATCACCGATATCGACCAGCGAATCAGCGCGGTCAACCGCGCCTTCAGCGAAATCACGGGCTACAGCGAGATCGAAGCGCTCGGCCAGACCCCGCGCCTGCTTGCCTCTGGCCAGCACGACAGCGCCTTCTATGCCGCCATGTGGCACCAACTGACCGCCGAGGGCCATTGGCAGGGCGAGATCTACAACAAGCGCAAGAATGGCGAGTTCTACCCTGGCTGGCTGACCATCAGCGCGGTGCGCAACAGCGAGCGTGAAATCACCCACTTCGTCGCCGTGTTCGCCGACATCTCCAGCCTCAAGCACGCCCAGGCCAAGCTCGACTACCAGGCCCACCACGACCCACTGACCGGCCTGCCCAACCGCGCGTTGTTCGAGAATCGCCTGCAGGCGGTGCTTACCTGCGCCCAGGTCTCCAACCGCCAGGGCGCGGTCCTGTTCCTCGACCTCGACCGCTTCAAGCACATCAACGACAGCCTTGGCCACCCGGTCGGCGACCTGTTGCTCAAGGGTATCGCCCAGCGCCTGAAAGAGCAGGTGCGTGACGTCGACACCGTGGCCCGCCTGGGCGGTGACGAGTTCATCATCCTTCTGCCCGGCCTGCACAGGCCCAGCGACGCCAACAGCATCGCCGGCAAGTTGCTGGCCTGCTTCAGCGCGCCGTTCCAGGCCGGCGAGCACGAGTTCTTCACCAGCGCCAGCATCGGCATCAGCCTGTACCCCCAGGACGGCAGCGACGTCTCGACGCTGATCCGCAATGCCGACGCTGCCATGTACCGCTCCAAGGCCAAAGGCCGCAACCGTGTAGAAGCCTACACCCGCGACCTCACCGCCCAGGCCAGCGAACGCATCGCCCTCGAACATGAGTTGCGCCGCGCCGTCGAGCGCAACGAGATGAGCCTGTGCTTCCAGCCCAAGCTCAGCCTCAAGACCCAGAGCCTGGTCGGTGCCGAAGCGCTGATCCGCTGGAGCCACCCGACCTTTGGCGAGGTGCCGCCAGAGCACTTCATCCACCTGGCAGAAGAGAACGGCACCATTCTTCAGTTGGGCGACTGGGTGCTGGAGCAGGCCTGCCGGCAGATGCACCTCTGGAAGATGCACTACGAAGACTTCGGCCCCCTGTCGATCAACCTCGCCGGCGCCCAACTGCGTCACCCGCACCTGGCGCGGCGCATCGAACAGTTGCTCAAGACCTATCAACTGAAGGCGGGTGACCTGCAGCTGGAGATCACCGAGAACTTCATCATGAGCCAGGCCGAGGAAGCCCTGGCCGTGCTGCACCAGTTGAAAAAGCTGGGCGTGCAATTGGCCATCGACGATTTCGGCACCGGCTATTCGTCGCTCAGCTACCTCAAACGCCTGCCGCTGGACATCCTCAAGATCGACAAGTCGTTCATCCGCGGCCTGCCCGAGGACCCCCACGACGCCGCCATCGCCCGCGCAATCATTGCCCTGGGCCGCAGCATGCAGTTCACCATCATTGCCGAAGGCGTGGAAAACCAGGCCCAGCAGCGCTTCCTCGCCGCCGAAGGCTGCGAACAGATCCAAGGCTACATCGTCAGCCTGCCCCTGCCGGCGGAGGAATTCGCTGCGGCGTTTCTTCGTATAGCACTAACCGATCTTTCGGATGGCACCCTTTCAAAACCCTCGTTATAATCCGGCCACCTCTGAGGGCCTATAGCTCAGTTGGTTAGAGCAGAGGACTCATAATCCTTTGGTCCACGGTTCGAGTCCGTGTGGGCCCACCATATTCAAAGCCGCGCATTGCGCGGCTTTCTGCTTTTCGGGTTTATCCCACCCGTATCAGTCCTAGTGTGGTGTTTCACAAATACCGCTGAAAATCTGAGCTAGGCTCTGTGGAAGCCAACTCTCCAAGGGCATCGACATGGGCCGACCAGCAACCGTCATTACCCTTTCCGAAACTGAAAAGTCGGAACTGCTACGCCGGATCAAACTTCGCAAAGGCGCTCAGGATGCCCGCCTGCGCGCAGAGATAA
>NZ_FYDW01000006.1:234033-334235 GCF_900187555.1 Pseudomonas sp. Irchel s3f19 | reverse complement strand
AAATGGTGTCAAAGAAGCCGCGAACTCAGGCTTTGCTGCCGCGTTGCGGCAGATCGCGGGGCAAGTCGGATCGCCGCACCGCCGCTCCCACAACGATGAATGACCATACTTTTCGTACAGAACCTAAGGGCCTTAGAGACAGTATCGGGCAGCTCACTGCAAGGGAAGCGACACGATGGCAGCCAGCCCACCAATGGCCCTGTTTTCCAGGCGCACCTGCCCCCCCAGCCGCTCGACGATAGTGGCCACGATGGATAACCCCAGCCCTGCGCCATTGGGGCTATTGCGGCTATAGAAGCGCTCGAATACCCGTACAAGATTCGCCTCGTCTAGACCTGGCCCTTCATCTTCGACAACCAGTTCGAAGCGATTGGCCAGGCGCCTGAGTGATACCGTGATACGCCCGCCAGGCGGTGAATGCTCTACCGCATTGGAAACCAGGTTCTGCAAGGCGATGCCCAGCGCTCCGGAGTCGACCATCAGGGCATGGTCACCTTCGCTGAGATCCAGCGAGGGCTCCAGGCCGCGATCCAGTATCCAGGGTGTGAGATCCGCCAGCACATCGGTGACCACTTCGCCCAAGTCGACACGGGTGGCGCGCTGACCGAGGCGCGGCTCGACGCGGGCAAGGGTCAGCAACTGGTTGACCACCCGGGTCAGCCGGTCGACACCGCCAATTAAAAAGCCCAGGGCTTTCTGCCGCTCGGCATCGGTACTGGCGGCCTGTGCGTTTTGCGCATGCAGGCGCAGGATCGCCAGTGGCGTGCGCATCTCATGGGCGGCGTCGGCAATGAACCGATGCTCGCGCCGCAGCAGGTCATCGATCTGCGCAAGCAGGCGATTTATAGCCGCCTGCATGGGCTCAAGCTCGGTCGGCAACGGCACCAGTTGCAGGGGTTCGAGGGAGTCGGCATGGCGCGCACGAATCACATCGGCCATGTTCTGCAACGGGCGCAACCCCCAGCCGATGGCCGCCCAGACCAACAGCGCCAAGCCCAGGCTGCCGAGCAGGAACGGGAACAGGGTATGGCGTACGATGCGGTCGATCAGGTCGTAACGCACGTCGTCGCGCTCACCCACCCAGATCACCCACTGTTTTTCGGGTACCGGTAATACAAAGCCGCGCCATTGTTCGCCACCGCTGGCAAAATCGTAGAAGCCCGCCGCCGTAGGCGGTGCGTCGAGGGTCGGTGCACTGGGGGTGTGCACCAGCAACCGTGCTCCCTCCCCCCACACCTGGAACGCCAGCTTGCTCTCATAGGGGTGGCCCACACGGTGGCGCCCGGCCTTGCCCAGCGCCTCGTTGAATGCCTGATACAGCTTTTCGCGGTTGCCATCCTGCACCGGCAGGTTCATCACTCCCTGCAACAGCCGGGCATTCTGAGCCATGTGAGCATCGTAGACTTCGTTGATCTCGCGTCGGCTGTCGTGATAGTTGTACAACGCCAACAAGCCGGTGCCGAGCAGCATCAGCACCATCACCCGCCACAGCGTGCGCTGGCGCAGCGAGCTCATACCTTGCCCTCGACCAAATATCCGATACCGCGCACCGTGCGGATCAGGCCGTTGAACAGTTTCTTGCGCAGGTGATAGATGTTCACTTCCAGCGTGTTGCTCTCAGGCTCCTCGTCCCAGCCATACAGCAACTGGGTCAGCCGCTCGCGCGTGAACACCTTGCCCGGTTGCGCCAGCAACTCGTGCAGCAGGCGATACTCCTTGGGCGTCAGTATCACGGGCACACCGTTGTAGTGCACCTGCTGAGTGGCAGGGTCCAGGCTTACGCCTGCGTGCTCGATGAGCACCTTGGCCCGGCCGGCGCTGCGCCTGAGCAAGGCGCGCAGGCGAGCCTTGAGCTCGTTGAGGTCGAAAGGCTTGACCAGGTAGTCGTCGGCACCGGCATCCAGGCCAGAGATACGGTCCTCGGTCGCATCGCGGGCAGTGAGAATCAGCACCGGCAGGCTGTTGCCCCCTGCCCTCACCCGTCGCAGCAGATCGATACCGCCCAACCGCGGCAGCCCGAGGTCGAGGATCACCAGGTCGAACACTTCGTGTTGCAGGGCATGCAGCCCGCTCAGGCCATCGCGCAACCAGTCGAGGGTGTAGCCCTCCTGGCGCAACCCGTCGCAGATCCCCTCGCCCAGGGCGGTATCATCCTCAACCAGCAGCAGCCGCATGTTCAGTCCTGTTTGTCCTTGATGGCCTTGAGTAAAGCATCGATATCGCCACGCCGGCCCTGGTCGGCCAGCTCGCGGCCTGGCCGTGGCGGCGCCTGGCGTGCTTTTTCCAGGGCGGCGGTGGCTTCAGCGTAGCGTTTTTGCCGGGACAGATGATCGGCCCAGAAGTAATTGCTGTCGATACCGTTGGGGTTCACTTGCAGCGCCTTGCGCAACAAAGTGTCTGCCTTGTCGCTGTCACCAAACCCGATGGGCCAGCCCGGCACCTGGTCGTACAAAGTGCCCAGGCTGGTATAAGCCGAGCCCTGCAGGGCATTGGGGTCGAGTTTCATCGCCTCCTCGAGGCTGGCCTTGGCCGACTTGACCTTGCCCAGCGCCCCCAGGCCGCCGATGGCACCCGCCCAACTGCTGTTGATGATGCCCTCCCAGATCAAGGGTTCGGCCGAGCCCGGGTGCTGATGGACCAGCGTAGAAGCGTCGGCTGCGAGTTTCTCGAACGCATCGGCGCGTTTGTCTTTAGGCGTTTGGTACTGGATCTGCGCCCAGCGCTGCTGCAAGTTAGCCAATTGTTGGCTGCCGGCCTGGTCCAGCGCCCAGGTGAGCGGTGCGAACGCCAGCAGGCCAGCGATGAACAGACGTTTCATTTGATCGACTCCTTGGAATGGCTAGCGAGGTAACGACGGATCACCGGCAGTTGCTTGCGCAATGCACGGTCGACCACGCCGGGCAACATGCCGTTTATGTGCACGAAGAGCTTTTCCGGCCAGCCCAGGTAAAGCTCCCTGCGCTCTGACTGCACGGCCTTGAGCACAGCGCGGGCCACATCTGCCGGGTCGTCCATGCCGACTTTCAGGGCCTTGTTGAGCGCCGTGGCAGCGGTGCTGTTCATCGCGGTGCGTGTTGCCCGGGGGGCGGCGTACATGACATTCACCGAGGTATCGGCCAGCTCGCGGCGCAGCGCCTCCGAGAAGCCGCGCAGGGCAAACTTGCTGGCGCAGTAGGTGGCATAGCCGGGGTAGCCGATCGAGCCGTAGGTGGAACCGACGTTGACCACCAGTGCCCTGGGTTGTGCGCGCAGCAGCGGCAGGCACACACGCGTCAGTTGCAGGGCGGCTTTGAGGTTGATGTCCAGCAACTCGTCCAGCGCCTGCTCGTCGATCTGATCGAACAGGGCAAAACGGTTCACGCCCGCGGCATTGATCAGGACGTTGACCCCGCCCATCTCCCGGGCACGGGCAAGCACCTGCTCGCGCCCCTCATGGCTGCGCAGATCGGCCGACTGCCAGAGCAGCCTGTCGTGATAACGGTTCATCAACCCGGCGAGTTTGCCCATCTGCCGGCTCACCGCCAGTACCCGGGCACCGGCTGCGCACAACTGCTCGGCCAGTTCCAGGCCGATGCCTCCGCTGGCGCCGGTGAGTATCACTACACACTCAGGCAAGCGCATGACGCACCTCTTGCAGGCCCGCACGCGGCAGCCCCTGGAACATATCGGTATACAGCCGGTAAACCACTTTGGCCGCTTGGATCACAGCCCGCTGGTCGTCAGCATCATCAAGGCGGTCCATTAATTGCCGGTAGGTGACCATGTGATCCTGGTCCAGCGCGCCATGGGAGCTGAGGTAGCTGAAGGCCCTGTCGGGCAACGCCAGCGTGCTCTGGATCGTGCCGGCGGCCTGGGTGGCTAGGGCAATGCTGGTGCCTTCGAGCACATTTACCATGCCAAACAGCCCGACCGGGTTGCCGCGGGCGATCATGTCGTAAAGGTAGGCGACCATCAGCTCGATCGGCAGTGCCGGGCGACCGTCACGTACCGCTTCCCAGTCGCCACCGCAGGCATTGATGTCATTGAGGATCCACTGCTCGTGGCCGTACTCCTCCTCGATGTATTCGCAGACGGCGCCGCGCAGCCATTCCAGGCGCGAAGGCAGGCGCGCCCCGCACGCCATCATCAGCGGCACGGTATGGCGTACATGGTGGTATGCCTGGGTCAGGAAGGCCACATAGCTGTCGAGGCTGACGTGCCCCGCCAACGCATCGCGTATGATCGGTACGGCGAACAGGGCCTGACGCTCCTGGCTGGTTTGCATTTGCAGGGTATCGAAAAAGGACATGGCAGACCTCACAACGGGATATCGGATAACAGGGAGTGGTAACGCCGCAGGATGGCCTCGCGGCGCGGGCGGCCATTGGCGGTCAGGGTGTCTTCGGTACTGGACAAGGGGCACGGCAGGCGACGCCAGGCATGGACCCTGGCGTAGTCCGGCAGCAAGGCATTGCAATGCTGCACAGCCTGGTCGATGAGGGTGTCGGGGGTAGCGGGGTCCAGCGGCCAGAGCAATGCGAGGTTCTTTGGCAGGGCCTCGCCATGCACGAACGCCTGGGCGATCACGCCGCTCTGGGTCAGTTCGGCCTCCACCCACTCCGGGTTGACGTTGCGCCCGAAGCTGGTGATGAACTGGTGTTTCTTGCGGCCATCGAGGTACAGGTAGCCCTCCTCGTCGAAATGGCCGAGGTCGCCAGTGGCCCACCAGCTATCGCAAACAGGTGGTTCCGCCAGATAGCCGAGCAACACCGAGCCCGCCACCAGCACCTCCCCGTCCTCGGCGATACGCACCTGCACATGGGGCAGCGGTTTGCCGACACTGCCTCGGCGGGCTGCGCCCGGCCGGTTCAAGGCCACCACCGAAGCGCACTCGGACAGGCCATAGCCCTCGAACACCGGCAGGCCGATCGCTTCGGCGCGGGCCAGCAAGCTGGGCGCCACCCGGGCACCGCCGACCGCAACGAACCGTAGCGCCCCCACCTGCATCAGTCCGCGCTCGATGGCAGTGATCAGCCCCATCAACAGCTGTGGCACCACAATCAGGCTCTGCGCGCCGCTCAGGGCGACAGCCCCCAGCAAGCGCTTGAAATCGACCTGGCTTGCACCGCCCATGCCCAGTTGCGCCTGGGGGTACAGCAGCAGACTCGCCCCGGCCATCAATGCGGCGTAGGCACCAAGGTTTTCCAGCAGCACACCAAGCGGCAGCACCGCCAGGTAACGCTGAGGTTCACTGGGCCGGCTGGCCACCTCCAGTTCCCGGGCGACACGCAACAGGGCTTCGACAGACAGGCACACGCCTTTGGGCTTGCCCGTACTGCCGGAGGTGTAGGTGATCTTGGCGGTGCCGGCAGGCAGCGCTGCAGCGGGCTCTGCCTCGCGAACCCAGAACACGTCCTGCTGAGCGAACCCCAGCTCGGCGAGCGTACCGTGCCATTGCGGGTCGCACAGCACATGGCTGGCACCACTCTGCTCAATGCAATGGCTGAACTGGGCAACACTGAAGAACGACGGGACGATTACACAGGGACGCTCGGCAAACAGCGCCGCCAAATCCCAGAACAGCAACTGCGGGCTGTTATCCAGCGCCAGTACCAGAGGGCCTGGCGAACACGTACGCAAGCTGTGGGTGCGTAACCCCACCTCTGCCAGCAACTGCCTGTAGGTGAAGCGCTCGGTCGCCCCTTGCACGGCAATGGCGTCAGCGTGATCGCGGGCAAACGTGACCAGCAGTTGATGAAAGCGCTCCAGTTCATGCGGCATGGCCAGCCTCCTGAAAGGCCGTTGGCAATCCCAGGCGCTGGAACACTCCAGCCTTGCTCAAGGCATCGAAGCCATGACCGATGCTGCCGGCAAAGACTTGCGGATGCTGAGCGTAGTAGGTACCCCATTGGTCCACCTGCCCATTCAGCCGAGCCGGGTCGGCCGACGCCAGTACCGATGGCACCAATCCCAGGCGCTGGAAACTGTTGATCAGTGTCGTCGCGCCGGTGAATGCCACCCACTTCAGGCCCCGTGTGGCCAGCAACCAGGTCACCGCTATGATCATGATTCGCGCGCTACCGGCACTGAGCGAGGCCAGGTTGCCGACTTCGACCATGCACTCACGCTCAAGGGGGCAGCCCGCTACGCGTGAAACTGCAGCTTCCAGCGGCTCATCCAGGTAGTGCTCGAGAAACAGCGGCCCGCTGCTGGCCGGGCGCAAGCCTGCGGCAGCAATCAGCCGACCATGGCTGTCATGCAGCGCCAGCAGTTCTGGGAGGTAATGGTACACATCAGCGTGGTGCACGCTGGCAAAACACTGATGAATGAAGTGCTCCAGCTCATCGCGGCCAGGGTCCTTGTGCAGATGAAGCGACAAGTGGGCGTGATTGTCGACGTGGCTGCCGATAGGCAATGGGAGCAGGCTGCTCCACTGAGACTGGGTCATGAAACTCCCCCCGTTTGGGCTTGATGGGGTGAGTATCAGTGGTCAATCTGAAGGGAATCTGAAGTCAAGGATTCGACCTTGGTCGCAGGGCGCGTGCTGATCGTTGGAGACAGAAGCCAGCGCGATAAGAGCGGCCACTCACTGACCTTTATCAATCACCCCGTGATGTTCAAGCGTAGAACCGACACGATGGCCTTTATCGGCCAAACTTCTGTCAGGGCCACAGGGGAGCCGTCGATGTTAACCGTCACACTGATCAACGCGCTGGTCGTGATGCTGGTGGTGGTGATTCATTACGAATGCCTGCTACGCCTGAACGACTGGCTACCGCGGCTCAAGCTCTGGAGCCGGTTTCGCATCGTCATCGGGGTGTTCGGCGCGTTGGCGGCCCACGCACTGGAAGTCTGGTGCTTTGCCCTGGCCTATTACCTGATGGCCAATGCCAAAGGGTGGGGTGCGCTGAGCGGCAACTTCGATGGCACATTCATGGACTGCGTGTACTTCTCATTCACCACCTACACCACCATCGGCTTTGGCGATATCGCGCCAAGTGGCGACCTCAAATACCTCACAGGCCTGCAGGCGCTGACGGGCCTGGTGATGATCACCTGGACGGCCTCCTTTCTGTTTCTGGAAATGCAGAAGTACTGGAAGACCAAGTAGCGATCAGCTGAGCATCCGCACCGAACTCGCCGCCTCACACGCCATCCTCAGGTCTTCCCCCGCAAGCAAATGCTGGTAATGCGCCTTCAATGCCGGCTCCCAGCCCGCCACTTCCTCCAGTACTTGCTCGGCCTGCTCCCGCGTCAGGGCAAAGTGAGCGTGGTGGCTGAGCAGGTTTGCGCGGCTGATCTGGCTGCCCTCACGGCCAACAGCCATAGCCAAGGTTTGTGCCGGCCCTTCTTCGAGCATGGGCAGTACGTCGTACATCGGCGACAGACGCCACCCGCCTGCCACCCAGATCACTGCATGGTTGCGTGGATGGTCGTCAGAGTTCCCCACCAGGGCGTTGTAGCACATGCGTTTGAACAGCTCCTGCAGATCAGCATCGGGCACACCCCGCCGGCGCATTTCATCGGCTACGGCGGCGTAGCGCCAATCCCGATGGTGTGCGCCGTTCCATTCCGAATCCAGCAGGGTCAATGCGCTGAGCATGGGAATGCGTCGGGCGCCCTGCGCAATTGGCGTGCGGTCGAAGCGTTCGATCAGCAAGGTTGAAGGGTTTTCGGCATGCAGCGCGGTTTTTGCCACGTTCAAGCCCTGCCCTGCTGCAAAGGTCATGCAGGCATATTCGATGGAGGGCAGGTCGTAGTGGTCGTAGCGATCACGGGGCTTGGCCAGTATCAACATGCCATTGTCCTGCAGCGTGCGTTTGGGGCGCGCGCCGCCCAGGGCGGAACGCTGTTGGCGGACGTTGAGGGTTGCTACCGACTCGGCGTCGAGCTGGCCGTCGTACACCGCCTCGCACGCGGCGACGAATTTCGCCAGGCCTTTCAAGGTGGGTACCGCGCCGTCGCCCAGGCCAGGTGCGGGCGTGGTTGCGCCGCCGGCCATCAGGTTGCCGACGCGGTCGTTGTTCGGTGACTTGAGCAAGAAATCGAGGGTGCCCAGTTCCTGGCCGTACGCCCTATGCAGCAGCCGCTCGCCCCAGCCATCAGGCATGGCGTCATTGATGAAGCCGGGTATGCCGCGGTTCTTGGCGATCCCCGTGTAGGGCTCGGCACGCAGGGGGTAATTGATGGGGTCGGGTACCCAGCCGCCCTGCGCCACATGGTCAGGCGCATAGAGGAACTCACCGAGCTTGCCTTTGAGGGTCAGCCGGCCAAGGGTGATGACCTCACCCGTCTCGGGGTGCTCCATATAGATGTAGGCACGGGACATCAGAATTCCTCGGGCTTGGGTTTTGCCAGCCGCACGCGGCGGGATGCGAGGCTCTGGTGGGCATCGTCGTCATCACTGAAGCGGGTGATCTGGGAGGTTCTTTCAATGCCCTCCAGCGAGGCGAAGACCGTGTCGCTGATGCCCAGGCGCCATAACACCAGCATGAAAGAACGCAGGTCCACGCGTGCGGAGCCGCCTTCGATCTTGCGAAGGGTATGCGCGGAGACGCCGATTGCTGCTGTGAGGTCTGTTTGACGCAAACCGAGCGACAGGCGCCTTGCCTTCACCAGAAGCCCTATTTTACTAAGAGTATCGACGCAGGCGACGGGGAAAAAGTCATCCATAAAGTCTACCAGTACTAACATTAAGTCTCATAAGGTAAACCATAGCACGCATTACGGTTTGTTACGATGAGCATAAAGCTCACAATCTTAAGTTTTAACTCTAATAAGGGACACCACGATTAACGTTATAGATTGCTGATGGTCACCTGTCGGTGATGCCGGGCAGGCCAGAAACCCGACTATGCTGGAAGCAGCCCAACCTCGGGTCGCAGGGGAGCTCGGATTTTTATCCGGAGTACCGCCTAGTGGCCCAGGCCGTTCCATCGCAGCCCAGGCCACGCGCCCTCCTCCTCAGCCTGCTGCACGCCAATATCCAGGACGTTTTCAACGAGTTCGGCGTGCAGATCATGTCGCCCCACTACCTCGGCGACCCGCTGCAGGCCAAGTGGGTGCCGAGGGAGCAGTGGTACGCCGACCCTGCCAAGCCAGAACATCCGCAGCCAGCCAGCAAGCCTTGAAAGGGAGTTTGCGATGACGGACCCAAGCAAGAAGATGAGCCTGATGGGCCTTACTACGCTGGTGACGGTCAACATGATGGGGTCGGGCATCATCATGCTGCCGACCAACATGGCGCAACTGGGCGCGGTGTCGCTGTTGTCATGGGCCTTCACCGCGATTGGTTCGATGGCCATTGCCTACTGTTTTGCTCAATGCGGGATCTTCTGCCCGCGCTCTGGCGGCCTGTCGGCCTACACCGAAGAAGCCCACGCAAAATCAGGCTTCTTTCTCTGCTCCTACCTGTACTTTCTGTCGCTGGCGATCGCCAACGTGGCGGTGGCAATTTCTGCGGTGGGCTACATGACCGCGTTCGTGCCTTGGTTGGGCACCGGTGCCGTGCCGCTGTTCATCGGCACCGTGGGGCTGATCTGGCTGACCATCGTCGCCAACTTTGGCGGCCCGAACATCACCGGCAAGATCGGTGCAATCACGGTCTGGGGTGTCATCATCCCCGTTGCGGGGCTGAGTATCATCGGCTGGTTCTGGTTCAAGCCCGACCTGCTCCAGGCCGCCTGGAACCCTAATGCGTTGCCGCTTTCCGAGGCCATCGGCAAGGCCATACCGCTGACCCTGTGGGCCTTTCTCGGCATGGAGTCGGCAGCCCAGGCGTCTGATGCGGTCGAGAACCCGAAGCGCGACGTGCCGCTGGCGTGCCTCTTCGGCACCCTGGGGGCGGCGGTGGTCTACGTGCTTTCGACCACGGTCATCCAGGGCATCATCCCCAACGCTGAGCTGGCCAACGCGTCAGCGCCTTTCGCGCTGGTCTACGCGAAGATGTTCAGCCCGCTGGTGGGCAATATCGTCATGGCCTTGGCGGTCATGGCCTGTGTCGGCTCACTGCTGGGCTGGCAGTTCACCCTGGCCCAGACTGCCAAGATGACCGCCGACCAGAACCTCTTTCTCAAGCTGTTTAGCAAGCTCAACAGGTTTGGGGCGCCGGTTATTGGCATGATCGTCTGCGGCCTGTTGCAGACTTCAATGGCCGTGTCGACCATTTCACCCAATGCCAGTGCGCAATTCAGCAAGCTGGTGAACCTTGCTGCAGTGACCAACTTGATCCCCTACGTGACAGCGCTGACCGGGCTACTGGTGATCATGTACAAGGCCAACGTCTCGCCAACGGTGTACTCGCGCAACCTGGTTGTGCTGCTGATTGCCGTGTCCTACTCGCTTTACGCGCTATATGCCTGCGGCATGGAGGCTTTGTTTGGCGGGTTGCTGGTGCTCGCCTTTGGCTACCTGCTGTACGGGTTTCTCGCCAAACGCTTCGTCTACCCGCCAGCTGCCGGCCTGAGCGGAGGGCGCGAGCAATGAAGCCGTTGTCAGCGAAGCTTTTGCGCCTGCTGCTGGCGGGTGCGCTCTCTGGTGTTTCGGTTGTTTCCTGGGCCGATACCCTGGAGCGGGTGCGCAGCAGTCATACCCTGACGCTGGGCTACCTGCCTGGGTCAGCACCGTTCAGTGCCCTGAACGGCGATACCGTCGAGGGTTACGCCATTGATCTTTGTCTGAAGATCAGTGAACGGGTGAAATCCGAACTGCAGCAACCCGCGTTGCAGGTGCGGTTTCAGCCCGTGGAAATTACCCAAGCGGTTGCTGCGGTCAGCTCGGGCAAAGTCGATATCCTCTGCACGCCGACCCCGCAGACGCTCGAGCGGCGCAAAGCAGTGAGCTTTTCGCTGCCGGTGTATACCGCGGGGCTCTCGGCCGTGGTCCGTAAGCAGTCACCTGAGCCGTTGCTCAAGGCGCTCAACGGTGAGGTGGCGCATGACGGGCCGACCTGGCGCGCCACGGTCAATCGGGGCCTGGCCAAGCAGACCTATGCCGTATTGGCGGGTAGTGCCACGCAGCAGTGGGTTGGCGAGCAGATGCGGCTGCTTGGGGTGATCGCGACCTTGGTTAGCGTCAAGAGCAATGAGGAAGGCGTACGGCGCGTGGCCGAGGGCGGTGCCGATGCGTTCTTTGCCGACCGTATCCTGCTCAAGACCCACATCGCGTCGGGCTATCCGGACGGCAGCCTATTGCTGCTCGACCGAATCTACGAATATGCGCCGGTTTCGCTGATGATCACGCGCGGCGATGATGACTTTCGGTTGCTGGTCGATACGGTGCTGAGCGAGATGTACCGGTCGGGCGAAATCGAGCAGGCCTACGTCAAATACCTCGACGGTGTGAGCGACACGGCCAGGCGGTTGTTCAAGGTTTATGCGTTGCCCTGACTCAGCCCAGCCCACCAAACCGCTTGTAGAAGCTCTCGTTAACATCCGGCAACGGCCCATCTGCCGTCTCTAGTGCGGTCCCCAGCCACGCTTCCGCCTTGCCCCACACCAGCCGATAGAGGTTACGGCACAACTGGCGAGCAGCCCTGCCTTCCCAGTCCCCAGGCAGCAGCTCATCCGGCAACTGCGGGTCACGCAGCAGCAGCCGGCGGTACTCATGAATCAACAAGGTGCGCGCCAGGAAGCAGTCCTGGGCATCGAGTTCATTCTCCTCCTTGAGCGCCTGCCACAGCGGTCGGAACAAGCGGATGAACTCGCTGTAGTGCTCACCCAGTTCCTCGATCCGCCAGCTTTCCCGCACCTGGGCGCGCATGGCCTTGGAGGCCAGTACTTCCTGGGTGTGGGTTTCGAAGACGATGCTGTCGTCAGTGGCGTCCAGCTCGCGCAAGGTGGTCGCCAGGTCGGCACGATCAGCGCGCGGGCAGCCCAGTACGTTCGGGGCGATGGCGCCGTAGCCCTGCCACTCCAGTTCCTCGCGCACGGCCTTGCGCTTGCTGGCCTCCAGCTGCGACAGCAACACCAGCGTCCAGGCGCCGTCCCAGGCTGGCAGGCTCGCGCTGTAAACACGCTTGAAGGCTTTTTCGAAACGGCGCCGGCCTGTGCCGGTGAGGCTGTAATAGCTGCGCCGGCCGACTTTCTCGGCGGTCAGCCAGCCTTCCTTGGTCAGGCGGAAGATCGAGGTGCGGATCAGCCGTTCGTTGATGCCGATCGGCTCCAGCAGGTTGATCAGGCTGCCCAGCCAGACCGTGCCACCATGCGGCTCGATGGCGTCGCCATACAGGGTGATGATCAGCGAGCTCGCGCGGATCGGCGTCTGCTCCTGGAAGCGGGTGATCAAGGTATTGAGGGGGGCAAGGCTGCTCATGAGGGAACTGTAAGCCGATGGAGCCCCGACTATACCTGCCCGCCGTGCCGCCTGGCCATTGCCAGTCACCACCAGGCTCATGCCTGCGCCTCGCCTTTGGGGCGAAAGCCGCAATCACCCATGCGTGGGCGCTGCGCCTCGACTTCGCTCAGGGGCGGGCATTCGACCAGGGCAGCACTGCAGCGCTGGGCCAGACGCTGGTATTCGGCTGTGCCGCGTTGCTTCCAGGCGACCTCTTGATCGCTGAGGGTACGCTTGGCCTGTGCCGGCGCGCCCATTACCAGGCTCTGCTCGGGGCATTCGAAGCCAGCCTTGACGAAAGCCGTGGCGCCGACGATGCAGCGTGGCGCGATGTGTGCGCCGTCCATGATCACCGCATTCATGCCCACCAAGGCATCGGCGCCTATCCGGCAGCCGTGCAAAACCGCGCCGTGGCCCACATGGCCATGGCGCTCTATCACCGTATCGCCGCCCGGGAAGCCGTGCATCACGCAGGTGTCCTGCAGGTTGGCACCCTCCTCCAGCACGATGCGGCCAAAGTCGCCGCGCAATGACGCCAGGGGGCCGACGTAACACTGCGGGCCGATGATCACATCGCCGATCAGCACGGCCGTCGGGTGTACGTACGCCGTTGGGTGGATCACGGGGGTCAGGCCGTCCAGCCGATAGCAAGGCATGTCACACCTCTCAAAATGATTCAGTTAGTGGGGTGATCATGTATCACGATAAATGTCACCGTCAATTGCTGATTCTTTGTATCGCTTTTTAAGGTGCACCTCCCAGCCCATAAAATTGGACTTTAACGCTGTATTTGCTGGGCTTTAAAAGCCTAATCCGGGCCTGGCTTGAAGGAATATCTCGCATTAAGGGACACGTAATGCAATCTTTGCTATTGCTGTTCTGTATCAGAAAAGGCATATACTGGACCTCACCCGGGCAGGCCTCAGTGTTTTCCCCTGCCCCTGCAGACAATTCCAATAAATGCCGGCCCACGTGCCGTGCGTGCAGCCTGAGGAAACCGACATGCCTCGCTATCTCGTTGTGCAGGCGCCTGAGGACGGCGTCCGCCTGATCACCCTGCAGCGGCCCGAAGCCCTCAATGCGCTGTGTACCGAACTGCTCGCCGAGCTTGCGGCCGAGCTGGAAAGTGCCGAGCGCGACCCGGCAACCCTCGCCGTAGTGCTCACCGGCAGCCGCAAGGCCTTCGCTGCCGGCGCCGACATCCGTGAAATGGCCGAGCGCGACCTGGTCGGCATCCTCAATGACCCGCGTGTCGCCCATTGGCAGCGCATCGCCAGTTTTGCCAAACCGCTGATTGCAGCGGTCAACGGCTTCGCCCTGGGCGGTGGCTGCGAGCTGGTGATGTGCGCCGATATCGTCATCGCCGGCGAAGACGCACGCTTCGGCCAGCCCGAAATCAACCTGGGCATCATCCCCGGTGCGGGCGGCACACAACGGCTGTTGCGCGCGGTCGGCAAGCCGCTGGCCATGCAGATGGTTCTGACCGGCGAGCCGATCACCGCCCGGCAGGCCCAGCAGGCCGGCCTGGTCAGCGAGCTGACGCAGCCCGAGCTTGCCGTCGAGCGCGCCCTGCAAGTGGCGGCCAGCATCGCCCGCAAGGCACCGCTGGCCGTGCGCCTGGCCAAAGAAGCCCTGCTCAAGGCCGGGGACACCGACCTGGCCACCGGCCTGCGCTTCGAACGCCACGCGTTCACCTTGCTGGCCGGTACCGTCGACCGCGACGAAGGCATCCGCGCCTTCCAGGAAAAACGCCCGGCGCACTTCTTGGGCCAGTAACCCCCTCTTCCCCACCGACTGACGGAGCGAGCCTGTCATGGCTTTCGAGCACATCCTGTTTTCCATCGAGGACGGTGTCGCCCTCCTCTCGCTGAACCGGCCTGACCAGCTGAACAGCTTCAACACGCAGATGCACAAGGAAGTGCGCGAGGCGCTCAAGCAGGTACGCCAAGCCCCGCAGGTACGCGTGTTGCTGCTGACTGGCGAAGGGCGTGGCTTTTGCGCCGGGCAAGACTTGTCTGACCGCAACGTCGCGCCTGGCGCGCAAGTGCCCGACCTGGGCGAGTCCATCGAGGCGTTCTACAACCCGCTGGTGCGCGCCCTGCGCGACCTGCCGATGCCGGTCATCTGCGCGGTCAACGGCGTGGCGGCCGGTGCGGGCGCGAACATTCCGCTGGCCTGTGACCTGGTGCTTGCGGCCCGCTCGGCCAGCTTTATCCAGGCGTTCTGCAAGATCGGCCTGGTGCCGGACTCGGGTGGTACCTGGCAACTGCCGCGCTTGGTCGGCATGGCTCGGGCCAAGGCGCTAGCCATGCTCGGTGAACGCCTGAGTGCGGAAAAAGCCGAGCAATGGGGCCTGATCCACCGGGTGGTCGACGACGCCGCACTGCGTGACGAGGCGCTGGCCCTCGCCCGCCAGCTGGCGACCCAGCCGACTTACGGGCTGGCCCTGATCAAGCGTGCGCTTAACGCCAGTTACGACAATCACTTTGACCAGCAGCTCGAACTTGAGCGTGACCTGCAGCGCCTGGCCGGGCGCAGCGAGGACTACCGCGAAGGCGTCGCGGCGTTCATGGCCAAGCGCGCACCGGCCTTCAAGGGGTGCTGACATGAGTGCACTTAACGGTAACGCCCAGGTCGCGGTGATCGGCGCCGGTGCGATGGGGGCCGGCATCGCCCAGGTGGCCGCCCAGGCGGGGCATCCGGTTTGCCTGTATGACAATCGCCCAGGCGCTGCGGCCCTGGCCGTGCAAGGCATCGACCGCCAGCTCGGCCGCCTGGTCGAAAAAGGCAAGCTCGACGCTACCGCACGCCAGGCGATCAGCGCGCGCCTGCGGCCCGTGGAAGCGCTCGAAGCACTGGCCGATGCGCAACTGGTAATCGAAGCGATCGTCGAAAACCTGCAGGTCAAACAGGCACTCTTGCAGCAGCTCGAAGCCCTGTGCAGCGACAGCTGCATATTGGCCAGCAACACCTCATCGCTGTCGATCACCAGCCTGGCCGCCGGCCTGCGGCGGCCCGAACGGGTGATCGGCATGCACTTTTTCAACCCTGCGCCGTTGATGGCGTTGGTCGAGGTCGTTTCAGGCCTGGCCACCGCCCCCGCCTTGGCTGCCACGCTGTACGACACGGCCACGGCCTGGGGCAAGCAGCCGGTGCATGCGCGTTCGACGCCGGGCTTCATTGTCAACCGGGTGGCGCGGCCGTTTTATGCCGAGAGCCTGCGCCTGTACCAGGAAGGCGCCGCTGATTGCGCGAGCCTCGATGCGCTGATGCGTGACGCCGGTGGTTTCCGCATGGGCGCTTTCGAGCTGACCGACCTGATCGGCCACGATGTCAATTACGCCGTGACCTGCTCGGTGTTCGACGCCTTTTATGGTGACTTCCGCTTCCAGCCCTCGCTGGTACAGAAAGAGCTGGTGGATGCAGGCCGTCTTGGGCGCAAGAGCGGCCAGGGTTTCTACGATTACAGCGAAGGTGCGCTGCGGCCGCAGCCCGCCGAGGTGCAAAGCGCGGCGCGTGTCGAGTGCTGCGTGGTCGAAGGCAGCCTGGGCGTGATGCAGCCCTTGCTGCAGCGCATCCAGGCCAGCGGCATCCAGGTCACCGAGCGCCCGGGCAGCGGCCTGCTGCGGGTAGGTGATGCCACCCTGGCGTTGTCTGACGGCCGCCTGGCCAGCCAGCGCGCGCGTGAAGATGGGCTGCGAAACCTGGTGCTGGTGGACCTCGCGCTGGATTACAGCAAGGCCGAACGGATTGCCATCAGCACTTGCCCCGACACCACCCGCGAGGCGCGCGAACACGCCGTGGCGTTGCTGCGCCAGGCGGGCCTGAAGGTTTGTCTGGTCGCCGACCTGCCGGCCCTGGTGGTGTTGCGCACCGTCACCACGCTCGCCAACGAAGCTGCCGATGCCGTGCTGCAAGGCGTAGGCTCGGCAGCCGACATCGACCTGGCCATGCGCGCCGGGGTCAATTACCCGCGCGGGCCGTTGGCCTGGGCCGAGCAGATCGGCATCGGCTACACCCTGCGCGTGCTGGACAACCTGCAGCGCTGCTACGGCGAGACCCGCTACCGCCCTTCGCTGCTGCTGCGCCGCGTGCATGCCCAAGGAGGCCGACTGCATGACTGAAGCCCAACGAACCCCCGAGCAACTGGCACGCGCCTGCGCCGATGCAATGTTTTCCCGCGACCGCGCCACCCAGGCCCTGGGCGCTCGGCTGCTCGACGTCGGCCCCGGCCAGGCCCGCCTGAGCATGCCGGTGCGCGCCGACATGATTCAGGGCCACGGCAGCTGCCATGGTGGTTTCTTGTTCAGCCTGGCGGACTCGGCGTTTGCCTTCGCCTGCAACAGCTACGACGAAGCCACCGTGGCCTTGGGCTGCAGCATCGACTACGTGGCGCCGGCGTTCGAGCATGACGTGCTCACCGCTACCGCCAGCGAACTCACCCGCAAGGGCCGCACCGGCCTGTATGACGTGCGCCTGGAAAACCAGCGCGGCGAACTGATTGCCCTGTTCCACGGAAAATCCTACAAAGTGCGCGGCACGGTGTTGCCGCAGGAGACCCAGGATGACTGACCAGACCTTCGACCAGGCGTTGATCATCGACGCCGTGCGCACGCCGATCGGCCGTTATGGCGGCGCGTTAAGCAGCGTGCGCGCCGACGACCTCGCGGCCGTGCCGATCAGGGCGCTGATGGCCCGCCACCCCGAACTCGACTGGGCCGCCATTGATGACGTGATCCTCGGCTGCGCCAACCAGGCGGGCGAAGACAACCGTAACGTGGCACGCATGGCTAGCCTGCTGGCCGGCCTGCCCGATGCCGTGCCGGGCACCACCCTTAATCGCCTGTGCGGTTCCGGGCTGGATGCCGTCGGCAGCGCCGCCCGCGCCCTGCGCTGCGGCGAGGCCGGGCTGATGCTGGCCGGTGGCGTCGAGTCGATGTCGCGGGCACCCTTCGTCATGGGCAAGTCAGAGCAGGCCTTCGGCCGTAGCGCCGAGCTGTTCGACACCACCATCGGCTGGCGTTTCGTCAATAAACTGATGCAGGCGCAGTACGGCATCGACTCGATGCCCGAGACCGCCGAGAATGTCGCCGCGCAGTTCGGTATTTCGCGCGAAGACCAAGACGCTTTCGCCTTGCGCAGCCAGCACAAGGCGGCCGCCGCCCAGGCCCGGGGCCGGCTGGCACGGGAGATCGTGCCGGTCGAGATCGCCCAGCGCAAAGGCCCGGCCAAGCGTGTCGAGCATGATGAGCACCCCCGCGCTGACACCACCCTGGACCAGTTGGCCAGGCTCGGCACGCCGTTCCGTGAAGGCGGCAGCGTGACAGCAGGCAACGCTTCGGGCGTCAACGACGGCGCTTGCGCCCTGCTGCTCGCCAGCACTGATGCGGCCCGCCGCCATGGCCTGAAGCCGCGCGGCCGGGTCCTCGGCATGGCCGCCGCTGGGGTCGAGCCGCGCATCATGGGCATCGGCCCGGTCCCGGCGACCCGCAAGGTACTCGCGCAGGCCGGCCTGAGCCTGGCCGACATGGATGTCATCGAGTTGAACGAGGCATTTGCGGCCCAAGGCCTGGCGGTGCTGCGCGAGCTGGGCCTGGCTGACGACGACAAGCGCGTCAACCCCAATGGCGGCGCTATCGCCCTGGGGCATCCGCTGGGTATGAGCGGCGCACGGCTGGTGACCACCGCCCTGCACGAGCTGGAAGAACGCGGCGGCCGCTACGCCTTGTGCACCATGTGCATCGGCGTTGGCCAAGGCATTGCCCTGGTCATCGAGCGCCTCTGAGCACATCAGACCAATGGCCTGAGACTGAACACGACACGGGCAGTATGCTGCCCGCATGACACTCAAGGCCTTAGCGCCTACGTACAAGAACAATTCGAGTGAAGCCATGAACATGTACCACGATGCCGAACGCGCCCTGCTTGACCCGATCGAGACCGCCAGTGTCGACGAGCTGCGCCAGCACCAGCTGGACCGCCTGCGCTGGAGCCTGAAGCACGCCTACGACAATGTACCGCTGTACCGCCAGCGTTTCGACGAGTGCGGCGCCCACCCAGACGACCTTACCGCGCTTGAAGACCTCGCCAGGTTCCCCTTTACCGGCAAGAACGACCTGCGCGACAACTACCCCTATGGCATGTTCGCCGTGCCCCAGGAAGAGGTGGTGCGTCTGCACGCCTCCAGCGGCACCACGGGCAAGCCGACCGTGGTCGGTTATACCCAGAACGACATCAACACCTGGGCCAACGTGGTCGCCCGTTCGATCCGCGCGGCCGGCGGGCGCAAGGGCGACAAGGTGCACGTGTCCTATGGCTATGGCCTGTTCACCGGCGGCCTGGGCGCGCACTACGGTGCCGAACGGCTCGGTTGCACGGTGATCCCCATGTCG
The DNA here is from genome assembly GCF_900187555.1 of Pseudomonas sp. Irchel s3f19. Classification (NCBI taxonomy): domain Bacteria; kingdom Pseudomonadati; phylum Pseudomonadota; class Gammaproteobacteria; order Pseudomonadales; family Pseudomonadaceae; genus Pseudomonas; species Pseudomonas sp. Irchel s3f19. The sequence continues at coordinate 315,531 of NZ_FYDW01000006.1, read as the reverse complement.
GGCGGCCAGACCGAGAAGCAGGTGCAACTGATCCGCGACTTCCAGCCTGACATCATCATGGTCACGCCCTCGTACATGCTCAACCTGGCTGACGAGATCGAACGCCAGGGCATCGACCCGCACGACCTCAAGCTGCGCCTGGGGATCTTCGGCGCCGAGCCGTGGACCGACGAGTTGCGCCGCTCGATCGAGCAGCGCCTGGGCATCAATGCCCTGGATATCTATGGCCTGTCGGAGATCATGGGGCCAGGGGTGGCCATGGAATGCCTGGAAACCAAGGACGGGCCGACCATCTGGGAAGACCACTTCTACCCCGAGATCATCGACCCGGTCAGCGGTGAGGTGTTGCCGGACGGGCAGCTTGGCGAACTGGTGTTCACCTCGTTGAGCAAGGAAGCGCTGCCAATGATCCGCTACCGCACCCGCGACCTGACACGCCTGTTGCCGGGTACGGCGCGGCCGATGCGGCGGATCGGCAAGATCACCGGGCGCAGTGACGACATGCTGATCATCCGCGGGGTCAACGTATTCCCCACGCAGATCGAAGAGCAGGTGCTTAAAATAAAACAGCTTTCAGAGCTGTATGAGATACACCTGTATCGCAATGGCAACCTGGACAGTGTCGAGGTGCACGTGGAGCTGCGTGGCGAATGCCAGGTACTCGACGAGGCGCAGCGCAAATGGGTGGTGGCTGAGTTGAGCAAACAGATCAAGACCTACATCGGCATCAGCACCCAAGTGCGGCTGCAGCCTTGCGGCACGCTCAAGCGCTCCGAAGGCAAGGCATGCCACGTTTACGACAAGCGCTTGGCTGGCTGATCGTTCAGCGCTGAATCCTTTTTTCCCCGGGGCCACCAGGTGCTTGGCTTGGCATTTTCAGTGCCTATCAGATCGAGCGCCGCGCGGGCGGCGCTCGATCTCCGCCCCACCTCCAAACCCAAGACAGGCACCTAGCCGCCATCACCCTATCTCCCAACAAGCACATAGCAGCCGCTGTGGGCACTTCTTCGCGGCAATCCGATACAAAAATATTATCTGATACCTAATAATCTGTTTGATGTTGTGTTTTGTATCGCTTATAAATGACTCATGCCCCACCCAGCCCTGAGGCAGGAGTCAGAACATGTACGCACAGCTAGTCGAAACCGGTGTAAAACGCGTCAAGTCGCTGGACGAGATGTCGCCTGAAGAGCGCAACTTCCAGGAAAAGATCGACGCCGAGATCAAGATCGAAGCCAAGAACTGGATGCCCGAGGCCTATCGCCAGACCCTGATCCGGCAGATCTCCCAGCACGCCCATTCGGAAATCGTCGGCATGTTGCCCGAAGGCAACTGGGTCACCCGCGCCCCAAGCCTTAAGCGCAAGTTGCAACTGATGGCCAAGATCCAGGACGAAGCCGGTCACGGCCTGTACCTGTACAGCGCCATGGAAACCCTCGGCGCCGACCGTGACGAAGAAATCGCCAAGCTGCACAGCGGCAAGGCCAAGTACTCGAGCATCTTCAACTACCCGACCCTGAGCTGGGCCGACATGGGCGCGGTAGGCTGGCTGGTCGATGGCGCCGCGATCGTCAACCAGGTGGTGCTGCAGCGCACCTCCTACGGCCCCTACTCCCGCGCCATGATCCGGATCTGCAAGGAAGAGAGCTTCCACCAGCGCCAGGGCTACGAGCTGCTGCTGACCATGATGCGCCACGGCACCCAGGCGCAGAAGGACATGGTCCAGGACGCCATCAACCGCCTGTGGTGGCCGTCGCTGATGATGTTCGGCCCAAGCGACGAGCACTCCCCCAACAGCGCCCAGTCGATGGCCTGGAAGATCAAGCGCCAGACCAACGACGAGCTGCGCCAGCGTTTCATCGACCAGACCGTGCCACAGCTCGAACTGCTCGGCTGCACCGCGCCCGACCCGCACCTGAAGTGGAACGAGGCCCGCGGCCACTACGACTTCGGCGAAATCCAGTGGGACGAGTTCTACGAAGTCATCAAGGGCAACGGCCCGTGCAACCTGGAGCGTGTCGCCACCCGGCGCAAGGCCATCGAGGACGGTGCCTGGGTGCGCGAGGCCGCCGTGGCCTATGCGCGCAAGCAACAGAACAAGAACGCCGCCTGAGCGGCGATTGATGCGGAGATTGAAAATGTCTGTCTGGACCCTCTACGAAGTGTTCGTGCGCAGCAAGCACGGCTTGAACCACAAGCATGTCGGCAGCGTGCATGCCGCCGACGCCGCCATGGCCATCGAGAATGCCCGTGAGCTGTATACCCGCCGCAGCGAAGGCGTGAGCCTGTGGGTGGTGCCTTCGGCGCTGATCACCGCCTCCTCGCCTGACGAGAAAGACCCGTTGTTCGCCCCTTCGGACGACAAGGTCTACCGCCACGCCAGCTTTTACGAACTGCCCGACGAAGTCGGACACATGTGAGGTTGGCCATGCATACAGAAACGCTTATCCCGTATTTGCTGCTACTGGGCGACACCGCCCTGGTGCAGGGCCAGCGCCTTTGTGAATGGTGCGGCCATGCGCCGGCCATCGAAGAAGAGCTGGCCTTGATGAACGTCGGCCTCGACCTGGTCGGCCAGGCCCGCAACTGGCTGGAGTACGCCGCCGAGCTGCTCGATGACGGCCGTGATGCCGACGCCCTTGCCATGCGTCGCGACGAACGCGCCTACCGCAACCTGCTGCTGGTCGAGCAACCCAATGGCGACTTTGCCGTGACCATGACCAAGCAGTTCTTCTATGACGCCTGGCATTACCCGGTGCTGCAGGGCCTGGCCGCGTCCAGCGACGAACGTATCGCCGGCATTGCCGCCAAGGCACTCAAGGAGGTCACCTACCACCTGCGGCGCTCCGGCGAATGGGTGCAGCGCCTGGGCGGCGGCACTGACGAAAGCCGTCGGCGCATGCTCGATGCGATCCCCGCGCTGTGGCGCTTCACCGTCGAACTGGCGGCAGGCAGCGAAAACGAAGTGCGCCTGGCCGATGCCGGCATTGCTGCCGACCCGCGCAGCGTCGGTGCGGCCTGGCTCAAGCAGGTGACAGCGATTTTCGATTCGGTGCAACTGCCGCTGCCCAAGGCGGCCAGCCATTTCTACCTGGACAGCCGCAAAGGCCTGCACACCGAGCACCTGGGGCTGTTGCTAGCCGAAATGCAGTTCCTGCCACGGGCCTACCCCGATGCAACCTGGTGAGCTGATTGCCAGCGACCTCGGCGCCCGTGCGGCCCGCGGCGATGACCTGGCCCGGGCCTGGGAAGTACTGGAGCAGGTCATGGACCCGGAAGTGCCGGTAGTCAGCGTGGTCGACCTGGGCATCGTCCGCGACCTCGACTGGCGCGCCGGCCACCTGCACCTGGTAGTCACGCCGACCTACTCCGGTTGCCCGGCGACCGAGGTGATCGAGGCCGACATCCGTGACGCGCTGCAACAGGCCGGTTTTGCTGCCCCTGCGCTGGAGCGGCGGCTGACCCCGGCCTGGAGCACCGACTGGATCAGCGAGCTGGGCCGCCAACGCTTGCGCGCCTACGGCATCGCACCGCCCGTGGGCAGCACCAGCAAGCGCAGTTTGCTCGGTGAAGCGCCCCAGGTGTGCTGCCCGCAGTGCGCCAGCCCCCACACCGAACTGCTCAGCCAGTTCGGCTCCACGGCCTGCAAGGCGCTGTACCGCTGCCGCGAGTGCCTGGAGCCGTTCGACTATTTCAAATGCATTTGAGCCGTGGAGAACACCATGAGCCAGTTTCACAGCCTGACCATCAAGCAAGTGCGTAACGAGACCCGCGACGCGGTATCCATCGCCTTCGACGTGCCTGAGCACTTGCAGGCGCAATTCAGCTTTACCCAGGGCCAGTACCTGGTCATGCGTACCCAGTTGGACAACGAGGAAGTACGCCGCTCGTATTCCATCTGCAGCGCGGTTCAGGATGGCGAGCTGCGGGTAGCCGTCAAGCGCGTGCCGGGCGGGCGTTTCTCCGCCTTTGCCAATGACGTGCTCAAGGCTGGCCAGCAACTGGAAGTGATGCCGCCGTCCGGCAGTTTCCACGTACCGCTGGACCCTGCCCGTCATGGCCACTACCTGGGCGTGGCCGCAGGCAGCGGCATCACGCCGATCCTGTCGATCATCGCCACCACCCTGGCCAGTGAGCCGCACAGCCGCTTCACCCTGCTGTACGGCAACCGCTCCAGCTCCGGTGCGTTGTTCCGCGACAAGCTAGAAGACCTGAAAAACCGTTACCTGGACCGCCTGAACCTGATTTTCGTGTTCAGCCGCGAGCAGCAGGATGTCGACCTGTACAACGGCCGGATCGATGCCGACAAGTGCGGCCAACTGTTCGCCCGCTGGCTGGACGTCACCACGCTGGACGCGGCGTTCATCTGCGGCCCCCAGGCGATGACCGAAACCGTGCGCGACAGCCTGCAGGCCAACGGCATGGGCAAGGAGCGCATCCATTTCGAACTGTTTGCCGCCGCTGGCAGCGAAGCACGCCGCGAGGCCCGTGAGGCGGCGCGCCAGGTGGATTCGGCGCTCAGCCATATCACCGTGATCAGCGATGGCCGCGCCCTGTCGTTCGACCTGCCGCGCAACAGCCAGAACGTGCTGGACGCCGGTAATGCCATTGGCGCCGAGCTGCCCTACTCGTGCAAGGCGGGCGTGTGCTCCACCTGCAAGTGCCGGGTGATCGAGGGCGAGGTAGAGATGGACAGCAACCATGCGCTGGAAGACTACGAAGTGGCGGCGGGCTATGTGCTGTCGTGCCAGACCTACCCGGTGAGCGACAAGGTGGTGCTCGACTTCGACCAGTTGTAAACCCGCGCCGCTTTACAACACCGCATGTAACACCCGTGTGACCTCACAAAAAACAACTACAACACCAAGAGATCGCTGACCCATGACTCCCGAACGCATCGCAAGCATCGCCAACCACCCCGACTTCCAGCACCTGGTCCGGCGCAAGCGCCGCCTCAACGGCAGCCTGACCCTGGCCATGCTGGTGATCTACTACGGCTTCGTCCTGCTGGTGGCGTTCTCGCCCAGCACCCTCGGCCAGTCGCTCAGCGGTGGCGTGACCACCGTCGGCATGCTGGTGGGCGTGCTCATGGTGCTGTTGTCGTTCGCCCTCACCGGCATCTACGTGCACCGCGCCAACAACGTGCTCGACCCGCTCAACGACAAGGTCAAGCAGGAGTGCGCGCAATGAACTGGACCGCCATCTCGATGTTCATGGTGTTCGTCTGCTTCACCTTGCTGGTCACCCGCTGGGCCGCATTGCGGACCCGTTCGGCCAGTGACTTCTACACCGCCGGCGGCGGCCTGACCGGCATGCAGAACGGCCTGGCGATCGCCGGCGACATGATCAGCGCCGCGTCGTTCCTGGGCATTTCGGCAATGATGTTCATGAACGGCTACGACGGCCTGCTGTACGCCCTGGGCGTGCTCGCCGGCTGGCCGATCATCCTGTTCCTGATCGCCGAACGCTTGCGCAACCTGGGCAAGTACACCTTTGCCGATGTGGTGTCCTACCGCCTGGCTCAAACCCCCGTGCGCCTGACGTCGGCGTTCGGCACCCTGGTCGTGGCGCTGATGTACCTGGTGGCGCAGATGGTCGGTGCCGGCAAGCTGATCGAGCTGCTGTTCGGTATCAGCTACCTGTATGCGGTGATGCTGGTCGGGGTGCTGATGGTCGCCTACGTGACCTTCGGCGGCATGCTCGCCACCACCTGGGTGCAGATCATCAAGGCGGTGATGTTGCTCAGCGGTACCACGTTCATGGCCTTCATGGTGCTCAAGCACTTTGGCTTCAGCACCGAGGCGATGTTTGCCAGTGCCGTTGCCGTGCACGCCAAGGGCCAGGCAATCATGGCGCCGGGCGGCTTGCTGTCGAACCCGGTGGACGCGATTTCGCTGGGCCTGGGCATGATGTTCGGCACGGCGGGCCTGCCTCATATCCTGATGCGGTTCTTCACCGTCAGCGATGCCAAGGAAGCGCGTAAGAGCGTGTTCTACGCCACCGGTTTCATTGGCTACTTCTACCTGCTGCTGATCGTCATCGGCTTCGGCGCCATCGTCATGGTCGGCACCGAGCCGTCTTACCGCGATGCAGCGGGCGCGATCATCGGCGGCGGCAACATGGTCGCGGTGCACCTGGCCCAGGCGGTGGGTGGCAACCTGTTCCTCGGTTTCATTTCTGCCGTGGCCTTCGCCACCATTCTAGCGGTCGTGGCTGGCCTGGCGCTATCCGGTGCGTCGGCGGTGTCCCACGACCTGTATGCCTGTGTGATGCGCAAAGGCCAGGCCACCGAGCAGCAAGAGATGCGGGTTTCACGTATCGCCACCCTGGTGATCGGCCTGCTGGCAGTGGTGCTCGGGCTGGTGTTCGAGTCGCAGAACATCGCCTTCCTCTCCGGCCTGGTGCTGGCCGTGGCTGCGTCGGTCAACTTCCCTGTGTTGCTGCTTTCGATGTTCTGGAAGGGCCTGACTACCCGCGGCGCGGTGTGCGGCAGCATGGCCGGGCTGTTCTCGGCCGTCGTGCTGGTGGTACTGGGCCCGGCGGTGTGGGTCAACGTGCTGCACAACGAACAGGCACTGTTCCCCTACAGCAACCCGGCGCTGTTCTCGATGAGCCTGGCGTTCCTCGGCGCCTGGGTGTTCTCGGTCACCGACAGTTCGGCGCGGGCCACCGAAGAACGTGGCCGCTACCTGGCGCAGTTCATTCGCTCCATGACCGGTATTGGCGCCGCCGGCGCCAGCAAGCACTGATTTCGAGAACAACCATGTCGGGTACAACAACAATGAACCGCACTCGCTTCTCTTGCCTCACCTGGCTTGCCACGCTCGCCCTGCCCTTGCCGGCCATGGCGGACTTCGTCGGCGACAGCCATGCGCGCCTGGAACTGCGCAACCACTACATCAACCGCGACTTCCGCCAGAGCAATGCGCCGCAGGCCAAGGCCGAGGAATGGGGCCAAGGCTTTACTGCCCGCCTGGAATCGGGCTTCACCGAAGGCCCGGTAGGCGTCGGCGTGGATGCCATGGGCCAGTTGGGCGTCAAGCTCGACAGCAGCCGTGACCGCCGCAACACCGGCCTGCTGCCGTTTGGCCCGAACAGCCACGAGCCTGTCGATGATTACAGTGAGTTGGGCCTGACCGGTAAAGTGCGCGTGTCCAAGAGCACCCTGCGCCTGGGCACCTTGCAGCCGATCCTGCCGGTGGTGGTGTACAACGACACCCGCCTGCTGGCTTCGACCTTCCAGGGCGGGCTGCTGACCAGCCAGGAACTCAATGGCCTGACCGTCAACGCCGGGCGCCTGACCAAGGCCAACCTGCGCGACTCGTCTGGCCGCGACGACATCGGCTACGGCGCCGCCAGCAGCGACCACCTGGACTTCGGCGGTGGCAGCTACGCCATTACCCCGCAGACCAGCGTCAGCTACTACTACGCCAAGCTCGAAGACATCTACCGCCAGCAGTTCGTCGGCCTGGTCGACACCCGCCCGCTGGGCGAAGGCCTGAGCCTACGCAGCGACCTGCGGTACTTCGACAGCCGCAATGATGGCGCCGAACGCGCCGGCAACATCGACAACCGCAACTTCAACGCCATGTTCACCCTCGGCGTCAGGGCGCACAAGTTCACTGCCACCTGGCAGCAGATGTCCGGCGACAGCGCCTTCCCCTTCGTCAACGGCGGCGACCCGTTCACCGTCAACCTGGTGACCTACAACACCTTCACCCGCGCCGGGCTCGATTCGTGGCAGGTGCGCTATGACTACGATTTCGTCGCCATGGGCATCCCTGGCCTGAGTTTCATGACCCGCTACACCGACGGCCGCCACGCCGAGACCGCAACCGTCAGCAACGGCCGTGAGCGCGAGCGCGACACCGACCTCACCTACGTCATCCAGAGCGGCCCGTTCAAGGACGTCAGCCTGCGCTGGCGCAACGTCACCTTCCGCTCCGGCAATGGCCTGACCAATGCTGTGGATGAGAATCGCCTGATCATCGGCTACACCCTGGCGCTGTGGTAACAGCGCCCTCAAAAGGAGAACAGCATGTCTGACGCCCCAACCCTGCAGAGCTTCATCGCTGGCCGCTGGATCGGCCAGCACGGCGCCCAGGCCCTGCGCAGTGCCTTGAACGGCCATGTCCTGGCCTACAGCCATGAAGAACGCCCAGACTTCGCCGAAGCCGTGGACTTTGCCCGCGCCCGTGGCCTGGCCGCACTGATGGCCATGGACTTCCAGCAGCGCGCAGCCCGCCTCAAGGCCCTGGCGCTGTACCTGGCCGAGCACAAAGAGCAGCTCTACGCCCTGTCACACCACAGTGGCGCCACCCGCGCCGACAGCTGGATCGACATCGAAGGCGGCAATGCCACGCTGTTCGCCTACGCCGGCATCGGCAGCCGCGAACTGCCCTCGGGCAACCTGGTGCACGAAGGCCCGGCGATACCATTGGGCAAGCAAGGCCATTTCGCCGGCAGCCATATCCTGGTGCCGCGTGCTGGCGTCGCCGTGCATATCAATGCGTTCAACTTCCCCATCTGGGGCATGCTGGAGAAGTTCGCGCCCACCTTCCTGGCCGGCATGCCGTGCATTGTCAAACCCGCCACATCCACCAGTTACCTGACCGAAGCCGTGGTGCGCCTGATGCACGCGTCGGGCCTGCTGCCGGCTGGCAGCCTGCAACTGGTGATCGGCAGCACCGGCGACCTGCTCGACCGCCTGCAGGGCCAGGACGTGGTGACCTTCACCGGTTCCGCCGATACCGCAGCCAAATTGCGTGTCACGCCGAACCTGATCCGCAACTCGGTGCCCTTCACCGCCGAGGCGGACTCGCTGAACTGCGCGATCCTCGGCCCGGACGTAACCCCGGACAGCGAAGAGTTCGACCTGTACATCAAGGAGGTGGTGCGTGAAATGACCACCAAGGCCGGGCAGAAATGCACCGCCATCCGCCGCGCCATCGTACCGGCCAAGCACATCGATGCCGTCGCCACCCGCCTGCGCGAGCGCTTGAGCAAGGTGGTGGTCGGCGACCCTTCGCTGGAGGGCGTGCGCATGGGTGCCTTGGCATCCCATGATCAGCAACGTGACGTTGGCGAGCGGGTCCGCAGCCTGCTGCAGAGCTGCGACCAGTTGTTTGGCGCCAGCGACGGGTTCGCGCCGCGTGGCGAGGGCGTTGCCGAAGGGGCGTTCTTTGCGCCGACCCTGCTTCAGGCGCGCGACCCGCATGCCGAAGGCGGTGCCCACGATATCGAAGCGTTCGGCCCGGTCAGCACGCTGATGGCCTACGACGACCTTGACGAAGCCTTGGCCTTGGCTGCCCGCGGCAAGGGCAGCCTGGTGGCGACCCTGGTCACCGCCGACCGAGCCGTTGCCGCCAAGGCCATCCCACTCGCCGCCGCCTGGCATGGTCGCCTGCTGGTGCTGGACCGCGAAGCCGCGCTGGAGTCAACCGGCCATGGCTCGCCGCTGCCCCAGCTCAAGCACGGCGGCCCTGGGCGCGCCGGTGGTGGCGAAGAGCTCGGTGGCCTGCGTGCGGTCAAGCACTACCTGCAGCGCGCCGCAGTGCAAGGCTCGCCGAGCATGCTCAGCGCCGTGACGGGCGAGTATGTGCGCGGTGCCGAGGTAATCGAAAGCGAAGTGCATCCGTTCCGCCGCTACTTCCAGGACCTGCGTATCGGTGAGTCGCTGCTCACCCACCGGCGTACCGTGACCGAAGCGGACCTGGTCAACTTCGGCTGCTTGTCGGGTGACCACTTCTACATGCACTTCGATGAGATCGCCGCCAAGGAGTCGCAGTTTGGCAAGCGTATCGCCCATGGTTACTTCGTGCTGTCGGCGGCGGCGGGCCTGTTCGTTTCCCCCGGCGCTGGGCCGGTGCTGGCCAACTATGGCCTGGACACCTTGCGTTTCATCAACCCGGTGGGGATCGGCGACACGATTCAGGCGCGCCTGACCTGCAAACGCAAGATCGACCAAGGCAAGACCAGCCCGCTGGGACAGCCGCAAGGTGTGGTGGCGTGGGACGTCGAGGTGACCAACCAATTGGGCGAGCTGGTGGCGAGTTACGACATTCTCACCTTGGTGCTGAAGAAGCCTGATTGAACGCGGGCCTAGGGTAGCCGCGCTTTACCGTTGGTCAGGGCGCGCAGCTATCGGACTGACCTCCCTCGGCGCTGGTCGCTCTGAGTTCATGAGGGGTGGTCAATGGCTTCGCCTCTCACTCCTGTATTGGGCCCGCCTGATCGCGGGCCCTTTTTTATCGAAGCAGGCTTCAACCAAGCGGAGGGTTGCGAGATGAAAGACAGACTGCACATGGGGGGTGGCAGCGTCGAAGATGACTGGCCAGAGCTGGAACCTGGCAGGCGCCAGGACCAGGTGGACGACCCGGATGCCGATCCGAACCTGACCGATGATGACGAAAACCGCCCCGGGGTGCCTGCCAGCGACCCTGAATCGGGCGCCTGATTGCCGAATCGATGGGCTGCAGTGCAGCCCATCGCCGCACCACCGATCAGCCCACTACTGCAGGGTCACCCACTGGCTGATTGGGTTTACTCCCGGAAATACGCCAGCTCACCGCCGTAATCCCGTAGCGTTCTGCCATCGGCCTGCTCACTTTCTTGATTTTCTCCCGCCCGAACTTGGGAATGATGCCGATGCCCGCATCACAACTTGCCCAATGCCAGGCTTCGGCGTTGTCCAACCGTTCAAGACGAATGATAAAACTGCGCGGCTGACCATGCAGTTGATAATCGATGATGTAAAGCTGTGGACCAGGCATCGCAGGGGCCTCCTCTTCTCCATGGATGACTCACTGATTGATCGGGGCAGTGCGAGAAAATTCAAAATTTTTGCCGACCTTCGGTACCAGTGGCCCCGGATGGCGTTGAGGCGGGTTTAACGTGGCGCCGAACCCGCTCACAACACGTTCAATCGGCTAGGCCCTGGGTCACGAGTGTCGCCCGCCACCATGGCTGTTCTGCCCACCCTTGCGTCCGGCTTGCGACGCCCGTTCACGGTCGTTGGCGAAGTTGCCGCCGGACACTTTCCCGCCCTTGTGCCCCGCGCGGGACGCCTTTTCCCGGTCATTGGCGAAATTGCCCGGGTTGTTCTCCTTGGTGCCGCCGCGCTGGCTGGTCCGCTCTTGTTCAAGCGCCATGTCGTTTCTCCTTGCGATGGAAGGGTTGTCTGCGCAATGCCTTAGTTCCGAGCCAGTGATCAGCGCCAATGCTCAATCGTTTTGCACGGGGCTGACGGGTGGCATGAAACGGCCGCAGGCCAAATGTTTGCGCCGCAGCCTCAGGCATGCACACTCCACTGGGTGCTTTGCGATTCGATCGGCATCTCGTCAATGGCGTGAATCAACCCGTTCTCCAGCGCCTCCTCGGGCCCCAGTATCCGCGGATACGCCATCAGGTAACGGGGCACATCCAGCACTTCGGCACTGCCCTGGGTCCGTTCGGCGACGATCTGCGCGTAAAGGCGCAGGTCGTAGTCCAGGCTCATGGCGTATTCAGCCATCCTGGCATGGTCGACCGAGCCATGCAGCGTCCAGTGAAAGGGGTGAAACAGGAACTTGCTGAACGCACAGGCGGTGCGGTGCTCGCCTGCCAGAAACAGGATATTGCCCATCGACTCCACCGTGCCCAGGTTGTGGGTGTGCAGCGGAATCGGCAACGCGCGCAGGAAGTTGTACAAGGTGAACCCATAACTGCACTCACCGCCCATGGTGGCGATGTTCAGTTGCAGCAATTCGGCGCCTTGTTGCATGGCCCGCGAGCAGGTGCTGATCAGGTTGCCGCAGGTGGATGAGTTGATCGGGCCGGTGAAATGGATGATATGTCTGGCCATGCTTGCCTCCAGGGTGGCGGGTCATCCATTGAATGGGCAGGCCCTCATTGGTATGCGGTGGAGACGCCATCGGCGGCAAAGTTCAACTCTGCTCGCGCTCCCGTTGGTCAACCGTGCTGAACCTCACAGGCCCGTGCCAGTCGCAATTTCAGAGTGACCTCTCAAAGAGCTGGCAATGAGGAAGGCAGCGTGAGCGAGATCCGCATCGGAATTTCAGGGTGGCGCTACGGCCCTTGGCGCAGGGATTTCTACCCCAAGGGGTTGCGCCAGGACAGCGAACTGGCGTTTGCCTCGCGGGCAGTCAACAGCATCGAGATCAATGGCTCGTTCTACAGCCTGCAAACCCCCGAACGGTATCTGGGCTGGCGTGAGGAGACGCCGGACGGTTTCGTGTTCTCGGTCAAGGGGCCGCGCTATATCACCCATGTACGCAGGCTCAAGGATATCGAAGAGCCGGTGGCCAATTTCTTTGCCTCCGGGCCGTTGTTGCTGGGTGACAAACTGGGCCCCATCCTGTGGCAGTTTCCGCCCAACATGACGTTCGACGAAGCACGCTTCGCCCGGTTTTTCGAACTGCTCCCGCGCACCCGGGACGCCGCGCGCGAATGTGCCAAAGGGTGTGCCGAGCGCCTCAAGGGCAATGGCAGTACCGACATCGATGGCAACGCACGTCTGCGCCACGCCGTGGAAATCCGCAACGAGAGCTTTCTGTGTGAAGCCTTCGTCAAGCTGCTGCGCAAACACCGTATTGCGCTGGTAGTGGCTGACAGTGCAGGCAAATGGCCATATGTCGAAGATATCACCGCCGACTTTGTCTATTTGCGCCTGCACGGCGACGTGGAACTGTACAGCAGCGGCTACACCGCGCACGCCTTGCGCCGCTGGAAGCAACGCATCGTGCGTTGGAGCCAGGGCGGCCAGGTGGAAGACGCGCAGTTGATTGTGCCCGGCGCGCCACCCCAGCGTGCCTCCCGCGACATTTATTGCTACTTCGACAACGACCAGAAGGTGCATGCGCCCTACGACGCGCGACGCCTGCTGGAAAAGCTGAAACTCGATTACGACCTGGTCACCGAGCCTGGCGTCGCACCGGAGGTCGAGCTTTGAACCGAACCCTGCCAGCCCCCCGCTGCATCATCGACAACGTCACCACGGTGCATCGGCTGAACGTGCTGACCATCAACGTGCACAAGGGCTTCACTGTATTCAACCGGCGTTTCATCCTGCCGGAGCTGCGTGAGGCCGTACGCGCCACCGGTGCCGACCTGGTGTTTCTTCAGGAGGTGCACGGCAGCCATCAGCAACATGCCATACGCCATGCGGCGTGGCCGGAAATCCCGCAGTACGAGTTTTTGGCCGACAGCATGTGGCCGCAGTTCGCCTATGGGCGCAACGCCGTGTACCCCCATGGCGACCACGGCAACGCCCTGCTGTCGAAATTCCCGATCCGCCAGTTCACCAACCTCGATGTCTCCATTCAGGGCAATGAACAGCGGGGCCTGCTGCACTGTTGCCTGGACGTGCCAGGCCATCAGCAGGTACACGCGGTGTGCGTGCACCTGGGCCTGCGCGAGGCCCACCGCCAGCGCCAGGTGCGCTTGTTGCTGGAGCTGCTCGACAGCTTGCCGCCCAAGGCGCCGGTGATCATTGCCGGCGACTTCAATGACTGGCGCCTGAAGGCCGATGCGGTGTTGTCCGAACACCTGGTCGAAGCCTTTGGCGAGCATTTCGGGACCCCGGCGCGCAGCTTTCCGGCGCGGTTGCCGCTGCTGCGGCTCGACCGTATCTACCTGCGCAATGCCATGCCGGGCAAGGCGCAGGTGTTGGCGAAGTACCCGTGGTCGCACCTTTCTGACCATGTCCCCCTTGCTGCGGAGATAAGCCTATGAACCGACCTTGGCTAGAGGGCAACAGCGTGCAGTTGCTGATCAACGGCGAACAGTACTACCCTCGCGTATTCGAGGCGATGGCCCAGGCGCGGGAAGAAATTCTGCTGGAGACGTTCATCATTTTCGATGACAAGGTCGGCCAGCAGTTGCAGCAGGTGCTGATAGCGGCCGCTGGCCGTGGTGTGCGCGTCGAGGTGGCGGTCGATGGCTACGGCACTGCCGACCTGCCCGACGCCTTCATCTCGGCGATGACCGACGCCGGCGTCAACTTTCATGCCTTCGACCCCCAGCCCAGGCTCGCGGGCATGCGCACCAACCTGTTTCGCCGTCTGCACCGCAAGATCGTGGTGATCGATGGGCAGCGCGCGTTCATCGGCGGCATCAACTACAGTGCCGACCACCTGGGCGACTACGGGCCCATGGCCAAGCAGGACTACGCAGTCGAGGTCACCGGCCCCGTGGTGGCCCAGGTGCACGCCACCAGTCGGCGCCTGATGTCGCCGGTGCTGCAGCCCCCCAGCGAGGTGCGCCCGGTCACCGAGCCTACCGGGGCTATCACGGCCGTGCTGGTCGAGCGCGACAATGGCCAGCGCAGCACCGCCATCGAAGCGCAGTACCTGCAAGCCTTTCGTGCGGCCCGGCAGCGTATCGTGGTGGCCAATGCCTATTTCTTTCCGGGCTACCGGTTGCTGCGCGAACTGCGTAATGCAGCGCGGCGCGGGGTGGCCGTGACCTTGATTCTGCAGGGCCAGCCCGACATGCGCTGGGTGCGGGCCTTGTCGCGGCTGCTGTACAACTACCTATTGCGCGACGGGGTGCGTATTCACGAGTACTGCAGCCGACCGTTGCACGGCAAGGTCGCCTTGGTCGACGACCAGTGGGCCACTGTGGGTTCAAGCAACCTGGACCCGTTGAGCCTGTCGTTCAACCTGGAGGCCAACCTGTTCATCCGCGATCGCGGGTTCAACCAGCAGTTGCACCAGCATCTGCAGGCGCTGGCCAGCGAACAATGCAAATCGGTCACCCTGGAACGGATGATCCGCGGCTACTGGTGGCGGGCACCGCTGATCTTCCTGTGCTTCCACGCCATACGCCACTTCCCGCGGATAGCCGGCTGGTTCCCGGCGCACCGTCAGCGCTTGCGCTCGGTGCAACCGGAAGTCGAAGCACACGGCGATTTTCACGAGGGGCAGACCTGATGGCGCGCACACGGTGGCAAACCTGGGCCAAGCGCCTGTTCACCTTGCTGTTCCTGTTGCTGATACCCGCCTTGCTGTACATGCTGGCGCGCAACCTTGACTGGAACGAGGTGCGTCAGTCACTGCTGGCCTACAAACCCGGGACCCTGGCCATCGGCTTGGTCATCGCCTTGTGCAGCTACCTGACGTTTGCCAGTTACGACCTGCTCGCACGTGCCTACACAGGGCATACGCTGCCCGCCAGGCAGGTGTTGCCGGTGGCGTTCGTGTGCTACGCCTTCAACCTCAACTTCACCACATGGGTGGGCGGCGTCGCCTTGCGTTATCGGCTGTATGGCCGGCTTGGCCTGGACACCGCGACGATCACCCGCATCCTGACCTTAGGCCTGTTGACCAACTGGATGGGCTACATGCTGCTGGCCGGTACGGTATTCGCCCTGCGCTTGGTGAAACTGCCCGAAAGCTGGGCGGTGGGCGCTACAGGCTTGCAACTGATCGGGTTTGGCTTGCTGGCCATCGCCCTTGCCTACCTGCTGGCCTGCGGCTTTGCAAAAAAACGTACCTGGAAATGGCGCGAACATGAAGTCACCCTGCCGGCCTTGCGCCTGGCGCTGTGCCAGGTAGCCCTTGGCGCCAGCAACTGGGCGTTGATGGCGCTGCTGATCTTCTGGCTGCTCCCTGAAAAGGCCTTTTACCCATCGATTCTCGGGATCCTGCTCATCAGTTGCGTGGCAGGTGTGGTCGCGCACATCCCGGCAGGCCTTGGCGTGCTTGAAACGGTGTTCCTGGCCTTGCTGCACGGCCAGATCCCTCAAGGCACGCTGGTAGCCGCGCTATTGGGGTATCGAACGCTGTACTACCTGATCCCCCTGGTGCTGGCAGTCGTTACGTATCTGATTCTGGAAAAGCGCGCCAAGGCCATGCGCCAGCGCGATAACCCAGCCTAGCGCGGTTCAAGGGCCTTGGCCCGGGAGGTAGCGTATGCGAGTCGCTCTGTTGATGATGATGCTCACAAGCTTTGCCAGCACCCATGTGCTGGCAGAGGCCTGCAATGTGCTCACCCGTTCCTCCAGCGAAGCCGTCAAGCCGGTTGAGCAGCACACCTGCTACAGCTACAGCAACCTGCCTGCCGAAGCGATCAACTGGTCGTGCAGCAACGAGAGCAAGGACATGCTCAGTACGCAGAAGCAGAAAGTCGCGCGGTGCGCGGATGGCAGCGTAGGCAGTTGCATCGCGCCCTTGACCCAGGAAGCCTTGGCCAACCCCAAAGCCGGGGGTGGGCAACCTTCGACACGGCCGGCGTTGTCCAAGGATGCGCGGGTGATTACCTACTATTACGACACACCCAGCCTTGGCCAGGCGCAGGCAGATTGCGAGCGCAGCGACGGGATCTGGCAAACGCATTGACCCGTAATGGCGCCTTTTGGGGCTGCTCGCAACCCCAAAAGGCGGTCCAATTCACACCGCGCTGTCGTCGTCCTCGACTGGCCGCGACGCCTCAGCGCAATCACAACCGCTCATGCGGCACGGCTCGCCATTGCGATGCCCCGACGCACAGGCTTCACAGCAATACGCCTTGCCCTCTTGTTGCAAGGCATTGACATCCACCGTGCAAGAACAGTGGGCACAGGCACAGCGTTGCTCATTCATGGGGTTTGTCCTCCTCGTCTACTACGTCATCGGTCCAGGGTTCACCGTCCAGCGGCGCCGAACGCGCCAGCTCAGCCTCGTCCAGGCCGAACCCGCCGCCAATTTCGCCCGCACCGACCCGCCGCAAGGACTGGTCAGCCGGGCCCTCGCCGTCACCGGCTTCATACGGGTCACGGGCACCGGTCTCGTCCAGCAAGGTGTCCGGGCTCATGTCGTCATAGGTGACATTGTCTTCATGGAGGCTGTCGCTCAGCGCCTCGCCGCCCGTCATGCCGGCTTCGGCGACACGTTTGGGCGCAAATTCCTGGTCGACTTCACGGGCAGGTCGCTCGTCACCCACCCGCCCTTCGCGTTCGTCGTTATGGTCATCGAAGTCCAGCTCGTGGACACTGCCCATGCGGTCTTCGGTGTCGTCGATTTCCGCTGGCGTGTAAGGCTTGGGTTGATCGGGGCGAGACATGTGCGTTCTCCGTCAGTTGGCTACAACCGGTCGACTGCGCCACCCCCGGGAAGATTCAGAGTTTTTCACGCCGGCGTCTGAACGGCATTCTTTACCCCGGCGCCTGAACGGCGCTGCGCGCGCGATGCAGGGCATTGGTCAGATGCAGCCGCATGGCGGCCCGAGCGGCATCGGCGTCGTGATGCTCGAGCGCAACGTACAGCTGCTCGCGCTCACGCACGTGCTGGGCGCGTTGCTCGTCGCTGAGCGTGCGTTGTGCGCCGCTCATCAGGGTATCGGCCAGGTGCTGCATGGCATCGATGAAAAAGCTGTTGCCGGTGCACAGGGCAATCTGCAGGTGAAACTCGAAGACGATACGGGTGCTGTCCTTGTGCAGCGGCCCCACGGCATTGGCATCGTCCAGCGCCGCGCGAATGGCCAGCAACTGGCCGGGTGTAGCGCGTTGCGCAGCCAGGGCAGCGCACTCCACTTCGAGGCTCAGGCGCAGTTCGAGCAGTGCCACCGCATCCAGGGCGCTGCCCTTTTCATGTGGATGAGCTTGAAGGTCGCCCGGCCGGATGGTGTCCATCACGAACGTACCGATGCCACGCCGGGTTTCTACCAGGCCCTCGGCCTGCAGCCGCGACATCGCCTCGCGAACCACGGTACGGCTGACCTTGCGCGCTTCGGTGAAGGCTTGCTCGGTCGGCAGCTTGGTACCGGCCGGCAGTTCGCCGGCCAATATGCTGCGCGACAACTCCAGCACCAGTTGCTGGGCCAGGCTGACGCGTCGATCAGGGTTAACACGCTCCATGGGAGGATCCATTCAAACCAGACGATGGAGGATTGTAACCGCAGTTTTGCCGCAAAACGCACTATAATGCCCGCTGATCAGCCAAGAGCACGACGATGTCGGACTTCAACGCCACCGCCCAAATCAAACCGCGCCGCCTCGCCGAATCGCTGGTCGAGCGCTTTGCCCAACGCATGCGCGAGGGCACTCTCAAGCGCGGCGACAAACTCCCCACCGAAACCCAGATCATGGCCGCCGAAAGCGTCAGCCGGTCGGTGGTGCGTGACGCCTTGTCGCGGATGCAGGCGGCCGGCCTGGTCGAGACCCAGCACGGCGTCGGTACCTTCGTCCTCGATATGCCAGCACCGGAAGGCTTCAACGTCGGGCCGGCGACCATCATGCTGTTGTCCGACGTGCTCGACCTGCTGGAGTTTCGCCTGAGCCTGGAAGTGCAAGCCGCCGGCATGGCAGCCGAACGGGCCACGCCCCAGGCCATCGACGAACTGGAGCAGGCGCTGAAGGCGCTGCTGCAAGGTCCGGAAAAGTCCGGTAGCACCACCAATGCCGACTTCCAGTTCCACCTGAAAATCGCCAAGGCCGCTGGCAACCCCTACCTGATCGACATCATGAAGCACCTGGGTACCAAGCTGATCCCCCGCACCCGGATGAACTCGGCCTACACCGGGCAAAGCAATCGCAGCACCTACCTGGCAGGCATCAACGCCGAACATCAGCAGATCTTCGACGCCATCGTCAGCAGGCAGGTCGATGCCGCCCGTGCGGCGATGTTCCTGCACTTGAGCAACAGCCGCATGCGCCTGCGTGAGGCGCAGAAGCTTCAGGCGGTCTACAGCGAGTGAGCGGGCTCAGGGGCTGGCCGTACATCCTTGAACACCAGCCCTTCGCTGCTACCGACCTGCCAGGGGTTGCCGGTGCCGGCTTCGCTGAAGTGAACCGCCTCGAACCGTGAGCCTTGCAGGCCGTCGATCTTCACCTTGGCGGGCCCGCTGAAGCGCACGCGCTCGAAGGCCAGGCCTTGGTGATAAGCCCCATGCAGGCTGTCGCCCTTGACCTCGATTGCCGCCAGTTGGGCGTTCTCGACGGTGACATCGCTGACCCGCACATCGCGGAACTGCCCCGCTATCGTCGACTTCTGGTAGTCCAGCTTGGCATTGGGGTCGTTGTAATCAAGGGTAAAGATAAACGCCTGCTTGACCGTGTTGCGCATCGCCGAATCGCGGAATACCACGTTACGCGCCCCACCCCCCATGAAGTTGGTGCTCTTCATGCGCAAGCCGGTATCGGTGCCGTCGGAGACGTTGTCCTCGGCCAGGATGTTCTGGATCCACGCCCCGGTGTGGCTGCCGGCGACGACCATGCCGTGGCCCTTGCGGAAGTAGTTGTTGAAGATCCAGGCATCTTCCTGGGGCTTTTGCCTGACCGCATCGGCGCCCGTGCCGGCAGCGAAGTTGACGCAGTCATCACCGGTATCGAAGAAGTTGTTGAACACCATGGCGCCACGGCTGTTGGCGAACTCGATGCCATCGCCGTTGTTGGCGTCGTAGGTCTTGTGCGTGGTGTTGGCCATCACCACGTTTTCGGTCTCCAGGTTCATGATGCCGTGGTAGGCCGGGTTAAGCACGGTGAAGCCACCGTAGAAGACGTTGGTGACATTGCGCAAAGTGACCAGCGAAGAGCGCATCTGGCCATAGGCGTCCTTGACGTTCATGCCCTCGGCTACTGCACGTTCGACCTGGGCTTTGGCCAGCAGGCCGTCCTGCAGGTAACGGGTATTGTCGCTGGGCAGGTAGAACGGCAGCGCCTGGCCACGCTCGTCGAGCACGTCGGCATGGCGCTTCCAGCCGTTGCCGTCGATCACGCCCTTGCCGACAATGCGGATGTTCTCGAATGCCTGGTGCTTGCGTGGGTCACGCGGCAAGGCGTTGATCAGCGAGGCCGGGCGCACGGTGGTGGAGTACGGGTACTGGATGTAGCCTTGGCGTGGATAGTCCTCGGCGCGCTCGGAGCCCAGCAGCGTCGCGCCCTCGGCGATTTCCAGGGTCATGTTGCTTTTGAGGTACAGCGAGCCGCTCTTGTAGGTGCCGGCGGGTAGCAGCACTTTGCAGCCTGCTGTGCAGGCATCGATGGCACGCTGGATCGCGACAGTGTCGAGGGCGCGGCCGTCTCCCTTGGCGCCGTACTGTTTGACATCGAACAACGCCGGCACGGCGGTGGTGCGTTGGGTGATGACGGGGCTATCAGCCGACTCTTTGCCGTCGCGGCCCACCGAACGCACGGTGAAGCGGTATTCGGTGTCGGGCGCCAGGCCCTGCGCGGTGTAACTGTGGATGGCGATGCGGTGATGGAAATTGCGCGTGTCCTGCTGGTAGAAGCGGTCGATGTAGGGTTTGGCGGGCGATACCTGGCCGTTGTTGGCGTTGCTGCCCCCGAGCAGCTTGCCGTTGGCGTAGACGTGGTAGTCGGTGATGTCGGCGTGGTCGGCCGGTTTTTCCCAGACCAGGATGATCTGCTGGTCGTCATAGGCCAGCGTCGGCACCTGCAGCTTGGTGGGGGGCTCCATCGCCCACAGCGGCAGGCTGCAGCTGATGGCCAACGTGGTCAGAAGTGGTCTTGCGTACGGCATTTTTATCTTCCTTGTAGTTGCCATTGCGGTGAGGTGGCTGATCAGGCGGATGCCACGCGCGGCGACTCGGCACTGAAATCGCGGCTGGCTTGCACCAGCATGCGGGTGTAGTCGTGGCAGGCCAGGTCCTGGCTCAAGGCCTGGCTGTCCAGGCGCTCGACAATCCGCCCCTGCTGCATCACCGCCACCTTGTCGCACAGGTGGCTGACCACACCCAGGTCGTGGGTGACCATCAGGTAGGTCAGCTTCTCGCGCTGACGCAGGTCCGCCAGCAGGTTGAGAATCTCGGCCTGCACCGACACATCCAGCGCCGACGTCGGTTCATCCAGCAGCAGCACGCGCGGTTCGAGGATCAGCGCCCGGGCGATGGCCACGCGCTGGCGTTGCCCGCCCGACAACTGGTGCGGGTAGCGGTAGCGGAAGCTGTCGTTAAGCCCGACCTTGAGCAAAATGTCGTTGATGCGGTCGTCGCGTTCGCCCATGCCGTGGATGGTCAGCGGCTCGCGCAACGCGGTGTCGATGGTGTGCCGCGGGTGCAGCGAGCCGTAAGGGTCCTGGAAGACCATCTGCACCTTGCGAAAATGTTCCTTGCTGAGCTTGTGTTGCAGGGGCGCCCCGGCAATGCTCAGCGCCCCGCTCCAATGCCGGTACTGGCCGGCCAGGCAGCGCAACACCGTGGTCTTGCCCGAGCCCGACTCGCCGACCAGGCCGAACGACTCGCCGTCTTCTACCGTCAGGTCGACGTCGTGCAGCACCTGGTTGCAGGCAGCGCCCACACCGAAGCTCAGGTTCAGCGATTGTGCTTGGATCATGGTCATGTCAGTTACCTCAGCAGGTGAGCCACAGCGGGTCGCGTTGCAAGACCGGCAAGCGCGGCCGGCGGTTGTCCATACTCGGCAAGGCTGCCAGCAGGCCACGGGTGTACGGGTGTTCGGCGTACTGCAGGTCGCAGGCGGCCAGCGACTCCACCACCCGCCCGGCGTACATCACCAGCACCCGGTCGCAGTAGTTGCGGACCAGGTTGAGGTCGTGGCTGACGAAGATCAGGCCCATCTGCTGCTCGACGACCAGCTCTTCGAGCACGTTGAGCACTTGCTGGCGTACCGACACATCGAGTGCCGAGGTCGGCTCGTCGGCGATGATCACTTCCGGGTTGGTGATCACCATCATGGCAATCATGATGCGCTGGCCCATGCCGCCGCTGACTTCATGCGGGTACAGGTTGTAGACCCGCCCAGGGTCACGGATATGGACTTTTTCAAGCATCAGCAAGACCCGCTCGCGCGCTTCGCTGCGGCTGGCCTTGTGGTGCGCGAGGTACGCCTCGGCGATCTGCTCGCCGACCTTTACCACCGGGTTGAGCGAGTACTTGGGGTCTTGCATGATCATCGAGATGCGCTGGCCGCGAATCTTCTGCATGGCCTTCTCGCTGGCGCTGAGCAGGTCGACATCACCGAACTGCAGGGCCTTGGCGGTGATCTGCGTGCTACCGGGGTGCAGCTTGAGCAGGCTACGCCCGACCGTGGACTTGCCCGAGCCGGACTCGCCGACGATGGCCAGTTTTTCCCGGCCCAGGGTGAACGACACGTCGCGCACCGCATGGGTTTCTTTCTTGCCATTGACGAAGCGCACGTTGAGCGAATCGACAGTGAGTTTGAGCGTCGACATAAAGCCTCCAGTTACTCGCTACGCGGGTCGAGAATGTCCCGCAGGCCATCGCCCAACAGGTTGAACGCCAGGCTCACCAGCATGATCGCGGCCCCCGGCACGGCTACCAGCCACCAGCATTCGAGCATGTAGCGCCGGCCGGTGGAGATCATCGCGCCCCACTCCGGCAGCGGCGCCTGCGCACCCAGGCCAAGAAAGCCCAGCGCAGCGGCGGTCAGAATGATGCCGGCCATGTTCATGGTCAGGCGGATGATCACCGACGACAGGCACATCGGCACGATGTGGCGCAGGATGATCCGGGTCGGCGAGGCGCCCTGCAGCTCGACCGCGACGACAAAGTCGGCCTTGCGCAACGACAGCGTTTCGGCGCGCGCCAGGCGTGCGATCGGTGGCCACGAGGTCAGCGCGATGGCGACCACGGCATGTTCCAGGCCGGGGCCCAGGGCCGCGATGAACGCCAGCGCCAGGACCAGGCTGGGGAAGGAGATGAAGATATCGGTGATGCGCATGAAAACGGTGTCGACGACGCCGCCGAAATAACCCGACACGGTGCCGATGAACAACCCGATCGGGCCGACGATGACGGTTACCAGGGTAATGATGTACAGGGTGATGCGTGAGCCATACACCAGCCGGCTGAAGATATCGCGGCCGTATTCGTCGGTGCCGAACCAGTGCGCTGCACCGGGTGCCTGCAAGGCATTGGCGAGGTTTTGCACCACCGGGTCATGGGTGGCGATCCAGGGTGCGAAGGCGGCCACCACGACCAGCAGCAAGGCCACCAGCAGGCCCGCCAGGGTCATCGGGTTGCGCAGCAGGTGGCGCAGCACCCGCAGGCTGCTCTTGTACAGCGCGTCGACGCTCGACGCGGGTGCGCGGTCGGCCTGCGCCTTGTCGCTTGAAACGGTAGAAGACAGGTTGGCAATCATCGGCATGCTCTCGATGTGAACTCATGGCCACCTGGGGCACCCGCAGGCGCCCTCGGCAGTGTTCAGCGTTGCTTGTAGACGCCCAGGTAACGGGTCGCCTCGGCGTCATCGCCGGTGAAGCCCTTGACGTCCACCGCGCTGACTGCGGTGTCGGTCATCTGCGAAATCATCATGATCGGGCCGACCTGTTCGTCGTAACGCTTCTGCGCCTGGTGGTACAGGTTCAGGCGCTTGCCAGGGTCTCGCTCGACCCCGGCCTGCTCGATCAGCGCATTGAGCGGTTGATCGAAGAACGATGCACGCCAGCCCTGGAAGTTGGGCAGGCCGGCCGCGTCACTGTTGTCGGGGTTGTAAGCGAAGGTACGCAGGCTGAAGTAAGGGTGCGGGTAGCGCTCGGCGCCGCGGGCGACGATCATCTCGAAGTTGCGTGCGCGCATTGCGCCGTACACCTGGTTGCCGGTACCGGTGACGATGCTGGCCTTGATGCCGCCCTCGGCCAGGGTCGATTGCATGCGTGCGGCAATGTCGATGAAAGGCGGTTCGGACAACGTCCGCAGGGTGGTGCTGAAGCCTTGCGGGTAGCCAGCTTCGCTCAGCAACGCCTTGGCCTTGGCCACGTCCAGCCGGTAGCCAGGGTCTGGCAGGCGTGCGTCCAGGCCCAGTTGCATCGGCTGCTGGTTGAGCAGGCCATAGTGCGGCATGACCTGCTCGTCGATGCCTTTGTAGTCGATCAGGTAGCGCACGGCCTCGCGCACTTTCGGGTTGGCAAACTCAGGCTGCTTCATGCTCATCGCCACGTAGTACAGGGTGCCCCGTTGCAAGGGCTGAACCTGCAGCGTGCCGGTGCGCTCGACGGCCTTGATGTCGGGCGCGGCCATGCCATAGGCCAGGTCCAGGTCGCCGCGTTCAAGCATCAGGCGCAGCGACTGTGATTCGGTCATGTGCCGCACCAGCACCCGCTTCATCTTTGCCGGGCCTGCCCAGTAGCCGTCGAAACGGTTCATCACCAGCGCATCGTTGGCGCTCCACTTGGCCAAGGTGAACGGGCCGCTGCCGGCCTCGTTGGTGACCAGCCAGGCGGCGCCGAGGTCGCCATTCTTTTCATGTTTCAAGGCCTGCAGGCGGTCGACGATGACCGCACTGGGCGAAGTTGCCAGCGAGTCGATCAGCAGCAGCGGGTCGGTCGGCTGTGGCAGGTCGATGACCAAGGTGTGTGCATCGCTGGCGCGAATCAGTGCCTGAATGTTGTCGACGGTGTAGCCGTAGGCCTTCCAGGTAGTGGCCAGGCCGTAGTTGAGCTTCATCACGCGGTACAGCGACCAGGCCACGTCCTCGGCGGTAAGCGGGTTGCCGGAATGGAACGTAACGTCAGTGCGCAGGTGGAAGGTGATCTGCTTGCCGTCTTCGCTGATGGCCCAGCGTTCGGCCAGCTGTGGCAGGTGTTTTTCCGGGTTGCCCTGGTCGCGCTTGACCAGCGTGTCGTACAGGTTGGCATTGACTCCGGAGGCATCCAGGCCCGGCGCGTTGGCCGGGTCGATGGAAAACAGGTTGACCATGCTCATGCCGACGATCAACTGGTCGGCGGGGGTCTTGGCCTGCACGGCAGCCATTGGCCCCAGCGCCAGGATCGCACCCAGCAGGCTCATGTGCAGCGGGGGGAGTACAGTCTTCATGTGGGCGTCCTTCTTTTTATAGTTATGCAATGTGTTCACGCGGCCCGCTGGGGCTCAGCGGGTCCTTGGGTCGAACACCTTGTACAGGGCATCGCTGATCAGGTTGAGGGCGACGAAGATCAGGCCGATCACCAGCACGCAGCCCATCACCGCGTTCATGTCACCGAGCATCAGGCTGCTGGTGAGGTATTGGCCGAAACCGGGCCAGGCGAACACGGTCTCGATCAGTACCGCGCCTTCGAGCAGCGAGCCGTAGGCCAGCGCGACGACAGTCAGCAACTGCACGAGGATGTTGCGAAACGCATGGCCCCAGACCACCTGGCGCCGCGACAGGCCCTTGACCCGCGCTGTGATGATGTATTCCTGGGAGAGCTGCTCGAGCATGAAGCTGCGCGTCATGCGGCTGATATAGGCCACCGAGTTCAGCCCGAGGATAAGCCCCGGCAAGATGATGTGGCGCAGCGCACTGCTGAAGGCTTCCCAGTCACGCGCCAAGGCAGTGTCGATCAGCAGCAGGCCGGTCACGTCGGGGACCATGCCGTCATACGCAAGGTCGATGCGCCCTGCCCCGCCGGCCCAGCCAAGCCAGGCGTAGAACACCAGCAGGCCCATCATGCCCACCCAGAAAATCGGCGTGGAGTAGCCGAACAAGGTGATGACCCGCGCCACATGGTCGCCCAGCCGGCCCTGGTTGCTGGCGGCGACCACGCCCAGTGGCAGGCCGATGAGGATGCCGAACAGGATCGCCAGCGTGGCCAGCTCGATGGTCGCCGGGAACACCCGCTTGATGTCGTCCAGCACCGGGTGGCCGGTGAGCAGCGCATTGCCGAAATCGCCGTGCAGCAAATCGTTGAGGTACAGCCCGAACTGGGTCCAGATCGGTTTGTCCAGGCCCATGGCCTGGTAGACCTGCTCATAGGTGGAGCTGTCAGCATCCGGACCGACTACGGCCAGCACCGGGTCCAGCGGCATCACCCGACCAATGAAGAACGTCAGCGCCAACAGGCCAAGCAAGGTCACCAGCACCGTGCTGGCCCGTCGGGCAGTGGCAGACACGCGGGTGCCCAGCACAGAGGCAGTCGAAAGCAACATAACAGGCTCCTGAAAAAGCGTTCAGCAAACACCGAGGCGTCAGGGGCGCGCACGCCCCCGTCCCGCTCATCGCGACTTGTAGACGTCTTTGTAACGGGTGGTGGCCGCGCTGTGGGCCTGATAGTTCTGCACGTCGTGGTACAGCACCACGGTGTCGGTCATCTGTGAAACCGGCAGGATCGCGCCAACCTGGGTGTCGAGCGTGTTCTGGATCTGCTGGTACTGGGCCAGCTGCCGGGCCTTGTCGGGTTCGACTTCGGCCTGCTCGATCAGGCTGTTCAGCTCGGGGCTGTAGAACGAGGTGCGCCAGCCCTGGAAGTTGCTCAGCTTGGCTTCGTCACGGTTGTCCGGGTTGTACACCAGGGTGCGCAAGCTCGAATGCGGGTGGCGCTCGGCACCGCCACCACCACGGCCGACCAGGATGTCGAAGCTGCGTTCGCGCATGGCGCCGTAGATCTGGTTGCCGGTACCGGTGACGATGGTGGCCTGTATACCCGCCTGGGCCAGGGTGGCCTGCAGGCTGGAGGCAATGTTGATGAAGGGCGGCTCGGTGAGTACGCGGATGGTGGTCTTGAAGCCGTTGGGGTAACCGGCTTCGGCCAGCAGTTGTTTCGCCTCGGCCACGTTCAGGCGGTAGCCTGGGTCGTCCAGGCGTGCCGGCAGGCCCAGCGGCAGTGGCCGTTGATTGAGCTGGCCGTAATGCGGCATGACGGTCTGGTTGATGCCCTGGTAGTCAATCAGCGAGCGTACCGCCTTGCGCACGCGGGCGTCGTCGTAGGGCTTTTGCTTCACGCTCAGCGCCACGTAGTAGAGGGTGCCGCGCTGCACGGTCTCGGTGCGCACCTTGTCGGACTTCTCCAGCGCTTCGATGTCTGGGGCGGACATGCCTTTGGCCAGGTCCAGGTCACCGCGCTCCACCATCAGCCGCAGCGACTGCGATTCGGTCATGTTGCGCATGACGATGCGCTTGAGCTTGGCCGGGCCGCCCCAGTAACCGTCGAAACGGCTCATCAGGATCACATCGTTGGCGCGCCAGTCATTGAGGATGAACGGCCCGCTGCCGGCAGCATGCGTGGTCAGCCAGGCGGCGCCGAGGTCATCGCCCTTCTGGTGCTGTTGGACCACCTTGCGGTCGAGAATGAAGGCACTAGGCGATGTCGCCAGGGTGTTGAGCACCAGCAGCGGGTCGGTCGGCCGCGGCAGCTCGAGGACAAAGGTGTGCGCATCACTGGCACGCATGTACTGGGCGACATTGCCTGCCGTGAAACCGTAAGCCTTCCAGGTCGAGGCCAAGGCCAGGTTGAGCTTGAGGATGCGTTGCAGCGACCAGACGACGTCCTCGGCACTGAAGGCATTGCCGGACTGGAACGTGACGCCCTCGCGCAGCTTGAACGTGAGGGTCTTGCGGTCATCGCTGACCTGCCAGCTTTGCGCCAGCGCCGGCACCAGTTGGTCCGGTTGCTGCGCATCCTGCACCAGCAGCATGTCGTACAGGTTGGCGTTGACCTCGGAGACGTCCAGCCCGGTGGCACCGGCTGGGTCCAGGGACAACAGGTTGATCATGCTCATGCCGACGATCAACTGGTCGGCGGGTGTCTTGGCCAAAGCAGTGGGTGCCGAGGTCATTGCCAGCGATGCGGCAAGGACCCCTGCCCAGAATGTGGGAAGTACGCTCATGTGAGATTGCCTTTTTATAGTTATTGGACTCTCGGGCGGCGCGCACTGTCGCGCACCGCCATGCACGGGTCAGAAGCGCTGCAATGTATGGGTCTCGACGTAGTCGAAGTCGATCTCTTCACCCAGGCCAGGCAGGTCCGACAGGTGGACGAAACCGTCCTTGTCCATTGGGTCGACCAGGCGTTTGAGGTAGGCCGGCACCTCGTCATAGTCGAGGAACGGGTGCAACAGGCCGCGCTCGTACCAGGTGCAGTTCTTGATGGCCCCGACCACGGCCAGGTTGGCTGCGCCGTTGCCGTGGATTTCGCAATCCATGCCGAACGCTTCGGCCATGTGCGCCACTTTCAGGCACGGTGCAATACCGCCGACCCCGGCAACCCCGGCGCGCAGGATGTCACAAACATCATGCTTGACCCAGCTGGCCCGGCTCAGGTGCTTGCCGCCCAGGCTTTCCGGGCCCAGCACCGGGATGTCCAGCTGGCCGGCAAGCCAGGCATAGGATTCGGCAGAGTCTTCCATCATCGGTTCTTCGAACCAGGCGAAGTTGAGCTTTTCCAGGGCGCGGCCGATGGTCAGGGCGTCGGTACGGCTGTACCAGTGGTAGCCGTCGATCATCAGCGCGATGTCGGGGCCGACCGCTTCGCGCACGGCGGCGCAGGCCTTGATGTCCATGCTCACGCTGGGCGCGAAGGATACCGGCGGCATCCAGGTGTGCAGCTTGATGGCCTTGTAGCCACGCTTGACCAGCGTTTCGGCAAAACGCCCGTATTCCTCAGGGGTGGACAAACCGCCTTCGAGCTCGTCGCCACACATGGTCGAGCCATACGCAGGCACCTTGTCGCGGTAACCGCCAATCAGCTTGTGCACCGGCACGTTCAGCTTGCGCCCGGCCCAATCCCACAAGGCCTGCTCGACCAGTGCCAGGGCGCGATCGGTCAACTGGCTGGCGCTGCCGCGTTGCCAGTGCGCAAGGTCGTGCCAGATCTTCTCGCGATCAAAGGCATTGGCGCCTACCAGCACTTTGCGCACGAAGCCATCGAGCACGTACGGGCGGATCAGTTCAGGGGCACCCAGTGCATAGCCTTCGTTGCCGCATTCGGTGGTGATGCGCAGCAACGCCATCTTGGCCTGGGTCACGTCACCGGGGTGGGCATGGCCGGCACTGTCGACAGCGCGGCGCGTGGGGTAGGAAAAAACCTGGACGTTTACAGCAGTGATGATCATGGACGTCTGAGCCTTCTTATTGGATTTGTGGCGGGTGAGTCACGCTCTGGAGGCAATCCTACGTCATCATACAACTTTTGAAAAGCACCCCTTTAAAACTTTCAAATCCGGCCTGCACGAGCACCTATTTGTGTCTTTTGGGACGTGTATCGCATTTTAATGTTCGTATAAAACCCTCTAGAAAGCGTATCTCAGGCGCTTAAAAAGAAGTCATCCGACAACCAACCAAGAAATCGTAGACAACCCAAATGTTGTACGATAACTTTGCCGAATCTGATCGCGGCACCCTGCCCCCCACCGCATCCGATGGTGACCACCCGCTTCAAAACGACCTCAACAAAAACAAGAAAAGAAGATCGAATGAACACCACACTCCGCAATCTCATTGCTGTCAGCACACTCGGCCTGTCTTTCTATGCCTGCGCAGACTCGGCCAGCCTCAACTACCGCCACGGCTACACCGAAGACGACAGCATCCATTCCGACCGCATCAAGCTGAATTACCGGATGGAAACCGGCCTGGGGTTCGCCGCCGAGATCAAGTACAAGACCGCCGGCGACCGTGAGGACGTGGCCTACGACAACATGGTCAACAACGGCCATGAGTTCACCGTGGACTACAACTACAAGCTGAGCCCCAAGTCGACCCTTACCCCGGCGTTCCAGATGGACAGCTCCAAGGACGCCACCGCCTACAAGTTCGGCTTGAAGTACAGCTACAAGATCAGCGACACCTGGTACGTCGCCACCCGTGTGCGGCATGACGCGCGCAACCTCGACCGCGACCAGATCGATCATTCCAAGGCGGACCGAGCCAAGGACAACCAGAACACCACGCGCCTCGAAGGTTGGCTGGGCTACACCCCGAAAGGCCCGTGGGCCTTCGAGTACCAGTACATCCACTTCGATACCGACTACATCCGCTACGACAACAAGAAGAGCGACTACGAGCAGAACCTGATCATCAAGTACAAGCTCAACAAGCAGTGGGCGCCGTTCATGGAGGTGGGTGACATCAAAGTCAACGCCTATACCGATGACCGCCAGGCCCGCTGGCGTCTGGGCGTCCAGTACAACTTCATGTAATGCCGCGCTGCCGGGTGCCTGCCAGGTAGCCCGGCGTTATCGCTACCCCCAACGACCTTTAAAGCCAAGGTGCTGACCATGACCACACTCGCCTCGCCCACTTCGGGCAAACCCTTCAACCGCTTGCTGCTGACCGGCGCTGCCGGCGGGCTCGGGCAGATCCTGCGCGAAGCCTTGCAGGCCCACGCCACCGTCGTGCGCGCTTCCGATATCAGTGCGATGGCGCCAGCGGCTGGCGACCATGAAGAGGTGATCAGTTGCAACCTGGCGGACAAGGACGGGGTACTGGCGCTTGCCCAAGGCGTGGACGCCATCGTTCACCTGGGGGGCATTTCCACGGAGCGTGCGTTCGAAGACATTCTCGACGCCAATATTCGCGGCACCTTTCATGTCTATGAGGCCGCACGCAAGCACGGCATCAAGCGGGTTGTGTTCGCCAGCTCCAACCATGTGACTGGCTTCTACCCGCAGGACGAGACGGTGGATGCGCAGTCTGTGCGCCGCCCGGACTGCTACTACGGCTTGTCCAAGTCGTATGGCGAAGACCTGGCCACCTTCTACTTTCACCGCTACGGCATCGAAACCGTGAGCCTGCGCATCGGCTCGTCATTCCCCGAGCCACGCAACCTGCGCATGCTCTCGACGTGGCTGAGTTATGCGGACCTTGCGCACCTGGTAGAACGTGCGTTGCTCGCCGAAAACGTTGGCCACACCGTGGTGTATGGGGTTTCGGCAAACCGTGAGCTGTGGTGGGACAACCGCTTCGCCGCGCACCTGGGCTTCAACCCGCAGGACAGCTCGGAGCGCTTTCGCGAGAAGCTTGCGCAACAGCCCAAGCCTGCTGCTGACGATGCCAGTGCGCACCTGCAAGGTGGCGCGTTCACCGCCGCCGGCCCTTTCGGTGACTGAAGGCGCCAACGCCAGCGGGCTCAGGCCATCAGGATGCTCACCAGCATCTGCGTTGGTGTGCTCAGCTCCACGTCCTTGCGCGTAACCACTTCGTACGGCTCACTGCGTGACTTCAACTGCAACGGCAGGCGCACCAGCATGCCGTGGTCCACCGCGACCTTGGCGACATCCCACGGCATCACGGCCAGCAACCCAGGGTCTTGCAGCAGCATCGACAAGGTGGTGAAGGTAGAAGAGGTTTCAATCGGGTACTGCGGAAAGCTCAGGCCCGCTTCGCGAAATTCGCGCTCCAGGGTCAGGCGCATGGGCATGTTGACCGGGAACACCAGCCAGCGTGAGCCGGCCAACTGGCCCAGGCTCAACGACTCACTGCCGGCCAGGGCGTGCCCAGGGTTGGCCACCAGCACCAACTGTTCCTGGTGCTTGGGCCGGCTGTCGTACGCGGCTGGGCGCGGGCTGACGCTGGTCCGGCAGATCACCACGTCCAGGCGGCCTTGGTCGAGCAAGTTGAGCAGGCGGTCGCTGGTGTCCTCGACCACCGAGACCGACAGGTCTGGCTGACTGTCGCGCAGGCGCGCCAAGCCTTCCACCAGTATCGGTACCGCGCCCATGATGGTGCCAACCGACAAGCGCCCCCCATGGCCTTGCAGAATCCCCAGCATTTCTTCCCGCAGGTGAGCCAGGTCATTACTGATCAGTCGCGCATAGCGCAGCACGCACCGCCCCAGGTCATTGGCTTCGAGGCCCTTGCTGGTGCGCTCGAACAGCACCGCGCCAAGCGTTGATTCAATCTCGTTGAGGGCCTTGGTTGCACCGGGCTGGGTGATGGACATTGCCTCGGCCGCTTTATGGATGGAGCCCAGCTCGTCGAGGCTGATCAATAGCCGCAACTGGCGCAAGCGAAGGCGAGAGGCCATGGAACTCAAGGATGGCAGCATAGGGGATCACTTAAAGTTATCACGGGGTCAGCAGCTCTCATTAGGCAGCAACGCCGGGGAAAATTAAAGTGTCGGCATCCCCACAAGAACAACACAGGAGCCAGCATGCGCCTGATCCAATTTGAAACCACCCCAGGCCAACGTTACGTAGGCGTAGTTGAAGGCGACCTGATCCAGGTCGTGCGTGATACCCACTCCATGCGCGAACTGGCCTTGGCCGCGATCGGCAAGCAGCACAGCCTGGCCGCCGAAGTACACGAGCGTGGCCTGTACAGCACCGAACAACGCTACAGCCAGGCCTTGAGCGAATGCCGGGTATTGCCCCCGCTGGACCACGAAGACCCGGCCCATTGCCTGATCAGCGGCACCGGGCTGACCCACCTGGGCAGTGCCTCGACCCGCGACAAGATGCACCAGCAGAAAACCGACGATGCCGCCACGCTGACCGACACTGCGCGGATCTTCCAGTGGGGGATCGAGGGCGGGCGCCCTGCGCCAGGCACCGCGGGCGTGCAGCCGGAGTGGTTCTACAAGGGCGACGGCTCCATCGTCGTTCGGCCCGGCCAGGCGTTGCAGAGCCCGGCATTTGCCGAGGATGCCGGCGAAGAGCCTGAACTGGCCGGCCTGTATGTGATCGGCGATGACGGCCAGCCCTACCGCCTGGGCTTTGCCATCGGCAACGAGTTCTCCGACCATGTGATGGAACGGCGCAACTACCTTTACCTGGCTCACTCCAAGCTGCGTAGCTGCTCGTTCGGCCCCGAACTGCGGGTGGGTGAACTGCCCCGCCACCTGGACGGCATCAGCCGGATTCGTCGCGACGGCCAGGTGATCTGGGAAAAGGCCTTCCTCAGCGGTGAGGACAACATGTGCCACTCTCTGGACAACCTGGAGTATCACCACTTCAAGTACGCCCAGTTCCTGCGCCCGGGCGATGTGCACATTCATTTCTTCGGCACGGCGACCTTGTCGTTCGCCGACCAGATCAAGCCCGTCGAGGGCGATGTGTTCGAGATCAGCCTGCCCGATTTCGGCGCCCCGCTGTGCAATGGCATTGCCGTGACACCTTCGGCCATCTCACCTGGCGAGGTGAAGACGCTCTGAACCGATGGCGGCGCAGGGCCGCGCCGCCGCGGCATTTCATAACAATCACAAAAGTGAGATGAGCATGAAGAACACCCCTTACACCGCGGCCTCGGCCGCCGCCACGGCCAGCTCAGACACCGCCAGACCGACTACTGTGCGCTGGCGGATCTTCCTGATCCTGCTGTTGCTGGCAGCGATCAACTACATCGACCGGGCTTCGCTGTCGGTGGCCCTGCCGTTGATTTCTGCCGAGTTCGAACTTACGCCCGCGCTTGAAGGGTTGATCCTCAGCGCGTTCTTCTGGTCTTACGCGCTGATGCAGATCCCGGCCGGTGTGCTGCTCGACCGCTTCCAGGTGCGCAATATCATCGGTGTCGCCACCATCGGCTGGGGCGCGTTCCAGGCACTGGGCGGCTTTGCCCATAACTGGATCACTCTGCTGGTCACCCGCATCGGCCTCGGTGTGGCCGAATCGCCGATCATGCCGGCGGGTGCCAAGCTCAACGGGGCCTGGCTGACCCCCAACGAACGTGGCCGAGGGGCGACCCTGGTCGACGGCGGCGCGCCGCTGGGCACCGCGTTTGGCGCCATCATCATCGCGGGGCTGATCA
The DNA here is from genome assembly GCF_900187555.1 of Pseudomonas sp. Irchel s3f19. Taxonomy (NCBI): domain Bacteria; kingdom Pseudomonadati; phylum Pseudomonadota; class Gammaproteobacteria; order Pseudomonadales; family Pseudomonadaceae; genus Pseudomonas; species Pseudomonas sp. Irchel s3f19. The sequence continues at coordinate 282,182 of NZ_FYDW01000006.1, read as the reverse complement.
CCTGGTTCGACTCCTGGCGCATCGCCTTCATCATCGCCGGCGTCGGCACCGTGGCGGCAGGTATCTGGGCCTGGTGGTACATCCGCAACCACCCCAGCGAACACCCGCAGGTGAACGCTGCCGAGCTTGCCTACATCACCCAGGCCAACGATGCCGCGACCCAAGCCAACGGCAACCGCAAAGCGGTGCTCAAGGAACTGCTCAAGAGCCGCTCAGTGCTGTGCATGTTCGCCGGCTACGCCTGCTACAACAGCGTGTTCTACGGCTTGTTGACCTGGATGCCGAGCTACCTGCACCAAGCCCACAACCTCGATATCAAGGCCATGGGTGGCGCCACCTTCCTGATCTTCATGTGTGGTTTTATCGGTGAGCTGATCGGCGGCTGGATCTCGGACAAGTGGAAAGCCAACGGCGGCCAACCGAACACGGTGATGCGCAGCATGTTCGCAGGCTCGGCCGCCGTTGCCGCGCTGTGCATCCTGCTGGTGGCGTATACCCCGGATGCCGCGCGGGTCATCGCGCTGCTGTGCGTGGCGCTGTTTTTCATCCGCTGGTGCGGGATGTACTGGTGCCTGCCGGCCATTCTCGGGGGCAAGTCCAAAGCTGGCGTGCTGGGTGGCAGCATGAACTTCTGCGGCAACATGGTCGGCGTGCTGGTGCCGATCCTGATCGGCTTGATCGTGCAGTTCACCGGTTCCTACTTCCTGGCCCTGATCTTCTTCGTGGTCATGGCCTTCGGCCTGATGCTGTTCTCTGGCCTGATCGACTATCGCGAGCGCGGGCTGGCCTGAGCCCCGCACCCTATTTGAGGTGATTGTCATGCAACTCATTACAACAACAGGCAGCGAACACACTGCCAACGCCGTGATCCGACTCAACCCGCTCGATGACGTGCTGATTGCCCGCCAGGCACTGCCCGAAGGGCTGCTGCTGGACGAAGGCATCACCGTTTGCCAGGCCATCCCCGCCGGGCACAAGGTCGCTGCGCGCGACCTGGCTGTCGGCCAGCCTTTGCGCCGCTATGGCCAGATCATCGGCTTCGCCAGCCAGGCCATCGCAGCGGGCCAGCATGTGCACGTGCACAACCTCGCCATGGGCGACTTTGCCCGCGACTACGCCTTTGGCGTCGATGCCCGGGGTGTACAGGCGCCCAACGATGACACCTTCATGGGCATCGTGCGGGCCGATGGCCGGGTCGCCACGCGCAACTATGTGGGTATCCTTACCTCGGTGAACTGCTCGGCCACCGTGGCCCGGGCGATCGCCGACCACTTTCGCCGGGACATCCACCCCGAGGCGCTGGCGCCGTATCCGCAGGTCGATGGTGTGGTGGCGCTGACCCACGGGGTTGGCTGCGCCGTCGATCCCTCCGGCGAAGCCTTGGCCATGCTGCGCCGTACCTTGGGTGGCTATGCCGTGCACGCCAACTTTGCCTCGGTGCTGCTGATCGGCCTGGGCTGCGAAACCAACCAGATCCCCGACCTGCTCGCCGCGCAGGGGCTGGAAAGCAGCCACACCCTGCGCACCTTCACCATCCAGGGCAGCGGCGGTACCAGCAAGACCATCGCCAGCGGTATTGCCCAGGTCAAGGCGTTGCTCGCCGAAGCCAACCAGGTCGAGCGCCAGCCGGTCAGCGTGCGCCACCTCACGGTCGGCCTGCAATGCGGGGGCTCGGACGGCTATTCGGGGATTACCGCCAACCCCGCCCTGGGCAATGCCGTGGACCGGCTGGTGGCCGCAGGCGGCACCGCGATACTGTCGGAGACCCCGGAAATCTACGGCGCCGAGCATTTGTTGACACGTCGCGCGGTAAGCCAGCAGGTCGGTGAAAAACTGATCGCGCGCATCCAATGGTGGGAAGCCTATTGCCAACGCATGGGCGCCGAACTGAACAACAACCCCTCTGCCGGTAACAAGGCCGGCGGCCTGACCACCATCCTGGAGAAGTCACTGGGGGCGGTGGCCAAGGCTGGCTCCAGTGACCTGGTGGATGTCTACGAATACGCAGAACCGGTGCGCGCCCATGGCCTGGTGTTCATGGACACGCCCGGCTACGACCCGATCTCCGCCACCGGCCAGGTCGCTGGCGGGGCCAACCTGATCGCCTTCACCACCGGCCGCGGTTCGGCCTACGGCTGCGCGCCCTCCCCGTCGATCAAGCTGGCGACCAACACGCGCCTGTGGGAAACCCAGGAAGATGACATGGACGTCAATTGCGGCGGCATCGCCGACGGCAGCATGACCATCGAAGAACGCGGCCAGCACATCTACCAGATGATGCTGCGCATCGCCTCGGGTGAACGCAGCAAGAGTGAACAACACGGCTACGGGCAGAACGAGTTCGTGCCTTGGCAGATCGGCGCCATCACCTGACGGTTCGCTTCACGTACCCGTTTTAACGTTTATTGGAGCTTTCATGACCCAGATTCTTGGTCACAACTACATCGGCGGCCAGCGCTCGGCGCAAGGCAGCACCCGGCTTGTCAGCCTCGACGCCAGCACAGGGGAAGCATTACCGGGCGTTTTCTGCCAAGCCACCGAAGCGGAGGTGGATGCGGCTGCAACCGCTGCAGCCGCCGCCTTCCCGGCGTATCGCAACCTGCCTGCCGAACGACGCGCAGTGTTTCTGGATGCCATTGCCGACGAACTCGATGCGCTGGGTGACGATTTCATCGCCACGGTCTGCCGCGAAACCGCCCTGCCCGCTGGCCGTATCCAGGGCGAGCGGGCCCGCACCAGTGGCCAGATGCGCCTGTTCGCCAAGGTGCTGCGCCGGGGCGATTTCCATGGTGCACGTATCGATCGGGCCCTGCCGCAGCGCCAGCCACTGCCGCGCCCGGATCTGCGCCAGTACCGTATCGGGGTCGGCCCGGTGGCCGTGTTCGGGGCCAGCAACTTCCCCCTGGCATTCTCCACTGCTGGTGGCGATACCGCCTCGGCGCTGGCCGCAGGCTGCCCGGTGGTGTTCAAGGCGCACAGCGGCCACATGGCCAGCGCCGAAGCGGTTGCCGATGCCATCTTGCGGGCGGCGGTACGCAGCGCGATGCCTGCGGGCGTGTTCAACATGATCTACGGCGGCGGTGTCGGCGAGTGGCTGGTCAAGCACCCGGCCATCCAGGCCGTCGGTTTCACCGGCTCGCTCAAGGGCGGTAACGCGCTGGTGCGCATGGCCGCCGAACGGGCGCAGCCGATTCCGGTGTTCGCCGAGATGTCCAGCATCAACCCGGTAATCCTGCTGCCTGAAGCGCTGGCACAGCGAGGCGCCACACTGGCCCGCGAACTGGCGGCATCGGTGACCCTTGGCTGCGGCCAGTTCTGCACCAACCCCGGCCTGATCCTGGGGCTGCGCTCAGCCGCATTCAGCCAATTTGTCGCGCACCTGCAAGCGCACATGGCCGACCAGCCGGCGCAAACCATGCTCAACGCCGGCACCCTGGCCAGCTATCGCCAGGGTTTGCAGCACCTGCACGCTCACCCCGGCATCAGCCACCTGGCAGGCGCCGAGCAAGGCGAGCGCCAAGCGCAGCCGCAGCTGTTCCAGGCGGATGTCGGCATGCTGCTGAACGGCGACCCGCTGTTGCAGGAAGAAGTGTTCGGGCCTGCGACCCTGATCATCGAAGTCGAAGACCAGGCGCAACTCAAAGCGGCCGTGCAGGCCCTGCGCGGGCAACTGACCGCCACGCTGATGGGCGAAGCAACGGAGCTGCCGGGCTTCGGCTGGCTGAGCGAGCTGCTGCAGGAAAAGGTCGGCCGCGTGTTGCTCAATGGCTACCCGACAGGCGTCGAGGTGTGCGATGCGATGGTGCATGGTGGCCCGTACCCTGCCACCTCGGATGCGCGCGGCACGTCGGTGGGCTCGCTGGCCATCGACCGCTTCCTGCGGCCGGTGTGTTTTCAGAATTACCCGGATGAGCTGCTGCCGCCGGCGTTACAGAACGCCAACCCGCTGGGGATCTGGCGCTTGGTCGATGGCGAGGCTAGCAGTTCAGCCTGCTGAGGGCCGCCGTGCAGCCGCCCCGACGAACACCGGGGTGCCCTGAGGGGGCGGCTGCCTATACGGAAATTTTGAACTCCCTTCGCACCGCCCTCTCCCACCTGAAGAGCCCCCGCGATTCTTCAGGACCCCGCCATGGCCAAGCCTCTGCAGGAGTACCAGCGCAAACGCGACTTCAACGCCACGCCCGAGCCCAGCGGTAACCGTGGCCAAGGCAAGCAGCCCCATGCCCTGCAGTTCTGCATCCAGAAGCACGACGCCAGCCACCTGCACTACGATTTTCGTCTGGAGCTCGACGGCACCCTGAAAAGCTGGGCGATCCCCAAGGGCCCTTCGCTGGACCCGAAGGTGCGCCGGCTGGCCGTACACGTCGAAGATCACCCGCTGGACTACGCCGACTTCGAGGGCAATATCCCGGAAGGCCACTACGGCGCAGGCGACGTGATTGTCTGGGACCGGGGCATCTGGGAGCCCGAGGGTGACGCGCAGCAGGCCTATACCAAGGGCAAGCTGCGTTTTCGCTTGCAGGGCGAGAAACTCAATGGCGTATGGAACCTGTTTCGCACCCACCTTGGGGGCAAGAAAGAACAATGGATGCTGGTCAAGTCGCACGATGGCGAAGCCCGCAGCGAGGCCGAGTACAGCATCGTCGAGGCTCAGCCCGACAGCGTGCTCAGCGAGCGGACCCTGGTCCCCAGGGTGCGAAAAACGGCCGGCAAGGCGGCGCCCCGTACGCCACGCAAACGCAAGGCCAGCGCCCAGCTGGCCGCGCTACCCGATACGCTGCAACCGCAACTGGCCACGCTGGTCGACTCGCCACCGGCCGGCGATTGGTTGTACGAGGTGAAGTTCGACGGCTACCGGATTCTCGCGCGCATCGACGGTGATGACATACGCCTGTACACCCGCAACGGCCATGACTGGACTGCCAAGCTGCCGCATCAGCACGCCGCGCTGCGCAGCCTTGGCCTCGATTCGGCCTGGCTGGACGGCGAAATGGTGGTCAACGACGCCCATGGCGTGGCGGACTTCCAGGCCCTGCAGAACGCCTTCGATAGCGAAGACGATCAGCACATTCTCTATTACCTGTTCGACCTGCCCTTTCTGGGCGGCCAGGACCTGCGCCAATTACCGCTGCAAGAGCGGCGCAACACCCTGCAGCAGTTGCTGGACCAGGACGATTCGCAATGGCTGCGGTTTTCCGAAGGCTTCGATCAGCCAGTCGACTCACTGCTCGACAGCGCCTGCCGCATGAAGCTCGAAGGCCTGATTGGCAAACGCGCCGACAGCCCTTACATCGGCCGGCGCAGCGCCGACTGGATCAAACTCAAGTGCCAGCAACGCCAGGAATTCGTGATAGTCGGCTACACCGACCCCAAGGGCAGCCGCAGCGCCTTTGGCGCGTTGCTACTGGCCGTGCACGACGAGGGCGGCGCGTTGCGCTATGCCGGCAAGGTGGGCACCGGCTTCAGCGCGGCCACCCTGGGCAGCATTCATGCGCGGCTCAAGCCTTTGCAAACGGCCAAACCACCCTTGAGCCAACCACCGACCGGTGCAGAAGCGCGGGGTGTGCATTGGCTCAAGCCGACCCTGCTGGCCGAAGTGGCCTACGCCCAGATGACCCGCGACGGTGTGGTGCGCCACGCGGTGTTCCATGGGCTGCGGGATGACAAACCTGCCACCGCCATCGATCTGGAGCACGCCATGCCTGGCAAGTCCGTCGCCAAGCCCAAGGCTCAGCGCAAACCCGAGGCGCTGGGCGAACTGCGCCTGACCCACCCTGAGCGCATCATCGACGCCACCCGCGCAACCACCAAGCGCCAGGTGGCCGAGTACTACGCGCAGGTCAGCGAGTGGATTCTGCCGCAACTGAAAAACCGCCCCGTGGCGCTGGTACGTGCCCCCGATGGCCTGGCGGGTGAGCTGTTCTTTCAGAAAAACGCCGACCAGTTGCACATCCCCAATGTGGTCAGCTACGACAAGAAAGCGGCCGGCCAGGCCGCCATGGTCATCAACCGCGCCGACACCCTGCTGGGCGCGGTGCAAATGAACATGCTCGAACTGCATACCTGGAACGCCACCGACAAGGATTTCGACAAGCCGGACCGCTTCATCCTCGACCTGGACCCGGACCCTGCGCTGCCGTGGAAGGCGATGCTGGAGGCCACGCAACTGACTCTGACCCTGCTCGACGAGCTTGGCCTGAAGGTGTTCCTTAAGACCAGCGGCGGCAAGGGTATCCACCTCGTCGTGCCACTGACCCGCAAAGCGGGCTGGGACGAGGTGAAGGATTTCAGCCATGCCATCGTCGATTACCTGGCCAATCTGTTCCCCGATCGGCTCAGCGCCGTGTCGGGGCCGAAGAACAGGGTCGGGCGTATCTTCATTGACTATCTGCGCAATGGCCAAGGCGCTACCACCGCCTGCGCCTACTCGTTGCGGGCGCGAGAAGGCCTGCCGGTGTCCGTGCCCATCTGGCGCGAAGAGTTGGCGCAACTCAAGGGCGCCAACCAATGGCACATCGGCAACCTGCACGAACGCCTGGCCGAAGTGGACGACCCATGGGCCGACATGGGCAAGACCCGTCAATCGATCACCGCGCGCATGCGCAAACAGCTAGGGCTGGGCTGATGAGCATCATTCAGGACTTTGATCTGAACAACCTTGACCGCCTGTTGCGCGCCTTTACCGAACGGCCGCAGGCGCTCAACCTCGATACCCAGCTGCCAGCGCTGATCCAGGCGTTGCAGGCTGACCACCTTGACCTGCTGCCCTTGCCGGGCCAAGGCAACACCTTGCGGCGGTGGCAGAGCCTGGCACGCATCGCTGGCTGTGACATGGCCCTGGCCAAACTCTACGAGGGCCATACCGATGCCTTGGCGATCCTTGCCGAATGCGGCGCCGCGCACCATGCCCAGGAGGGTATCTGGGGCGTGTGGGCTGCCGAACCGCCGAATGCCCGCGCACGTATCGTCGAACGCCAGGGCGAGCAGGTGCGCCTGGCTGGCCGCAAGGCTTGGTGTTCAGGTGCCTTGCAGATCGACCGCGCGCTCATCACTGCCTGGGGTGATGACGAACAACCGCAGCTGGTAGCGATAGAGCTGTCGCACCCCAGCCAAGGCTTGAACATCGAGCACTGGCAAGCTGTGGGCATGGCCACCACGGCAAGCGTCGAGGTCGAGTTCAGCCATACACCCGGCATCGCCATCGGCAAGCCGGGGCAGTATCTGTCGCGCCCGGGCTTCTGGCACGGCGGGGCTGGCATTGCGGCCTGCTGGTACGGCGCCGCCGAGGCACTGGCCGATTACCTGCGCGCACACTGTCGCAACCCACGCCCGGACCCGCATGCCGACGCCCACCTGGGCGCGGTCGACGCGGCCTTGCTTGGCGCCAGGGCAGCGCTGCGCGAGTGTGCAGCCTGGATCGACCGCGAGCCAAGCGCGGATGCCAGCTTCGAGGTGCGGCGCACCCGCGCGCAGGTCGAACAGGCCGTTGAGCAGGTGATCCATCACGTGGGGCGGGCACTGGGTGCCTCGCCGTTCTGCCGCAGCAGCCACTTTGCCCGGTTGAGCGCCGATTTGCCGGTCTTTATGCGCCAGAGCCACGCCGAGCGTGACCTGGCGGCCCTCGGACAGCAGCTGGCGAACGTGCCAGCAGGAGCTTGGCAGTTATGAATTTGATCGCGTCCAGCAACGGCACCCCCTGGGCTGACTGGCAGCATGCCGCGCACCTGGCCAGGGCCACCTGGATCGACCCCGGGCAACTGTGCCCGCCGGGGCGTCGCCTGGTACTGATCGCCCCCCACCCGGATGATGAAATTCTCATGGCGGGCGGCTTGCTGGCGGGCTTTCACGGGCGCGAAGAAGACTTGGTGCTGATTTCGGCCACCGATGGCGAGGGCAGCCACCCAGGCTCCAGGCACTGGACCGAGCACCGCTTGCGCAGGCAACGGCCGCTGGAGAGCCGCCACGCCCTGCAACAGCTCGACCTGGACCTTAACCGCCTGGACTGGCGCAGGCTGCACCTGAAGGATGGTGCGCTGCCGCGCGACGAGGCCTATCTGGTCAACCACCTGAGCCAGCTGCTCAAGCCCGACGACCTGCTCATGGCCACCTGGCGCAACGATGGCCATTGTGATCACGAAGCGGTTGGCAGGGCCGCCGCGCAATCGGCACTGGCGCGCAAGGTGCAACTGGTGGAGGTGCCGGTATGGGCCTGGCACTGGGCGCAACCGGACGACCCTCGCCTGCCCTGGCCGCGGGCTCATCGCGTGCAGCTCGATGAAGCCCGCCTGGCCCGCAAGCGCAAGGCACTGGCTGCGCACGCCAGCCAGCTGGAGCCGGATGACGGCCAACCGCCCGTGCTGCCCGCCGCTTTGCAGGACTGCCTGCTACAGCCATTCGAACTGGTGTTCTTGTAAGGGAATCGACATGAGCCTCGACGCGCAATACTTCGCCGACCTCTACGCCAGCAGTGAAGACCCCTGGGCCTTCCGCACCCGCTGGTACGAAAAGCGCAAACGTGAGCTGGTCATGGCCAGCCTGCCTCGCCAATGCTACCAGCGTGTATTTGAACCGGCCTGTGCCAACGGCGAACTCAGCGCCTTGCTGGCCGAGCGTTGTGCCGACCTGCTGTGCCAGGACCTGGACCCGACCGCGGTGGGCCTGGCCCGTGAACGCCTCGCGAACGTGAGCCACGCCGCGGTTGAATTAGGCAAGTTACCAGGTGACTGGCCCGGGGGGCGCTTCGATCTCATTGTGTTGAGTGAACTGGGTTACTACCTCGACCCGACAGACTGGCTGCAGGTTATCGAGCAGTCGGTCGCCAGCCTGAGCTACGACGGCGGCTTGCTGGCCTGTCACTGGAAACACCCGATCGCGGGCTGCCCGCAGGATGGCCGCGAGGTGCACCGGATGCTGGGCAAGCATCTACCGCTGTATCCGGTGTATCGCCACGAGGAAGCGGACTTTCTACTCGAATACTGGTCATGCCAGCCCAGCGTGGTGGACGTTGACGAGACCTGCCCATGATCGCCGTAGTGATCCCCGCGCACAACGAGGCGCGACGCCTGGGGCGGTGCCTCAAGGCGGTCAAGGTCGCTGCCGCGCAGGCCGAGCAAGCGGGCTACCAGGTCAGCATCCTGGTGGTGTTGGACCGCTGCAGTGACGGTAGCGCGGCGGTGGCCAGGCGTCATGGCGTGCAGACGCTGGACGTTCACGCCGGCAACGTTGGCATGGCACGCAGGGCTGGGGCCGCCAAGGTGATCGAACAAGGCGCCAGCTGGCTGGCCTGTACCGATGCCGACAGCCAGGTGCCGCCGCACTGGCTGCTGTCGCAACTGGCGTTTGGGGCAGATCTGGTCTGTGGAACGGTGCATGTGGAATGCTGGCAGCCTTGGCAGAAGGCTGCCTTGCGTCGGCTGTACCTGAGCCGCTACGAGGCGCGTGAAGGGCATCGGCATATTCACGGTGCCAACCTTGGGGTCAGCGCGCAGGCTTATCTGCAGATTGGGGGCTTCCAGCCGTTGCCAGCGCATGAGGATGTACAGTTGGTGCGCGACCTGGAAGCGCAAGGGGCGCAGATTTCGTGGACGGCACGGCATAGTGTGGCCACCAGCAGCCGGCGGGACAGCCGGGCGCGGGAGGGGTTTGGGGATTATTTGGCGAGCCTTGAGGTGACGGTGTCGTGATTGGGGTCCTGGGGCTGCTTTGCAGCCCTTTCGCGACGCAAGGCCGCTCCTACACCGATCGCGTTCTTTTGGACTGCCCCCAAAATCTCAGCCATGATTCAAGAAGCCTTGCGCGTACGCTTGGCAGGTTTCTTCTCGGGCTCGGGCTTTTTCTTCCCCGCCGCCGCCCCCTTGCCGCCCAAGCTGCGTTTGAGCAGTTCGGTAAGGTCGATAATATCGGCACCTTTCTCTGCAGGACCGCCCTCGCCCTTCTCCACCACGCTGATCTTGCCCTTGCTGGCTTTCTCTTCCACCAGGTCCATGATGGTCTGGCGAAACGCATCCTGATACTCATCCGGCTGCCATGAGCCGCTCATGTCCTCGACCAGCCGCTTGGCCATGTCCAGTTCACGTTTGTCCACTTTGGTATCGGTCACGCTCTTGTCCAGCTCCAGCGTCTCCAACCCGCGCACTTCCTCGGGCCAGCGCAGGGTGATCATCACCAGGGCATCATCCAGCGGGCGCAGCAGCGTCAAGTGCTGACGGGTATGCAACACCACCGTGGCCAACGCCACCTTGCCGGTGCTGGCCAGTGTTTCGCGCAGCAACGCATAGACCTTGCCGCCGCGGCGGTCGGGGCTCAGGTAATACGGGGTATCGAAATGCTGCAGGGGAATTTCGCCGGCATCGACGAACGAGAAGATATCGATGGTCTGAGTCACTTCAGGCCGGGCCGTGCGGATCTCTTCCTCGCTGATCACCACATAACGGCCTTTCTCGTACTCCACACCTTTGACGATGTTGTCCTTGTCGATCTCTTTGCCGGTGACCTTGTTGATCCGCTTGTAACCGACCGGCTCCATGCTGCGTTTGTCCAGCCAGTCGAAATCGACCCGCTCGGTGCGCACCGCAGTATTCAGCGAGACGGGGATGTGCACCAGCCCGAAACTGATCGCGCCCTTCCAGATTGCCCTTGCCATGGTTAAGTCACCTCCCTCCAGCCCTGCGTCTATCGGAGCCTCTACTTGAAGTGACTGCGGCGCGCTGGGAAGGTTTAGTCAGGCTGCCCTGCGGCGGGCAGCGACTCGGTGCTTAGCTGAACAGCACGCGCTTGAAGGCCTCGGCGGCCAGGTGCACTTGCACCGACCAATCGTCTGCGGCTTCGCTGCCGGCATCGTCGGAAATGTACTTGAGGCAGACGAATGGAATGCCTTCGCTGCGGGCGATCAGTGCCAGTACGTAAGCCTCCATGTCGACCACATCGTAAGGTGCCTTGCCGTGGCTGGTCTCGAAATTGTCACCTGTGCCGCAGGTTTCAAGGGCAAGCCCTGGGATTGGCTCGCCGTGTTCGAGCAGAACGGGGATGTCCGACAGTGGCGTCTCGTAGCGGGCGAAGCCCAGCGGCGTGACATCCATGTCGCGCTGGACGAAACGGGTGCAGCACACCACTTCACCCTTGCCATGGCCCTGGCTGCCGGCCGAACCCAGGTTGACGATCAGCTTGGGCTTGCGCTGGGCGATGGCCTTGGTCAGCGCGATGGCAGCATTGACCTTGCCGATGCCAGTGAACACAGTGTTCACCTCGGCAAACACAGTGCCAGCCTCGGCCTCGAGGGCGAAGACGAACAGCGTGTCATCCAGGGAAATGTCGGGGAATTGCTTGATCAGCATCATGGCGCAGGGGTTCCGGGTGGCTGCAAAGGGCGCGGCCATTTTCGGACAACCCTGGCGAATTGCAAGCCCCGGCTACCGTTGCGTATGCCCTTGCCTGATCACCTGCTCGACCACGGCCTGTAGCGCTTCGGTAGCGTTCTTCCCGGCGGCGCACGCCTGCCCCAGGCATTCAAGCTGTCGGTCGGCACTGGTGCCCTCACGCAGGATACGCCGGGCATGCTCGAAGGCGCGTTCGGCGTCCACGGTGTCGACGGGGAACTGCCCCTGCAACTGCGCCAGCCAGCCTTCGGCCGTGACCGGCTGTTGCTGCTGGGTACCAATGAACTGGCCTTGGCGGCCGTAGCGCAGGGCGCGCCAGTAATTCTCCTGCGCGAACCAGCGCAACTCCCGGTTGAGGGGTGCGCGCGCTTGCCTTGGCTGCACGCTGTGCTCCACCAAGTGGCGAAACACCCCGGCGATGCTCAGAGCGTCCTCAAGGCAGGGGCAGCCATCACAGATACGCAGCTCGACGGTGGGGAAACGTCGCGACGGTCGGATGGCCCACCAGAAGTCACCGTCAGCAGCTAACGAGCCGGTGCGCTGAAGCAAGGCCCGGTAGCGCTCATAGGCAGACCAGTCGGCCAGCGGCTCGGGCAACCCCATGTGCGGCCACTCGCCACAAATGACCCGCCGATAGCTCATGTAGCCGGTACCCTGGCCCAGCCACAAGGGCGAGGATGTACTGAGAACCAGCAGCAGCGGCAACCAGTGCACCAGCCGATTGATCAATTGCATGCGGTCGCAGTCCGCCGGCACCCCCACGTGAACATGCAAGCCATTGAGCAGGCTGCGCCGCGCCACGTGCTGGTAGTCGTCGAACAACTGGCGGTAGTGCACGCACGGCGCAGGCTTGTGCCGCAGCCAGGCTGCATTCGGGTGGCTGCCCGCGCCATACAGGCCCATGCCTTGTGCCGCCAGCACCTCGCTCAATCGCTGCCGGGCATGCAAGAAGAACTCGCGCGCCTCGAACAGGTTGGCGAACACGGGAGAGGCGACTTCTATCTGGCTGCGGAACATCTCCTGGGCAAAATGCTGCCCCAGTACTTCACGACACTGCCTGACCAGGCTCGAGGCAGGCATCGCCGGCACCTTGCCGGTAGCCAGGTCCACCAGCAGGTATTCCTCCTCGATGCCAAACGTACAAGGCAGGGCCATGCTTCAACCGTTACGGGTGACGGTAAGCGCAACGGCGGCAATGCGCTCGACGTGTTCATAGCCGGGTTCGTCAAGCTGTTCGCCAAACACGTCGGGGTCGATCTCCTGGTATACCCAGGAGAATTGCGGGCCCGCCAGGCGCAAGCGAACAGCCTCGAGCAGCGCGTCCCGGCCTTCGACAATCGCCACCCCGGTGTAGAGCAACAAGGTGCCCCTCATGCTCAGGCGTTCCCGGGCCTGTTCGACGATGCGCAGTGACAGCTCGGCGCCCAGCGCCCCGCCACCGTGGCGGTAGGTGCGCGCGTTGAGGTCGAGCATGTAGGGCGGATTGGCCACGATCAGGTCGAAGGTGCCGGTAACGCCGTAAAGCAAATCACTCGGCTCCACGGACACATTGCTGATGCCCGCCAAGGCCGCGTTGATGGCGGTATAGCGCAACGCCAGCGGGTTGATGTCCAGCGCGCTGACCTGTGCATGGGGGGCGGCGCGGGCGATGAGCAATGCCCCCACGCCACTGCCGCAGCCAATATCGACCGCGTGTTCCACGCGATCCGGGCAGCGTTGCAGATGGTCATGAATAACCTGGGCAAAGCGGTAGCTGTCGGGGCCGAAGAACACCGCGTCACTGGCGTGTGTGGGGTACGCCGAATGCACCAGCAGCAGGTCGTCCAGGCTCGACCAACGCACCTTGCTGGCCAGCAGTTCACCGCGCTGCTCCAGCACCTGCGCATGCTGCAACGCTTGCAATTCGTCGGCCGAAAGCAACGAAGGCGCAAACGGCCGGCTCCAGCCGAACACGTCGCGCAAGTTGCTGGCCTGCCGGGCGCTATCACGGGCGTTGTTGCGTGCATGGGTGGCGGGGGTTACACAGGTGAAGCGGTAACCGTCCGCACGCAAGCGCTTGCCTAGCTGCAGCAGTGCCAGGTCTGCCTGGGCTTGCTCTGGGTCTAACATCATCACTGACATCCTTCTTGAACCAGGCCAGTGGCATTGACGAAGGCCTGAGTGGCCAACAACCCCTCCGGCGACGCGTGACGGTTACCGGCCATGCGCTGCACCAGGGCCTCCACAGTCTCTGCGCGCTGGCTGACCATGGGCCCGTCATCGGCCGACACGTTGATGTCCCAGCTACCCGGCATGACGCGCCGGATAGGCGCCTGCCAGTCGCCAGCGATCCAGTCGTGCCACAACTGCTTCTCGTAAGCGGTGAATACGCCGAACATGGCCGCAGCAGGTCCGTCGATCAGTTGCCACCAGCGGCTGTTTACCGGGTTTTCCCCGCGCCGGATCCACCCCTGGGCCTGCAGCGCATCGACGAAGGCCGGCATGGCGCCGGGCTCGGCCAGCCATTGATTGATGGTGCGTTTTTGCAAACGGCAGTGATCGGCGTGCATGAACTGGCCGTATTGGCGCTTGCGCTCCAGCGCTGCGAACAGCTGGGCCTGCAGGTCGAACTCGGCGACCAATGCGCTCGCTGGGGTGCCCAGGTCGTTCAACCGGTAGCCGCGCCGCACCCGTTGGTAGAAGTGCTGTGCGTCCTGTGCCGGGCACAGTTGCCGTAACGCCTGGATGGACAGCTGGGCATGGCCGCTGGCGGCGTTGTCGATGGTGACATGCAGCTGAAAGTAATGGCCGTCGATGCCCAGCTCCGCCAGTTCATAGGTGGTAATCAGCAAATGCAGCGGCGGTTGCTCGTAACCCAGGTTGTACCCCAGCACCTCCGGCAGGAATGCGTCACCGTGCTGCCCAAGGGCCAGTTGCACGGCACCTTGCAAGTAGCGCTGGTCATCCAGTTGCGGCAGTTCCAGGCAGCCTAGGCGGCTCAGCAGCCGCTGGTAGATCAGCACATGGTTGCAACGCGGGTCGCCATTACCCAGCTCTTCCAGGTAGGTGCGGATCAGCCCGTGGTAACGGGGGTCGCGCCAGTGCTGCAACGTGCCGTGCAGCCAGGCACCGTCCACCGCCTTGGTGGGTGCAACCTGCTGCAGAAACCACAGGGCATGGGCGCGGTTGCTGAAGAAGTGGCGTGGCGCACCTTGGCGGCGTTGCTGCAGGTAGTCGGCATAGGCCTTGGCGACTTCGCCGGCATGATGATCGCTCCAGGCAGGGAGCTGTGCGGGGGTGTCAGGCAAATCGTCCGGCCAGTGTTCTACGCGCGCGATTTGTTCACTCAACCAAGCGGCGCTTGTGGCGTCCGGGCCTTCCAGGAGGTTCTGGTAGCGGTGTTGCAGGCTCAGGTGTGCTGCGCGAGCCCCTGCATCAGCAGCGGCCTTGCGGGTAATGACCGTCATGCCGAGTTCCTCTGAACTTATTGGGCCGGTTTTTGCCCCGGCATAGGCTCGGGGTCAGGCGCAGGCTGCGGCGCTGGCAGATCATCCGGTTTTTGCATTTGCAACGATGGCTTACTGGGGTCGGCGTCTTTGCCGGGGTGATTGTTGTCTCGGTCGAAACAACCACCCATCAGGGTCATGGCGCCCACCAGGGCGACCCAATGAGTCAATCGCATGGGAAGTCCTCCGTTGTGTTCAATTGCAGTGCCAGGTCGCCCCGGCACTGCGAATTCCTCAATTACGAACGGCCGCCTTTACGGCTGGTGTCGTGGGGCATGTTGCCCCCCGAAGACTGGCCACCTTTACGCCCCGCTTCAGAGGCCTTCTCGCGGTCGTTGGCGAAGTTGCCCGGGTTCTTGCTGCCGCCTTGGCTGCCTTCCTTGCCCTGGGTGCCGGTGCGGCTGTTCTCTTTGTTAGCCATGGTCGTGAAACCTCATATGACTTCAGGAAGCACGGCACTGTGCCGTACATAGGTTCGGAGTTCGGCGATATGGAGGGATTCGTTTTATTGCGACAGGTTCGGACCGGTGGCATTAAATAAGCGGCAGCTGCATATTTGGTGCACCAAGGGACGTCTGGCTCACTCGGTATCCGTTGTATCGAGCCGCGCCTGCCGCCGCCCCAGCCAGCCGCCGGTCGCCGCCCACCCCAGGGCTATCGCGGCCCCCATCAGCATCGCCAGTTGCGGATGCTCGGCCATCACGTCCAGTGCCCGCTTGACCCAACCGCTCAGGGCGTCACCGCCGCGGTAGACCACCGTGTCGATGAAGTTCTTGGCCTTGTACTTGTCCTCTGCCGACAGGACCGTGAACAGCATCTCGCGCCCAGGCCGCACCAGCGCATACTCACCGGCCCGGCGCACCACCATCACCACGACGAAGGCGGCGAACACCGGCGCCAGTGCCAGCCAGACAAAACCTGCAGCCATTACCAACGGCACCGCCACCAGCAGCACCCCCACGCCCATCCTTCGGGCCAGGCGTCCGGTCAGGAACACCTGGGTGAGGATCGCCAAGGCCTGGACCACGGTGTCGATCAGGCCGAACACCTGGGTTTGCCGTGTGCGGTCGGTGAAGGTCTCGCTGACGATGCGCGCCTGTTCGAAGTACAGGAACGTGCTGACGCTGGCCAGCAGTATCACGAACAGCGCGATACCTAGCAGATAGGAAGAGCGCAGTACCGCCGTGGCGCCGGCGAACGGGTTGCCACCCAAGGGTTTCGACGACGAGCGCTGCAGGTGCGCCGGCAGTGGATGACGGGCCCGCCAGTGCTGCAAGTACAGCGTTGCGCCAGTGCTGCCGAGCAAGAACAGGCCCGCCAGTACCAGCAGGCCGGCATGCCCCAGCGGCCCCACCAGCACGGTGCCCAGGATCGGCCCACTGAGCCCGCCCAGGCTGGCACCGGCCGCCAGCAGACCGAACAGGCGTTTGCCTTGCTCGGTGGAAAACAGGTCGGCAAGCACGCTCCAGGCCAGCGAGATGGTCAGCAGGTTGAACACCGACAGCCAGATGTAGAACGCCCGTGCCGTCCACAGACCGTCTGGATCACGGGCAAAGAGCACAGCGAAGAGCAGCAGGTTGCTGGTGAAAAAGCCATAGGTCCACGGCAGGATATGCCGCCGCCGCACTTTCGACGCCAGCCAGCCAAACAGCGGCAGGCACGCCAGGGTGGCAACGAAGGTGCCGGTAAACAGCCACTGCAGGTTGTCCACGCCACCGGCCACGCCCATGGTCTCGCGCACCGGGCGCAGCATGAAGTAACCGGTGAACAGCAGGTAGAACAACGACAGCCCGGCAAGCACTGCGGGCCCTTCACCTGGTTGAAGGTTCAAGCCGTTGCCCAGGCGCCGCCGCCAGCCTTGCATGGCGTCAGGCAAACTGCTCTATCAGCGCCTGTTGCTGCGCCTGGCTGAGCAGCGGCGTGTGCCCGGCCTTGAGCTGATCGAGCTGGCGATCCGGGCGGCTGGTGGCGGGTATGACCGTAGTTACTGCCGGGTGGCTGATGGCGAACTTGAGAAACAGCTGCGCCCAACTGCCGATGCCTGCCTCTGCAGCCCAGCCAGGCAAGGGCTGGCCCTTGACCTTGGCGAACAGGCGGCCATCGTCGAACGCCCGGTTGATCAGCACTGCAACGCCCTTGTCCTGGCACAGCGGCAGCAGTTCGCGCGCGGCATGTGGCGCACTGACCGAATAGTTGATCTGGATGAAATCCAAGGGCTCGCTGCGCACGATCCTGGCGACTTCATCCTGGCCGCTGTTCAGGTAGTGGGTGATGCCGACGTAGCGGGTCTTGCCCTGCTGCTTGAGTTCACGGGCATAGGGCAGCTGGGTCTGCCAATCGCGCAGGTTGTGGATCTGCAGCAGTTCGACCTTGTCGGTGCGCAGGCTGCGAAGGCTGCCGGCCCACTGCGCTTGCGCATCGGCGAGGCTGTCAGCGGCGATCTTGGTGGCAAGGAAGCACTGCCGGCGCCAACCGCCTTCTTCCAGTAATTGGCCAAGGATACTGTCGGCGCCGCCATAGTTGGGCGAGGTGTCGATGACCCTGCCGCCACCCTGGAAGAAGGCCTTGAGCACCGTGGCCAGCTGTTGGTATTCGGCAGTGCCGGCTTCGACCTCGAAACTGCCAGAGGTACCGGCACCAATCACCGGCAGGGCTTCACCGGTGGACGGGATCTTGCGGGTCATTAGCCCGCTGGGTGCGGCAGCGTGCAACCAGGGGCTTGCGGCCAGCAGCCCCAAAGCTGCGCTGGCGCGCAGGACATCACGACGTGCGTACATGGAAAAGCTCCCGTCATGAATCGGAAACTTTCAAGGCTAGCCGCTCTACCCTGCGCCGGCGAGTGATTCTGTATCTGGATGTTTAGCGATCAGGCCTGCAGCAGCAGGCGCAGGTCCAGGCCGGTATCACCCAGAGGTGGGCACCAGTAGTAGCCGCCGGTCAGTGGCCGGCTGAAACGGTAGAGGCCATCGATGATGCCGTCTTCCAGGCCGCTCATGCGCCGCAGTTGCACTTCGAAGGCATCGAAACTGTGGCCCAGGGCAACGAAGGCAAGGCCTGCGCCTCGCGCGTCGGCCCAGGCGACCGAACGACGGACCATGAACGCTTCAGGTTCGAAGCTTTCCTGGGCGGTACGCTTGACGTGTGCGGATGCCGGGGCGTCGTCGAGTTCTTCGTTATCTGCCAGGCGGCGGCCGATGATGTTGTCCTGGTCTGCCTGGGGCAGCGACTTGAAATACGTCAGGTCATGCTTCCACAACTGGAACGCGGCAAAGCTGGAACCCCTGAGGCCGGGCTGGCCAGCGTCGACGATGGCTGCTTGCACAGCCTCTTCGTCCACCGGGTTTTCGGTGCCGTCTTCATAGCCGGTCAGGTCGTGCCCGCCCCGGTGCAGGAAGCCGTCGATGCAGTCTGCCAGGTGCAGTGCCGGTGTCAGCGCCTGCTCCAGGGCCTGGGCGCGCAGCAGCAAGTCACCCCGCTCGTTACCCCGCAGCCACAGCCACAGGGCGTGCTGGGTGCTTGGGTTCTCGACCGCAGCATCCAGCTGCGGGAAGGCCCGCAAGCCCGGGACTTCGCGGCCCAGGGCCTTGGCCAGGGGTGCGCCGACGCCAAGGATCAGCTGTTCGCCATCGACCTGCGGCAGCAAGGCGTCGAGTGCAGCGGGCAACGCTTCGGGGGAGTGCAGCGTGAAGAACAGGTGGCGGGCATGGGCCGGCACCGGCGTGGCAAGCAGACCTTGCTGAAACGGCATGACAGGCTAATCCTTGGTAAAAGCGCGCATGCTACTGCGCCGGCACGCCCTTCGCAACGCGGCATGCAGACGCTGCAGGCGACCAGTTCGGTAACAAAAGGTTACCAAGAGATGGCGCTTTGCAATTAGCTATCAATACAGCGCGGCCTACACTTCTCGGAATCCTTCGTACGACGCCTTGACCCGAGAGCCCTCCATGACTGCCTCGCCCCTGCTTACCGCCTTCCTGCCCTTGGCATTGGGCATCATCATGCTCGGCCTTGGGCTGTCACTGACCCTGGCCGATTTTGCCAGGGTGGTGAAATACCCCAAGCCGGTGGTAATTGGCCTGGCCTGCCAGATTCTGTTGTTGCCACTGGTGTGCTTCCTGATCGCTAACGGCTTTGGCCTGGAGTCTGCCCTGGCGGTGGGGCTGATGCTGCTGGCCGCCTCGCCGGGGGGCACCACGGCCAACCTGTTCAGCCATCTGGCCCACGGTGATGTGGCGTTGAACATCACCCTGACGGCGGTCAACTCGTTGATCGCGATCCTTACCATGCCGCTGCTGGTGAACCTGTCACTGGGCTGGTTCATGGCGTCGGACCAGGCCATCCCCTTGCAGTTCGCCAAGGTCATGCAGGTGTTCGCGATTGTGCTGCTGCCGGTGGCGTTGGGCATGTTGATCCGTCGTTTTGCACCGGGCTTCGCTGCACGCATGGAAAAGCCCATGAAGCTGGTGGCGGCGCTGTTTCTGGCCTTCACCATCGTGCTGGCCTTGGCCAAGGATTGGCAGACCGTGCTGGCGTACGCCCCGGTAGTCGGCTTGGCCGCCCTGCTGTTCAACCTGCTGAGCCTGTCGGTGGGCTACTGGGTGCCGCGGCTGCTGAACATTCCCAAGCGCCAAGCCATCGCCATCGGCATGGAAATCGGCATCCACAACGGCACCCTGGCGATCGCCTTGGCGTTGAGCCCTTCGCTGCTGAACAACCCGACCATGGCGGTGCCGGCGGCGCTTTACAGCCTGATCATGTTCTTTACCGCAGCCGGCTTTGGCTGGTGGGTAAGCCGTGGGCACGGCGCAACCACGGCAGAGGCCAAAGGCGAGCCGGTCAACTGAGGTCAGGGCCGGACGCGACGGCTGTGCAATTGGCGCTTCAGCACCTTGAGCGGGGGGGCGTAGAAGAAGCCGAACGACACAGTGCCCTTGCGGCCCTTGATCGCATGGTGCAGACGATGGGCGCGATGCAGCCGCTTGAGGTAGCGATTGACCGGCCGCGGTTTCTGCGGCCAGTGGCGATGGAACACGCCATCGTGGGCCAGCACATACAGCACGCCGTACCCTGCCACTCCCCCGCCCACCCATTGCAGCGGTGCATACCCGCCTTTGCCCAGCGCCACCAGCCCGGCGGCGATCAGCCCCAGCGCCACCAGGTAGAGGTCGTTGGTCTCGAGCATGCCCAGGTGCGGCTCGTGGTGCGAGCGATGCAGCCACCAGCCCCAGCCATGCATGATGTACTTGTGAGCCAGCGTGCCAACGCCCTCCATGGCCACCAGTGTGCCGAACAGCACGGCGAGATTGAACAGCATGTAAGGGCCCGGGCAGTATCAAGGGAAGGCGCAAGGGTAACGACTGCCGGCTTTTTTTTCCATGAAGCCGTGACGGGCTGTAGGCACTTTCTGGATGAAGCCGTTGTCATGTTTTTGCCCTTGACCTCGTCTACCTCGCGGCGTAAGGTCCGCGACGCAATTTCGCATCCCTGAACAGGAGTCCTGCATTGGACAGTAGCCCCAGTCGCTTGCGACAGGCCCACTTGGCGAGCTAGTCCGGCAGTGTCCTGCCACTGTCTCGCCGTCATGGTGTGATGGTGGTTTTCTCCAGCCTTCCTGGCTGAAGCCTTCCTCTTTCCCCTACCCTTTGTGGCCCTGCGCATTTTCTGGTTATTCAACCACGCCAACACGTGATGGCGTTCATGCGGGCCTGTGCCCGTGGAAGAGGTTTGCTATGGATTGGAAAGTCTTTCTGCTGCGCGTCAGCGTCGCCCTGCTGCTGGGCGCACTCATCGGCGCCGAGCGTCAACTGCGTCAACGCCTGACCGGCCTGCGCACCAATGCACTGGTCAGTACCGGTGCCTGTCTGTTCGTGCTGATGACCCAGGCAGTGCCGGGCATGGCCGCCAACGATGCCTCGCGCGTTGCTGCCTATGTGGTGTCGGGCATCGGCTTTCTGGGCGGCGGCGTGATCATGCGCGACGGCTTCAACGTGCGCGGCCTGAACACCGCCGCCACCCTCTGGTGCACGGCCGCCGTTGGCGTACTGTGCAGCCTTGGCCTGCTGCTGGAGGCCACCCTGGGCAGCCTGGCGGTGTTGTGCGCCAACATCCTGCTGCGTGATATCGCCCAGCGCCTGGACCGCCAGGACATCGTGCCGGCCACTGAAGTGGAACAACGCTTCGAGGTGCGCGTGGTGTGCCGCGCCGAGGACGAAATCCAGGTGCGCAGCCTGATGCTGCACAGCCTGGGCGACCCTGAGCTGCGCCTGCAGTCGCTGCACAGTGAGGACCTGCCCAACCCGGCGCGTCTTGAAGTACGCGCCGAGCTGCTTGGCAACCCGCAGGCGCCGGCGCAACTGGAGCGGCTGGTCAGCCGGGTAAGCCTGGAAAAGGGTGTAAGCTCGGTGCGCTGGCAGCTGCAGCCGCAGGTGGCGGCGGCAGACTGACGCCCACCCACCCGACGGCTTGCAGGACCGACTTGTGCTTATACGCCCTACCCTTACCCGTGACATCCCCAGGCTTGCCGAGGTCGAGCGATCAGCCGCTCAGGCTTTCGCCAGCCTGCCGGCGCTGGCCTGGCTGGCTGCAGGTGATGTGCTGGACATCACCACCCATCAGGCCTGCGTCGACGGCGGTGCAAGCTGGCTGGCCGAGGCTGACACCGGACAGATTCTGGGTTTTGCGTGCGCAGGGTATGAGCAACAGGCATTGCACATTCATGAGATCTCCGTGCGCCGTGAGGCGCAAGGGCAAGGTATCGGGCGCAAGCTGCTCGATCAGTTGGTCACGGTGGCCCGCGCATCAGGCGCCCGGGAACTGACCTTGACCACCTTTGCCGACGTGCCCTGGAATGCGCCGTTCTACAGACGCTATGGCTTCGAAACCCTTGACGAAGGCCTGCTGTGCGCGCGGCTGCGGCAGATTCTGGCCAGCGAAGCTGCCCACGGGCTCAAGGGCCGCTGCGCGATGCGCCTGCGTATCGACTGAGCTGCGCACCCTTGCTGTCATGTCAGTTCAGGGGTCTACACCTGCCGCCACGCTATCCGCCAGGCAGTAACGGTCCCGGCCCTGCCGCTTGGCCTGATACAACGCCCCGTCCGCCGCCGCCATCAGGCGTTCGGCGGTGATCGTGTCGCGGGCCAGGTCGCCGATCGCAATCCCAGCGCTGAACGACACGCGCCCCAATGGGCTGCCGCCATGCTCGATCACATGCCGGCGCAGCAACTGCTGCAGCGCCTGAACGACCAATTCGGCGCCCGGCCCATCAGTGTCGGGCATCAGCAGCGTGAACTCCTCGCCGCCGTAGCGCACCGCCAAGTCCGCCGGGCGCCTCAATGCCTGTTGCAACAGCTCGGCGAAACGCTGCAGGCACTGATCCCCGGCAAGGTGCCCATAACGGTCGTTGTAAGCCTTGAAGTAGTCCAGGTCGAGCATCACCAGCGCCACCGAGTGCCCCTGCCGGCGTGCCCGCCGTAGCTCCGGTGCGAGCACCGCATCCAGCCGCCGACGATTGCCAAGCCCGGTCAGGCTGTCGGTCAGCGCCAGTGAGCGCAAAGTCTGGTGCGCCTGGTGCAGCGCACGCTCGATGACAATGCGCTCGCGCAGCTGGCGCAAGACAACCCCGCCAAACGCCGCCAACCCCACCAACAGCAGCAGCAAGGCAGCCACCGACTTGATCGCATCGTGCCGCCACGGTGCCACGATGGACTCCCGGGAAAGCCCGGCTTCGACCACCAGCGGGTAACTCGACAGGGCCCGGTAGGCATACAGCCGTGGCGTGCCATCCACTACCGCCACCGCCTCGGCCACCCCTTCGCTGGCATAGGGCAAGTGGTTGCGAAAGATATCGCTGTTGGCCAGTGTCCGCCCCACCATCCTGGAAACGAACGGCCGCCGAACCAGAATGGTGCCGTCGCGCTTGGCCAGTACCAGCGCGCCACGCTCGTCGATCTTGAAATCGCCGTAGTAGCGCACGAACCAGTCCACCTTGATGGTGCCCAGCAATACCCCGGCAAAACGCCCATCGCCATACTCCAGGCGCCGGGAGATGGGGATGATCAGGTCGCCCGTCGAGCGGCTGCGCACCACCGAGCCGATGCGTACCTGGTGATCGGCATGGGTGCGGTGATAAACGAAATAGTCGCGGTCGGCATTGTTGGCATTGGGCGGTATGGCCGCCTGGTCGGTGACCAGCCAGTTGCCATCGGGGCCATACACGAACAGCCCATGCAACTGCGGCATCAGCGCCTTTTGCTGGGCCAGCAAGGCATGCAGCCGCGGGCGGTCCATATGCTCGAAGCCGTCACCTTCCAGGCGTTCGGCCAAGGATGCGGTCACTACATCCACCTGGCGTATGGCGTCTTCGGCATGTTGGGCCGTGGCGCGGGCGAGGTTGGTCACCATGTTCTCGGCGTTGCTGTAGGCATGGCGGTAGTCGCGCCAGATGCGCCAGCCCTCCACCACCACGAAAGCCAACATCACCACTACCATGAACGCCAGGACCAGGCGGAACAGCCCCACGGCACGGCCCTCGCTGGTTACCGCGAGGTGCCCTTCATCATCCTGTTGCCTGGCTGCGCACATTCTATTCCCTTGCGATCCCGCGTTCGCCGCTTATCACTATAGTTCAGCGCCGCTTGCGTGACGCCAGTTCGATCCACACCGGGGCATGGTCGCTGGCCTTGGGTTCGTTGCGCACCCAGGCATCTACCCCGGCGGCCTTGAGGTAAGGCGCAAGTTCCGGGTTGAGCAGCAGATGGTCGATACGCAACCCGGCATTACGCTGCCAGTGGTTACGAAAGTAGTCCCAGAAGGTATAGACCCGCTCGTCCGGGTGCAAATGGCGTAGCGCATCGGTCCAGCCCTGGCTTAGCAAGCGCTGGTAGCAGTCTCGGGACTCAGGCTGCAGCAGCGCGTCCTTGAGCCAGGAGCGCGGGTTATAGATGTCGAAATCGGTGGGCACGACGTTGAAGTCTCCCGCCAGCAACACCGGGTGCTCACTCGCGCGCAAGCGGGCTGCATGTTCGATCAGGCATTCGAACCAGCGCAGCTTGTAGTCGAACTTTGGCCCGGGTTGCGGGTTGCCGTTGGGCAGGTACAGGCAGCCGATGACCAGCCCTTGCACGGCGGCCTCCAGGTAGCGGCTCTGCTCATCCACCTCCATGCCTGGGAGGCCGCGGCGCACTTCCAGCGGCTCGCTGTCACGGGCGAGAATGGCAACGCCGTTCCACGAAGGTTGCCCCTGATACAAACAGCCGTAACCCACGGCTTCGAGCGCGTCGCGGGGGAACTGCTGATCGGGCGCTTTCAGCTCCTGCAGGCAGGCGATGTCAGGCTTTTCTCGCTCCAGCCAGGCAATCAAAGCCGGTAGCCGACTGCGAATACCGTTGATATTGAAGGTGGCGATCTTCAGCGCTTTCATGCGTCCGGGTCTTCCACATGCGCCCGCACCGCATCTGCGAGCGCGTTGATGTGCGCCTGGTCGGCCATCGCCTTGAGTTGCAACCAGTCATCCCAGTCGATGGCGCCATCGTCGCGCAGGGCTTCGGCCGTGCGCACCAGCTCATGATGGTAGGCGTCCGGCGACTCGCGCCGGTAACTGACATCGTCATACTGGGCGTACCAGGCCTCAAGCTCGGGGATGCTGCGGTCAATGCTCATGTGCGTGGCTCCTCGCTGCCTGCTTTGAATGTGTGAGCCCTGCCCTCGCTCAACGTTCAACCTTGCTGGCGAGGTGAGCGCCAGTCGGGAAAAACTTTAAACCTTTAGCGCCTGCGCATGCTCAACCGTACGCGACACTGAAGTCGCGCCAACGGTTAAGGAGTGAAGCATGAGCAGTCTGTTCATCAAGCGCGTGGGGCTATCCATGGCGCTGGGCCTGGCGTCGGTGCATGCAATGGCAGCGAGTTCCGATGATTTCGTCGACGCGGCGACCGAAGCGGGCATCGCCGAAGTGGTAACGGGCAACCTGGCCAAGGAGAAAAGCCAGAATGCCGACATCAAAGCGTTCGCCCAGCAGATGGTCACCGACCATACCCAGGCCAACCAGAAACTCGGCGACATTGCCCGCAAGCTGGACATTTCGGTGCCCGATGAGGCGGCACTGACCGACAAGGTCAAGAAGGTGATCCTGGAATGGCGTGAAGAATCCTTCGACAAGTCCTACATCAACAACCAGGTCGACGCCCATGAAAAGGCCGTCGAACTGTTCAAGAAAGAAGCCGCATCGTCCGACAAGGCTGAGCTGAAGGCATTCGCCAGCGACACACTGCCTAAACTCGAACAGCACCTGGAGCATGCCAAGGCGCTTCAGGCCAAACACGGCAAGTGAGGCCAGACATGACTAATGATGCATTGCGCGCTGAAGTGTTGACCCGTCTGCTGCACGCCCACCCTGAGGGGCTGGGCAAGGAAGTGCTGGACAACTACCGGGGTGAAAAAGTGGTAGCCGGCATGCTCAAGACGCTTCAGGACGACGGATTGATTCACGACGGCAGCGTCGCTGTCGATGGCAACCACCAGGTCAGCCTGCACTACCCGATCAAGCTGTCCTCTTCGGGCGTGGAAGCCGCTAAGCAATCGCAAGGCTAACCACGGTGAATGCGGGGCCGCTCGGCGGCCCCGTAGCTCACTGGTCTTTCTCGACGTCCCGGGGCGCGATGGCCGGGCCTTGCGGGTCTACCTGGGGGTCTTCCAGGTCTGGCGAGTCGGGGTCAAAACCCAAGTCTTCCTTTTTATCCGCGTGATCGGACGAGTGAGGCCCCTTCTCCGGGGTTTGCTTTGGTCCTGGCGTATGCATGGCACTGTCTCCTGTGAAGGTCTACGGAAGAAAGCACCCGCCCGAGGAAGTTTGATTTATCTAAGGGCTTATTTGGCTTGGGTGTGTTCACTCAATTGCGTGTGGCAGGTCTTCAGCGCCTCATCGCGCTCCAGTAGCTCAGCCTCCAGATGCTGCACCTGGCGCACCTGTTCGGCGTGCTGCTCGCGCTTGGCGTCAAGCAACTGCGTTTGCACGTCCAGTTGCCGGCGCATCTCCTCACTGGCGCCTTGGGCCTGGGCCAGGATCGTGCGCAAGCCCTGGATCTGCGCGTCACGCTGCTCCAGCAGTTCGTCACGCGCCTTGCGGTCGTTGCTGGCCTGCCGGTGTTCGCCCAACAAGCGCTCGTTATCGCGGTGCAGTCTGGTCAGTTCATCCTGCTTGACGATCATGCCCTGCTGCAGTTGGCGTATTTCTACTTGCAGTTGCTGCAGCTGCGCCTCGTGGCGGCGTTGCTCCTGCTCGCGCTGCTCACGGCTAGCGCTGCGGTAATGCTCCAGCGCATCGCGGGCGTGGCGATGCTTGTCTTCCAGTGAGCGCACCTGCTCTTCCTTGTCGCCCAGGCGCACCTGCAACTCGCCCAATGCCTGGTTGAGGCTGGCGCTGCGCAGTTGTTCTGCCTGCAAAGTGCTCTGGGTCGAAAGCAGTTTTTCCGACTCGGCGGCCAGTGCAGCGGCCTGTATCTGCTGTTGCTGGTGGCCCGCAGCCAGGGCCTGCTGGGCCAGCTGCAACTGCCCTTCAAGCTGCTCGCGCTGCTGGGTGAAAACAGCTTCGGCCTCTTCGATGCGCGCGTCCGCTTCTTCCTGCAGTTGGCTGGCCAACTGCCCGACAAAGCGCCCAAGCGTCTCGCTCAACCCTGCGGGCCCTGCCTTAGCCACGGCCTGCTGCTCGTTGAGCTCTTTCAGGTAGCGGTGAATGGTGCTTTTCGAGCCCGTATTCCCCAGCTCGATGCGTACTGCATCGATGCTGGGGTTCTCGCCACGGGCGATCAGAGCCTGACGCGCCTGCTGCACCACCACC
The DNA here is from genome assembly GCF_900187555.1 of Pseudomonas sp. Irchel s3f19. Lineage (NCBI taxonomy): Bacteria > Pseudomonadati > Pseudomonadota > Gammaproteobacteria > Pseudomonadales > Pseudomonadaceae > Pseudomonas > Pseudomonas sp. Irchel s3f19. The sequence goes on along the minus strand of NZ_FYDW01000006.1, from coordinate 255,489 downwards.
TTGTTGATACCGCCCCGGGCCATGCTTGCTCCTACGATTTTGTACCATGGTACGTAACATGTAATTACATGCCAATTTTGACTGCGCGGCGAGGGTATTTCAAGTACTAAATCACATGGAATAATCACGGCTTATCGCATGTGAGGCGCTGGAAATGACAATTTCGAGTGGGAAACGCGTACGGCAGTCGTCGAGTAGCGTCACGCAGAATGCAAAACGCCCCGCCAGGCCAAAGCCTGCGGGGCGTTCGATTGAAGCCTGTAGCGGGGTCAGGCCAAGCGTTCGACCTGCGAAGGCGTACGCCGCATCAGCACCTTGCCATTGCGCACCGACACCAGCGCGTACCCTTGGCTGCGGACCATCTCGTAATCATCCGGCGCCGACAGCAACAGCAGGTTCGCTGGCCGCCCGACCTCGATGCCATAGCGATCCCCCAGGTTGAGCGTACGTGCACTGTTGTCGGTGATCAGGTCCAGGCAGCGTTGCAAGTCTTCATAGCCGAGCATGTGGCAGATGTGCAGCCCGGCCTCGAGGATGCGCAGGATGTTGCCATTGCCCAGCGGGTACCACGGGTCAACGATGGAGTCCTGGCCAAAACACACGTTCATGCCCGCCCGGTCGATTTCCGCCACGCGCGTTACCCCGCGGCGCTTGGGGTAGCTGTCGAAGCGCCCTTGCAGGTGAATGCTCTCGGTCGGGCACGACACAAAGTTGATGCCCGACATCTTGAGCAAACGGAACAGCTTGTAGCAGTAGGCGTTGTCGTAAGAGCCCATCGCCACGGTGTGGCTGGCCGTGACCCGGGCGCCCATGCCCCGCACGCGGGCCTCCTCGGCCAGCACTTCGAGGAAGCGCGACTGCGGGTCGTCGGTTTCGTCGCAGTGCACATCCACCAGGCAGCCGGTGCGCTCGGCCAGGTCCATCAGGAATTTGACCGACGACACGCCCTGGTCGCGGGTGTTCTCGAAATGCGGAATACCACCGACCACATCGGCGCCGATGGCAACTGCTTCGGTCATCAGCGCCCGGCCGTTGGCGTACGACTCGATGCCTTCCTGGGGGAAGGCGACGATTTGCAGGTCGACCAGGTGGCGCACCTCTTCACGCACCTCGACCATGGCCTTGAGCGCGGTGAGCTTGGGGTCGGTGACGTCGACATGGGTGCGTACGTGCTGAATGCCGTGGTCGACCAACATGCCGATGGTCTTGGTGGCGCGGGTCTTGATGTCTTCGTGGGTGGTGATTTCCTTGCGTTCGGCCCAGCGCTCGATGCCTTCGAACAAGGTGCCACTCATGTTCCACTTCGGCTGGCCGGCAGTGAGGGTGGCGTCGAGGTGGATGTGCGGCTCGACGAAGGGGGCTACCACCAGGTTCTGCCCGGCATCCAGGTCATCGCTGGCCCCTGGTGCCACCGTACCGCTCTGGGGCTGGATACTGGCGATGCGGTCGCCGTTCAGTTCGATGCGAAACAAGCCAGCCTTGCCCCGCAGGCGTGCATTGATGATGTTCATGGCGTTACTCCTTGCCTTGGGCTTCGGTCATGCGCCAAACCAGCATGGCCACCGAAGCGTTCATACGAAAAAGCGGATCGTCCAGGGACTGGCCACTCAGTTGTTCGATGCGTTGAATGCGTTGGTTGATGGTATTACGGTGCAGCCCCAAGCGCTGGGCGGCCTTCAGCCCATTGCCATTCTCCTTGAGCAGGGCGTCGAGGGTATGCACCAGGGTATTGGGATGCTTGCGGCCCGGCGCGATCAACGGCCCAAGTGTCTGGGCGACGAAATCGTCGATCAACGAGCGATCGACGATACCTTGCAGCAGGCGCAGTACACCCAGTTCGCTGAAGTCGCAAAAGCCGTTGGCCGGGCGCAGGTTTTGCGCCACCTCCAAGGCCTGACGCGCCTCGTTGAGTGCATGGCGGTAGTGGGCACACTCCTCGGCACGGCTCGACAGGCCCATGTACAGGCCCAACTCCCCGGCCACAGCGACCAATTGCCGGTACAGCGCGGCCAGCGTGGCTGGCAGGCCGGCAGCGTCCGGCAGCAACAGCACGAAAAGGTCACCCGGCAAGTGCGCGGTCACGGTGCCCGGCCTACCACGGCTCCACGCTTCCAACTGGTCTTCCAGGGCCTGGCGAACGCCTTGCCACACCCGCTCCCCCTGGGCCAGCCCATGGCGCTCGAACAAGCCATCGACGCCCGACAAGCGCAGCGCCAGCAGACGCCGCGGCTCGTCCAGCGCCAGTGCCAGGTGGGCCGCGCGTTGCCGGGCGATCGCCAGGCTTGGATAGTCACCGGTCAACAGCTGGCCCAGGATATCGTTGCGCGAACGCCGCACCTGGGTCATTTGTACCAGCGCCGTCCCGATCAGGTGGGTGACCACCACCATCTTCAGCGCATAAGGCTGCTCGATCAACGGCAAGCCCAGTTGCTCGGCACGCGTGAGCACGTTGGCCGGGATACCCTGGATGTACGTACCACCGGTAAGGATAACCAGGCCCGCGATGCCCACGGCCTCGCCGTCCTCCACCAGGCTCAGCAGGTTGGCCTCGCCACGCGGGTGGTTGATGCCCGTAACGAACACCAGCTCGCCGCCCATCACCCACTCGGCGATGCCTTCGTTCTCGGCTACATAAGGCCAGCGCACCCGCCGCTGCAGGTTGCGCGCGCCAGCGCGCACGGTCATCTCCTGCAGGCCGGGCAGGTGCAGAATTTCATCCAGTGCCAGACTCACGGCTCGACACCCGCCTCGCCTACCACCCGGCGCCGCCCGCTCAGTTCAAGCATGACGATGTAACACAGCGCCGAAGCAGCAATGCCCACCAGCGGCGCGACCCAGGGCGAGGCATACGCCAATACCGCACCTACGGCATAAGCAAAAAGCCCCACCCGGTTGTAACGCGGCAGGGCCGTTGCGCCCAGCGCCGGATACTGGCCGCGGTGGCGGTACCAGAAGTCGGCCATGATTACACCGCCCACCGGCGGAATCACCGAGCCCAGCAGCACCAGGAACGGGATCAGCATTTCGTACATGCCGCCGATGGCCAGCATGATCCCCACCCCGGCCGCGACCAGTGTCGCGGTGCGCCGGCGCTCGCTGCGCAGCAGGTGGCAGGCCGCTGCCGACACGTTGTAGAGGGTCGGGCCCTGAATCGTCCACAGGTTCAGGCACAACATCACCACCGCCGCGAATGACAGGCCTTGCAGCATCATCACCTCGACGATGTCGGCCTGCTGATACACCATCGCGCACCAGGCCCCGGCGACCACCATCAGGCCATTGCCCAGCAGAAACGCAACGATGCTGGCCACCACTGCCACCCGCCCGCTGCGCGCCAGGCGCGTCCAGTTGGTGGCTTGGGTGGCGCCACTGGCGAAGGTGCCGAATACCATGGTCACGGCCGCCGAGAAAGTCATGGTTTCGTGCGGCACCACCGCGGCCAGGCCGGCAAACCCACCGGCATCGCGGGTGGCGATGTACATCGACACCAGCAGCAGCGCGAACATCAATGGCACCGAAACCCGTGATAGCACGTCCAGCCCTTTGAAACCGATGATGGCCGTGATACTGAAGCCCAAGCCGAACAGCACCATCAAGGGCACGGCAAAGCCCCCTGCCAGTCCCAACAGCTTGACCAGCACGATTGCCACCGTGGCCGTGCCCCAGGCGTACCAGCCGAGCTCAGCGAAACCCAGCAGAAAATCCGAAAGCCGGCTGCCCGCCTCACCAAAGCAGAAGCGGCCCATCAGCACGGTGTTGAGGCCGCTGCGTGACGCGATGAACGCCAGGGTGGCGGCATACAAAGCCAATAACGTGTTGCCGACCGTGGCCACCCACAGCATGTCGGCAAAGTTGAAGGCCATGCCCAGCTTGCCACCGGCGAACATCGTACCGGTGAAGAATGTGAAGCTGAACAACACCATGGCAATGGGCAACAGGCCCTTGCGGGAAGCGCGCGGGGCTTCGCAAAGCGGGAATTCGGTAGGTGAGCTCATTGCACGGGGCTCCGGGTGGTAGTTGGAGCAGGTAGAGCAATATGCGGGCCGCTTTCACAGCAGGTGGCAACCCTCGAAATGGGTGGCGAACGGCACAGCATAAGATGTGCACTGTGCCTATTAAAGCAGGGCGCATCCGAACAGGGTGTGTGCTTGATGCCTTGATTTGATGCAGCTACGCACCAAAGGTGAACAATACTGGGTAGTTTTTACCCAGCCCGGCGGCGTTGCCCAGGCGGCTTCATACAGCCTAGTAAAATCAGTTACTTAGGTTTTTTTTGATTACAATGCGTGCCCGTCTCTGAAATCTGCTTTCCCCCATGAAAAAACTGCTCTACGCCGTATCCCTGTTGCTCGCCGTCAACCTCCCCGCCTTCGCCAACCCGCCTTCGACCTTCACCGAAGCCAAGGTCGTCGCCAAACAGAAGATCTACCTGGACCAGGCAAGCAGCGCCATGGGTGACCTGTATTGCGGTTGCAAATGGACCTGGGTGGGCAAGTCGGGTGGGCGCATCGACGCCGCCTCCTGCGGATACGAGACCCGCAAGCAGCAAAACCGCGCCGAGCGTACCGAGTGGGAACACATCGTGCCCGCCTATACCTTCGGTAATCAGCGCCAGTGCTGGAAGAACGGCGGTCGCGAGCATTGTGTCGATGACGACCCGGTCTTCCGCGCCATGGAAGCCGACCTGTTCAACCTGTACCCGGCCGTGGGCGAGGTCAACGGTGACCGCAGCAACTTCAACTACGGCATGGTTGCCGGCAACGCCGGCCAATATGGCCAATGCCCGACCAAGGTCGATTTCGTACAGCGTGCTGCCGAACCCCGTGACGAAGTCAAAGGCCTGGTTGCCCGCACTACGTTCTACATGTTCGACCGCTACAAGCTGAGCATGTCGCGCCAGCAGCAACAACTGCTGATGGCCTGGGACAAGCAGCACCCCGTCTCGGCCTGGGAGCAGGAGCGCAACCGGCGCATCGCCGCCATCATGGGGCACGCCAACCCGTTCGTGACCGGCGAGCGCAAATGGACAGCCGACTACAAGCCCGTTGGCAGCGGCGTTGTGCAAGCCCTGCCGGCCAAGCCCGGGAAGGACGCGGCCAAGCCCAGCCTGGCCAGCAGCGCAGCGACCGGCGCAGTGCTCGGCAACCGCAACAGCCATGTCTATCACCTGGCCAATGGTTGCCCGGGTTACACCCAGGTGGCCTCGAAGAACCAAGTGATGTTCGGCTCCGAAGGCGAGGCGCAGGCTGCGGGCTATCGCAAGGCTGGCAACTGCCGGTAACGGCCGCGCCCTGTCGGGTCAGCGCCTGGGCGTTTCGTTCACCAGGTTCGCCGGGCGTTCACCGGCCAGCGCGCTGAGCAGGTTGTCTACGGCGCAGCGCGCCATGGCCTCGCGGGTATCATGCGTCGCCGAGCCGATATGCGGGGTCGCCACCACGTTGTCCAGTAGCAATAGGGGCGAATCGTTCGGCAAGGGTTCCTGAACGAACACGTCCAAGCCCGCGCCACGGATACGCTTTTCACGCAAGGCCGCGATCAGCGCGGCTTCGTCCACCACCCGCCCCCGTGCAATGTTCACCAGAAACGCCTGCGGCTTCATCAGTGCCAACTCGCGGGTGCCGATCAGGCCCTCGGTGCTGGTACTCAGCGGTACGGTCAGGCACACGAAATCCGCCTGTTGCAACAGATCGTCCAGGCTGCAATGGCGCGCGTCGTAAAGCGCCTCCACCTCTGGCTTGGGGCGTGGGCTGTGGTAGAGCACGCGCATCCCGAAGCCGGCCGCACCGCGCCGCGCCAGCGCTTGGCCAATGCGCCCCATGCCGACGATGCCTAAGGTCTTGCCATGCACGTCGCTGCCAAAATGCGCCGGCCCGAGGCTGGCCTGCCACTGGCCGTCACGCACCCAGCCCGCCAGCTCCACCACCCGACGCGCACTGGCCAGGATCAGGGCAAAGCCAGTATCGGCGGTGGTTTCGGTGAGTACGTCTGGGGTGTTGGTCAGCATGATGCCGCGCCGGGTCAGGTCGGCAATGTCGTAGTTGTCGACCCCCACCGACACACTGGCGATCACCTTCAATTGCGGGGCCAGGTCGAGCAGGTTGCTGTCCAGGCGCAGGCTCGCGCCCAGCAGCCCCTGAGCGCCGGGTAAGGCATCACGCAGGCGGGCCAGGCCGTCCGGCCGCGTGGTATCCACCCAGGTCACTTCAACCTGTTGTTGCAGGCGCGCCATGAGGTCGTCGGACAGGCGTTTGTACAGCACGATTCGCTTTTTCATACCAGGGTTTCCTGTTGGCTCATTGCCAGGTGGGAGCCGCCCCGTTTGGCACGGCCAGGCGTTTGGGTTGTTTTCAGCGCTGCCGTGAGCGCGACGGCGGTCAGCAACGCGCCGCACATAAACAGATAAGAGGCGCCCGGCCCGCCGGTGGCGCCATTGAGGTAACCCACCAGCCAAGAGCCGCCGAAGGAACCCAGCGCGCCCATGCTGTTGATCAGCGCCATGGCGCCACCGGCAACGTTGCTGGGGAGGATTTCCGGGACAATAGCGAAGAACGGGCCATAGGGCGCGTACATGCAGGCCCCGGCGATCACCAGCAGTGCGTAGGACCACCAGAAGTGCTCGCTGCCCAAGGCATACGAGCCATAGAAGGCCAGCGCCGCGATCAGCAAGGGTGGCCAGACGAAACGCTTGCGCTTCTGCAAGCGGTCCGAAGCCCAGGACACCCCGACCATGGCCAGCACCGCTGCCAGATACGGCACCGACGACAGCCAGCCCGCCTGCACGATGTCGACGTTCGCCGCCTGCTTCAGAATCGAGGGCAGCCAGAGCACGAAGCCATAAACCCCGATGCTCCAGCAGAAGTACTGCATCGACAGGATGATCACCTGCGGCGAACGGAACGCCTCGCGGTAGTTTTTCACAGGTTTTATGCCCTGCTGTTCCGCTGCCAGGGCTTGCTCCAGGCTGGCCTTTTCCTGCGCGCTCAACCAGTTGACCTGGGCTGGCCGGTCATCCACCAGGCGCCACCAGAAGAACGCCCAGATCACCGCCGGCAGGCCTTCGATGATGAACATCCAGCGCCAGTCGTAGTGTTTGATGAGGTAGCCCGACACCACCGACATCCACAGGATGGTCACCGGGTTGCCGAGCATCAGGAAGGTGTTGGCCCGCGAGCGTTCGGCGCGGGTGAACCAGTGGCAGAGGTACACCAGCATCGCCGGCATTACTGCGGCTTCCACCACCCCGAGCAGGAAGCGGATGCCGATCAGCATGTACACATTGCTGATCATGCCCGTCAGGGTAGCCAGGCCGCCCCAGAGGATCAGGCTGACGAAGATCAGCTTCTTCACGCTGCGTTTTTCGGCGTAGATGGCGCCGGGTACCTGGAAGAAGAAGTAACCGAGGAAGAACAGCGCCCCCAGCAGCGACGACAGCACCGGGGTGATCTTCAGGTCGTCGGCCATGCCGGAAGCGGCGGCGAACCCATAGTTTGCGCGGTCGAGGTACGCCAGGCTGTAGGTGACGAACACGATCGGGATGATGTACCACCAGCGGCGGCGCGCGAGACTTGTCGTTTGCATGATGTGTGCTCCTGAGCTTTTTGTTTTTGTTGCAACAGGTACCAAGGGTTCGGGATCAGGCCGTCAGGCGCGCCTGCGCAGGTCGTGCTCCTCCAGTTCGCGGCGCAGCGGCAAGCCTTCCATATCGCCGCGCGACTGCACGGCGCGGCTGCCACACCAGTTGCCGCGTGCCACCGCCTGCGGCAGTTCGCGGCCTTCGAGCAAGGCACTGAGTACACCGACGGCAAAGGCGTCACCGGCGCCGACGGTGTCCACCACCTTGGCCACCGGCACCGCAGCCACCTGGCCCTCGCATCTGCCGGTGCGAAAATAGGCGCCCTCATCACCCAGTTTGATCACCACCAGCTCCACCCCTTTGTCGAGGTAGAACGCGGCGATGTCCGCCGGGGTGTGCTGGCCAGTCAGCAGGCGCCCCTCCTCCAGGCCGGGCAGCACCCAGTCGGCCTTGACAGCCAGGGCGTTGATCTCGCGGACCATGCACGTGCGGTCTGGCCACAGCGAGGGGCGCAGGTTGGGGTCGAACGAAATGCTGCGCCCGGCCGCGCGCATGGCGTCCACCAGCGCGTGGGACAACGCCCTGCACCCGGTCGAAAGCGCCAAGGGGATGCCGGTGGCGTGCAGATGCCGGGCCTGCAGCCAATGCGGGCGGACCTGGTTCGGCGATAGCAGGCTGGCAGCGGAGTGGCCGCGGAAGTACTCCACGGCGGGGTCGCTGCCATCCTCGCAGCGGGCCTTGAGCTGAAAGCCGGTGGGGTGTTTGCAGTCGACTTCGACATCAGTGCAGTCCAGCCCTTCGCGGCGCAGGCTGTCGAGAACGAAGCGGCCCAGCGAGTCGTTGCCGACGCGGCTCAACCAGCGGACCTTGAAGCCGAGGCGCGACAGGCCGATGGCCACGTTGCTGTCGGCCCCAGCGATACGCTTGCCGAACTGCCCGACCTGCGCCAGGTCGCCGGTCTGCTCGGCCACGAACATGGCCATGGTCTCGCCAAAGCACAGCACGTCATGCTCATGCATGGCTCACCTCCTCGCCCAGTTTGGACAGGGCGGCGACCTGAGCACGGGTCAATGTCAGCAAATCGTCGCTGACCAAGGGGTATTCCACCGCACGCACCACACCGGGCGTGAACTCGCCCAGCAAGGCCTCCCAGGCCTGCAGGTCTTCAACGTGCGGGGGCACTGCGGCCAGCCGGCCGTCAGGCTTGCGTTCGACCGCCTTGCAGTGCACATAACGCACCCAGCGCCCAAGCGTGCGGGCCGCTTGCTGCGCCGATTGCGCTTGCCATTGCCAGTTACCGATGTCGAAGGTCATGCCCAGCGCCAGGCCAAGGTCGTCGGCGCGCTGGAAGAACCGGCGCATCGGCTCGATGCGCCCGCCCTGCTCGGTCTGGTCGTTTTCGACCAACAACACAGGGCCGTCGTGAGGTATCAGCGTTGCCAACGCCCCCACATCGCAGCGGTCGTTGTAGTGCCCCAGGGACACCTTCAACGCGACCGCGCCTAGTGCGCGCGCCAACGCCAGTTTCTGTGTCAGCCGGGCATCGGGCAGGCCTTGCTCGGTCCACAGTTCAAGGGGTGTCGAGTAAAGGCATTCGAGCTTTGACGCGGCGATGGCGTTGGCCAGCGCGGCGGTGTCCGGCGCACTGTCGAACAGCTCTTCGCGAAATTCGACACGGGCAACGCCTGCGGCGGCGAGCAAGCCCAGAAAGTGCGCCTGACCGCGCTGGCGTACCAAGGTGGCGCCGTAGCTGGAAAGACTGATGGAAACGGGGTTCGAGCGCATTGTTATTGTCCTTATGAAACCGGTTTCATTTTTCGACACGGCCTAACCGCCACGTGCCTGTGGTTCATTCGCGTGAGTGTGTTGAGCCTCGGATGATCAGGTCGGCTTTGAAGTCGATACGTCGGGGTGCCGCGCTTTCGCCGCGCAGACGGTCGAGCAGGCAGTTGAAGGCGGCCACGCCGATTCGCTCGGTGGGCTGGGCCAATGCGGTGATGCCGCTACCGACCAAGGGGTACCAGTCCAGTTCGTCGAGGGCGATCAGGCCGACGTCCTCGAACAAGCTGCAACCCGAGTCGTGCAGGGCGCGGGTAACGGCCAGCGTGGCCACGCCGTTGCAGGTGAAGATGGCCTGCGGGCCATGGCCGCTGGCCGCAAGAAACGAAGCCAGGCCGGCTCCCAGGCCTGGGGTGACTTCCAGCACCTGGTGGCGCATCCCTGAACGCCGGCTGATGGACGCACCGAACGCCTGCACCCGCTCAACACGCGAGCTGGTGCCGTCGAGGGGTTCGGTGACTGCCAGAATGTCGCGGTAGCCCTGCGCCTGCAGGTGGTCCAGGGCTTGTTCGACGGCATCGGCATTGTCCAGGCCGACCAGGTCGACCTTGAGCTCCGGCAATTGGCGGTCGACGAGGACCATGGGGATTTCGCGCTGCAGGTTGAGCAGTTCGCCGGGATGATGGCCGAGGGTGTTCACGATCAACCCCTCGACGTTGTAAGACTGCAGGGCCACCAGGTGATGGCGCTCCTGCTCGTCGTCGCGGTTGGTGTTGCACACCACCAGGCTGTAGCCGTGCTGGCGGCAGGCGGTTTCGACGCCATGCATCACCGCCACCGAATAAGGGTTGAGGATGTCCGCCACCAACATGCCGATCAGCCGGGTCTGCCCGCGCTTCAGGCCCCTGGCCATCTGGTTGGGGCGATAGCCGAGGCGCTCGATGACCTCTGCCAGGCGCTTGGCGGTGGCCTCGGCCAGCAACTGGCGATCACCCCCGATGTAGCGCGAGACGGTGGCTTTGGATACGCCGGCGACACGGGCTACTTCGCTGATGGTCACCCGCTCACGGGTATTGGCAAGCATGTCGGTCATCGGTGTCCCTTGTGATTATTGTCGGTGACGGTATGAAACCGGTTTCAATACATCAAAACCGGCGCATTTAGTCATCTACCGTTCGTCGGGATTTACCTTGACCAAAGCGTAAGGGGCGCAGAGCGCCCCCTGAGGGTTAATGGGTTGTCACCTGCCCAAGGTCATCCCCCGACGTATGCTTCATGTCATCGGTCCGCAACTTGGCGACCTCGCCCGCCTTCACCGCCCCACCTTGGTTCCCCCAGCTGGTGCGTATGAAACTGACCACATCCGCCACTTCCTGGTCACTCAACCGCCAACCGAACGCCGGCATGGTCAAGTTCGACGGGGCCGTGTGTGTGGCAGGCACCGTGCCGCCGGCCAGTACCACATGGATCAGCGAGGTCGCATCGGCCGTCTGCACCACCGGGTTGCCGGCCAATGCCGGGAATACCCGGGTATAGCCGTGGCCATCGGTACGGTGGCAGGCCGCGCAGTTATCGATGTACACCGACGCGCCGGGCTTGCTGTCATCGCCGTTCCAAAGCGCTTGTGCGACCTGCTTGTCATACACATGCGGCTTGTCGTCAGGATTGCTCGCGGGCAACGTCTTGAGGTAACGGGCAATGGCGGTGAGGTCTGCGTCGCTCATGTACTGCATGCTGTGCTCGACCACATCGCTCATGCCGCCGAACACGGCGCTGCGCTCGCTTCGGCCAGTCTTGAGGAACTGCACCAGTTGCGCTTCGCTCCAGCTGCCCAGGCCATCCTTGTGGTCGCCGCGAAGGCTCTTGGCGATCCAGCCCTCAAGCGGGGCGCTACCTGCCAGAAACTGCTCGCCATCCTGCGGGCTCAGCGCCTTTTCCTGCATAGTCAAGGCGCGCGGGGTATGGCAGGCACCGCAGTGGCCAAGCCCCTCGACCAGGTAGGCGCCGCGATTGACCACCGGGTCGGCAGCCGCCGAGGCCTGCCAGGCTTTCACTTCTGGGGCGAACAACCCGCGCCAGATCGCCAACGGCCAACGCATGCTCAACGGCCATGGAATATCCGTCGCCTTATTGGGCTGGGCAACCGGCTCGACGCCTTGCATGAAGTAGGCATACAGCGCACGCATGTCTTCATCGTTGACGCGCGCATACGAGGGGTACGGCATGGCGGGGTACAAGGTGCTGCCGTCCTTGCCGACGCCATGGCGCACGGCCTGGTCGAAGTCTTCAAAACTGTAATGGCCGATACCGCTGGCGTCAGGCGTGATATTGGTCGAGTACACTGTGCCGATGGGTGTTTCCATGGGCAGCCCGCCTGCGAACGGCTTGCCGCCTTTGGCCGTGTGGCAGGCCACGCAGTCACCTGCGCGCGCCAGGTATTCGCCCTGCTTGATCAGCGTACTGTCGGCCTGAGCCATCAGGCTTGCAGCGCACAGGGCCGTTGCGATCAACATTGTCTTCATGCTCATCGCTCCTCAAGCCTGAACCAGTGGGCCAGGGTTTTTCAGGTACTGCTCGCGGATCGCGCGGGCAGACCAATACGTCAGGGCCGCCACCAGCCCGGTCGGGTTGTAACCCAACCCCTGCGGGAACGCAGACGCCCCCGGGACGAAGACGTTGGGCACGTCCCAGCTCTGCAGGTAACGGTTCAGTGCGCTGGTCTTGGGGTCGGTGCCCATGATCGCGCCGCCGTTGAGGTGAGTGGTCTGGTAGCTGGCGGTGTTGAAGTGTTCCTTGACCTTTTTGCCCAGCACGGCAATGGACTTGGGGTTCATCGCCTGGGCGACCTTGCTGAGTTTGTCGACCATGAACTGGTTCATCTTGATGTCGTTTTCCTGCCAGTCGAAGGTCATGCGCAGCAACGGTTGGCCGAAGGCATCGCGGTAGGTTGGGTCCAGGTCCAGGTAGTTGCCCCGGTACGACTGGTGCGCGCCATGTGCGTCCATTGACACCTGGTGGGTGTAGTAGTCGGCGGTGGCCTTTTTCCAGGCGCTGCCCCAGGCGGGCGTGCCGGGCGGGTTGGCGATGCCGGCGATCGGGCGGCTGCCGGCCTGGTTCACCCACATGGGCGAGCCGCCGACGAAACCATATGGCCCGTGGTCGAAGTTATCTGCGTTGAAGTCATCGATCGCAATGCCGTTGCCACCGGCGCCGATGAAGTTGTTGGTGTAGGTGTCCTTGTCGAAGAACGCCTTGACCGTGCCCATGTTCTGGTAGGCGAAGTTGCGCCCGACCACGCCTTCGTTCTTGACCGGGTCGTACGGTTTGCCGATGCCCGATAGCAGCATCAGGCGCACGTTGTTGAACTGGAAGGCCGCGAGGATGACCAGGTCCGCCGGCTGCTCCACTTCCCGCCCTTGCGCGTCGATGTAGGTCACGCCGGTGGCGTTGCGCTTGCTGTCGTCCAGGTTCACCCGCAACACATGGGCGTTGGCGCGCAGCTCGAAATTCGGTACCTGGCGCAGCGCCGGCAGGATGTTCACGTTGGGCGAGGCCTTGGAGTACATGTAGCAGACGTAGCCACTGCAGAAACCGCAGAAATTGCACGGCCCCATCTGCGCCCCGTAGGGGTTGGTGTAGGGCCCGGAGGTATTGGCCGAAGGCAGGTTGTACGGTTTGTAGCCCAGGCTGGTCGCGGCCTTTTCAAACAGTTTTGCCGACACCACGTTCTTCTGTGCGGGCAGCGGGAACGGGCTGGAGCGATCAGCGGCATAGGGGTTGCCGCCCTTCCCCGCGCCGACCACCGTACCGTTGACGGTCCAGGCCTGGCCCGAGGTGCCGAAGACCTTCTCGGCAAAGTCGAAGTACGGCTCAAGCTCCTGATACGTGACGCCGAAGTCCTGAATGGTCATGTCTTCGGGGATGAACGCCTTGCCGTAGCGTTCTTCGTAGTGGCTGCGCATGCGCAGCTCGATCGGGTCTACCCGAAAATGCACACCAGACCAGTGCAGGCCCGCGCCGCCTACGCCCTTGCCTGGCAAGAACGCGCCCAGCTGGCGGTTGGGCAACGCGACATCGTTGACGCTGTGGCGGATGGTGACGGTCTCTTTCGACACATCGACGAACAGCTTCTTGCGCACGCTGTAGGTGAGTTCATCGATCACCTGCGGGTAGCTGCCCTCGGGGTAGGTATCCTGCATCGGGCCACGTTCCAGGGCAACGACCTGCAGCCCTGCTTCGGTAAGCTCCTTGGCCATGATCGCGCCGGCCCAGCCGAAACCGACGATCACAGCATCAACTTTCTTCAACACATTCGCCATGGTTCAGGCCCTCTCGCCGCGGATGGACACAGCCGGGAACGGATACGGCTCATTGCGCTCGACCCAGTCCATGAAGTCGGCCCGAGCACCGGGGAAACCGATCTGGGTCCAGCCCACCATGCCTTTGTTGCCGCCGTGAACCGGGTCGCAGAAGAACCCTTCGCGGGTGTTCTGCACCAGCAAGCTGAAAAACAGCTTGGCCGGAAGCGCGTCGAAAACCAGCTCACCGGCTTCCACCTTGGCGAGAATACGGTCCCGGGTAGCGCTATCTTGCGCAGCAAAAACGTGTCCGGAGTTGGCTTTGCACCAGTCATCCACGGCGGCGATGCCCAGGCGATAGATCTGTTGCGGGCTGAGTTGCAACTGATAACCCAACTCTGGGGCGGCGTCGGCATTGAACGGCCCCTGCATGTACCACTGCGCGCCGGTTGCATACGGGGTATTCATCTGGCGGTCGATGAATTCGGCGGCGCCGGCCTCAAGCGCGCCAGGGCCAAGCTCATCGGCGGGGATGATACGGGCAACAGCGGCTTGCAGAAACGCCCACTCCTCGGCGGTAAAAAAGGTCGGCTGGTAGTGCCCCGCCGGCGGCGTGGCAGGCACTTTGGGTGCGTGCTGCGGGGCCGCAAGCAACTGGCTGGCACCCACGCCCAGCCCCGTGCTGGCCACGGTCACGACGGGTATCAAGGTCAAGGTCTTGCGCAGGAAGTCCCTGCGTGGGTTATCGGGGGCATGCTCAGGCATTACGAATCCTCATCGGCTTGGGGGCGGCCTCGATACGAACCGTCTGATGTTCAATGTGGGGGGGATCTTGATAGGCCATCAAGAAGACAGCCGAATAATCTAACGCGTTCAGAAATGTTTTGAAACCGGTTTCATGCTTGACTTTCTGGCCACAGCTAAAGCCCAGCTGCGGGAATCCGTGGCTCGCCAAGGTTTTTCACACCCGGCACTTTAAAGCACCCACCGCCTTCTCTAGCCGCAACCAATAGTTTCCTAGCAAAGTAGAAAACGAAACTTCCTACAACTGTTTAGGACGCTCAATACTCTCCAGTGAACTGATTCCTCGTTAGTGTTCAGGCTCCAGCTAAATGCTTACGTCTGATCGCGCGGGTGGCCCATGCCCTTTGCAGACGCTGCCTGACTTTCGAGGGAATCCGCATGCCCAGCCAGTCCGACTTTTACTTCACCTTCCAGCCGCTGGCTGGTCAGAGTGAATTCGAAGTGGTTTCGTTCGAACTCAACGAAGCGATAAGTACACCCTACCAGCTGAACCTGGAGCTGATCAGCTTCGACGATGAAGTCGATTTCGGCCAACTGCTCGACAAACCTGTGCTGTTTACCATTTGGCGTGGGAAGCGCGCGCTGCGCTACGTGCACGGCCTGGTCAGCACCTTCAGCCAAGGCGACACAGGTTTTTGCCGCACACGTTATCGCGCCTTGGTCGAACCCATGCTGGCGCGCGCCGGGCTGCGCTCCAACTGGCGCATCTTCCAGCAGAAGACCGTGCCGCAAATACTTGAAATCATGCTTAAGCGCCAAGGCATCCTTCATTTCCAGCTGAACAGCAGCGGCGAGCATCAAGTACGCGAGTTCTGCGTGCAAGCCGGTGAAACCGATCTCGCTTTCATCGCCCGCCTGGCTGCCGAAGAAGGGTTCGTCTACCGCTTCGAGCACACGCCGAAGCAACACATGCTGCTCTTCACCGACCGCTTGCTGTGGCTGGGGCAGATCAGCCGTGGTGTCATCCAGCGCGACGACGATGAAGGCTTCGATGACGACGACATCGACCCCAACCAGGTGCTGTACCGCTCCAACCGGGGTGGGGACCAGGCCATGCCTTGCCTGCACCGGTTGCGCTACAGCGAGCAGGTGCGTACTGCGCGCCAGGTGCAACGGGATTACACCTTCACCAACCCGGCCTACCGGCAGGAGCATCGCGCAGAAGCCAGTGACCTGAAACATCAATCTACAGCGTACGAGTACTTCGACTACCCCGGCCGCTACAAGCGTGACGCTGTCGGCGTGCCCTTCACGGCCACCCGGATCACCGCTCTGCGCCATGATGCCCGCATTGCCGAAGTGGAAGGCGATGATGTGCGCCTGCAACCGGGGCTGAGTTTCACCCTGATCGAGCACCCTCGGGACGACTTGAACGTGCACTGGCGTGTGATCAACGTGCACCATGAAGGTACCCAGTTTACCAGCCTGCAGGAGGAAGCCGCGGGCGCCCAGCAAGGTACTCTTTACTCGCAGGCCGCAGTGCTGGTGCCGGGCAGAGCCGAGTGGCGCCCGGCGCCGCTGGCCAAGCCGCGCATCGACGGCCCGCATATGGCAACCGTCGTCGGCCCGCCTGGCGAGGAGATCTATTGCGATTCGTGGGGCCGGGTCAAGGTCAGCTTCCCCTGGGACCGGGAGAGCGAGAACAATGAATTCAGCTCCTGCTGGGTGCGGGTTTCGCAAGGCTGGGCCGGTGGTAGCTGGGGCTCGATGGCCATCCCGCGTATCGGCCAGGACGTGATCATCCAGTATGTCAACGCCGACCCGGACCAGCCGATGATCACCGGCCGTACCTACTGCGGGAATCAGCTTCCGCCCTACGACCTGCCCGAACACAAGACGCGCATGACCATCAAGAGCCAGACCCACAAGGGCGGTGGTTACAACGAGCTGCGCTTCGAAGACGAACTGGGCCGACAAGAAGTGTTCATCCACGCAGAACGGGACCAGAACAACGTTGTAAAGCACAACGAAACCACGCAGGTCGGCAACGATCGCGCCGAACGCGTGGAGCAAGACGAAACGATTTCGATTGGCCGGGACCGCCGGGAAGATGTCGCCCAAGACGAGTCACTCAGCATTGGCCAGAACCGCGTACACGAAATTGGTAATGACGACAGCCTGTCAATCGGCCGAACCCATACCATCGTCACAGGGCAGGACCGGATCGAAAAAGTTGGCAATCACCGCCAGGACTTCACCAAAGCCAACCACACGGTAGAGATCGGTGGCCACCTCGAACAAGTGGTGGCAGGTCATAACCTATTGCAAACCGGGGAAGCCATCCGGCACACCACCAAGGTGTACGACATACAGGTCAGCGAGAGCCTCACAATCAGAAGCCCGGGCGGGCTGCTGCGGATCGATGGGGCCGGTGTGACGTTGGATGGCGTGGCACTCGCGTTCAGAGGGCCGGTCAGCCAGCAGGCAGTGGGCAGCCAACGTACAACGTCGACCGCCGGCATACCGGAGCCCGGCGAGCCCATTTGCCTCAGCTGCATGCTGAAAGCGATCGCGGACGGCCACAACATGATCCGCATGGGGGGCACCCACTGATGCCGAGCCCTTTCGTCAGAGCACTGGTCGAGGTACTGAGAACCTCCGATCGGTATCGCCTGAGCGCCATTGTCGAAATGGCCGATCTTTCACCTCAAACTCGTGAAGAGCTGACCGAGTATTACTCGGGGCGCTGCTGGCCACTGTTGCAGCAAGCTCAATTCAGCAACTTGCGAGCAGTAGGGCCCTGGCTATTCGGTTCGCGCCCTGGTTCTGATGTCTCAGCCCAATACGACTTTCAATGGCAGCTCGAACAAGGCGCAGTGGGTGCGGTATGCGGCTGGATAGTCAGCGCGTTGCCACCTGGCCTGCTCGCCCGACACTTGAGCCAGGCCAACATCGTCACCGGTGCAGATGGCCACGCGTACCTTATGCGCTACCACACCGCTGCAGCCCTTGGCGTGCTGGCTGCACACCGCCAGTTGCCTGGGGTCAGCGAGTGGTTGGCGCCTATCTATCACTGGTGGGCACCCGTGGCGGACCCGCACAAAACACTGTGGTTGAAGATAGCCGGCGGCAACCAAGCGCCACCTGCACAGATCACGCCCATCACGCTGGACGATAACTGCTGGGCTGCATTGGCGGGAGACCCACTGAGCTACCAACTTGCCGAGATACTGAAGGGCGAGCAGTCCTGCCCCACCTTGGCCGCTGCTTGCCACGGCACACGGGTTGGCCTGATCCAGCACTACCTCGATCGGGCACGTGAGCAAGGCCTGGACCGTGAGGAGGACCTCATCACCTATGTACTGATGACGGCGCGCGACGGTGAACATCTGAGCACATCACCGGCCTGGCAGGACGCAATCGCTGCGACACGCGAGCAGCGGACCGCCCTTATCGACAACGTGCAGCAATACCTGCGCACCAAGGCCTGAGGCCCCCCCATGGACTCGCTCACCCAAACGCTCGAACTGTGCAGACGTGTTACAGCCGGCTACCGCCCAGCACTACGTAACAGCCCTGTCGCCGATTGCACACGCCGTTTCGAACTGCTGCCCCTGCGCTATGCCGCTGTCGGCGGCAACTCGGCACAGCGCGCCCGCTTGCCCAAGTTGCCAGGCTACCTCAGCCCCTTTCAGGATGTGGGTGAACTGACCCACTCCAGCTATGCCATCCGCCCGCTGCGCGAAGGCTTTCTCTACCTGCTGATCAAACGCTACAGCGCGCCGGCCTACGAATGGCACAGCCAGTACCGTGTAGCGCCCAATGGCTCACTGCTGTACATCAACGCAGACGCCCCTTGGGAGCCTGCCCCCAGCACAGGCAACCTGGACGAAATCCTGAGCGCCTTCGGTTGGACCATCACCCTCTACGACCTGGACGACATCCAGGAACTGCGCCCGTTGTTCAGCCCCTCCCCACTCACGCCGCGCATGCTCGACAACTACCGCGTGCTGGAAGACGAATATCGCAACAGCCTGCCCTCCATCGATATCGCCCGCTTCATCCAGCCTTCGGATGCACCGCCTCAGCCAAACGTACTCAAGCACGATCAACTGGGCTGGGTGGCTGACTTCAAGGCGCAAGACGATGCACAGCTGCAGGCGCTGCTAGACCTGCAGCCATTCAACAACGACCAGATCGTATCGCCGCATGCCTCACGGCAAGCCCTGGCGCCGCTTATGAATCAAACCAAACCCCGTGGCGCCGCCATCGTGATCGAAGACGCCATCGGCATCACTCAGGAGCTCAATGCCTGGCGCAACGCAGCCGTCGACGAGGTGAAGACGACATGGCTGCAGCGCACCGTGGAACCTGGCGTGGACAACGAGCGCAAATTGCTGGTCGCGCAGTCGTTCCTGGAGATCGAGAAGCTGTACCCACAGATGGTGGCTGAGCAGATCGTCAAGCGTCAGGTCATGGCTGAGACCATCCGAAACCAGCCAGCCACGCCCGTGGAGTTCTATGCGTTTTCCGAACGCGCAAGGCAACAGGCCGATGCGCATGACGAACAGATGAAACCTCATCTCGCGCAGTTCGAGCGCGAAGTCCGCGCCAAGGTCCAGGCCCGTCAGGATGCTGGCGAATTCAGCAAGAAGTTCGACGAGAAATACGGCCATCTGGTCGACCGCCAGGCCATGCACGATCAGCTCGAAGGCTTCGAGCAGGCGATGCAGCAGGCCCAGCAGGCTGCACAGGACCGCGCCAAGGACCATGCCCACTGGGTGACTAGCGAGCGTTTGCTACAAACGCTGGACCGCTACGACAACGCCGACCTGATCAATGGCTTGGCCTTTGCCGAACAGACCGGCCAGTGCGTGATCGGCATGGAGCTCAGCGAACTGGGCACGGCCATCCTTGACCACTGGTGGCGCAGCGATGTGGCGGACCGCTGCAACCTGGCGATGCGCGGCATCACCTATAACCAGGACGACATCCGGGAAGCGCTAGCAGCGTTGCAGGAAGCGGCCAAGGCCGAACCGCCGGCAGAGACATCGTTCGTGTTGCGTGAAGCGCTCGCCCGCCAAGCGCACATCGCGGCGAATGCGTTCGGGCGTATCAATACGCTGTATGAAGAGCTACAGAGCAGGAACAGCACTGCCAGCATCGGTTTGTATGCCTGGTACGTCGCGCTGGGACGGCAGGTGCTGCGTACCGGGTCACCAAACAGCATGGACCGCGCCCTGCACCATGGCCTGCGCCTGACATTGTTTGCCTCGGTGCATGAAGCGACTGTCGACATTCGCCTTGGCGACGCTGCTCGCAGTGGGCAACCACTGAATGCACAGCGCAGCGGTGCTCAGGTTGCACGTTATCTGGATCAGGCCTGGGCTGAAGGACTGATGCAGGCCAACAGCAGTGATTTCTACAAAGTGCGTGTCTCCGGGCTGGTTTGCCTACTGGAAGGAATGCTGATGGCATTCAAGGCACGAGAGCTGCCCGACAGTGATGCGCGGGTGAAGACCGAGCTTCTGGCAGCGGCCATGACCACGGCTGCGGCCGGGTTTGAAGTTGGCGCTAGTTATGTGGATCAAGTGGTGGTGAGGTATGGCGCGAATAGCGTGACCGGGAGAGGCGCTGCGGCGACGTTGGGGAGATTGAAGCTTTGGGGGGCTGGGTTGGCTGGGATAGGAGGCTTCGTGTTGGCTTGGTGGGATTTTGCGGATGCTAATAAGCATTTCCGTGAAGCGCAGGGTAAAGCGTCAAGCGTTCAATCCCAAAAACTGGGTTACGCATACCGTACCCGAGGAGCCGCAACCATAGTACTGGCGTTGGCAGAAGCTGGAACAGCTATAGCATTAGCAAAACCCTTCTTCGACTATTTGTCCCTGAATAACCAGAACAAGACTCTACGGATTATTGGGCGCTCATTAGGGGGTGTTGCTTCACGACTAGGCACGCAGGCTGCACGCCTACTCCTGGCACGATTAGTTTTAGGCACTTTCTGGCTGGGCTTGATCCTGACTGTATTAATCTACATATTTGAAGACGACGCATTGGAAAAGTGGTGCAAGCGGAGCAGCTACCGCTTAGAGAAAAACACCAAATCATATGATGAGCAGGAAGAGCTAGCAGCGTTGTACTCAGCATTCAGCGAGGCCCTGTAATGTATATAATTGAATGGGGCTTGTGGCAAATGGCCATAGAGTCGGACGTCGCACGCAAGAAATTTGATGCCGAAAGAAGTGCGTCGGATAAACGTGCGGATAGGGATTTTTATGAGGGCGACTTCGAGAAAGAAACACACTTTCGGTCTGTCAGCGAAGCGCCAAAAGTGCGGGGGCCAGTCTTTACGCTCAACGATACCTATATGGAAATGCGTTGCGGGGGCTCAGAAGAAAAACGCGGACTAATTACATTGATGACCTTAGGGGGTTTGATTCCGATATTGTATACCGGGGTCACGATGACGCTTAGCTCAATTCATCTAAATATATTCTCACCTTACGACACCTCACCCCTAGACATTATACTTGCTTTACTTATGAGCCTGATGGATGGCGCAATCATTTACTTCTACATAAGGTACGGCTTGCAATTTACACGCCTGGAAATGTTGACCAGCCGCCACTTACTTATTCGCTTCAATCGGAAAACTCAGCAAGTTCATCTTCATCGACCGCCTTCATGTGGGGGCATCGTAACATTTCCTTGGAGAACAACCGGAAGCACAGGTCTTGATCCAGAAGACGACTCGCTCAGCGTGGGAATGAGACTTGGCCTGATCTGGCACCCCATCCATACCGGCCTTCCCCACATGGAAATGGCCCTACTCGGCAAACAAGGCCAAGGCGGCAGTGAACTCCGTGATGAATGGGAATTCATCCGCCGCTACATGGAAGAAGGCCCGCACGCCGTCCCCCGCCCCCGCCTGAGCACCCAGCTACCTTCGCCCATTCAGGCATTCAGCGCCCAGTTCGAAGGCCTTGGCCGTTTCTTCCGCAATAGCAGTTGGCTGTTCAAACTTGCAATGCTCATGGTCTGGCCCGCTTTCGTCATCATCGG
>NZ_FYDW01000006.1:0-233935 GCF_900187555.1 Pseudomonas sp. Irchel s3f19 | reverse complement strand
CACCCAGCTACCTTCGCCCATTCAGGCATTCAGCGCCCAGTTCGAAGGCCTTGGCCGTTTCTTCCGCAATAGCAGTTGGCTGTTCAAACTTGCAATGCTCATGGTCTGGCCCGCTTTCGTCATCATCGGCACCGCGCACTGGGTCAGCCTGCTGCTGTGCTGGCGACCCCGCTGGCCGAAGGTGATCCGTGAGGCCGGTTTGCCTGGTAAACCCGTGCCTTCACCCACTACCTTGAGTGACTACCCGCCCGAAATCCAAGAGCGACTGCTCGCCAATGCCGACCGCTGGCAGCTCAAACCTGGCAAGCGCCCAGCGAAAAAGCCACGTAAACCGCGTACACCCAAAGCGCGAAAAATACCGACATAAAAGCTCACGCAAGCAGCGGACCGCCCTTATCGACAACGTGCAGCTATACCTGCGCACCAAGGCCTGAGGCACACACCCATGGACTCGCTCACCCAAACGCTCGAACTGGGCAGACGTGTTACAGCCGGCTACCGCCCAGCACTACGTAACAGCCCTGTCGCTAAGTGCGTGTCTCCGGGCTGGTTTGCCTACTGGAAGGAATGCTAATGGCATTCAAGGCACGAGAGCTGCCCGACAGTGATGCGCGGGTGAAGACCAAGCTTTTGGCAGCGGCCATGACCACGGCTGCGGCCGGGTTTGAAGTTGGCGCCATTTATGTGGATCAGGTGGTGGTGAGGTATGGCGCGAATAGCGTGACCGGGAGAGGCGCTGCGGCGACGTTGGGGAGATTGAAGCTTTGGGGGGCTGGTCTGGCTGGGATGGGAGGCTTCGTGCTGGCTTGGTGGGATTTTGCGGATGCATCTGAGCATTTCAAGAATAGTCTGGATGGACCTATCGGACAGAGCAAAAAAAACTCCAAGCTCTTGGCTATTACCTATTTTGTACGAGCGGCGGCGACTATCACACTCACACTGGTTGAATTGGGAACAGCCGTCGCAATTGCCAAACCACTTTTTGACCATTTATCCCGTAACGCTAGGACTAAGTTTGTAAGGATGCTGGCCTCTGCCGCCGGATCACTCGCCAAATCAATAGGAACGCAAGCCGCCCGCCTAGTACTTGCCCGCTTAGTTTTAGGTGCCTTCTGGGCAGGCCTACCCCTAACAATATTGATTTATTTGTTTGAAGACGACAGCTTGGAAAAGTGGTGCAAGCGCAGTAGCTTTCGCATTGAAAGAAGCTCAAATGCCTATGAAGAACAGGAAGAATTAATAGCATTGCATTCAGCGTTCAGGGAGGTTTCATAATGTATTTGATCGAATGGGGATTTTGGCGAATGGCAACCCAGTCTGAATCTGCACGCGACGCGCTCGAAGCAGAGATGACACCTGCGGAAAAACGTGCTGATCAAGATTTTTACCAGCGTGACTTAGAAGAAGAGATGCATTTCCAATCCGTAAGCGAAACGCCTCATACTAGAGGTCCCGTTTTCGCTTTTAACGAGACATTTTTGGAAATGCGCTGCGGAGGGTCTGAAGAGAAACGCGGCCTTATTACGCTCGCGACTGTTGGAGGAATTGCGCCGATGATCATTATCTCTATGATCATGACTATTGGCTTTATATGGATGGACATAACCGATCATGAAAGCCGCTCATTAATCACGATACTCGCAACACTTATAATGCTATCTGCCACGGCTGCCATACTTTACTTGTATTCGAAGTATGGAATACAACTAACCCGACTGGAAATGCTGACAAGCCGCCATCTGCTCATCCGCTTCAACCGAATAACACAGCAAGTCCACCTGCATAGACCAAGCTATTGCGGCGGTATCGTCACATTTCCATGGAAAAGCACCGGAAGCACAGGTCTTGATCCAGCGGACGACCCGCTCAGCGTTGGAATGAGACTTGGCCTGATCTGGCACCCCAGCCGCACCGGCCTCCCCCATATGGAAATGGCCCTGCTCGGCAAACAAGGCCAGGGCGGCAGCGAACTCCGTGATGAATGGGAATTCATCCGCCGCTACATGGAAGAAGGCCCGCACGCCGTCCCCCGCCCCCGCCTGAGCACCCAGCTACCTTCGCCCATCCAGGCATTCAGCGCCCAGTTCGAAGGCCTTGGCCGTTTTTTCCGCAAAAGCAGTTGGCTGTTCAAACTCGCAATGCTCATGGTCTGGCCCGCTTTCGTCATCATCGGCACCGCGCACTGGGTCAGCCTGCTGCTGTGCTGGCGACCCCGCTGGCCGAAGGTGATCCGTGAGGCCGGTTTGCCGGGTAAACCAGTACCTTCACCCACTACCTTGAGTGACTACCCGCCCGAAATCCAAGAGCGACTGCTTGCCAATGCCGATCGCTGGCAGCTCAAACCTGGCAAGCGCCCAGAGAAAAAGCCACGTAAACCGCGTACACCCAGAGCGCCAAAATCATCGACATAAAAGTGTGCTGATATGAACCTAACTCAAATGAATTTTACAAAATCGGGACTATTGGACGGATATGCGTTGAAAAAGTAATGCAGCCCTAGCTGCATTAGCATTGGCAAAAGCTAGAGAATCCGTAAAGAGCAAAAAAATTCAAAGCGCTGCAGTAGGCGCTCAGTGACGGGTGGATTAATGTTTTTGATCGAATGGGGGTTATGGAAAACATGCACAGAGTCAGAGGCAGCACGCAAGGCGGCCGATACTGTGATGGCGCCGACAGATAAGTCTGTAGCAATAGACCTATATGAGAGTAAGTTGAGGGAGGATGTTCACTTTAGGCCCGTAAGCAATACCCCTCGCTCACGCGGCCCCATATTTGCGTTCAATGAAACCTACATGGATATGCGCTGTGGCGGCTCAGAAGAAAAGCGTGGTTTAATCACGTTGATGACGCTTGGAGGTCTAGGGCCTATGACTTATGCCTGGCTTCGTGTAACGTTCTTCTCTATATACATCAATGCAACCCAAGCCGACTTTCTTTCCGTATTCTCTGTTTCATTCAGCCTCTACATGTTATCGATTGGCGGTGCGGTATATTATTTTTATGCCAAGTATGGATTTCGCTTCACCCGGTTAGAAATACTGACTAGCCGACACCTCCTTGTCCGCTTCAATCGGAAAACTCAGCAAGTTCATCTTCATCGACCAACTTCATGTGGTGGCATCGCAACATTTCCATGGAGAACAACGGGAAGCACGGGACTCTACCCAGAGGATGACTCGCTCAGCGTGGGGATGAGACTTGGCCTGATCTGGCACCCCAGCCACACCGGCCTCCCCCATATGGAAATGGCCCTGATCGGCAAGCAAGGCCAGGGCGGCAGCGAACTCCGTGATGAATGGGAATTCATCCGCCGCTACATGGAAGAAGGCCCACACGCCGTCCCACGTCCCCGTCTGAGCACTCAACTGCCCTCGCCCATCCAGGCATTCAGCGCCCAGTTCGAAGGCCTTGGCCGTTTCTTCCGCAATAGCAGTTGGCTGTTCAAACTCGCAATTCTCATTGTCTGGCCCGCTTTCGTCATCATCGGCACCGCGCACTGGATCAGCCTGCTGCTGTGCTGGCGACCCCGCTGGCCGAAGGTGATCCGTGAGGCCGGTTTGCCCGGTAAACCAGTACCTTCACCCACCACCTTGAGTGACTACCCGCCCGAAATCCAAGAACGCCTGCTGGCCAATGCCGACCGCTGGCAGCTCAAACCTGGCAAGCGCCCAGAGAAAAAGCCACGTAAACCGCGTACGCCCAGAGCGCGAAAAATATCGACATAAAAGAGCGGCGGGCAAGATTCCAATTAAAGTGCGAACTTTAAAAAGCTCGTGCTGCTTGCCGGATATGTATTGGAGAGCGGGTACATAGCCAGCTGCTTCTGCACTAAGGAAGGATTGCCCCTAAATTTAAGTCATGGCATTCAACACTCAGTGAGGACTTATAATGTTTATGATTGAATGGGGTTTTTGGCGAATGGCAATCCAGTCTGCGTCTGCACGCGACGCGCACGAAGCAGAGATGACAGCTGCAGAAAACCATACCAGTCAAGATTTATACCAGGGTGACTTGGAAGAAGAGATGCATTTCCAGTCCGTAAGCGAAAGGCCTCATACGAGAGGACCCACTTTCGCTTTTAACGAGACATTTTTGGAAATGCGCTGCGGAGGGTCTGAAGAGAAACGTGGTCTCTTAACACTTGCAGTGCTCGGCGGAGTTATGCCTGTCATTAGCGTCACGACATTCTCCGCAGTAAGTTTCTTATGGGTTGACATAACGGATCATGCTACACGCTCATTTCTAAGCGTTTCGCTCACCCTAATCATGACCCTAGTTGCAGGTGCCATACTATACCTATACTCAAAATATGGCATAAAATTAACCCGACTGGAAATGCTGACAAGCCGTCATCTGCTCATTCGCTTCAACCGAATAACACAACAGGTCCACCTCCATAGACCAAAATATTGCGGCGGTATTGTGACATTTCCGTGGAAAACCACCGGAAGCACGGTTTTATATCCAGAAGACGACCCGCTCAGCGTTGGAATGAGACTTGGCCTGATCTGGCACCCCATCCATACCGGCCTTCCCCACATGGAAATGGCCCTACTCGGTAAACAAGGCCAAGGCGGCAGTGAACTCCGTGATGAATGGGAATTCATCCGCCGCTACATGGAAGAAGGCCCGCACGCCGTCCCCCGCCCCCGTCTGAGTACCCAGCTACCTTCGCCCATTCAGGCATTCAGCGCCCAGTTCGAAGGCCTTGGCCGTTTCTTCCGCAATAGCAGTTGGCTGTTCAAACTTGCAATGCTCATGGTCTGGCCCGCTTTCGTCATCATCGGCACCGCGCACTGGGTCAGCCTGCTGCTGTGCTGGCGACCCCGCTGGCCGAAGGTGATCCGTGAGGCCGGTTTGCCCGGTAAACCCGTGCCTTCACCCACTACCTTGAGTGACTACCCGCCCGAAATCCAAGAGCGACTGCTCGCCAATGCCGACCGCTGGCAGCTCAAACCTGGCAAGCGCCCAGCGAAAAAGCCACGTAAACCGCGTACACCCAAAGCGCCAAAATCGCCGATATAGAAGCAGGCTGCGCTCAAGCCCCAGCGGCTCTCGGGAGTGGGTAGCAACCACCGGCCCCAACCCCCAATGCTGGGGGTACGGGGCCCATAGGCAAGTTCCAGGAAAACCTGACGAAGGGTCAGCAGCCCTTGTGCCGCAGGGCTTGCAACCCAATGAGATCGTTTTGGCACGCCTATTGCCGATCTCCTGCCAGACGCCCCAAGTCCATGGGCCCGTTTGCAGGAGGAATTGACTCATGCACCGACCGATACCCCACCCGCTGGCAGTGGCGATTTTCGCCGGCATGCTCCAGCTCCCGGCGCAGGCTGCGTTGAACGCTGTCGACCCCGGTCCCTATAACCTTGGCAACGGCAACTTTGCCGGTTGGTACCAGGATAGCCACGGTCGTACCCTCGACCTGTGCCTGACCAAAGCGGTGAGTTCCAGGGCCGCCGGCGCGCCCGGCGCACCGGCGTACATGTGCACACTGCTGCCAACCCCCGGGGTGTTCGATGACACCCAACCCATCGCCTTCCCCACCAACTTCCCCGACGAGGCCTTCTGGTTTACCGCTGACGCCGCCATCGTCGACGCGGCACGCGGCATCGACCTGAGCTACGGCACGGCCATCGAGGCGGCGTTCGCCGCCGAAGAACCGGTCGAAGGCGATCAAGTCAGCTTCGCCCGGGTGCGGATCCGGGTGGATGTACCGACGGCAGGCACCTACGTGGTCACCCACCCCTATGGTGTCGATGTGTTCGATGTACCGGCCGGCGGGCGTCGGGCAATCAACATGACCCGCGACATCGGCATCGCCGGTGCAGGCGACTTTACCGGTGCGCTCAAAGGCGATGTCGGCCCGTTCCTGCGCAGCGTAAACGGCCCTTACACCGAGGGCAGCGAACGCTTCATTGGCGACCCGAACCTGGAAGAGCGTGTGACCGGCAGCCCGTTCAACACCAACTTCGTGCGCATCGAAGGCCCCGGCGGCATCGACCTGCGTACCGAGCTATTCTCGATCTCAGGCAAGCTCTCCAACGTCGCCCTGCCTACCCCGTTGATGCCGCTACGCACCACCTACTCGCGGCGTGCCGAAAATGGCGACCTGCGCGCCCAGCAAGATGTGTTCGTCATGGCCCCGCCGCCGCCTGCGACCGTTACCCTGACCAGCCAGACCCCAAACCTGAGCCTGACCGAAGCCAACGGCACCGGTGCCTGGTATGCCCAGTCGGTTCTCAACCCAGCGGTGCCAACAACGCTGGTGCTGACCGCCGACAACAGTGTGGCCATCCCGACCAGCAGCCTGACCACAGCCAACCTGCCACTGACCGACCTGGTGACCATCACCCAGGCCGAATACCGCCTGTCAACCGGCCAGCTGACGCTGGTCGCCAGCACCAGCGATGAAACCAGCCCGCCTGTGCTGACCGCCCACACCGCCAACGGCACGTTGATCGGCAACCTCAGTGGCAACGGCGCCGTGAAGACATTGAGCACAACCCTCTCGCCCATCCCCCCGGCCAAGGTGCAAGTCACCAGCGCCAATGGTGGCAGCGACAGCGAAGACGTGGTGCTGGTGCCATGAACAGACAAAGGCTCAGCCTTCAAGGAGGCAGCATGAACACTTGGCCACGCCGTGCGCTGTTCGCCGCCGGTTTTTCCCTCACCGTCACCAGCGCCGCCTTTGCCGCGTTGTCCGATGTCGACCCAGGCCCGTACACCTTTGCCACTGGTGGTTATCCCATGTGGTACAAGGACGCCAACGACCTGTCGCTGGAGTTGTGCCAGTCGCGGGCCACCAGCACCCGAGCACCTGGTGGCCCCGGCGCCCCTGCCTACATGTGCACCCTGCTGCCCGAACCTGGCATCTATGACGATACCCTGCCGCTGGTATTCCCCGATAACTGGCCGCCAGAGATGTTCTGGTTCCTGGCCGAGACCGAGATACCGCAGGTAGGCAACAGTGGCTACGAGCTGGAAGTATACGTCGCCGGCCTGGAAGCGGCGTTTGCCGCCGAGAACCCGGTGGACGGCGACCAGCAGAGCTTTGCCCGCATCCGAATCCGCGCCTCGGTGCCGCGCACAGGCGTCTACACCATTACCCACCCTTACGGGGTAGAGACGGTCAACGTCACCACGGCCGGCCGGCGGGCGATCAACATCACCCGCGACATCGGTATCGGCGCGCCAGGCAACTTCCGCGGGCCACTCAACGGTAACCTCGGGCCTTGGCTACGCGGCGTCGGCGGCCCCTATACGGCGGTCAACCCGGACACCGGCTCGACCGAAACCTTTATCGGCGACCCGAACATCACCGAAGCGGTGGTCGGCAGCCCCTTCAACACCAACTTCGTGCGCATCGAAGGCCCACCTGGCGCCATCCAGACCAACGCCTTCACGGTGTCCGGCAAAGTGCTCGATCAACGCGCGCAAACGCCCGTCACCCTGGAACGTGCCACCTACTCGCGCAACGGCGCCGGGACCCGTGTCGAGGTCTTTGCCAAAGCGCCCAACAATGCCAGCGTGTGCATGCGCAATGGCTTGGCATTGATCGGCTCACCGCCTTCGCCTTGCCAGTTCAGCCTGCTGCCGGACAACAACGGGCTGTTCTTCAGCCAGCAACTGAGCCAGGCCGCGCCGCCACCGGTGGTGGTGGTTACCGGCAGCAGCGCCACCGGCACCACACAGCCAACGGCGTTGTCGAGCAAGCTCAGCGATGTGGTCAAGGTAAGCACCGCACGCTACGACTGGGCCAACAAACGCCTGTTCATCGAAGCCCGCTCCAGCGACGAAGTGGCGATCCCTGACCTGGTGGCCCAAGGCTACGGACGGCTGTCCAAGTCCGGCACGCTGCAAAGCCTGACGGTCAACGATATTGCCCAGCCGCCTGCGACCGTCACGGTCAAATCTGGCCATGGCGGCAGCGATGTCGAGCCTGTAGTGGTGGTGGGCAATGCGCCTGTCGAAGCCGCCAACCAGCCACCGCTGGCCCAGGCCGATATTGGCAGCACCAGTGTCGGGGTGCCGCTGAGCCTGAACCTGCTGCTGAACGACAGCGACCCGGATGGCAACGTACCGCTGACCATCAGCGACCTGACCCAACCGGGTACCGGCCTGGGCGGCGTGGTACTCAACGGCAGCACGTCGGTGACCTACACCCCGCCAGTCGGGGCCACGCAACCGCTGGTGGCCACCTTCAGCTATCGGGCCGTGGATGCCAAAGGCCTGAAGTCGGAACCGGCAACGGTTACGGTCAATGTCGCACCCAACCAGGCGCCGACCGCAGCCGCTCAAACCGTCGCCACGCTCGGTGTAGCGCTCACCATCAACGCGCTGGCCGGCGCTACCGATCCAGAAGGCAATCTGCCCCTGGTGGTTGCCAGTGTGACCCAGCCGGCGGCAGGCAGAGGGACCGTCAGCACTGACGGCACCACTGTCACCTACACACCACCGGCGACCGTCACGACGGCCTTCACCACCACCTTCACCTACCAGGTGCGTGACGCGCTGGGGGCGCTGTCCAACAGCGCCACCGTCACCGTCAACGTGTCGCCACGCCCCGCCGCCGAGACCTTCGCGGTCACCGCAGCCACGGTCACGGCACGCTCCAACAACCGTTACAACTGGGACATCAGCGGCACCTCATCGGTGACCACCGGCAACGTCGTTACCGTGCGGGTCACCACCACCACAGGCGTGCAGACATTGGGCACCACCACGGTACCGGTCACCGGCCGCTGGCGCCTGGCCGTCAGCAACAGCACCACGGTGATCCCGACCGCCGCGCCGACGGCGACCATCACCACCAGCCCAGGCACCACCCGCACCGTCAACGTAGTCGTGCAGTGAAAGGCCGGAGAACGCCATGAAATGCCTGTATCCACTGCTGCTCTGCCTGGCCCTGGCGGGCCAGGCCAGGGGGGCCGAAGACCTGATGGACAACGCCGACCTTGCGCCCGGCAGTGACCTCGGCGACCCCGTGATCATCCGTCTGTTACCGGTCGGCGCCGGCCAGGCCGCGGTGATCGAGCAGCAAGGCAACGGCAACCGCGCCGCCCTCGACCAGAACGGCCAGGCCCTGCTGGGCCGCATCGTCCAGGCCGGGGGCGCACAGGAGGCGTACATCCTGCAAGAAGGCAGTGACCTGATGGCCAGCATCAGCCAGCAGGGTAATGGCAACAGCGCGTCGATCCGCCAGAGCGGCAGCAGCAACAGCGCTGCCATCGACCAGATCGGCAACGACAACAGCGCCAGCATCGTGCAGTCCGGCACGGGCCTCAACAGCTCCGTGACCCAAGCCGGCAAT
This sequence comes from Pseudomonas sp. Irchel s3f19, assembly GCF_900187555.1. Lineage (NCBI taxonomy): Bacteria > Pseudomonadati > Pseudomonadota > Gammaproteobacteria > Pseudomonadales > Pseudomonadaceae > Pseudomonas > Pseudomonas sp. Irchel s3f19. The sequence goes on along the minus strand of NZ_FYDW01000006.1, from coordinate 224,625 downwards.
GGCCAGCATGTTCAGATCACCCAATACCGATAGACCTGGAGGCACCACCATGTTCAAGCTCGCTCCCCTAAGTGCCGCTATCGTCCTGGCCCTTGCAGGTCAGGTCATGGCTGCCGACAGCACTTCGACGCAGACTCAGGACGGCAAGGAAAACATTGCCGAAGTGACCCAGACCCTCGCACCGTTCGCCTCGGCCACCCAGACCCAGACCGGCAAGGGCCACAACCACCTGGCAGTGCAGGCCGACAGCACCAGTGATATCCAGCAGAGCGCTACCGGCTCGTACAACGCAGGGTACGCCGAGCAACTGTTCGAAAACGGCAGCCAGATCACCCAGCAGTCCGGGGGCAGCTACAACGATGCCTTCGCCAGCCAGTCGCTGGGCGAAAACAACCAGGTCCTGCAGACCCAGCAAGGCAGCGAGAACCACTCGACCGTGTGGCAGGACACCCAGCTAGGCAGCCAAGTCACCACCCTGCAATCGGGCCAGCGCAACGAAGCCTTCGCCGAGCAGATGTTCGGCGGCAGCAACAACCAGAGCCTGATCATGCAGGCCGGCGCCGACAACTATGCCGCTGCCGAGCACCTGACCCACAACGACGGCAACATCCAGATCTACCAGGACGGCAAGGAGAACTGGGCCTACGGTGACCAGCGCGACGGCCAAGGCGGCACCATCGGCCTCAACCAGACCGGCACTGGCAACTCGGTAGAGGTATGGCAGGACACCCAGGTGGGCAGCCAGGCCAACGTCACTCAGACCGGCCAGCTCAACGAAGGCTACATCGACCAAAGTTTCGGCGAAGCCAACAAGGCCAGCCTGACGCAAAATGGCAAGGCCAACGCCAGCTGGTCGGATCAGTTCGAGAGCAACAACTCGACCACTACCATTTCGCAGAAGGGTAGCAACAACCTGCACTACACCTACCAGAACGGTGAAAACCTCAACCTGACCGTGACCACCCAAGGCAACGGCAACAAAATCACCGCCAGCAACTGGAAAGGCGACAAGATGGGCGGCCAGTTTGGTACCAACCAGACCGCCGTTATCAACCAGTACGGCAACGGCAACGGCGTCAACCTGACGCAGAATGGTGACAACCAGCTGGCCACGCTGAACCAGACCGGCAACAACAACGCGATGCAGACCAAGCAGGCCGACAGCAACAACGAGCTGTTCTTCGAGCAGAACGGCAGCGACAACATCCTCATCGCCGACCAGCGTGGCACTGACAACTATGCCTTCGGCAGCAGCGAAGGTACCGGCAACTCCATCACCTTGGACCAGTCCGGCTACAGCAACCAGAGCCACACCAATCAGCTCTACGGTAGCGGCAACGAGGTCACCATCAAACAGACCGACAGCGTCAACGCCGCCTACGTGACCCAGGGCGGCCAGGGCAACAAGGCATTCGTCGACCAGAGCGGTATCGCGCAAACCGCCACCATCAGCCAGCTGGGCAGCGCGAACACGGCCACTGTGACTCAAAAGTAAGCCCTTCCCCCTTGGACCGCGGTGCTCACTCTCCCGAGTGCCGCGGTTCCTTTTTGTTGCAGCGGGCTTGGCGCGAATAGGCCATGCACGCCAACAGCATTACAATGGTCAGCACCCCATTCGGTGCGCCCGTCATGATCCAGTCCGACCTCGACCTGTTCGGCCCCCAGCCGCAACGCCTGGCCAGCCACACCGTGCTGCTGCCCGGTTTCGCCCTGGCCGAGCTCGAGGCCCTGCTCGACGCCCTGCGCCCAGTGCTGCGCGCCGCGCCGTTCCGGCACATGCAGACGCCAGGCGGCCTGCACATGGCCGTAGCGCTGACCAATTGCGGTGCGCTGGGTTGGGTCAGTGATGCGCACGGCTACCGCTACACCTCCACCGACCCGCAAAGCGGCATGCCCTGGCCTGCGCTACCGCCCGTTCTGCTCAGCCTGGCAGGTCGCGCAGCCGCCATCGCAGGCTTTGACGATTTTGTCGCCGACGCCTGCCTGGTCAACCACTACCTGCCTGGTACCCGCCTGAGCTTGCACCAAGACCGCAACGAACAGGACTACGACCAGCCGATCGTGTCGATTTCACTGGGCTTGCCTGCGGTGTTCCTGTTGGGCGGGTTACAACGCGCGGACAAGACCCAGCATGTACCGCTGAACCATGGCGATGTGCTGGTCTGGGGCGGTGAGGACCGCTTGCGCTTTCATGGGGTGTTGCCAATCAAACCCGGCGTGCATCCGCGCATGGGTGAACGGCGCATCAACCTGACCCTGCGCAAGGCGGGGTAATGGCGTAAAAACTTGAACATCTTCGCCGGTAAGGCTTCTAAAGATGAGCAGCGTCAGTCTTTTCGAGGAGCCCGACATGACCTACACGCCCTGCCATGGAGCTGCGCACCGATGAAAATGCCCGGCCGCTCTCCCAACGCCTCGCTGCAGCTCGATTACGTACGCGATACGTTATTCGGCCCTGTGGCACAGAGCGTTGAATGCCAATGCCAGCTCGCCGCCATCAACCTGCAGGGCCGCCCTGCGCTGCGTTTGCACATCTGCCCGCCACTGCCCGACAAAGTCGACCGTGCCCACAGCGTGGCGTTCGTCTGGGACGGCCGCAGTTACCGCGGCGTGGTGCGCGACCAAGGCAAGTGCGGCGACGGGGGGCTCAACCTGTTGCTGGAGTTGCAATAAGCCGATCAACGGCGGCCAAGTGGGCTGAACCTGCCGGCAACACCACGTCTCCATAGCACAAGAGCCCATGCCTTCTGGAGATCGCCATGAACAGTCCGTTGCTCAAGCTCTTCACCCACCCATCCGATGCCTGGATAGAGATCCGCCGGGCGGAAGAAGACCACCCGCAGCAATACCTGCCGCGCCTGCTGGCGTTGGCGTTGATCCCTGCCGTGTGCCTATTCGCCGGCACTACCACCTTTGGCTGGAGCCTTGCCGGCGAAGAACGCGTGCGCCTGAGCCTCGCCAGCGCGGCGCAGCTGGCGTGTCTGCTGTATGCCGTCACGGTGGTGGGGGTGATGATCATGGGGGTGATGATCCGCTGGATGTCACGCGGCTTTGATGTACAACCCAGCCTGCAGCAATGCATCGGCTTTGCCGCCTACTGCGCGACGCCGTGGTTTTTTGCCGGAGTGGTCGGGTTGCTGCCGATTCGCTGGCTGGCCCTGGTGGCGCTGTTGGCCGCCTCGGCGTATGCCAGCGTGCTGCTGTTCGGCGGTTTGCAGACGTTTTTACGCTTGCGCAAAGAACAGGCCATGCTGTTCGCCGCCTGTGTGTGGGGGGTGGGCCTATTGGTGCTGGTGACCATCCTGGTGTCGATGATCCTGTTCTGGTTCAACGGCCTGATGCCGGAGTATGTGCGCCCGGCCAGCCTGGGCTGACCGGGCTCTACGGGCAGGCTCAGGCAATCGCCCTGAGCGGCGTGGTGGGTTTGTCACGCAGCGCGTGCAATTGCGTAAGCAGGTTCACCACGTCGCGGCAACTGTTGAGGCCCTGCAGGTCTACCCCGGTCAGGGTCACCCCCTCTTCCAAGCTTTTCCCCTGGCCCAGGCGAATGGTCAGGTGAGCGCCATCCGCGCAACTGACTTCGCAGCGATCAGGCAGGCAGGCTTGCTCAATCATCTGCCGCATTTCCAGCATTGAAACGCCTATCAACGACATTGTACGACCCTCTCTGTACTGGATGGCCTATTGGTTAGGTACGCCTTTGCCAGGCAAGGTGCCAATTGATATTGCGCATCCTCCGGCGGCCGTCCATGCGCCGGAGCAATGATCGTGCGGGGAATCATCTAGCACCTTAGTGGAAGATCGCTGGTGGGCCTGTACTGTTCGATCGGCTGCTGGCAGTTAACGACGAGCGGTCTCGGCCGGCATCTGCCCGAACCGTCCGGCATGGAAATCATCGAACGATTCTGCGATTTCTGCCTCGCTGTTCATCACGAACGGCCCGTAGCCAACGATCGGCTCATCGATCGGTTCACCGCTGAGCAACAGCACGCTGGCGTCTTCCAGCGCCTCGATGGCAATGCCCTCACCGCTACGCTCGAACAGCACCAGGCTGGCCGGCCCGGCTTCGCGTTCACCGTTGACCCGCACGCTGCCGCGCAACACCACCAGGGCTGCATTACGCCCCGTCGCGACGGGCAGTTGCACGCTCGACTGGGCGTTCAAACGCATGTCCCAGACATCCATGGCGGTAAAGGTTCGCGCAGGGCCTGGCTGCCCTTGGTACTCACCCGCGATCACCCGCAGGCTGCCACCGTTGCCGTCCAGCGCCACCACAGGGATGTCCGTGGCCAGCAGCGTCTGGTACCCCGCCGCAGCGCGCTTGTCACGCGCAGGCAGGTTGACCCACAGCTGCACCATCTCCAGCGTACCGCCACTGCGGGCAAACGCCGGGGCGTGGAACTCTTCATGGAGGATGCCATTGGCAGCTGTCATCCATTGCACGTCGCCTGGGCCGATCAGGCCACCCGCCCCCGTCGAGTCACGGTGCTCCAGTTCGCCCTGGTAGACGAGGGTCACGGTCTCGAAACCACGGTGCGGATGTTGCCCGACGCCGCGCCGGGCGCTGGTCGGGGTAAAGGTGTGCGGGCCGGCATAGTCCAGCAACAGGAACGGGCTGATCTGGCTGGCCAGGTTGTCATAGGTGAACAGGCTGCGCACCGGGAAGCCATCGCCTACCCAGTGGGGGTGAGGGCTGCGGTGAATACCCAGAATCTTTTTCATGAGAAGTCTCCTCTCTTGGCTGGGATCACCTTACCAATGATACCAATCAGGCGGTAGACAGCTGAAATGGCATGCATCGTTCCATCAATAGGACAAACTTCAGTTTAGAAAGCTGAGCACGGACGCTGCTGTCATCGCTGGGTCCTCCTGCATGAAACAGTGCCCACCCGCGACCTGCTGGGCAGTCACGTTCGGGTTCAGCGCCACCAGGCGCTTCACCGAATGTGGCACGAAGGGGTAGGTCTGTTCGCCATACAGCACCCGCGTCGGTGTCTGGATCGCTGCCAGATTCGCCCACATGCGTTTGGGGAACGAACTGAAAATCTCCACCTCGCGGCTGGGCCGACACTTGAGTACCACCGCCTCGCCGCAATCGCCAATGGCATGCTCGACATAGGCTTGCAGCGCCGCATCACTCCAGCCTTTGAAGATACCGCGGCCCTGCAGCGAGGCCAGCGCCGTTTCACGATCGGGCCAATGGCTGCGGCGGCTGGCAGCCTTGCGCGCCAAAGCGTGGCGCTGGTGCAGGCCAACCAGCGCGGCGGCGCCCATCACGCCAATCATGCTGCGGCTGAACAACACCGGGTCGAGCAGCACGGCGCGCTCGAACAACTGCGGCTTACTGGCCAGGATCAGCCCCGAGAGCACGCCACCAAAACTGTGCCCGAGGGCAACACGCGGCACCTCGCCATATTCGCCACGCCCGCGCTCGAACGCCTCCACTGCCAATTCAGCCGTGCGGTTCCAGCCGCGAAACGCACCGCCATGGTCGCTGTCGCCATGGCCTTGCACATCGCACAGCCACAGGTCGAAGTGCTCGCCCAGGCGCATCAGCAACGGCTGGTAGGCCAGGCAGCAGAAGCCGTTGCCATGCAGAAAATGCAGCAAAGGCTTGCCACTGGCCGGCGTACGCCAGCCGCGCAGGGTAAAGCCTTCGGAGCAATGGTGGGACCACGGGATCAACTGCATGGGCTTGCTGTACTCATCGGTCTATGAAAACGCCGATTCTACAAACAGCAGCGGGTATAGCGAAATCACCAGTAGCACGGCCATCAGGACATTGAACAGCATCAGCCAACGCGGGTTCTGCAACAGGTTGCGCAAGGCGCTGCCGAACATGACCCAGACCCCGACGCTGGGCAGGTTGACCAGGGCGAACAGCGCGGCGATGACGACCACGTTCATCACGTACCCCTGGGCCGGTGTGTAGGTGGTGATTGCCCCCACTGCCATTACCCAGGCCTTGGGGTTGACCCACTGAAATGCCGCAGCGCCCCAGAAGCCCAACGGTTTGCGGGCGCTGCCCGAGGCTGTGCCGATCGGCCCCGAGGTGGCGATCTTCCAGGCCAGGTACAGCAGGTAGGCGGCGCCTGTGTAGCGCAGGATGGTGTACAGCGTCGGCCATGCCTTGAACACCTCACCCAGCCCTAAACCGACTGCCAGCACCATGACCATGAAACCGACACTGATGCCAATGGCATGCGGGATCGAACGGCGCACGCCGAAGTTCACGCCCGAGGCCAGCAGCATGGTGTTGTTCGGCCCCGGGGTGATGGAGGATACGAAGGCAAACAGCACAAAAGCTGTCAGCAGGTCGGCAGAGGCAAGCATGGCAGGCATTCCACAATCATTATTGGTGCTGTCACACTAACGGAGTCGCCCTACCTTGCGACCGGTACAATTTCGCTAAATTAAACAGATACAAATACTGTACCGATCTCGTTCAGTTCAAGGAAGCCTGCCCCATGAGCCTCACCATTCGCCCCGCCGTGCGTACCGATGCCGCGCAGATTCTGGCATTCATCACCGAGCTTGCCGACTACGAACGTGCCCGGCACGAGGTCGTTGCGTCTGTCGACGACATCCAGCGCAGCCTGTTTGACGAAGGCAGTACCGTGCACAGCCTGATTTGCGAGCGTGATGGCCTGGCGATTGGTTTTGCCGTGTACTTCTACAGCTACTCGACCTGGCTCGGGCGCAATGGCATCTACCTCGAAGACCTGTACGTGACGCCCGAGCAGCGCGGCGATGGCGCTGGGCGCAAACTGCTGCGCCATATTGCCAGCGAGGCCGTGCAGAACAATTGCGGGCGCCTGGAATGGAGCGTGCTGGACTGGAACGCGCCGGCAATCGGGTTTTACCAGTCGTTGGGCGCCGAGGCGCAGAGTGAGTGGCTTCGGTATCGGCTCGATGGCGAGAAGCTGCTGGCGTTTGCGCGGGGTTGACCCTGGAAACCGCCAGCAGCTCTTTAAAGTCACCTTAAGCAACTTATTAACATATAACTCTAGCTATCTGATTTAGATTAATTTTTTGTGGTGGGGCCAGCCTCCCCCACCACAGTACAGGTGCAATCCCGCTGCCACACCGCTCCGGCGATATCCACTTGCTTGGGCAGCACCTTGTTCTGGAAAAACAGCTCCGCCGTGCGCTGCTGCGCCGCGATGATCTCATTGCTCACCGGTATCACGGGCGAAGCTGGCCGATGGCTGAAGCTGCGCCGTACCACCTCCTCCGGCAACCCCATGAACTTTGCCAGCAACTGAATGCTGCCCGCTTCATCGCTGCGCGTGAGGGCCTCGGCCCGGCTGATCTCATCGAGCAGTTGGCCAACGAACGTTCCATTTGCCTCGACATAACCACGCGCCCCCAGCATGAACGGCCCGATCAACCCCAGCCCTTGGCCGTCGGCCAGCAGCCGCGCCTTGCCCTCCAGGTCGATCGCCGAATAGAACGGGTCCCAGATCGCCCAGGCATCCACGCTGCCGCGCTCGAACGCGGCGCGGGCATCGGCGGGCGCCAGGTACACCGGCTGCACATCGCGGATACTCAAGCCGGCCTTGGCCAGGCTGCGCAGCAACAGGTTATGCGCACTGGAACCTTTCTGCAGGGCAATCCGCTTGCCCTTAAGGTCAACGACGCTGGCGACCGCGCTGCCCTTGGGCACCAGGATCACCTCGGCTTGCGGCTTGGGTGGTTCCGCGCCGATGTACAGCAGGTCGGCACCAGCCGCCTGGGCGAAGATCGGCGGGATGTCGCCGGTGGAGCCGATGTCGAGGCTGCCAATATTCAGAGCCTCGAGCATCTGTGGGCCGGCCGGGAACTCGATCCATTGGACCCGGGTATTGGCAAAACGCTGCTCCAGAAAACCATGCTGCTTGGCCAGGACCAGGCTGATCGAACCCTTCTGATAGCCAATACGTAACGTCGCAGGGTCCGCCGCCTGGGCAGTTCCAACAAAGCTCAGCAGCAGCAAGACGGCAAGGCGTAGCACACGCATCGGTCACTCCTTCCAGTCGGTCGAGGGTTTTTCCCAGAGGTTGATCCCGCCTTCCACGGCGTACTGGTCGATGGCCGCCAGCTCCTCGGGGGTGAACGCCAGGTTGTCGAGCGCGGCAACGTTTTCGATGATCTGCTCGGGCCGGCTCGCGCCAATCAGCGCCGAACTCACGCGCGGGTCGCGCAGCGTCCAGGCCAGGGCCAGCTGGGCCAGGCTCTGGCCACGCTCACGGGCAATGTCGTTGAGCGCACGGGCACGGGCGATGTTGGCCTGCGACAGGTGCTGAGGCAACAACGAGCCACCGCCAGCGCGGTTGACCCGGGCATCGGCGGGAATGCCGTTCAGGTACTTGTCGCTGAGCAGGCCCTGCGCCAGCGCGGTGAACACGATCACCCCGGCGCCGAGCGCGTCGGTGGTGGCCAGCAGGTCGCGCTCGATCCAGCGGTTGAACAGGTTGTACGAAGGCTGGTGTATCAGCAATGGCACTTTCAGTTCAGCCAGCAGTGCGGCAATCTCGGCGGTCTTGCCGGCCGAGTAGGAAGAAATGCCCACATACAGCGCCTTGCCCTGGCGCACGATGTCGGCCAGGGCAATGGCGGTTTCCTCCAGCGGGGTGTCGGCATCGAAGCGGTGCGAATAGAAGATGTCGACGTAATCGAGGCCCAGGCGCTGCAGGCTCTGGTCCAGGCTGCTGATCAGGTATTTGCGCGAGCTGCCGCCCTGCCCGTACGGGCCAGGCCACATGTCCCAACCCGCCTTGCTCGAGATGATCAGCTCGTCGCGGTAGCTGCGCAGGTCCTCACGCAGCAACCGGCCGAAATTGCGCTCGGCGCTGCCATAGGGCGGGCCGTAATTGTTGGCCAGGTCGAAGTGGTTGATGCCGGCATCGAATGCCGTGCGCAGCAAGGCGCGCTGGGTGTCGATAGGCGTCGCGTCGCCAAAATTGTGCCACAGGCCCAGGGACAGGGCCGGTAACACCAGGCCACTGCGGCCGACACGGCGGTAAGGCATGCGCGCGTAGCGCTCGGGGTTGGCGGCGTAGCTCATGGTTGACCTCGTTCGGTAAAGAAGGGATTGGCAGGGCGTTGCAGGCCCAGGTGTTGACGCAAGGTTCGGCCCTGGTACTGTCGGCGGAACAGCCCGCGGCGCTGCAGTTCGGGCACGACCTGGTGGGCGAAATCCTCAAGCCCGAGGGGCAAGTGCGGCACCAGCACGTTGAAGCCATCAGCGCCGCGGCCCTCGAACCAGGCCTGCAGTTCATCGGCGATGTGCGTCGCAGTGCCGATCAGGCTGTAGTGCCCTCGCCCGCCTGCGATGCGCCGGCCCAGCTGCGCCAGTGTCAGTTGTTCGTTGCCGGCCAGTTCGGTAAGCAGTTGCTGGCGGCTGCGCTGGCCATCTTCGGTGGGCGGCAGTTCGGGCAGCGGGCCGTCAAGCGGGTAACCGGACAGGTCGAAGTTGCCGAGCATGCGCCCGAGCAAACCGACGCCTACACGCGGGTCGACCCGTTCCTGAAATTGCTGGAACTTCTCTTCGGCTTCAGCCTGGCTGTGCCCGACCACCACAAACACGCCGGGCATGATCTTCAGCGAATCCTCGTGCCGCCCGTAAGCGGCCAGGCGGTCCTTGAGGTCGGCATAGAAGGCTTGGGCGCGGACCAGGCTCGGTTGCGCGGTAAACACCACTTCGGCAGTTTGCGCGGCCAGCTCGCGACCGGCTTGCGAGGACCCGGCCTGAACCAGCACGGGCCGCCCCTGGGGCGAACGTGCAACGTTCAGCGGGCCTTTGACGCGAAAGTGCTCACCGGCATGGTTCAGTGCGCGCACGCCATCAGGGCGGTGGAACAACCCGCTGGCCTTGTCACGCACGAAGGCATTGTCCGCCCAGCTGTCCCACAGGCCCTGTACCACCTGCTGGAACTCACGGGCCCGGGCATAACGCTCGGCATGCGGGATATGCGCCTGGCGGCCAAAGTTGCCGGCTTCGGCGGCCGCATCGGAGGTGACCAGGTTCCAGCCGGCGCGCCCACCGGACAGATGGTCCAGCGAGGCGAACTTGCGGGCCACGTGGTACGGCTCGTTGTAACTGGTGGTGGCGGTGGCGATCAGGCCGATGTGCTCGGTGACTGCGCTCAGTGCCGAGAGCAAGGTCAGCGGCTCGAAGTAGGTGGAGCGGGCGCTGTGGCTGGCCAAGGCGTCAGTTGGCGCGGCGACGCTGTCAGCGACGAACAACGCGTCGAAGCAGGCAGCCTCGGCGATCTGCGCGGCGCGGCGGTAGCTGCTGAAGTCCATGGGGTCGGCCGGTACGTCCGGGTGGCGCCAGGCGGCCACGTGGTGCCCGGTGGCCATGAGGAAGGCGCCCAGGCTGAGTTGGCGACGCATGTCGATCTCCTTGTGAAGGATTAAGGTCGCAAGCAAGCTGCCTGCACGGTGGGTGCTTCTGCCACCCAACCGTGCGTGCCCGGCATGCTGCGGTTAGTCAGAAGTCCTTGCGCACCTGCACGCCGAAGTAGCGCCCGTCATCGCGCGGCACGGAGCGGTAGATGTAGTCACCGCCGCTGGCCAGCATCTGCGCATACGACTTGTCACCCAGGTTCTTGCCCAACAACGCCACGCGCCAGCCGTCGTTGTAGTCGGCCAAGGCGATGCTGGCGTTCCAGATGCCGTAGGCGCCTTGCATGGTGTCGGGGTTCTGGTCGAGGCTGAACTGCACCGCGTCCTGCCAGCTGTAGTCACTGGAAAGCTCGACATCCAGGCCGTTGTCCAGCGGGATCACGTAGTCCGCGCGCACGTAGGTCTTCCAGTCCGGGGTAAACGGCAAGTGGCCACCGTCGATGTTGCAGTTGGCGGCCGCCCCTGCCGGGCAGTTGAAGTGATCGACACGGGCCTTGGTGTAGGCCACCGCCGTGGTGAGCTTCAACTGCGACGTGGCCTGGAAGCTGGCGTCCAGCTCCACACCCTGGGTCTTGACCTTGCCGGCGTTGACCAGGCGGGTTACCACCTGGTTGGCCACCGTGTCGAAGAAGTTGGCCTGGTAGTTGTCGTAGTCGGTGTGGAATACCGCCAGGTTGGCCGTCAGGCGGTTGTCTAGCGCCGTGCTTTTCAGGCCGATTTCGTAGGCGTCGGAGGTTTCCGGTTTGAGGGCGTCAGTGTCGCGCGGCTGCATGTTGAAGAACACGTTGTAGGCCGGGCCTTTGTAGCCGCGCGAATAGGTGACGTAGCCAGTCAGGTTGTCGCTGAAGTCGTACTGCAGGCCGGTGCGCCCGCTCCAGCCGTCTTCATCCACCGAACCCGAGCTTGCCGTCGAGGGCTGGATGCCGGTGACCGCAGTGGCCGAGGTAGAGACGCGGCGGTGATCGTATTCCAGGTCGTCGTGGGTCCAGCGCAGGCCGAAGATGGCCCGCAAGTCGTCAGTGAAGTTGAAGGTGTTCTCACCGAACAGCGCGACGCTGTCGTTGCTTGTCGAGTATTCCGCCCGCCCGTTGTTGGCCACGCTGTCGTTGACCGACAGGCGCCGGTAGGTTTCGTTGGAGGTGCCGTGCATGTAGAAGGCGCCGAGCACGTACTCGTTGAACTGCCCTTTGGGCGAGGTCAGGCGAAACTCCTGGCTGTACTGGTCATAGTCCACAGTGCCCTTGTCATGGGAGGCGGTCACGGGCAGCAATGCACGGCGGTCGCCGTCCTGGTACTGGGTGTTGTCCCAGCCGCGCCAGGCGCTGATCGAGGTCAGCGTGTAGTCACCCAGCTGCCAGTCGAGCTGGGCCGACAGGCCCTGGTTCTGGTCTTCGACATGGGTCTTGAAGTCGCTGTTGATGTCGCGGTTGTGGGCACTTGGCGTGACGGGGCGCAGTGGGTCGGCAACCCCGGCACTCGCGCGGGTGATCACACCGCTGGGCAGCGTGTCTTCGCCTTTCATGTAGTCGGCGATCAAGGTCAGGCGCAGCTCTTCGCTGGGTTCGAACTCCAGCTTGCCACGGGCTCCCTTGCGTTGGTAACCGTTGACGTCTTGGCCGTTGGCGACGTTTTCGACATTGCCGTCGTAGTCGCCCCACAGGGTGCTCAGCGAACCCTTGAGCTGTTCGCTGAGGCGTCCACCGATGCCGAAGCGCAGGCGGTTCTCGTCGCCACCGCCAAAGTGCGAGTAGTCCACATAACCCTGGGTGTGCTCGGGGATGGCCTTGCTGACCACGTTCAGCACACCGGCCGAGGCGTTCTTGCCGAACAGCGTGCCTTGCGGGCCACGCAGTACCTCGATGCGCTCCAGGTCGAGCAGGTCGAGGGTAGACTGCCCGGGGCGGCCAAACACGACGCCGTCGACCACCGTGGCCACGGTAGGTTCGACGCCGGGGGATGTGGAAATGGTGCCGACACCACGGATGAACAGCGACGTGTCCTTGTTCGAAGCGCCTGCACGGTAATTGAGGGTTGGCACCTGCTGAACGATGCTGGCCACGTTGTTGCGGTTGTCACGCTCGAGCTGCTCACCGTCGATCACCGATACCGCCACGGGTACTTCCTGCAGGGTGGCCTCGCGGCGGGTGGCGGTGACGGTCACCGCGCCCAGCGCCGTGGCTTGCGCTGCTTGGGCAGGTTCAGCGGCTTGGGCGCCCTGGCCGAAGGCGGCCAACAGAATAGCCGCTACCAGCGGCCGGCGTTGCGTGGTTGGAAACGGAGTTGTCTGCATGCTGCTCACTGCCTTATGGGACCAGACCAGGCCCACATTCACGGGCCGACACGGAGGGTGCTGTGGTTGTCTGGTCTCGCTCGAGCGAGTGGCAGGCGCTTGCCAACAGCAGCGCTTGTTAGCGCTAACATGAACAAGTATCAGAGCCTGTTGCTTAGCACGTCAAATACTTAAAAGTCAGATTAATATGCAATAAAGCTATTTGTCAGCAGCCCTCACGTTAGCGCTAACATCGCGCCATTTCCCCAGGAGGCGAGCCCGTGAGCCAGGCCAAGGATCCACCCCGCAAGCGTCGTGGCGCAGGCCGTGCCACGCTGGCCGACGTGGCACGCGCCGCCGAGGTTTCGGCAATCAGCGTGTCGCGCTACTTCAACCAGCCCGAGCAAGTGTCGCCGCCCCTGCGCGAGCGCATTGAGGCTGCCGTGCAGGCGCTGGGCTATGTCCCTAACCTGGTTGCCGGTGGCCTCGCCTCGGCGCGGGGGCGCATTGTTGGCATGGTGATACCGAACATCTCGGGGCCCATTTTCGCCCAGACCATCCAGGCCTTCAGCGACACCCTCAGCCGCCACGGCTATCAGTTGCTGTTGGCGTCCAGCTACTTCAGCGAAGAACAGGAAGAGAGCGCAGTACGCGCCTTCCTCGGCTGGTCGCCCGCAGCGCTGGTGGTCACCAGCCATTTTCATAGCCCGGCGACTGAAAAGATGCTGGCCGAGGCAGACGTGCCGGTGGTGGAAATCTGGGATTACCGCCCCGAGCGGGCGCCCTTGCAGGTCGGCTTTCTGCATCACCAGGTGGGCGTGCAGGCATGCCGCTACCTGCTGGACAAAGGGTATCGACGCATTGCCTTCGTGCAGAACAGCGCGGCCGGTGACCTGAGTGCGCTGGAGCGGCGCGACGGGTACATCGAGGCCTTGCGCGATGCCGGGCTTGAGCCCTGGGTTTTCGTGCCCTCGGCTGATTGCGCGCCGTTCGAGGCGGGCAAGCAGGCGATGCAAGCGCTGATCCGCCGTGCGCCGCGGCCCGAAGCGATCCTCTTCGCCAACGACAACCTGGCCGCAGGCGCCGTGCTCGCCGGCCAACGTGCAGGGCTGCGGCTGCCGCAAGACATGGCGATCGTCGGCTTTGGCGACTACCCGTTCGCCGACATGCTGTTGCCCAGCCTGACCACACTCAGGCCGCCGTCGCGGGAGATTGGCGAGGTGGCGGCCTTGCGCGTGTTGCAGCACCTGGGCGTGGTCGCCCATGAAGGCGAAGTGCAGCGCCTGAACCTGCTGACGTGCGAGTTGGTGGCCCGCGAAAGCGCCTGACGGGCACTGACCCAGCCGGCCATCACCCGCCGGGTGCAGAACTTCGAGGAAGACCTCGGCGCCACCCTCCTCGACCGCAGCACCAAACCGCTCAAGCCCACGCCAATGGGCCTGCGGGTGTATGAGCAATGCAAGGCGATCCTGCGCGAGATCGACTCGCTGCGTGAATTGGTGGCCAATGACGGTGCCCCGTCGGGCACCTTGCGCCTAGGCGTGCCGCAGACCCTGGGCGATGTGGTGCTGCTCGACGCCCTGGCGCAGATACGTGATACCTACCCGGTGCTGCGCAACCAGGTCACCAGCGGCTGGGGCAGCAGCCTGATCGCGCGCATGGAAAACGGCGAACTCGATGCGGCCACCGCGCTGTTTCCGCCCGGCAAAATCTTCCCCGAAGGCATCACCAGCCGCTCGATAGGGCGCATGCCGTTACGGGTAGTGGCGGCCAAGGGCAGCGCCAGCAAGCGCAGTTACAAGTTGAAAGACTGCTACACCCGCGGCTGGGTGCTCAACCCTGACGGCTGCGGTTTTCGCGCGGGGCTGCAGCGTGCCTTGAGCGAACAGGGGCTGAGTTTGTCGATCAACCTGGAGACCATTGGCACCGACCTGCAACTGGGGCTCGTCGCCAGCGGCCAAGGGCTGGGGCTGGTGCCCGAGCCGCTGCTGCAGAGCAGCCGCCATCGGGATGCGTTGGATGTGGTCAACGTGACGGATTTCAAACCGCAGGTGGATGTGTGGCTGTTCCATCCGCGTTATCTGGGCAACCTGCAGGAGCCGGTGGAGCTGTTCGGCGAGATTGCCGGTAATCGCCTGCAGGCGTGACGCTGGCCGCTCCGGCAATGGCAATCACACCGCAATCGCGATGGCCAGCGAACCCGCCGCCTCGGCACTGGGCACGGTGATCGTCACCGGCAACTGCGCCGCTTCCGGCGCATAGGTCACCAACGGCATCTCACCGGCCGAGGCCAGCAGCGCCAGCCGCAACAGCTTACGGTGGCTACTACTTCGGCCGGGTCACCTACAACTTCTGAAATACTTTTCGCGCGCGAACCGCTGTGCAATTGACGCAAAACCTGCCTCGTGGTCTCCTAATGCCTCGCGTTCAGGTGCCCCTTCAGGGGTGAAACGGGAAACCGGTGCGTCACAGGCCCTCAATCAGGGCCGGACAAACCCGGTGCTGCCCCCGCAACGGTAAGCGAGCGAAGCGTCTAGACCACTGTGCCGCATCATCTGGCATGGGAAGGGGCGCTTTTCAGGAGCGCTGCTCCTCCTCGTTAGCCCGGAGACCGGCCTGGCGTTCATGAACAACACCCCCGCGGTGGGCGGGCGCTGTCGCATTCCCCTGGGCGGATCACGTTCGGGGCTGCCGCGCTTGCCCGTTGCCCACAAAAAGCAGAGGAACGCGTCATGCCCGTCACCAGCGCCAAACACAGCATTGCCACCCCCGTTACCCTCAGTCAGCGTGTCGTCATCGCCGTCGGCGCCAGCCTGCTCGGCCTGTGCCTGGTCTACTTTGCCGGCTTCTCGCACATCGAGGCCGTGCACAACGCGGCCCACGACACCCGTCACAGCGCTGCCTTCCCCTGCCACTGAGTACGCCCCATGATCACGCGCATCGCCCGTACCGCGGGCTTCAGCGGGCTGCTTGCAGCCTTGCTGCTGACCCTGCTGCAAAGCTTCTGGGTTGCTCCTTTGATCCTTGAGGCGGAAACCTACGAGTCTGCAGCCCCTGCTGCCGAGCATCACGCACACGGCGCCGAAGGGGCCGCGGCGCATGAACACAGCGACGAAGCCTGGTCGCCCGAAGATGGCTGGCAGCGCATCCTGTCCACCACCGGCGGCAACCTGGTGGTCGCGGTCGGCTTCGCCTTGATACTCGCCGCCTTGTACAGCCTGCGTGAACCCAAGCGCGCGGCGACAGGGGCGCTGTGGGGCCTGGCAGGCTTCGCGGTGTTCTGCCTGGCCCCTACCCTGGGCCTGCCACCGGAGCTGCCGGGCACCGCCGCCGCTGACCTGGGGCAACGTCAGGCCTGGTGGATCGCCACCGCAAGTGCCACCGCGTTGGGCCTGGCACTGCTGGTGTTCGCCCGCCACTGGCTGGTGAAGGCGCTGGGCGCGGTGTTGCTGGTGCTGCCGCATGTCATCGGCGCACCGCAACCTGAGGTTCATCAGAGCCTCGCACCCGAGGCCCTGGAAGCGCAGTTCAAGATCGCCTCCTGGCTAACCAACGCGGCCTTCTGGGTGGCCTTGGGGCTGCTCAGCGCGTGGCTGTTCCGCCGCTCCAGCCAGGCCTGATGGCGGTCGACACCTCGATGCCGGCACTGTACGCCGGCTTCGGCTGCCGCCGGGGCTGCCCGGCGGACACCCTCGAAACCCTGCTGCGCCAGGCCCTGGACCACCACGGCCTGGCACTGCCAGCGCTGCGCGGTATCGCCAGCATCGTCTTGAAGGCCGACGAACCCGGCTTGCAGCTACTCGCCACGCGCCTCGGCGTGCCGTTGCTGCTGTACGATGACAGGCAACTTGCCCCCTACGAACCGCTGCTCAGCCATCGCTCGGTCATTGCCCACGCACACAGCGGTTGCTGGGGTGTGGCAGAGAGCGCGGCGCTGGCCATGGCCAGCCAGCACCTCGGCGCTGCCAGGCTGCTGGTTACCCGCCAGGTGTACGGGCCGGCTACCCTCGCCCTGGCCTGCGGGCGATAATTGCGCCAACCATTCATTGCAAGGATTTTCCATGACGGTCTACTTCATCGGCGCCGGCCCCGGCGACCCGGAACTGATCACGGTCAAGGGCCAGCGCCTGATCCGCCAGTGCCCGGTGATCATCTATGCCGGCTCCCTGGTGCCCGCTGCCGTACTCGATGGCCACCAGGCCGAGACCGTGATCAACAGCGCCGAGCTGCACCTGGAGCAGATCATCAGCGCCATGCGCACGGCACACGCACGAGGCCAGGACGTGGCCCGGGTGCACAGCGGTGACCCGAGCCTGTATGGCGCGATCGGCGAGCAGATCCGCCACCTGCGTGAGCTGGGCATCGACTACCAGATCATTCCGGGTGTCACCGCCACCGCCGCCAGCGCGGCGTTGCTGGGCTGCGAGCTGACCTTGCCGCAGGTCTCGCAAACGGTGATTCTGACCCGCTTCGGCGACAGCTCGCCGATGCCCCCCGGCGAGCAACTGGCCGATCTGGCGCGCCATGCCAGCACCTTGGCCATCCACCTGGGCGTGAAACACCTGCCGCGGATCGTCAGCGAGCTGTTACCCCACTATGGCCAACAGTGCCCGGTTGCCGTGGTCCATCGCGCCACCTGGCCGGACCAGGACTGGGTGCGTGGCACCCTGGAAGACATCGTCGAACGCGTTGCTCTCAAGGATTTTCGCCGTACCGCGCTGATCCTCGTCGGCCATGTGCTGGGCGATACGCCGTTCGCCGAATCGGCCCTGTACCGGGCCGGGCACGCACACCTCTATCGCCCCGGCGACTGAGCATTGCCAGCCTTGGCACTGGCGTAGCAGACTCAAGGCTCCCGCCTGCAAACAGGAGCCATGCCAATGCTGGAACTTCGACCCAACTGCGAGTGTTGCAACGCCGACCTGCCGGGGGATAGCCCGGACGCGTTGATCTGCTCGTTCGAATGCACGTTCTGCCGTACCTGTGCCGACACTCGCCTGCACGGCCGCTGCCCCAACTGCGCCGGCCAGTTGCTGGCACGCCCGACACGGGTCGGCCAAGCGCTGGCCAACAACCCTGCCTCGACCCTGCGCGTAGTCAAACCCCACCCCGCTTGCGCCTGACAGCCCTGCGCAAATAGGCATCGTCACGCCACGCTGGCGGTGCTTATCCCCGTTTTTTGTAGGACTTTTCAACAATTCCTACTAGGTTAATCAACAGTCCTATACTCGGCATTACCAAACTTCGGGAATGGTCGTATCTTGCAGCGCTTCCGATAACCCCACTTGCAGACGTATTCCTGAGTGTTCCAGGAAGCGGACCACACCCCTACAGGAGTTTTCTTGATGACAACCGTCCTGATCGTCGACGACCACCCTATCGTCCGGCTGTCCCTGCGCCTATTGCTCGAACGGGAGCGCTTTAACGTCGTCGGCGAAGTCGCCAATGGCAGCGAAGTCGCCCAGGTGGCGCGTGAACTGCGGCCGGACGTGGTGCTACTGGACATCGGCCTGCCCGGCCTGGACGGCATGGAGGTGATCAAGCGGCTTCAATGCCTCGAGCCGGTGCCCAAGATCATGGTGCTGACCGGCCAGGCCACCGACCTTTATGTACGGCGCTGCCTGGATGCCGGCATCGGCGCCTTCGTCACCAAAGACGAAGACCACGAAGCCTTGCTGTTTGCACTCAAGGCCCTGGTCAAAGGCTATTCGACCTTCCCGCAGATGTCGGTCAACAGCAACTCGCTGGAGAGCGAGTCGATACGCCTGGGCAGCCTGTCCAACCGCGAAATGGAAGTGTTGCGGCGCCTTGCGCGCGGCGAAAACAACAAGAATATCGGCACCTGCATGAACCTCAGTGCCAAGACCATCAGCACCTATCGCGGCCGCATCATGGACAAGCTCAAGACCGAATCGCTGGTGGAAATGGTCGACCTGGCCAAGCGCAACAGCGTTAACTGAGCCCAGCTGCCATGAAGCGCCTGCTGGCGAGCGTTCTACTGGTCATCGGCCTGGCCGGCTCCACCGGCCTGTTTGCCGACAGCGAACCGAGGCAATTGTTGGCGCGCTCGATCAGCGCCGCAGCGCCCTTGCAACTGGGCGACCAGGACCGCCAATGGCTGCAGCAGCGCGGCCGCCTGGTGCTGGGCAGTTCGCGGCCTGATTACCCGCCGTTCGAAATCAACATCAGCCAGCATGATTACGAGGGCCTGAGCGCCGATTATGCAGGCATCATCGCCGAGCAACTGGGCGTCCCGATCGAAGTCCGGCGTTTCGACAACCGCCACCAAGCGATTGCCGCGCTGCGCGACGGCCGCATCGACCTGCTGGGTAGCTCCAACGCATTCGAGGCGGCGGATGCCCAGCTCGGCCTTAGCGAGCCTTACGCCGACGACCTGCCGGTGATCGTTACGCGCGAAGGCCGCACCTTGAAAAACACCCCAGACTTCAATGGCCTGCGCCTTGCGATGGTCGACCACTACCTGCCCGCCAATACCGTGCGCGCGCTCTACCCCAAGGCGCAATTGAGCCTGTACCGCTCAACCCTGGCGGGCCTTGCCGCAGTGGAATTGGGCGAGGCCGATGCCTACCTGGGCGATGCCATCAGCACGGATTTTCTCATCGGCAAGAGTTACCAGGGCACGGTAAAGATCGACCACTTCTGCAAGGTGCCGCCCGGCACCTTCGCGTTTGCCCTGGCCAACGACAACCAACGCCTGCGCAGCCTGATCGACAAGGCCTTGGGCAGAATCACCGAAAGCGAGCGCCTGACCATCCTGCGCCGCTGGACCAGCGGCAATACCAGCCTGCTGCTGGAGCGCCACCTGGCGGCCCTGACCGCTGAAGAAACCGACTGGATCGCCCGCAACCCCACCGTCAAAGTGCTGGTCAACACGTCGCTGGCGCCGCTGACCTTCAACGACGCACAGCACCGTGCCAGCGGCATCACCCTGGAACTGCTCAAGCAGATATCCCTGCGCACCGGGCTGCAGTTCAAGCCGCTGGAAAGCCAGTCGGCGCAGGCGATGCTCGAGCGCCTGGGGCGCGGCGAGGCGCACATGATCGGCGCCCTGGGCTACGGCACGGAGCGCGCCAGGCAATTGCGTTTTACCCGCCCCTACCTGGTCAGCCCACGGGTACTGGTCACCCGCAACGACGCGACATCGCCTGCCCAGGCCAAGGCCCTCGATGGCCAGCGCATAGCCTTGGTACGCGGTTCGCCGCAACGGGCAGAACTCAAGCGTCGCTACCCACGCGCCAAGGTGGTCGAAGTGGACAACCCCCTCGGGCTGATGGAAGCAGTGGCCAACGGCGCCGCCGACGTGGCCTTGAGCAACCACATCAACGCCACCTACTACATCAACCACGTGTTCAAGAACCAGCTGCGCATCGCCAGTGTGCTGGACGACAGCCCGGCCATCGCGGCATTTGCGGTGGCCTCGGACCAACCGCAACTGCAGGCCATTCTCGACAAGGCACTGCTGAGCATCCCGCCAGAAGAGCTGGACCAGCTGATCAACCGCTGGCGCACCAGCACACTGGTCAGTGACAGCCCATGGCGCGATTACCGCACGCTGGCGCTGCAAGTGCTGGTACTGTCGGCGCTATTGCTGGCCGGGGTGGTGTTCTGGAACAGCTACCTGCGCAAACTGATCCACCAGCGCACCGACGCCCAGCATGCCCTGCAGGCCCAGCTGGCATTGAGCCGCGGCCTGCTCGAACAGCTGCGCCAGGCCAAGGACGACGCCGAACAGGCCAGCCAGACCAAGAGCACCTTCCTGGCCACCATGAGCCATGAAATCCGCACACCCATGAACGCGGTGATCGGCCTGCTCGAACTGGCCCTGGAAGACAGTCGCGCCGGCCGCTGCGATACCCAGACCTTGCAGACTGCCCACGATTCGGCCATCGGTCTGCTGGAGCTGATCGGCGACATCCTCGACATTTCGCGTATCGAGTCTGGGCACATGACCTTGCAACCGGTCCCCTGCAACCTGGTCGAACTGGTACGCAACACGCTGCGGGTATTCGAAGGCAATGCGCGGGTCAAAGGCCTGCACCTGCACAGTGCGCTGCCACCTTCAGCGGGTTGGGTCATGGCAGACCCGCTGCGGCTCAAGCAGGTGCTCTCCAACCTGATCAGCAACGGCATCAAGTTCACCGAGCGCGGTGAAGTGCATGCCAGCCTGACCCTGTCGGCCCAAGGCAGCAGCGGCGAGATGCAAGTTGAGCTGTGCGTGCGTGACACCGGCATTGGTATCAGCCCTGAAGACCAGGCACGCCTGTTCAATGCCTTCGCCCAGGCCGACGGCCCGCGGGCACGCCAGGGCGCTGGCCTGGGGCTGGTCATCAGCCGTACCCTGGCCGAACTGATGGGCGGTACGCTCAGCCTGCACAGCGTCGAAGGCGTGGGCACCAAGGTGCAGGTCAGCCTGCAACTGCCGGCCAGCCAGGCGCCCGCGCCTGCCGAAGCGCTTGCCCCTGTCCTTGAAAGCAGCAGCGGCCCGCTGAACGTTCTGGTGGTCGACGACTACCCTGCCAATTTGCTCTTGCTGGAGCGGCAACTGAACACGCTGGGGCATCGCGTGACCCTGGCTGAGAACGGCGAAGCGGCGCTGACGCGCTGGCAGGCGGCCCGGTTCGACCTGGTGATCACCGACTGCAGCATGCCGATCATGGACGGCCACGAACTGACTCGGCGCATCCGCAGCCTCGAAAGCGAAGGCGCGCTGGCGCCTTGCCGGATTCTCGGCGTCACCGCCAACGCACAGGCTGAAGAGCGTGCACGCTGCCTGGCCAGTGGCATGGATGAATGCCTGTTCAAGCCCATTGGCCTGCAAACCCTCAAAACCCACCTGCCGCACGCCAGCGTGCATGCGCAGCCTGTGCCAGCCCAAGGCAGTGGTTTCAACCTGAACGAATTGCGCCACCTGACTCAGGACGATGAACAACTGACGCGGCACCTGCTGGAACAATTGTCGCAGAGCGCCAGCGAAGACCTGGCCGCGCTGCGTGCGCTCGGCCCCGACGCCAGTGGCGATGCGGTGCGTGCCTTGGCCCATCGCATCAAGGGCGGGGCAAAAATGCTCAAGGTACGCACACTGGTCAAGGACTGCGAAGCCATCGAGCATGCGCAAGCCCAAGGGCTGCCTACGGCTGAACTAAGGCAGCAACTGCAGGCCAGCATGCAGAGCTTGCTGCACGAACTGGCCGACGCCCTCAGTGCAATTGCAGCGTCGAACTGATCTGGCTGATCGCATCGACCACGTGGCGTGAGCCCTGCTGGATTTCCATGATCACCGTGCCGGCTTCGTTGGCCAGGGCGACGCCATGGCCGGTGCGGGTCAGGCTCGACTGCATGCTGGCCACCGCCAACAGCGACAGGTCGTGGTTCTGGCGCACCACATCGACGATCTCCAAGGTTGCCTTGCTGGTACGCGCCGCCAGGTTGCGCACTTCATCAGCGACCACGGCAAACCCGCGCCCATGCTCGCCGGCACGTGCCGCTTCGATGGCGGCGTTCAGTGCCAGCAAATTGGTCTGGTCGGCAATACCGCGAATGGTCAGGACAATCTGGCCGATCACATCCGACTGTTTGCTCACCGCGTCGATGCTGCGCGCCGCGTCATTGAGCTCTTGGGAAATCTGCTCGATCACCTGCACCGCCTGTTGCACCACCTCGGTACCCTTGCGCGCGCAGGCATCGGTCTGCATGGAGCTGGCGTGGGCGGCATCGGCGGCACTTTGCTGGGTGCAGACCTGGCTGGTGATATCGCTGGCGAACTTGACCACCTTGTACAGCCGGCCCTTGCTGTCGAAGATCGGGTTGTAAGAGGCTTCAAGAAAGACCGTCTGGCCTTGCTTGTTGACCCGCTCGAAGCGGTGCGAGTGGTATTCCCCACGGTTGAGCGACGCCCAGAACTCCCGGTACGCCGACGACTCCCGCTCCTGCGGCAGGCAGAACAGCCCGTGGTGGCGCCCCACCACCTCTTCCAGGCGATAGCCCATGGTGGTGAGAAAATTCGGGTTGGCCTTGATGACCCGGCCGTCAGGGGTGAACTCGATCACAGCCATGGAGCGGCCGATGGCCTTGAGCAGGCTTTCACTCTCGTGCTCCTGCATGACCCGCTGGCTGATGTCCGACGCCACCTTGATCACGCTGGTGACTTGCCGCTGCTCATCCAGCACCGGCATATAGCTGGCTTCAAGCCAGACCTCACGCCCTGCCTTGTCGACCCGCTCGAAGGTGCCGCTGATAGCCTTGCCCTGCCCCAGTTCGCGCCAGAGCTGCTGGTATTCGGCTGTCTTGACGTAGGCCGAGTCGCAGAACAGCCGATGATGCTTGCCGCGTAATTCTTCGACGCTGTAACCCATGGCCTGGCAGAAGCGCTCGTTGGCGTCGAGAATGGTCCCATCCGGCGCGAACTCGATCATCGCCATCGAACGGCTGATTGCCGCGAGCTTTGCTTGCGCACTGGCCAGTGCCTGGTGACTACGCTGGATCTCGACGAGGTCGGACTTGCGATGGAAATCGAACATGACGCCGGGCTCCTTTATGCGCGGGGTTTCCTGAGCATAGATGGGCAACAGCGCCGTGCAAGCACATTGATATCACTTTGTAATTAGTCCCCGAGGCCTTCAAACACGAGGCGCTGAGCCTGAAGAACTCTAAGCCTCAAGAACTCTCGCGCACCATCAGTTCGAACCCAAGGTCCTGCTGCTCGTTGGTCACCCGCTTGCCGTCAAGCAACGTCAGCAGCGCCAGTGCCGCCCCCCGGCCTACGGCCGCCCTAGGTGTGCGAATCGAGGTCAACCGCGGCACCATGTGCGCCGAGGCGGGCAAATCGTTGAACCCCACCATCGCCACCTGCCGCGGTACCTGAACCCCTTGGCGCAGCGCCTGCAGCACAGCGCCCTGGGCCAGGTCGTCGTTGCAGAAAAAGATGCCGTCGACATCCGGCGCCTGCTGCATCAGCTGGCTGAACAACGCACTGCCCAACGCGATGGAAGAAGGCTCGGGCGCCAGGATTTCCAGCTCAGTCGCTTGCAGCCCCGCTTCGCTCAGGGCCTGGCGGAACCCCTCGGCGCGCTGCATCACCCGCGGGTCGAGCTGCGCGGCAATGAACGCCAAGCGCCGCCGCCCGCGTTCGATCAGGTGCTTGGCAGCCGCACGCCCGGCCTGTTGCTGCGAAAAGCCCACCGACAATGCACCCGCCTCGCCACCCAACTCCATCATGTGCACGCAGGGCACGCCACTGGCCGCCAGCATCTGTCGCGATGCGTCACTGCGCTCGAAACCGGTCAGCAGCATGCCGCAAGGCTGGTAGGCCAGGTAGTTGCGGATCAGGTTCTCTTCTTCGGCAATATCGTAGTGATAGTTGCCGATCAAAACCTCAAGCCCGCGCGGGCGCATCACCTCGTGAATGGCTTCGAGGGTGTCGATGAACAACTGGTTGGACAATGACGGGATCAGCACCACCACCGACTGACTGCGGGCCGAGGCCAGTGCGCGGGCGGCCGGGTTGGCGACATAGCCCAGGCTCGCCGCAGCAGCGGCAACCTTTTCGGCCAGCGCCGGGGCAACCGTGCTGACCCCGCGCAAGGCGCGGGATGCGGTGATCGGGGAAACCCCGGAAAGCCTGGCGACTTCTGCCAGGGTGGGACGACCGGTGGTGCGGGAGCCTGTTCGGGACATGAATGTTGTAATTTTACTACTTGCCAAGGGAGGGGAACGGCCACTAAGGTAGCGCTGTCTCAGGACGCAGGCAATGTAATCTTTGGTAGCCGTTCCGCGTGCTCGCTGCCAAGCGTCCATACTGCGTAAGGACAAGACCAATAACACCGGGGAGGTGGCTGTTCGTCAGCGACGAGACAGCGCTACCTCACCCCGCAGGAGGTACTGATGAATTCTCCCCTGTCCGCCATTGTGGTGATGGGCGTGGCTGGCTGCGGCAAAAGCTGCGTCGGTGCCGCCATTGCCGCCAGAAGCGGCGGCCGCCTGATCGAAGGCGACGCTTTTCACCCTGCCGAAAACATCCGCAAGATGAGCGCTGGCATCCCGCTGGACGACAACGACCGTGCCGGCTGGCTGGTGCACCTGGGCCAGGAGCTGCAGGCCACGGTCAACGCGGGCGAGCGCCCGATCCTCACCTGTTCTGCCCTCAAGCGCCGCTACCGCGATACCTTGCGCGCCTCCATGCCCGGCCTGGTGTTTGTGTTCCTCGAACTCACCCCTGCCGAGGCAGAAAAGCGCGTACTGGCCCGCCCTGGGCATTTCATGCCGGCAAGCCTCATCGACAGCCAGTTTGCAGCCCTCGAAGCCCCGCATGGCGAGCCGCTGACGCTGCCACTGGACGCCACCCAGCCCATCAATGTGCTTGCCGAGACGGTAGACAGCTGGCTAAAGCCCTGCGGTGAGCGGGACCTGGCGCAAACGGCCTGAACCAGGCGGTTTTTCCGGCTCACCAAAGACAGCGCTGTCTCGACCAATGAAAGCGCCTGAAGTTCAATAAAGCAACGCCCAAAACAACGATAAGACCGAGGCATAAAAACCATGTTCGGACTGGCTACTGATACCTTCCTGCTGCTCGACGCCCTGGTAACCATCATCGGGCTGATCCTGCTGATCACCCATTTCAAAGTTCACCCCTTCGTCGCCCTCACCCTCGCGGCCGGCTTCCTCGGCCTTACCTCCGGCATGCCGGTGGCCAAGGTGATGAAATCGTTCCAGGACGGTTTTGGCGGCGTACTGGGCTTCGTCGGCATCGTGCTCGCCCTGGGCACCATGCTTGGCAAGCTGATGGCCGATTCCGGCGGCGCCGACCAGATCGCGCAGACGCTGATCCGCGCCTTCGGCAAGAAGAACGTGCACTGGGCCATGATGTTCGCCGCCTTCCTGGTCGGCATCCCGCTGTTCTTCGAGATCGGCTTCGTGCTGCTGATTCCGCTGGTATTCATCGTCGCCCGGCGTTCCGGGGTCTCGTTGGTGAAAATCGGCATCCCGCTGCTGGCCGGCCTGTCCGTGGTTCACGGCCTGGTGCCGCCGCACCCGGGGCCGCTGTTGGCGATCGGCATCTTCAATGCCGATATCGGCAAGACCATCTTCTATGGCCTGATCGTGGCGCTGCCTACCGCGATCATCGCTGGCCCGCTGTTCGGCAACTTCATCTCGCGTTACATCCCCGGTAACCCGTCCCAGGAGCTGATGGACCAGATCGCCAAGGAGTCCGACCAGGGCAACCTGCCGAGCTTCGCCGTCACCCTGCTCACGGTGCTGCTGCCGGTGGCGCTGATGCTGCTCAAGACCTTTGCCGACGTGGTGCTGCCCGCCGAGCATATCGTGCGGCAGTGGATGGACCTGATCGGCCACCCCATCACCGCCCTGCTCGCCGCCTTGCTGCTGGCCTTCTATACCTTCGGCGCGGCGCGTGGTTTCAACCGCCAGCAGATCATGAAGATGCTCGACCAGAGCCTGGCACCGACCGCTGCCATCGTGCTGATCGTAGGGGCTGGCGGCGGCTTCAAGCAGATGCTGGTGGATACCGGGGTCGGCAACGTGATCGGGCAGATGGCGGTGCAGGCGGAAATCTCGCCGATCATGCTGGCCTGGCTGGTGGCGGCGGTGATCCGCATCGCCACCGGCTCGGCGACGGTCGCCACCATCACCGGCGCAGGGATCGTCGCACCCGTGATCGACATGGTACCGGGGGTCAACCGTGAGCTGCTGGTGCTGGCCACTGGCGCGGGCTCGCTGATCCTGTCGCACGTCAACGATGCTGGGTTCTGGCTGGTGAAACAGTACTTCAACATGACCGTGGCCGAGACCTTCAAGACCTGGAGCATGATGGAGACCATCCTTTCGGTGGTGGGCATCATCTTCATCATGTTGTTGTCGATGGTGGTGTGACCGTTGATCGGGATGGGGGCACCCGGCGTCAGCTCGGCGGCCCAATCGAGGTAGAAGCCCTCATCCCGATGCAAAGGAGCTTGCACCATGATCCGCCCCTTCCTGCTCGCAGCCGTGTTTGTTTCGCCGCTGGCCCTCGCGGTCGGCACCGGGCCGACCTACCCCGACGACCCGCACAACCCAGCGCCCCAGCCGGGTGTCGACAGCACCCTCAACCCGATTGAAAAACCGATGCCACGGGATACCGACCCGCGCTTGCAGGGCAATGACCCCGACAGCCCGCCTGCCACGCAGAATGATGAACATGATTTGCCCGGCATGGAGGGTAGCGGTTCGCAAGACAGCAACAAGACAGGCGCCAGCAAGCCCTGACGTCGCTGCGCGCTGAGGGGTTACCACTGCCGCTTGTCTGGCCTGGTTAACCCCAGCTTCTCGATCCGGTAACGCAGCATATCCCGCGACAACCCCAGCATCCGCGCCGACTTGGTCACGTTCCAGTCGGTCCGGTCCAGGGTCTTGCACACCAGGTCCCGCTCCATGTCCGGCAGGCTGGTGCCGGGTTCGGGCTCATGCCGTGGCATCTCGAACACCATAGGCGCCTGTTGCTGAATCAACGGTTCGTCGATCAAGCTCATGCACAAGTTCAGCTGATGGGTCTGGATCACCTCGTTGGGCGCCAGCAGCACTGTCTGCTCCAGCATGTTGCGCAGCTCCCGCACGTTGCCTGGCCAGCTGTAGCCCAGCATCAAGGCCTCGGCCTCGGCGGAAAAACGCAGGTTAGGCTTGCCATAACGGCGGCCATGGTGCGCCAGGAAATGACGAGCCAATAGCAGAATGTCCTGCCCACGCGCATACAACCGCGGCACCTTGAGCGCGATGATGCGCAGCCGGAAGAACAGGTCGCGGCGGAACTTGCCCTGCTGCACCATCTGTTCGAGGTTGCAGTTGGTGGCACTGATTACCCGCAAGTCGACCTTGCGCTCTTTCACCGCACCAATGCGGCGGATGCTGCGGTCTTCGAGCAGCTTCAGCAGCTTGGCTTGCAACACCAGGTCCATCTCGCCGATTTCATCGAGGAACAGCGTGCCCCCATCAGCGGCCTCGACCAGGCCCACCCTGCGCTCCTTGGCATCGGTGAAAGCACCTTTCTCATGACCGAACAACTCCGCTTCGAGCAAATTGGCCGGGATCGACGCGCAGTTGAACTCGATGAACGGCCCCTTGCTGCGCAACCCATCGAAATGCAGTGCCCGGGCCACCAGCTCCTTGCCTGTGCCGGTCTCGCCTTCGACCAGCACCGGGGGCAGGTCGTCGCTGGCCATGCGCCGCTCGGCATCCAGCACCTGGTGCAACGTGTGCTTGAGGCTGAGCATCACCGGCGAGTCGCCGATCAGTGCCTGCAACCCGGACTTCTGCGCCTCGCGCTCCTGGTAGAACGACAGGGTGCGCTCCATCCGCTCGGCCGCCAGGGCCTTGTCCAGGGTCAGCTTGAGCTCGGCCAGAACCACCGGCTTGGTCAGGTAATGGAACGCGCCCTCCTTCATCGCCTGCACGGCGTCTTCGACGTTGCCGTAGCCGGTCATCATGATGACTTTCAGCGCCGGCACCTGTGCCACCAGGGCGCGCAACAGGTCGTGCCCGCTCATGCCGGGCAACGAGTTGTCGGTCAGCACGGCGTCGGGCTGGGCCTGCTTGACCTGCTCCAGTGCAAGCTCGGCACTGTGGCAGACCGTCACCTCATAGCCCTTGAGGCTCAGGTAGGTGCGAATGTTGTCAGCAAGGATTTCATCATCCTCGACTACCAGGATGCTCTGTTCCATGGTCCACTCCCGCTGCGATATTGAAAGTAA
The DNA here is from genome assembly GCF_900187555.1 of Pseudomonas sp. Irchel s3f19. Classification (NCBI taxonomy): domain Bacteria; kingdom Pseudomonadati; phylum Pseudomonadota; class Gammaproteobacteria; order Pseudomonadales; family Pseudomonadaceae; genus Pseudomonas; species Pseudomonas sp. Irchel s3f19. Next base: position 196,212 of record NZ_FYDW01000006.1, on the reverse strand, counting down.
GGCTGACGCGGGTTCCTTCCTCTTCGCGGCTGCTCAGGCTGACCGAGCCGCCAAAACGCTCCATGATGCGTTGAGCCAGGGCCAGGCCTACGCCGAGGCCGCCCTGTTTGGTGGTAAAGAATGGTTTGAACACCATTCGTTCCTGCTGCTGGCTCATGCCCTTGCCGGTGTCGCTGAGCAGCATGACCGCACGCTGGCCGTCCGCCACGCTGACCTGGGCGCGCAACACACCGCCTGCGGGCATGGCCTCGATGGCATTGGAAAACAGGCTGTTGAGAATCTGCGTGAGCTGCAGCGGCTGGCTGGCCACGTATTGCAGCTCGGGCCCTTCGTAGCAGAACTGCACCCCGTTGCGCGCGATCTGTTGGGCGAAGGCCAGGTGGGTGTCCTCGATGGCCGCGACCAGGTCCACCGCCTCGGGCTCGTCACTGGCCGGGCGCAGCGATACCAACAGGTCGCGCACCCAGCGTGACATTCGGTCCACCTGGCCGATGATGTCGTTGATGTTCTTCTGCGCGGTGGGGTTGGCGATTTCCTGGGCCAGCTCGGCGCTGGAGCGGATGTTGGCCAACGGGTTGCGCAGGCTGTGGGCCACCGCCGAGGACATTTCGCCCAGCGCCCCGTAGGTTTCGCTGGCCACCAGCCGGTCTTGCTGCTGGTCGAGCATGAGCGCAGCCCGCCGCACGATCCAGAACAGGCCGAAATAGATCAGCGCCCCGCCCACCAGGGTTGAGGCCCAGATCAGCACATAGCCCCGCTGGATACGCCGGATCAAGTCCTGCGGCTCTTTGTAGATCTCGACCATCGACAGCACCTGTTCACCCTGGCTGTCGAACAGCGGGATGTAGTTCTCGATGAACAGGTACTCGGGTTCACGCAGGAATTTCTGTTCTTCACGGTCTTCCTCAGCCTTGTGGTAGCTGGCAGAAACCGCCTTGCGCGAACGGAAGGCGTGCTCCAGGTCGCCATCCTCCTCGATGCGTTTGCCAATCAACTGAGGGTTGGTGGACCAGACGATGGTCCGGTCACGGGCATAGACGTTGGCCAGCAGGGTGTCGGGCAGGTGTTCGACGTGGTCGAGGAATTCGACGCGGGTCGACTCGGCCAGCGCCGGGGTGACTTGCAGGTGCTGTAGGTCCAGGCGGGGGTCGAGCAGTTCACCCATGGTGGTGCCCGGCGGCAACTGCGAATGGCGGACTTCGGCCTGGGCCATGGCCTGGATGAACTGCGCGGTGAGCATGGCGTCGCGCTCGACGCTGTCACGTACCACAAAGCGCGTCGATACGTAACCCAGGCCACCGGCTACCGAGGCGATGATCAACAGGCTGATCAGTGAAAACCAACGCAGCAGGTTGAACTCGCGCAGCGGTGCCGCGAAACCACTGGAGGCCGCAGAGGCTTTGTCGGGCATTTCGTTGTCCAGCATCTGCATTGAGTGGTTCCCGCGCAGGGAGTCCGTTCTGAAGCGCAGCCTTGCTACGGTTGGTAGCAATTCAATAGCACTCCACCTGGGCCGCCGAAGCTGCCATCTGTTGCTATCGGTCTTTGCAAAAACTCAGCCAGCAAATCTAGAAATCGATAAATTGATATTTTTCAATTACTTAGTTTGGATTTTTAATCCATTTTCAAGATCTAACCCCCACCATTGGGTGAAAATTACCCAAAAAACCATAAATACATATAAATCATATAGTTACTCAATATATTTAAAGCCAATCATGCGGAGCTGACCAACCTGAAGTTCAGCGAAACCCGAGTGCCGTGCCCTTCACTGCTGCTCAACCTCACCGCCCCACCAAAGCGCTCCATGATGCGTTTGACCAGCACCAGGCCAACACCCAGCCCGCCCTGCTTGGTGGTGAAGAACGGCCTGAATGCCATGCGAACCTGCTGCTCGGTCATGCCCTTGCCGGTATCGGACAGGCGCAGGGTGAGGCTGCGCCGGTCCTGGCGCACCACTTCGACACGCAAGGTGCCGCCCTGCTCCATCGACTCCAGCGCGTTGGCGATCAGGCTGCTGAAGATCTGCCTGAGCAATGCCGGGTGCCCCAGTACCTGAACCGCCGGTAACGGCTGCAGGTCAAGCCTCACTGCACAGCGCGTCAGCGGTACGGCAAAGGTCTGCAGGCTTTCCTGCAGTGCCTGCGCCAGGTCCACCGCCACTGCTTCGTCATTGAGCGGGCGCAGTGACTGCAACAGTTGGCGAATCCACTGCGACATGCGATCGACCTGGTTGATGATGTCGTTGATATTCCGCTGTGCCGGGCCGTCATCAAACGCTTGTGCAAGCTCGGCACTGGAGCGGATGCTCGCCAGCGGGTTGCGCAAACTGTGCGCCACCGCCGAAGACACCTCGCCAAGGGCTACGTAGGTTTCGTTGTTGATCAGCCGCTTCTGCTGCACTGCCAGCAGCTTGGCGGCGCGGCGCATGATGCCGTACAGGCCGATATAGACCAGTGCGGCGCCAACGGTGATCGCCGCCCAGATAAGGATCAGGCCGTGCTCGATGCGCACGATCAGGTCATGGGGCTCCTTGTAGATTTCCACCATGGCCGTGACATGCTCGCCATCGGCGTCGAACAGCGGGATGTAGTTCTCGATGAACAGCTGCACGGGCGGAGTCACGAACTTCTGCTCTTCGCGTGCCTGTTCAAAATCATGGTAGCTGGCGGAGACTCGCATCTTGTATTCGAAGGCGCGATCAAGGTCGTCATCGCCCTCGATCAGCTTGCCGATCAATGCGGGGTTGCTGGACCAGATCACGGTGCGGTCCGGCGCATAGATATTGGCCAACAGCATGTCAGGCAGGTGCGCGATATGGTCAAGGAATTCACCGCGCGCCTTGCGCCGGGCTTCGGGATCGACATCCGGCAGCGCCGTGCGATCGGTGCGCGGGTCAAGCAGCTCGCCCATGGTGCGCACATTGGGGATTGACACGTGGCGCACTTCGGCGTCGGCAATCGAGGTAATGAACTGGGCAGAAAGCAGCGCATCGCGCTCGACGCTTTCGTCGATGATAAAGCGGCTGGAAATCAGCCCCAGGCCGACAGCCACCGAAAAGATGATGGCCAGGCTGACCCAGGCGTACCAGCGCAACAGGTTGAACGGCTTGCGTGGGGTTGCCGCCTCGCTGCCGGCAGGCACTTCGAGGGCGTCGGAACGGGGGGCGATGTCCATGGCGGACTCCACGGCTGGGCACCTTTGAAGGTTATAGCCCAGAGTTGGGGGAACCATGGTTGTAAATTGATGGCATCCGCCGAAGGGTGGCCGCGCCTACAACGGCGAATCGTCCGCCAACCCTTGCAGCTTGCGGTACTCGCGCAGCACGTTGGGCACGTAGCGGCGGGTTTCGGCGAACGGCGGCACCGCCCCCCGTCGCAGCACTGCATCGGGGCCTGCGTTGTAGGCGGCCACGGCCAAGGTGATGTCGTTGTCGAACAGGGTCAGCATGCGTTTGAGGTAGCGTGCGCCGCCCTGCACGTTGTCTTCAGGGTCCAGGGCGTTCTCCACGCCCATTTCACGGGCGGTATCGGGCATCAGTTGCATCAGCCCCACCGCGCCCGCTGGCGAGCGGGCCTTGGGGTTATAGCCGGACTCGGCCTTGATCAGCGCATGCAGCAACGCTTGCGGTACGTTGTGGGCGAGCGCCGCGGCCGCCACCAGCTCGGCATAGGGGCGCCCGGTGATCAACTGCGCACCGGCCGGGCCCGCCTGGGCCAGCGGTTCGCTGATCACCCGCTGGTAATGACGCCCGGGTCGATGGACGTTGGTCAGTACGTAGCCGCCCTTGGCATCGATGGAGATGTACACATCGGCCTGGGCGGCACCCGCCGCCAGCCAGATCAAACCCAGGATGAGTCCACGCATGTCGGCTGCCTCTTCGTCGTGGCCCCCGATGTGGGGGAAATGCCCCGGAAAACCCGAGGTCGATGTCGACGACGCAAGCACTGTGCCGCTTCCTGTACCGCATGGTGCAAGGCCCCGAGGCAGACGTGCACGGCTGTTGCATGGTGCCTGACACAGCCTGTTTACATGCAGCGGAGGCCTTCACCATGCAGCGCAGATCCAACCCCCAACGTGGTTTCACCCTGCTCGAACTCCTCGTGGTGCTGGTGGTGCTCGGCCTGCTGGCCGGCATCGTCGCGCCCAAGTACTTCAGCCAGCTAGGCCGCTCGGAGGTCAAGGTGGCACGGGCACAGATCGAGGGCTTGAGCAAGGCCCTTGACCTCTATCGCCTGGAAGTCGGCCATTACCCCAACAGTGAACAGGGCCTGCAGGCGCTGGTCACCGCTCCCAGTGGCGAAGCCCGCTGGACGGGCCCCTACCTGCAGAAGGCGGTACCGCAGGACCCGTGGGGGCACGCCTACATCTACCGGCAACCCGGCGAGAACGGCGGCGAATACGACCTGCTGTCGATGGGCAAGGACGGCCAGCCCGGTGGTGACGGGGAAAACGCCGAAATTACCAGTTGGCAATGAGGAGTTCGGCCATGCGCTACAGCCTCAAGGCCCTGGGCAGACAGGGCGTGGTGCAGTTGCAGATCGACGCCGAAGATGCCGACCAGGCGCGTCGCCAGGTCGAGGCGCAAGGTTTGCGGGTGGTTAGCGTGAAGGGCCAGGGCGGCGCATTGCGTCGCATGGCCTGGCGCCGTGAAGCACACTTTGACCTGGTGCTGTTCAGCCAGGAGCTGTCGACCCTGCTGAATGCCGGGCTGCCGTTGATCGACGCCTTGGAAAGCCTGGCGGAAAAAGCCGCGACCCCGGCCACGCGCAAAACGCTGGGTGACCTGGTGCGCCAGCTGTACGAGGGCCATTCGCTGTCCCAGGCGCTGGCCCGGCAGCCGCGGATCTTCCCGGCGCTGTACGTCGCCTTGGTGCAGTCCAGCGAGCGCACCGGCGCCCTGGGCGACGCCCTGGGCCGCTATATCGCCTACCGCCAACGCCTGGACCTGGTCCGGCAGAAGCTGGTGGGGGCGTCGGTCTACCCGCTGCTGCTGTTGCTGGTGGGCGGTGGCGTGGTGCTGTTTCTGCTCGGCTACGTGGTGCCGCGCTTCAGCCAGGTGTTCGAGGGCATGGGTACCGAGCTGCCCTGGCTGTCACGCATGCTGATGCAGATCGGCTTGTTCCTGCATGCCCAGCAACTGCCGTTGGCACTGGGCAGTGTGGCGGGGATAACCGCCCTGGTACTGCTGCGCCGTCACCCGCGCGTGCGACGCTGGGCATCCCGCCAGCTAAGGCGCATGCCCGCACTGCACCAGCGGTTGATGATGTACGAGCTGGCACGCTTCTACCGCTCGCTGGGCATCCTTTTACAAGGTGGCATTTCCATCCTCACGGCAATGGGCATGGCCCGCGGGCTGCTGGGCAGTGCCGCAGCCCAAGGCCTTGAACAAGCCAGCCAACGCGTGGCCGAAGGGCTGCCGTTGTCCGATGCGCTGGAGGCCGGGCAACTGGTGACGCCGGTGTCTTTGCGGCTGCTGCGGGCGGGTGAACAGTCGGGCAACCTCGGCGAGATGCTGGAGCGTTGCGCCGACTTTCACGACCAGGAGATCGGCCGCTGGGTGGAATGGTTCGTCAAGCTGTTCGAGCCGCTGCTGATGACCTTCATCGGCTTGCTGATCGGCTTCATCGTGATCTTGATGTACATGCCGATCTTCGAACTGGCCTCAAGCATCCACTGAAACGGCTAGGCCCAGGCCATTAATGACGCACAAGGTAGGCGCCGGCAGGAATGTGTTTTTTTAGCTTTTTGCACTTGCCGGGCGGGGGTTGATGCCCGGGTGAGCGATCGCGGAACCAGATTCGGCATTTGCCCGGTGGCGGCCTGTGGCCTGGCGGCACCTCAAAAGCAGCATCGGCCATGCGGTGTTCAGCAAGACCGATTCGCTGCTGACCGGCAATGCCCTGCATCTGTTCGGCAGCAGCAAGCGTGACTGATCGTGCGTGCGCCGAGCTCGTCTGTACTTGTGTTGCTTGAACAGCCGACGCGTTTACAGCACCAGGAGCAGTACCTGAAGTCCGGGCTTTGTTCGCTGCCTGAATCAATTGCAGATTACGATTGCGCAATGCCACGTTGTGCCCGACGCGCAGGTTGGAGCGCGCCGCCAACACTCCCGCCTGATCGTATTGCCCCTGCTGCAAGCGCAGCACACCCAGATAGTGCAGTGTAGCGGGATTGTTCGGCTGAATTTGCAGCGCCCGCTCCAGTGTGGCCGCGGCCTGATCAAGTTTGCCGTCTGCATATTGCCTAGAAGCGGTGTCGATCAACAGGGTCGAGGCCGTATTACTGTGTGCAGTCGCCGTGCGCTCGCCGGCGACGGTGAAATGGCTCGCAGCGACGCTGAACAACAGGGTAAGGGTCGACAGCATACGCTTGCTTGGCATGAGGAAAGCACTCGACTGGTCCAGGTGGGCCTGGCTCGAAAGAAGAGCCTATCGACCTGAGCATGGCATTGAAGTTCCCGATTGATCGCTCAGATGCTCATCTCCCCGCGATGCCGCTTATCGATGAAAGATCTCGACATATCATTCAGCGTGATAATAACCTTCGCCCCGTTCGATTCGTGCGCCGCGCGCAAGGCACTCACACTCCGCCCACTACTAATACTCTGGCGGAGTTCTCCATGGACCACTCACTCAAACCCTTGCGCTTTCCACTCGCTGCCCTGGCAGTCGTAGTGCTCAGCGCTTGCGGTCGAACCCCCGACGCCGTGCAGGCGCCCGCCGCGCCCAAAGTCACCGTTGCCAAGGTGATCGAACAGCCGATCAATGAATGGGACGAGTTCACCGGCCGCCTCGAAGCCCCGGAAACCGTCGAAGTGCGGCCGCGGGTCTCGGGCCAGATCGACCTCGTCGGTTTCACCGAAGGCGCCCAGGTCAAGAAAGGCGACCTGCTGTTCCAGATCGACCCGCGCCCGTTCCAGGCTGAAGTCCGCCGCCTCGAAGCGCAACTGCAACAGGCCAAGGCCACCGCCATCCGCAGCGCCAACGAAGCCCGCCGTGGCGAGCGCCTGCGTGACAGCAACGCCATCTCCGCCGAACTTGCCGAATCGCGCAGCAGTGCCGCCGCCGAAGCCCGCGCCGGGGTCGATGCAATCCAGGCCCAGCTCGACTTGGCCCGTCTGAACCTGAGCTTCACCCGTGTTACCGCGCCCATCAGCGGCCGTGTCAGCCGTGCCCAGTTCACAGCCGGCAACATCGTCACCGCCGATGTCACCCCGCTGACCAGCGTGGTGTCCACCGACAAGGTCTACGCCTACTTCGACGCCGACGAGCGCGTGTACCTCAAGTACACCCAGCTGGCACGTGAAGGCCAGCGCGGCCAGACCACCCCGGTGTACCTGGGCCTGACCAACGAAACCGGCAACCCGCACCTGGGCCAGATGAACTTCGTCGACAACCAGGTCAACCCGCGCACCGGCACCATCCGTGGCCGCGCCGTGTTCGACAACCGCGACGGCCAGTTCACCCCTGGCCTGTATGCACGCCTGAAGCTGGTCGGCAGCGCCCAGTACGACGCCATGCTGATCAACGACGAAGCCGTGGGCACCGACCTTGGCAAGAAGTTCGTGCTGGTCATGGACAAGGACAACAAAGCTACCTACCGCGCTGTAGAGCTGGGGCCCAAGCTCGAAGGCCTGCGCATCGTGCGCAGCGGCCTGGCCAAGGATGACCGCATCGTAGTCAGAGGCCTGCAGCGGGTACGCCCAGGTTCGGCGGTTACCCCAGAAGAAACGCCAATGGCCAGCGAACAGACCCTCGCCGCCCTCGCCCAGCAGCGCCAGGCCCTCGAAGCCAGCAACACCACGCCGAAGGTAGCGGGCACCACTGAGAAAGTCGCCAGCGTCCAGGCGCCACGCGGTTAAGGGATCACACCGATGAACTTTTCAAAATTCTTCATTACCCGGCCGATTTTTGCCGCGGTGCTGTCGCTGGTGCTGCTGATTGCGGGTTCGATCTCGCTGTTCCAGCTGCCGATCAGCGAATACCCGGAAGTGGTGCCGCCCACCGTGGTGGTGCGCGCCAACTTCCCCGGTGCCAACCCCAAAGTGATCGGCGAAACCGTCGCCGCACCGTTGGAGCAGGCCATCACCGGTGTCGAGAACATGCTGTACATGTCCTCGCAATCCACCGCCGATGGCAAGCTGACCCTGACCATCACCTTCGCCCTGGGCACCGACCTCGACAACGCGCAGGTGCAGGTACAGAACCGCGTCACCCGCACCCAGCCCAAGCTGCCGGAAGAAGTGACGCGCATCGGTATTACCGTCGACAAGGCCTCGCCCGACCTGACCATGGTCGTGCACCTGACCTCGCCGGACAACCGCTACGACATGCTCTACCTGTCCAACTACGCCATCCTCAACATCAAGGATGAGCTGGCACGCCTGGGCGGCGTGGGTGACGTGCAACTGTTCGGCATGGGTGACTACTCGCTGCGCGTGTGGCTCGACCCGAACAAGACCGCCTCGCGCAACCTGACAGCCAGTGACGTTGTCGCGGCCATCCGCGAGCAGAACCGCCAGGTCGCTGCCGGCCAGCTGGGCGCCCCGCCCGCCCCTGGGTCCACCAGTTTCCAGCTGTCGATCAACACTCAAGGCCGCCTGGTCAATGAGGAAGAGTTCGAGAACATCATCATCCGTGCCGGTGCCGATGGCGAAATCACTCGCCTGAAAGACATCGCCCGGGTCGAACTCGGCTCCAGCCAATATGCCCTGCGCTCGCTGCTGAACAACCAGCCGGCAGTGGCCATCCCGATCTTCCAGCGCCCAGGCTCCAACGCCATCGAGATCTCCGATGAAGTACGGGCCAAGATGGCCGAGCTGAAGAAGGACTTCCCCGAGGGCATGGACTACAGCATCGTCTATGACCCGACCATCTTCGTGCGCGGCTCCATCGAGGCAGTGGTACACACCCTGTTCGAAGCGCTGATACTGGTGGTGCTGGTAGTGATCCTGTTCCTGCAGACCTGGCGCGCCTCGATCATCCCGTTGCTGGCGGTGCCGGTGTCGCTGATCGGTACCTTCGCGGTGATGCACCTGTTCGGCTTCTCGCTCAATGCCTTGTCGCTGTTCGGGCTGGTGTTGGCCATCGGTATCGTGGTGGACGACGCCATCGTTGTGGTGGAGAACGTCGAACGTAATATCGGGCTGGGCCTGAAACCGCTCGAAGCCACGCAAAAGGCCATGAGCGAAGTGACCGGGCCGATCATTGCCACTGCCCTGGTGCTGTGCGCCGTGTTCGTGCCTGCCGCGTTCATTTCCGGCCTTACCGGGCAGTTCTACAAGCAGTTCGCCCTGACCATCGCCATCTCCACGGTCATCTCGGCGTTCAACTCGCTGACCCTGTCGCCGGCCCTGGCCGCCGTGCTGCTCAAGGACCACCACGCACCCAAGGACCGTTTCTCGCGCTTCCTCGACAAACTGCTGGGCAGCTGGCTGTTCTCGCCGTTCAACCGCTTCTTCGACCGTGCCAGCCACAGTTACGTCGGCGGCGTGCGCCGGGTCATCCGCTCCAGCGGCATCGCCCTGTTCGTGTATGCCGGTTTGATGGGCCTGACTTACCTCGGTTTCTCGTCCACCCCGACCGGTTTCGTGCCAGCCCAGGACAAGCAATACCTGGTGGCTTTTGCCCAACTGCCTGATGCTGCCAGCCTCGACCGCACCGAGGCAGTGATCAAGCGCATGAGCGAGATCGCCCTGAAGCAACCTGGGGTTGCCGATTCGGTAGCCTTCCCGGGCCTGTCGATCAACGGTTTCACCAACAGCCCGAACAGCGGCATCGTGTTCACCCCGCTCAAGCCGTTCGACGAGCGCAAAGACCCGAGCCAGTCGGCAGCGGCCATCGCCGCCGCCCTGAACGCCCAGTTCGCCGACATCCAGGACGCCTACATCGCGATCTTCCCACCGCCGCCGGTACAGGGCCTGGGCACCATTGGCGGCTTCCGCCTGCAGATCGAGGACCGCGGTAACCTGGGTTACGAAGCGCTGTACAAGGAAACCCAGAACATCATCGCCAAGAGCCACAACGTGCCGGAACTGGCGGGCCTGTTCACCAGCTACCAGGTCAACGTGCCGCAGGTCGATGCCGCCATCGACCGGGAAAAGGCCAAGACCCACGGCGTGGCGATCAACGACATCTTCGACACCCTGCAGGTTTACCTGGGCTCGCTGTACACCAACGACTTCAACCGCTTTGGCCGTACCTACCAGGTCAACGTCCAGGCCGAGCAGCAGTTCCGCCTCGATGCCGAACAGATCGGCCAATTGAAGGTGCGCAACAACCTGGGCGAGATGATCCCGCTGGCGACCTTCCTCAAGGTCAGCGACACCTCCGGGCCTGATCGCGTGATGCACTACAACGGCTTCATCACCGCAGAAATCAACGGTGCGGCGGCCCCGGGCTACAGCTCTGGCCAAGCCGAGGCTGCCATCGAGAAACTGCTCAAAGAGGAACTGCCCAACGGCATGACCTTTGAGTGGACTGACCTGACCTATCAGCAGATTCTCTCTGGCAATACCGCGCTGCTGGTGTTCCCGCTCTGCGTACTGCTGGCGTTCCTGGTGCTGGCGGCCCAATACGAAAGCTGGAGCCTGCCGCTGGCGGTGATCCTGATCGTGCCGATGACCCTGCTGTCGGCCATTACCGGGGTGATTGTCTCGGGCGGTGACAACAACATCTTCACCCAGATCGGCTTGATCGTACTGGTGGGCCTTGCGTGCAAGAACGCGATCCTTATCGTCGAATTCGCCAAGGATGAACAGGCCAAGGGCCTCGACCCGCTGGCCGCAGTGCTGGAAGCCTGCCGCTTGCGTCTGCGGCCGATCCTGATGACCTCGATCGCCTTCATCATGGGCGTGGTACCGCTGGTGTTCTCCTCCGGTGCCGGTTCGGAAATGCGCCACGCCATGGGTGTCGCGGTGTTCTCGGGGATGATCGGCGTGACGGTGTTCGGGCTGTTCCTGACCCCAGTGTTCTTCTACCTGATCCGCCGTTTCGTCGAACGCCGCCAAGCCCGCAAGGCCGAACGCGTGCAATCGCTGGAGAACCCCGCATGAACCTGCTCAAACCCCTGACCCCGAGCCTGCTGGCGTTGGCCCTGGCGGCCTGCGCGGTGGGCCCGGACTACAAGACGCCGAACACCGAGCCTGCCCGTTTTGACCCTCAGCTGCAGGCCAAGGCCTACGACCGTAGCCGCTTCGAAAGCATCTGGTGGAAGCAGTTCGACGACCCGGTGCTGAACCAGCTGGTGCAGGCCTCGCTCGACGGTAACCGTGACCTGCGGGTAGCCTTTGCCCGTTTGAAGTCGGCCCGTGCTATCCGTGAGGACGCCGCCAACGACCAACTGCCGGTGGTCACCAGCCGTGCCAGCAGCGAAATCGGCAAGGGCCAGGTCCCCGGCCAGACCGAGCAGCGGGTCAACAGCGAACGCTATGACCTGGGCCTGGACATGGCCTGGGAACTCGACCTGTTCGGCCGTATTCAGCGCCAGATCGAAGCCAGCGAAGCCCAGGAGGCCGCCGCCGCGGCCGACCTGCAGCAGTTGCAAGTCAGCTTGATCGCCGAACTGGTCGACGCCTATGGCCAACTGCGCGGTGCCCAGTTGCGCGAGAACATCGCCCTGGCCAACCTCAAGACCCAGCAGGAATCGCGCACCATCACCGAAACCCTGCGCGATGCTGGCGTGGGCAACGACCTTGATGTGGTGCGTGCCGATGCGCGCCTGGCAGGTGTCGAAGCCACTGTGCCGCAACTGCAGGCCGAACAGGCGCGTGCCCGTCACCGCATCGCCACCCTGCTTGGCCAGCGCCCGGACGCGCTGAGCGTAGACCTGTCGCCCAAGGCCCTGCCAGCCATCGCCAAAGCACTGCCGGTGGGCGACCCCGGCGAGCTGCTGCGTCGTCGCCCGGATATTCGCAGTGCCGAACGCCAACTGGCCGCCGCCACGGCCAACGTCGGTGTGGCCACTGCCGACCTGTTCCCACGGGTCAGCCTCAGTGGCTTCCTCGGCTTTACGGCTGCGCGCGGCTCGCAGATCGGCTCCTCGGCAGCCAACGCCTGGGGCCTGGGCCCGAGCATCACCTGGGCGGCCTTCGACCTGGGCAGCGTGCGCGCCCGTCTGCGCGGTGCCAAGGCAGACGCCGAAGGCGCCCTGGCCAACTATGAGCAGCAAGTGTTGCTGGCCCTTGAAGAGTCGGCCAACGCCTTCAGCGATTACGACAAGACCCAGCAGCGCCTGTTGTCGCTGATGCGTCAGAGCGACGCTAGCCGCAAGGCGGCAGCGCTGGCCTCGATCCGCTATCGCGAAGGCACGGTGGATTACCTGGTGCTGCTCGACGCCGAGCGTGAGCGCCTTAGCGCAGAAGATGCCCAGGCCCAGGGAGAGGTCGAGCTGTACCGCGGCATCGTCTCGATCTACAAGGCCCTGGGTGGCGGCTGGCAACCGGATACGGTGGCCAGCGCGCGCTGATTCAACCCCTTTCAACGACTCCTTTGGTTGGTTACTCCCCCAACCGTTTGCCCCGCGGGCCTTGGCCTGCGGGGCTTTTTTTGCGCCTTGCGGGGCCTCTGACGGCCTTGGCGCCGCCATGCCTTCAGCGGTTGCATTTGACCCGTTGCTGGCCCAAGCTCTGCCCTTCCTGCCGCCACGGACCGTCCGATGCCCAGACGCAACCGCTACCTGATCGCCTTGCTGCTGATTCTGCTGGTCACCATGATCGGCTACCTGCAGCGAGACGACCAGCCGGCACCGCCCACGCTGCCCGCGCACAGTTACGCCAAGGCCCTGCGCCAGGCCCATGAAGGCTTGCCAGGCGCTGCGCGGGTGCTGTACCAGCAATTGCAACGTAACGACCTGGCCCCCATTCGCCGCGCGGCTCTGTACGCCGAGCTGCCCAACTACCCCTCCCCCCAGGCCCTGAAACTTGCACGCCTGGACCTGGAGCACGCAGACCCGCTGGTACGCCAAGCAGCCATTGCCGGCATTCGCCGCTTGCTGCCGGCCGCACAACGCAGCCTGGTACTCGGCCCCTTGCTCGATGACGCCGAGCAAAGTGTACGCTTCGCGGCCGTAGACGCTCTGCTGGGCCTGGACCCGGACGCTATCGGCCTGTACTTCGGCCCCTTGCAGGCAGCCCTGGAGCAGTACCAGCAGGCACTGGAGGAACAACCCGACGACGCCGATGCTCAGGTGCATCTGGCGCGCCTGTACCTGCACGAAAACGACTACACCCAGGCCGCTGCTGCCTTGCAACGGGCCCTGACGGTGGCCCCAGGCAACGTCGACGCGTTGGCAACCCAGGTTCGCCTGCTGGAGCGCCAAGGCCATCACGACGCTTCTCGCCAGGTGCTGGCCAAAGCCTTGCTCCTGAGCCCCGACTCTGCCTTTTTGCAATATGAGCTGGGGCTCTGGCTCAATCGGCACGAACAGCGCGAATATGCCCTGCTTGCCCTGTCCCGTGCGGTGGAGCTGGAGCCGGACAACGCCGAGTACCGCACTACCCTGGCGGTGACCCTGCATGAACTCGAGCAGGTCGATGCTGCCCAGAAACAGTTGGAAACCGTGCTCAGTCGCGAGCCAGCCAATCGCCGGGCGCGGCTGTTGCTTATCCAGTACTGGAAAGAGACCGGCCAACTGCAGAACGTTCAGGTGCTGCTCGCCGAGCTCGAACGGCAAAACCCCGACGACCCGGTGCTACAACAGGGGCTTTAGGCCGCCGAAAAATTCGTTGAACCCCAAGCGACAGCCTGCGGTCCAGTGAGTATCGGACTACTGGCAGCACGGCCAAGCCTTGGCCCTGCCTAATGTTACAGGAGCGTCGCTTTGGCCAGTTCGTTGGCGTTGGACGAACGTGCCTTGATCCTGGCACCCCCACAGCTTGCTGCGGATACCGCTCGCCTGCTTGCGACCGTCGGCATCGAAAGCCTGTGTGCCCATGACATCGCCAACCTGCACGACTGCCTGATCGAAGGTGCGGCCCTGGCGATCATCGCCGAGCAGACGTTCAGCAACGGGCCCAGCCCGCCGTTGCAAGGTTTTATCGACCAGCAGCCCAGCTGGTCAGACCTGCCCATTCTGCTGATCATGGATGTCAGCTCAGCCGCCACAGGCCCCACCCACCTGCCTACAGGTAACCTGATGCAGTTGCTCTTCCCACTCGAGGAGGGGCAAGTGTTGCAACTGATCCGCATCGCGCAGCGTAACCGCCGCCATCAGTACCACGCACGTGATCAGCTCTCAGCCCAGCAACAGCGGCTGGACGCACGTTTCCAGGAACAGCACAGCACAGAGCTCGCCCGCACGCAGATCCGCAAAATGGAAGCCATCGGCCAACTGGCCGGTGGCATCGCTCATGATTTCAACAACCTGTTGACCAGTATCGGTGGCAGTCTCGAACTGATCGAGCGTCGTTTCAAGCAGGGCCGCAGCGACAGCCTGGAGGACATCTTGCGCATGGGCCAGGAGGCCCTGTCGCGCGCAGGTCAGTTGACCCACCGTCTGCTGGCGTTTTCCTGCAGGCAATCCCTGCACACTCAGCGCGTCGAGCTGCACACGCTGCTTGAACCTAAGCGCCTGAATGCTGGGCTCAGCCATTCAGTGACCCTGCAACTGCATGTGCCCGCCGACCTCTGGCCGGTGGAGGCCGACGACGGGCAGCTGCAAGAGGCCGTGGACAATCTGCTGCTCAATGCCTGTGAAGCCATGCCCACCGGCGGGCTGCTACGCATCGAGGCGAGCAACCAGCGGGTCGAGCACGAGCAGTTCGCGGGGGGCGCCCTGAACAGTGGTGAATACCTGCGCCTGAGCATCATCGATGACGGCCAGGGTATGTCGCAGAGCACGCTGGAACACGCCTTCGAACCGTTTTTCAGCACCAAACCCGTTGGCCAGGGCATCGGCCTGGGCCTGTCCATGGTGTACGGCTTCAGCAAGCAGTCCCATGGGCATGTCACCCTGCAGAGCAAGATCGGCCATGGCACCCAAGTCGACCTGTACTTGCCGCGGCACGTTGGCGAGGCAAAGCCCGAGCGCCCGACCCCAAGGCCTGTGCCCGGCAGCAAGGGCCATGACGTGCTGGTGGTCGAAGACGACCCTCATGTGCGTCAGTTGCTCTGTCATGCGCTGTGCGAAGACGGCTTCCCTTGTCAAACCGCCGCCAACGCCAATGAAGCGCTGCACATACTGCGTTCATCGCAAAGGATCGACCTGCTGGTCAGCGATGTCGGCCTGCCCGGCATGAATGGGCGGCAACTGGCGGAAATCGCCCGCACCCTGCGCCCAGACCTGCCGGTGCTGTTCATCACCGGTTACGCAGAAACGGCCATGGCCAGGGAGGGCTTTCTTGGCGCGGGCATGCACCTGATCTGCAAGCCATTCGCACTCGAACAGCTGCAGGCGCAGGTGACGCAGATACTCGGCGAGCCCTGAACCGGCTCAATCGGCAAGCATGTGCTGGGCCTGGTTGGCCAATTGCTCCAGCGGGAACGGCTTGAGCATCAGCGCGGTGCCAGGCTGCTCGAGCAGTTGGGCTTCGATCGGCTGATCGGTATACCCGGTGATGAAGAGGATTTTCTGCGTCGGTTTGAGCATGCGCATGGCCTTGGCCACTTGCCGGCCGCTGAAACCACCCGGCAAGCCGATGTCAGTGATGACCAGGTCGAAAGCCCCGTCATGACGAAAGCGGTCCAGTGCAGAATTGGCGTCGGAAACTTCAATGACGGCGAAACCACGCTCGCAGAGAAACTCACGCATCAGTGCGCGCAGGTTGACCTCGTCATCGATCAGCAGCAGCCGCCCGCCCTGGACCCGCTCGATGACCGGCAGGCATGCCGGTGCCTCTGCCGGAATCGACGCACGGCTGCGCGGAAACAATAAGGAGACTCTCGTCCCCTCGTTCAGGTTCGACTCGATCCAGACATAACCACCCGACTGCCCGACAAAGCCGTAGACCATCGGCAGGCCGAGCCCCGACCCACGCCCCATGGGCTTGGTGGTGAAAAAGGGCTCGAAAGCTCTGGCGACATCGGCCGCCGACATGCCGTGGCCGTTGTCTTCGACATGCAATGCCACGTAGTCGCCTGGCGGCAGCCCCTGCTCATCCGGGAAATGCGCAGTCAACCGTTCATTGACAGTACGGATAGTGACGCTGCCACGCTCAAGGCAGGCTTCACGGGCATTCACGCAGAGGTTGATCAAGGCATTTTCAAACTGGGTAAGGTCAACGCAGACCGTCCATGGTCTCACATCCAGTTGCCAATGCAGGCTCATTTCCGCGCCCAGGGCCTTTAGTAGCATTGGTTCGATCAAGGACAGCTGCCGATTGACATTCAGTGGCTTGGGATCAAGGGGCTGATGGCTGGAAAACGCCAGCAGCCGGTGAGTCAGGTTCATGGCGCGCTGCACCGAGTCGCGCGCCAGCTCCACATAGGTCTCCATGCGTTCCAGGCGCCCCTGCAGCATGCGTCGTTGCAACAGTTCCAGGCTGCCCCCGATACCCGACAGCAGGTTGTTCATTTCATGTGCCATCCCGCCTGCCAATTGGCCAATGACTTCCAGATGTTCACTGTTGCGCAACAGGGCCTCGGACTGGCGGGTGGCCTCTTCGCGGTCGGCGGTGATGTCACGGCCCACGGCGGTCAGCAAGCTGCCATCGAATTTGGCGGCCAAGCGAAACCAGCGATAGTGGCCATCCTGGTGACGCAGGCGGATATCGATCTGCTCGAGCGCCTTGTCCTGCACGAAGCCGGATACCGCCACCTGCACTTCTGCGCGATCCGCCGGGTGGATCAGCTCCAGTATCGGCATGCCCTGCGCCGCGTCCTTACCCCAACCCAGGATACGGTGCCAGGCTGGGTTGGTAGCGTGTAGCGTCAGTTCACGGGTGATGATCATCATGGCATCACGCGACAGTTGCCAGATCTGTTCACGATCGGCCATGTAGCTTCCGAGCTGTTTTTCAAAGGCCTCGGCCTGCTCACGCCAATGGTGATACGCCTCGACATTTGCCGTGGTTTCGATGAGTGTGTGAAGAAAACCCGCAACGCTGCCCTGCTCGTCACGAATCGGTGAGTAGCCGAAGGCACACCACACGGGGTCGCCGTTCTGGCCGCAGGCGATACGCATGGGCGGGTCCTCGACAAAACTCGAGCGCCCTTCGAGTGCCTTGAACACCCAAGGCCCCATGGTCTGCCAGGCATCGCTCCAGACCGCGTCGAACGCTTTGCCCAGTACATCCTGGCCGCCGAGGCGCAGCGCTCGATAGGCGTCGTTATGGATCACGCTGAGGTCAGGCCCCCACACCACCGCGCAGGCAAATGGCGACAACAGCATCATGTCGACGGCAATACGCAGCGAGGCCTGCCAGCGTGGCAATGGCCCGAGGGCGGTGCGCCCCCAATCGAATTGGGCGATGCACTCGCCCATGGGATCGACCGTTGCCGTGTTGGGCGCCAGCAGGATGGCCTGTGACGCAGCTTCGCGGGGGGTGCCATTAGCGACCAAATGTGTGACTCCCATGGTGTTCTGGGTGGCGAATGCTGTTCAAGGTAGCACAGCTCGCGCTGCTTTAATGGCGTACCGGCATGTGGCAGCTATGCTCATTAGGTTTTCCACTGAGCCATGGAATAACGGTCCCTTACAGGCTGCCGACGGGAGTGTGGTCATGAGCAAGAAAGTGCTGGTAGTGCTGACCAATACGGCCAAGTACCCGAACCTCAAGCGGGCAACCGGGCTATGGTTGGGCGAGGCCGTGCATTTTGTCGAGAAAGTCGAGAAGGCCGGTTACGAAGTTGACTATGTCAGCCCTCAGGGTGGCTACGTACCGGTCGACCCGCACAGCCTGCAGATGGCCCCCGACCTGGACTGGCAGTGGTATGACGACAAGCGGTTCATGAGCCGCCTGGGCGCCACCCTGAGCCCAGGTCTGGTCAAGGCTGACGACTACAGCGCCATCTATTACACCGGCGGGCATGGCGTGATGTACGACTTTGTCGAGAGCAAACCGGTTCAAGACCTCGCACGCAAGATCTATGAGAACAAAGGCATCATCGCGGCTGTTTGCCACGGCGTCGTCGGCCTGTTGAACATCAAGCTCAGTGACAACAGCCTGCTGGTGAAGGACCGACAGGTCACGGGCTTTTCCAACATCGAAGAGCAACTGGTTGAACTGGACAAGGTAGTGCCTTTTCTCACCGAAAACGAACTGGTTGCCCGTGGCGGTATTTACAGCAAGCACGATGACCCGTGGAAACCCTTCGTGGTCAGCGATGATCGTCTTATTACCGGGCAAAACCCCGCATCCACGGCTGACTTGGCTGAAAAGGTGCTCGCGAGACTCAAGTCAAAGTGACAACTTACGCCTGATTACCTGATTTCCCGGCGTTCATGCCGCACCCGGACTACATCCGACATACCGTTGAATACATAGGCTTTCAGCTCATCTGTCCAACACGGGCAGCATCAGACTGGAGAGCAATGGCCTATGTCGAAAATCATGCATGCCGGGCGCAGTTTGCTGGAGTTGCTGCTAATCATGGCGATCGGCCTGGTACCGGTGGTTTCCGGGTTGCTGGTGATGGTGTTTCAACTGGAAAAGAAGCTTGAGGAAAACGCACAGATCTCGGTTCAGGAAGCGGTGTTCACCATCGACAAGGTGCTGGAGCGCATGCATAGCACCGCCTTGCTTGCCCAGCCTTTGGCTGGCAAGGCATGCGCGGATGTCATCAGTACATTGCAGGACCAGGTGGCCCGCGATCCCTTGCTACGCTCATTGACGCTGACGCAAGACCAGCAAGCATACTGCAGCACCCACACCGAGTCGCTGGAGCATCTGTCGGCTTTCGCCCAATCCGGGCAGGGGGTTGAGCTGGCGATCGACTCGCCCGTGTTGCCCACCACGCTGGTTACTCACTTTCAAGTGCCGGGGCAAAACCCCAGTGTGATCGTCACAGGCAATGCCTCGGAACTGCGCAACGAATTGCGCGCATTCCAAGATGGCCTGACGCTGCTTCTGGAGTTTGGCGACCAGTACATCTGGAGCCATGGAGACAGCCGCGACCCGAATCGGCCTTCACAGTCCGAGTACACGGTACGGGCAGTTTCTGCCAAGTATGGATATGCCGTCACGGGGGGGTACGCCCAAGGGTACAGCGCCCAGGAAATCCGCCAGTCGATGCTGCAGATTCTTCCTTCTTTGGTGCTGGTAGGCATAGTGACCGGCTCGATCATCTATTGGGGCCTGTTCCGGGCGCGGGGCAACAGGCGTGGTACCGCCGCCGAAAAACCCTGACGGCGGTACCCGGTTGGATCAGTCGGTGCTCAATACGCCCCGACGAACCTGGTCCCGTTCGATGGATTCGAACAGCGCCTTGAAGTTGCCTTCGCCAAAGCCATCATCGCCCTTGCGCTGGATGAACTCGAAGAACACCGGCCCAAGCAACGTTTCCGAGAAGATCTGCAGCAGCAGGCGCTTGTCACCCGACTCTGCGGCGCCATCAAGGAGGATGCCGCGCGCTTGCAGTTGATCCACCGGTTCACCGTGGCCTGGCAGGCGCTCTTCGAGCATTTCGTAATAAGTTTGCGGCGGTGGGGTCATGAAGCGCATGCCAATGCCCTTCAGCGCATCCCAGGTCTTGAGCAGGTCATCGGTGAGGAAGGCCACGTGCTGGATGCCTTCACCGTTGAACTGCATCAGGAACTCTTCGATCTGCCCGGCGCCCTTGGACGACTCTTCGTTGAGCGGGATGCGGATCATGCCGTCGGGTGCGGTCATGGCACGCGAGGTCAGGCCGGTGTACTCGCCCTTGATATCGAAGTAGCGGATCTCGCGGAAGTTGAACAGCTTCTCGTAGAAACCGGCCCAATAGGCCATGCGCCCACGGTAGACGTTATGGGTCAGGTGATCGATGATCTTCAGGCCCGCACCCACAGGGTTGCGATCCACACCTTCGATGAAGTTGAAATCGATGTCGTAGATCGAGCTGCCTTCTTCAAAGCGGTCGATCAGGTACAGCGGCGCACCACCAATACCCTTGATCGCCGGCAGGCGCAGCTCCATCGGGCCGGTTTCGATCTCCACCGGCTGGGCGCCCAGCTCCAAAGCGCGGGCATAGGCTTCATGGGCATTGCGCACGCGGAACGCCATGCCACAGACCGATGGGCCATGTTCGGCGGCAAAGTACGAGGCGATGCTTTTAGGTTCGTTGTTCAGGATCAGGTTGATACCGCCCTGACGGTACAGGTGCACCTCTTTGGAACGGTGCGTAGCAACCTTGGTGAAACCGAGTATCTGCAGAACCGGCTCGAGTACGCCAGGTGTCGGCGATGCCAGCTCGATGAACTCGAAGCCCATCAGGCCCATTGGATTTTCGAAAATATCTGCCATGTTCTTGTCCTCATCTACAGCGAAAAATTAGTGATTTCCGGGGATGTAGAACAGAACAGGCGGTGAGCACGGGATGCCGCGCACGCTGCGAGCGAGGAAGTCACCAATGATCAATTTGAACCCATGGTTTGTCATATGGACCCATTCTCGGCGGGCTTGATTCTCCGGAGGTGGAGAACCTTATTGTTGTATTCGTAACCGGATTCTACAGTGCGTAAATTGCTTTGTCGCGCTTTAGTTAGCCACGCTCCCTGACAAGCGGCTATCCTCTGCACGTTACCTTCCATCACATTAGGCCAGCATGCCCCTTACCACTAGACGCCGCGCCGGCTGGAGCTGGCGCACCCTGCTGCCCTGGGCGATCGGCGTAGTCCCGGTGGCGTGTGGCCTGGCAGTGATGAACTGGCAGATCGATCGCGACCTGCGCGCCAGCAGCCATGCCACCGCCGCCCAAGTGGTCGAGCATGTCGAGCGCATTCTCGACAGCTTGTCCAGCACCGCCCACGCGCTGCTGCCCTTGGCAGGTAGCCCCTGCACACAGGTCAAACTGGCCCTGCGTGGCCAGGTCACCCGTAATGCCTTCGTCCGTTCGACCAACCTTTTTCAGCACAACACGCTGTATTGCTCATCACTGTTCGGGGAGTTCGATGAGGTCGTCGACGCGAGCGAGTATACCAACGGCACGCTCTGGCTGATGGATGGCAACTCGGTGACGCCGGGCCATCCGCTGCTGGTGTACCGGGCCAGCGAGGGCGACCACGGGGCGATCAGCACCGTGGATGGCGACCACCTGCTCACGGCCCTGCGCCTGATCGGCCCGGACGATACGTTGCAGATTCGCGTCGGCAACGACTGGATGGGCAAGGACGGTATCGTCCACAAAGGCGTGCCCCCCACGGCTGCGACCGCCGCCGTGACGCTGAGCTCGACCCGCTACCCGTTCAGCGTGTACGGCGGCTATGGCGCCGAAAAGCAAGGCCAGCTGCTGCGCAGCCACTACCCCGCCCTGCTCAGCTTGCTGATGGTGCTCGGCGTGCTGGCCGGGGCCGCGTGCCACTGGCAAATCCGCCGTGCCACCTCGCCACGTGCCGAGTTGCAGCGCGCCCTTGAGGCTGACGAATTTCTGCCGTACTTCCAACCCGTGGTGCGCAAGGGCGATTACCGCTGGGCGGGCGCCGAAGTGCTGATGCGCTGGAACCACCCACGGGAAGGCCTGGTGCGCCCCGACCTGTTCATCCCCTACGCCGAACACAGCGGCCAGATCGTCGCCATGACCCGCGCGCTGATGCTGCACACCGCGCAGAGCCTGGCACCGTATGCCGCGCTGCTGGAAGATAGCTTTCACATCGGCATCAACATAACCGCCGACCATTGCCGCGACCTGAGCCTGCTCGACGACTGCCGGACTTTCCTTCAGCACTTTCCACCCGGCCGGGTGGCACTGACCCTGGAGCTGACCGAACGCAAGCTGATCGAAGCCACCCCAGTGGCCTTGGAGTTGTTCGAGAAACTGCATGATATGGGCGTGATGATTGCCCTCGATGACTTCGGCACGGGCCAGTCGAGCCTCAACTACCTGCGCCAGTTCAAGGTCGACTACCTGAAGATCGACCAGAGCTTCGTCGCCATGATCGGTGTCGACGCACTGTCCCTGCACATCCTCGACACCATCATCGAGCTGTCGGGCAAATTGGGCTTGGGCATCGTCGCCGAAGGCGTGGAAACCGAGGCCCAGCGTGACTACCTGGCCCAACACGCGGTGGATTTCCAGCAAGGCTACTTGTTCGCCCGGCCCATGCCGGCAGAGGCGTTCCTCGAAGCGCTGGCCGCACGCTCCGGTGTGTCGCGGTTGCCGCAGGACGCGCCCCCTGAGATCATGCGCGGCTGATCCACACGCTCAACTCCCCTATTCGAGGCATTCGTGTCAAAAGGCATCCTTTCATCGGTCATGGCGTCTTGCTTGTTCGCTGTGATGTACTTCTATACCTCCCTGCTCACGCCGCTCGATGGCGAAGAGATCTTTGGCTGGCGCACGCTGTTGACGCTGCCCTGCCTCACCCTGTTCATGCTGGCCTCGAAGGACTGGAAACGGGTCGGCGAGCTGCTGGCGCGGGTGCGGCGCACACCGGTGCTGCTGCTGGGGATGGTCGGTACGTCCTGGCTTATGGGGGTGCAACTGTGGCTGTTCCTGTGGGCACCGCTGCATGGGCGCAGCCTGGAAGTGTCGATGGGCTACTTCCTGCTGCCGCTGACCATGGTCTTGACCGGCCGCCTGGTCTACGGCGAACGCCTGTCGCACCTGCAGAAGGTGGCGGTGTGCTGCGCCGCGCTGGGTGTCGGGCACGAGCTGTACCAGCATGGCAGCTTCGCCTGGGAAACCCTGGTGGTGATGATCGGCTACCCGATCTACTTCGTGCTGCGCCGACGCTGCCGCACCGACCACCTGGGCGGCCTGTGGTGCGACATGTGCCTGCTGTTGCCATGGGCGCTGTACTTCGTGATCCAGGGGCCGTTGTCAGCGGCGGACCTGCTTGCCCACCCTGGCCTTTACGCCTTGATCCCGGTATTGGGAGCGATCAGCGCCTCGGCCCTGATCGCCTATGTGCTGGCCAGCCGTCTGTTGCCGTTCAGCCTGTTTGGCCTGCTTAGCTACGTCGAGCCGGTATTGCTGGTGGGCGTGGCCCTGCTGCTGGGTGAAAGCATCGGCCCGGATCAGTGGCTGACTTACCTGCCGATCTGGGCCGCAGTGCTGGTACTGGTTGTGGAAGGTTTCAAGCACCTGCTGCGTCAGCGTCGCCGTTCGGTATAAGCCGTACCTGGCGCACGCGCCGCTCTTCAACAGCCTCCACAGTCATGATCCAGCCATTCCAGGCCAAGCGATCACCCACCACCGGCAGGCGGTCCAGCAAGCTCATCACCAGGCCCGCGAGGGTCTGGTAATCCTCGGTGGCACGGGCACTGAAGCCGGTACGTGCCTGGACCTGGCTGAGGTTCAGGGCGCCGCTGACGACAAAGCCATCACCCTCTTCAACGATACCCGGGCCTTCCACTTCGCTGGCATCTGGCAACTCACCGGCAATCGACTCAAGGATATCGGTCATGGTCAGCAGGCCGGTGAAATCACCGAATTCGTTGACCACGAAGGCGATATGGGTAGATTGGCCACGCATCTGTTCAAGGGCGTTGAGGATGCTGAAGCTTTCCAGCAGGTTCAAAGGGGCCCGCGCCATGCGCTCCAGGTCTGGCTGGCTTCCCGACAGCAGCTCCTTGAACAACTCCTTCTTGTGCACGAAGCCCAGCGGCTCATCGATGCGACCATCGCGGATCAACGGGAGGCGTGAGTACGGCGAATTCGCCAGGGCTTCGGCTATGGCCGCGGCCGGCTGCGCAAGGTCGATCACATCGACTTCGGTGCGTGCGGTCATCACCGTGCGGATCGGCCGCTCGGCAAGGTTCAGTACACCACTGATCATTACCCGCTCCCGGCGGTCGAACAGCACCTCTTCGCCGCCGCCCCCGACCAGGTCGGCGATATCTTCGCCCACCTCGTCGGCCTCGACCCGACGGCCACCCAGCAGGCGCAGTACCGCATGGGCAGTACGCTCACGCAGCGGCCGATGCTGCTGCAGGCTGCGTTTGCGGCGCGCGCGGGCCAACTGATTGAACACTTCGATCAGGATCGAGAAGCCAATGGCCGCGTACAGGTAGCCTTTCGGTATATGGAAGCCCAGGCCTTCGGCGGTCAGGCTGAAGCCGATCATCATCAAGAAGCCCAGGCACAGCATGATCACTGTCGGGTGGGCGTTGACGAAGCGGGTCAGCGGTTTGCTGGCGACAATCATGATGCCGATCGAGAAGATCACCGCAATCATCATGATCGACAGCTGCTCGACCATGCCCACGGCGGTGATCACGGCGTCCAGCGAGAACACCGCATCGAGCACGACGATTTGCGCAACAATCGGCCAGAACGCCGCATGGCGTACCACGCCACTGGCCTGAGTGACGTGCCCTTCAAGCCGTTCGTGCAGCTCCATGGTGGCCTTGAAAAGCAGGAATACACCACCGAACAGCATGATCAGGTCACGGCCCGAGAAGCTCTTGCCAAACACCTCGATCAGCGGCGCGGTCAGCGTCACCATCCACGAGATACTCGCCAACAAGCCCAGGCGCATGATCAGCGCCAGGCTCAAACCGATGATCCGCGCACGGTCGCGCTGATGGGGCGGCAACTTGTCGGCCAGGATGGCGATGAACACCAGGTTGTCGATACCCAGCACCAGCTCGAGGACGATAAGCGTCAACAGGCCTAGCCAGGCCGTGGGGTCGGCTAGCCATTCCATTACCGGGTACTCACAAGGGAAGCGTCACAGGGACGGTTGAAGGATGGCCGAGAAGGCCGAAGACTGGGGGGCTCCGCGAAGGTGCTCATAGTTACCTGGGTAGAAATTGGGTAAGCGATCGTACAATCACAGCAGGTTTTTCTGACAGTGAGAAACTATTACAAAACCTGTAACAGCCCATTGGGGACTTTTGTTCAATACGCCAGAGCACCGCAGCCCGAAGATGCTCGGCAACTCCCCTCACAGGATTGCCCTCATGAGTCTGTCTTTGTCTATGGCCGCTTTCGCGCTGGCGGCCTCGATCTCCCCTGGCCCGGTCAACATCGTCGCCCTGGGCAGCGGTGCCCGTCATGGCCTGCGCGCTAGCCTGGCCCATGTGGCCGGTGCGACGCTGGGGTTCTGCCTGCTGCTGGTACTGGTCGGGCTGGGCCTGCATGAACTGTTGCTGCGCTGGCCGCTGCTGGGCGTGCTACTGCACTGGGGTGGGGTGGCTTTTTTGCTGTACATGGCCTGGAAACTGGCCAGCGATGATGGCCAGCTAGGTGGCGAGCACGGGCAGAGCGCGCCCTCGGCCTGGCATGGCGCAGCGATGCAGTGGCTCAACCCCAAGGCATGGCTGGCGGCGGTGGCGGGTGTCGGCGCCTACACCGGCGGCGAACAGCAACTGCTGTGGCTGTTTACCTGGATCTATGGGCCGATCTGTTTTGTCTCGGTGGCCAGCTGGGCATGGGCCGGAAGCGTGATTCGCCAGTGCCTGGGCAACCCCCGGCAGATGCGCTTGCTGAACCGCGGGCTGGCCGTGTTGCTGGTGGCCAGTGCTGCGTATCTGGTCATCTGAGCGACGGGGCACTCTTGCAGTAATGCCCCGGCGTTGCCGCCAGGTGTTTCTTGAACGCACGCTGCAAGTGCGCCTGGTCGGCGAAACCTGCCGCCAGTGCCACTTCGGCAATAGCACGGCCCTTGCGCAGGTACGCCCGGGCGAGCTGCACGCGTTGGTCAACCAGGTAGCCATGGGGCGTCAGGCCGAAACGCTGGCGAAAGGCCCGAATCAGGTAAGACCGGGATAAGCCACTGGCCATGCAGATGTCTTCAAGGCTCAGTGGGTCGGTACGGTGTGCGCGAATGAAGGCAGCAGCTGCGTCCAGCCGAGAGTGTTCCGGCACGTTCAAAGCTGGCGTGGCACCTAGCAGGCTTGGCAGTGTGCCAAAAAATGTTGCTACGCGGCCTTCACGATCAGGCAGGCCGTCGTCGAACAGGTCTGCAAATACCTGTAAAACGCGGCTATAGAGGCGCGGCGAGGTGCTGCAGGTCTGTTGAGGCAGCTGAAAACCCAGCGCCTGCAGCCATGGCAGATCCACGAACAGCATCAGGTAAGACCAGGCCTGGCCCTCGATGGGGTTGCAGGTATGCACAACCCCGGGGTTCATCAGCACCGTAGCACCGGCGCTCACTTCGATCTGGCTATCGCCGGTCAGGTAAGTACTGCGCCCACCGGTGATGACGCCGATGGAAAAACTCTCATGGGAGTGGGCGGCGTAGCACACCTGGCGCCCGTCCCCTACGCGCCGGGCTTCGACGAAGGGCAATGCCGGATCCCGCCAGAACCG
The DNA here is from genome assembly GCF_900187555.1 of Pseudomonas sp. Irchel s3f19. Taxonomy (NCBI): domain Bacteria; kingdom Pseudomonadati; phylum Pseudomonadota; class Gammaproteobacteria; order Pseudomonadales; family Pseudomonadaceae; genus Pseudomonas; species Pseudomonas sp. Irchel s3f19. The sequence continues at coordinate 169,882 of NZ_FYDW01000006.1, read as the reverse complement.
CGACACCTCGATCATCACCCTGCCCTCATTCGCCGTCGTCGTGTACCACAACCAGCAACTGCGCCGGCTGCGGCCCCACAGAGCGCAGCCGGTGCGGCGTCTGGGCATTGAAATGCAAGGCATCGCCCTGCTCCAGCAGCACCCGTTCGTTCATGAAATCCACCTCTACCTGGCCTGCATGAACGAACAGAAACTCCTCGCCCTGGTGCTCCTTGAACGTCGGGTCACTGAACTGGGTCGGTGGCTGGATCAGGAACGGCAACAGGCTGCGCTGCCCCACCTGGCTGGTGAGTGCCGCGTACCCCGGCCCTGTGCCGTCGCCCACCAGGGCCTGGCGCTCAGCATGACGCACCAGGCTGTAACGGTGCTGCGCGGTTTGCTCTTCAGCGAACAATTCTTCGACATTGACGTTCAACGCCCGCGCCAGCTTCAGCGCCGCAGCGATCGACGGCGTGTTCAGGCCACGCTCGACCTTGGACAGGTAGCTCTTGGTCATGCCGGTTTTATCGGCCAGCAATTCCAGGGTCAGGCCCAGTTTCTTTCTCAGCAATTTCAATCGGATAGACATGTGACGCAGTTTTCCCAGGCGAAGGCAGATGCAAGGCTCGCGCGCACCGATGATACGTGGACTGCGCGCGAAATGCTGGCCCTGATCTCAAGGCATCACGGGCGGCACATACTGCAATGTCGTACCCAACGCCCACAGCAGCACCAGTACCAAGGGTGCATGCACCAGCAATTGCACGAACGAGAAGCCGATCAGGTCGCGCGCCTTGAGGCCCAGCACGCCCAGCAGCGGCAGCATGTAGAACGGGTTGATCAGGTTTGGCAGGGCTTCGGCAGCGTTGTAGATCTGCACGGCCCAACCCAGGTGATATTGCAGGTCATTGGCCACCAGCATCACATAGGGCGCCTCGATGATCCATTTGCCCCCGCCCGAGGGGATGAAGAAGCCCAGCACTGCCGAGTACACGCCCATCAGCACGGCGTAGGTATCGTGGGAGGCGATCTGTACGAAGAAGGTGGAAATGTGGTGGGCCAGGGTCTGTTCGTCCACGCCCTTGACCTGGGTGAGGATCGCCGCGATCGAGCCATACAACGGGAACTGGATTAGCACCCCCGTGGTGGTGGGCACGGCACGGGTCACCGCATCGAGGAAGCTGCGCGGGCGCCAGTGCAGCAAGGCACCCAGCATGATGAACAGGAAGTTGTAGGTGTTAAGCCCTGAGATGGCGGTGATTGCAGGCTTGGTGGCGAACTCCTGGTACAGCCAACCACCGGCCAGGGCCACCAGCAGCAAGGTCAGGATCGGGCTGTACTCCAGCCACTCGCCGGGCCGGCTGCGCTGGGCCGGTGGCGGCGCGGTGAAGCTTGGGTCGACGCCGCATTGTTCCGCCGTACGCGCGCTGGTCGCGCCTGGGGCGGTGGCATAGGCCACCACCAGCGATACGATCACCAGCGCCGCCAGCATGACCCCCGACTGCCAGAGGAAGATGGTTTCGGTGAACGGAATCACCCCGGTGATCGACAGAATCGACGGCGGCAAGCTGGCCGGGTTGGCCTGCAGTTGCGCCGCCGAAGACGAAAGGCCCAGCGCCCATACCGCGCCAAGGCCCAGGTAGGCAGCGGCGCCAGCGGCGCGGTAATCCATTTTCAGGTCAGTGCGGCGCGCCAGGGCGCGCACCAGCAGGCCTCCGAAGACCAGCGACAGGCCCCAATTGAGCAACGAGGCCAGCATCGAGACCAGCGCAACCCAGCACACCGCCGAACGGCCGTTGCTGGGGATACGCGCCAAGCGGTCGATCAGCCGAGCGGCAGGCGGCGAGCTGGCCACCACATAGCCGCCAATGACCACGAACGCCATCTGCATGGTGAACGGGATCAAGCTCCAGAAGCCATCGCCGAAGGCCTTGGCGGTGTCGGTCGGTTTGGCACCCATCACCAGGGCACCCAGGCACACCAGCACTACCGCAAGGGCGGCGAATACCCAGGAATCAGGGAACCAGCGTTCAGCCCAGTTGGAACAGCGCAAGGCAAAGCGGGCGGAACGGCTGTCTTGGATTTCAGCGGCCACAGTCATGTCCTTTTATTGGTTTTGTCGAACTGATCTTGAATCAACAGCAAAAACCCTGTGCAAGCTCGCTCGCACAGGGTTGATGATCACAGCAGAGGTTAGAACGTCATCTCTTTCACATCATCCGGCACGATCAGCTTGCCGGCGGTCTTCTCGATGATTTCTTCGACGCTTACCCCCGGCGCCGTCTCGCGCAGGATGAAGGTGCCATTGTCGATCTCCAGGTACGCAAGGTCGGTCAGTACCTTGCGAATGCAACCGGCACCGGTCAACGGCAGGCTGCAACGCTCCAGCAACTTGGACTCACCGTCCTTGGAGGCGTGGGTCATGGTGACGATGATGTTGTCGGCACCGGCCACCAGGTCCATGGCGCCGCCCATGCCCTTGACCAGCTTGCCGGGGATCATCCACGAGGCGATGTTGCCTTGCACATCCACTTCGAAGGCGCCCAGCACGGTGAGGTCGACGTGGCCACCACGGATCATGGCGAACGATTGCGCCGAATCGAAGATCGATGCGCCACGGCGGGCGGTAACGGTCTGCTTGCCGGCGTTGATCATGTCGGCATCGATCGTGCTTTCGGTAGGGAACTCGCCCATGCCGAGCAAGCCGTTTTCCGACTGCAGCATGACATCCATATCGTCGGGTACGTAGTTGGCCACCAGGGTCGGAATGCCAATGCCAAGGTTGACGTAGTAGCCGTCCTTCAGTTCACGGGCGACGCGTTGCGCCATCTGTTCGCGGGTCAGTGCCATGGTCAGGATCTCTTTGTTGTTCTGAAGGATGGCGCTCAGGCCTTGACGGTGCGCTTTTCGATACGCTTTTCGAAGGTACCGACAATCACACGGTCCACGAAAATACCGGGGGTGTGGATCTCGCTGGGCAGCAGCACGCCCGGTTCGACGATCTCTTCCACTTCAACCACGGTGATCTTGCCGGCGGTGGCCGCCAGCGGGTTGAAGTTCTGCGCGGTGTTGCGGTACACCACGTTGCCGTAATGGTCGGCCTTCCAGCCCTTGACGATGGCGAAGTCACCAGTGATGGATTCTTCGAGAATGTAATGGCGGCCTTTGAATTCACGCACTTCCTTGCCATCGGCGACCGGGGTGCCATAGCCGGTGGCAGTGAAGAAGGCCGGGATGCCAGCGCCGCCGGCGCGCATTTTTTCGGCCAGGGTACCTTGTGGGGTGAGTTCGACTTCCAGTTCACCACTGAGCAGTTGGCGTTCGAATTCGGCGTTCTCGCCCACGTAGGAAGCGATCATCTTGCGAATCTGGCGCTCTTCCAGCAGTACACCCAGGCCGAAACCATCGACACCGCAGTTGTTGGAGACCACGGTCAGGCCCTTGACGCCACGGCGCTTGATCTCGTTGATGAGGTTTTCCGGGATGCCGCACAGGCCAAAGCCACCGGCCAGTACCGTCATGTTGTCGGTCAGGCCGTCAAGGGCCTCTTCATAGGTTGCTACGCGCTTGTCCAGTCCGGCCATGTTAATCCGCCTTTTGTAGTTGTTGAACCGACGAGGCTGTCGGTGAGCGTGTGCTGACATCTTCACCGCAGACGACTGATTTGTTAATTTTGTTTTCATCATTGATTGATAACGTTTTCAAAACAAACAGTAGGCCCGTCATGAACGTCAAGCAACTCCGCGCCTTCGTCGCCGTGGCCAAGTACCAAAGCTTCGCCCAAGCCGGCGAGCATCTGCATGTTTCGCAACCGGCATTGAGCCTGACCATCAAGGCCCTTGAGGAAAACCTCGGCGGCGCCTTGCTCAGCCGCACCACCCGCAGTGTCAGCCTGACGGCCGAAGGTGAAGTGCTGCTGCCACTGGCGCGGCGCCTGCTGGCCGACTGGGACGACACCGAAGAACTGCTGCGCCAGCGCTTCACCCTGCAACTGGGTCGGGTTTCAGTGGCGGCGATGCCGGCTTTTGCAGGCAACTTGCTGCCCCGCTCGCTCAAGGTGTTTCGCCAGCGCTACCCGAAGGTCAACGTCACCGTGCACGATGTGATCAACGAACAGGTACTGGAACTGGTGCGCCATCGTCGCGTCGAACTGGGCATCGGCTTCGAACCGGACAACACCGATGGCCTGGCCTTCTACCCGTTGTACATGGACCGCTTCGTCGCCGTGGTACCCGCCGACTCACCGTTGGCGTTGTTGCCCGGGGTCAGTTGGGCACAACTGCTGGCCGAAGATTTCATTGCCTTGCAGCGCCCTTCGGCGGTGCGTCTGCTGATGGAACAGAACGTTGCGGCCAGGCACGGCAAACTGGCAGTGGCGTTCGAAAGCCATCAGCTGTCGACCATTGGGCGCTTGGTTGCCAGTGGCCTGGGCGTCAGCGCAGTACCGGCGCTGTGCATCAACCAGATGCAGGAGCTCGGCGCCCGCTGCCTGCCCTTGGTCGAGCCCTCGGTTGAACGGCGCATCGGTGTCATTGCCCTGAGCGAGCACAAATTGTCCACCGCAGCGCAAGCGCTGCTCGAGGTACTGCTTTCCCATACCCTGATCCCGGAGGTGACATGCGACACGTGAAACTGGCAGGTTCGAGCGTTCCGGCCATTGGCCAGGGCACCTGGTACATGGGTGAAGACCCCGGCCGCCGTGCAGCAGAGGTGTCTGCCCTGCAACAGGGTATCGAGCTTGGCCTGAGCCTGATCGACACTGCTGAAATGTATGCCGAGGGCGGCGCGGAGGAAGTGGTCGGCCAGGCCATCGCCGGGCGTCGGGACCAGGTGTTTCTGGTCAGCAAGGTCTACCCGCACAATGCCAGTACGCGGGGCGTGCCGGCTGCCTGCGAGCGCAGCCTCAAACGCCTGGGTACCGACTGCATCGACCTGTACCTGCTGCATTGGCGTGGCCAGCATCCACTTGAGCAGACCGTCGAGGCGTTCGAGCGCCTGCGCGAACAGGGCAAGATCAAGCGCTGGGGGGTGTCCAACTTCGACGTCGATGACCTGCGCGAGTTGAACAACCCCGATTGCGCCACCAACCAGGTGCTGTACAACCCGACGCAGCGCGGCATCGAGTTCGACCTGCTGCCGTGGAGCCAGAAGCGTGCATTGCCAACCATGGCGTACTGCCCACTGGCTCAGGCCGGGCAGTTGCTGCAGCATCCTGTGCTGCTGGAGATCGCCGAGCGCCATGGCGCGTCAACGGCCCAGGTCAGTCTGGCCTGGGTGACACGTGAAGATGGGGTGATCGCCATTCCCAAGGCGGTAGCGCCAGAACATGTGCGGCTGAATGCGGCGGCGGGTGTGCTGACCTTGAGCAGCGAAGACCTACGGGCAATCGACCGGGCGTTTCCACCGCCGGCCCGCAAACAACGGTTGGCGATGGTCTGACCGACACCGCCCTTGTAGGAGCGGCCTTGCGTCGCGAAAGGGCTGCGCAGCGGCCCCAGGATTTCAGCGTCACCGCATATAATGCCGGGGCCGCTGCGCAGCCCTTTCGCGACGCAAGGCCGCTCCTACACACTCAGTGAAAATCGCGGCTACGAACATTCAGCCCCTGCAGCAAGGGGCTGACATCCTCCAGCCGTCGGGCGATCAGGTGGCGAACGCCATTCTCCTGCTCCAGCCGCCCGCTCACCTTGAGCAATTGCGAGCCCACCAATGCTCGCCGCTGCCGCTCGGCCAAGTCACGCCACACCACCACATTGACCATGCCGTACTCATCCTCCAACGTCACGAACGTCACCCCGCTGGCGGTTTGCGGGCGTTGCCTGCCCACCACCAGCCCGGCCACGGCAATGCTGTCGCCATGCTCGACAGCAGCCAGCTCGCACGAACTGCGACAGCCCAACGCGCGCAAGCGTGGGCGCAGCAGTGTCAACGGGTGTGACCCAAGCGTGGTACCCAAGGTCTGATAATCACTGACAAGGTCTTCACCCACGGTCGGCGCCGGTAGCGCCACCGCGCCCTCTGGCACTGCGTCCACTTCAGCGAACAAGGGCAGTTGCGGTTGCACGGCCGCCACCTGCCAGCGCGCCTGGTGGCGGTCACGCGCCAGGGCCCTCAGTGCCCCGGCGTCCGCCAGGCGGGCGCGGGCACGCTGGTCGAGCCCTGCACGCAGGCACAGATCCTCGACATCGCGCCAGGGCCGTTGCGCCCTCGCCTGCTCCAGGCGCCGAGCATCGGCCTCGGCAAAGCCCCGAATCTGCCGCAACCCCAGGCGAATGGCCAGGGCACTTTCAGCCACGCGCTCGAGCGTGCAATCCCACTCGCTGTGAAACACATCCACCGGCCGCACCTCGATACCTTGGCGCCTGGCCTCCTGCAGCAGTTGGTCGGGGCTGTAGAAACCCATGGGCCAACTGTTGACCAACGCACAGGTAAAAATGGCCGGCTCATGGCACTTGAGCCAACTGCTCGCATAACACAGCAAGGCAAAGCTGGCCGCGTGAGACTCAGGAAAACCATAGCTGCCGAAGCCCTTGATCTGTTCGAAGATGCGCTCGGCAAACGACAGGTCGTAACCATTGCGCAACATGCCCTGTATCAGCCGCTCACGGTGCGGCTCCAGCCCACCGTGGCGCTTCCAGGCAGCCATGCTGCGCCGTAACTGGTCGGCCTCGCCCGGGCTGTAGTCGGCAGCCACCATGGCCAGTTCCATGACCTGTTCCTGAAACAGCGGCACCCCCAGGGTACGCTCGAACACTTCCTGCAACTTCGGCGAGGGGTAGGTGACCGGTTTCTGCTTCAGGCGCCTGCGCAAGTAAGGGTGGACCATGTCGCCCTGGATCGGCCCGGGTCGCACGATGGCCACCTCGATCACCAGGTCGTAGAAGGTGGTGGGTTTGAGCCGAGGCAACATGGCCATTTGCGCCCGTGATTCGATCTGGAACACGCCCATGGTCTCGGCCCGACTGATCATCGCGTAGGTAGCCGGGTCCTCAGCTGGAATGCTCGCCAAGGTCAGCTGCCGGCCACGGTGGCGTTGCAGCAGGTCGAAACAACGGCGCAAGGCGCTGAGCATGCCCAGGGCCAGCACATCGACCTTGAGCAGCCCGACCATGTCCAGGTCGTCCTTGTCCCACTGGATCACCGTGCGGTCTTGCATCGCGGCGTTTTCCACCGGCACCAGTTGGTCCAGCGGTTGCTGCGAGATGACAAAGCCGCCAGGGTGTTGCGACAGGTGCCGGGGAAAGCCGATCAGCTCAGCGGCCAGAATCAGCACCCGCCGCAACGATGGGCTGCTGGCCTCGAAACCCGCTTCGGCCAAGCGCTGTGCATCGGGGATGCGATCGCTCCAGCGGCCGCAGCACTTGGCCAGTGCATCCACCTGATCGGCCGGCAACCCCAGTACCCGCGCCACATCACGCACCGCGCCGGCAGCGTGATAGGTGTTGACCACGGCGGTGAGTGCGGCGCGATGCCGGCCATAGCGACGAAACACGTACTGGATCACTTCTTCGCGGCGGTCGTGCTCGAAGTCCACGTCGATGTCGGGCGGCTCGTTGCGCTCGCGTGACAGAAAACGCTCGAACAGCAGGCGGTGCTGCATGGGGTCGAGTTCGGTAATCCCCAGCACGAAACACACCACCGAGTTGGCTGCCGAACCCCGGCCCTGGCAGAGGATACGCTGGCTGCGGGCGAAGGCGACGATGTCGTGCACGGTCAGGAAGTAGCTTTCGTAAGCCAGCTCTTCGATCAATGCCAGCTCCCGTGCCAGCACTTCGCGCACCTTGTCGCTCGGCCCGGCCGGCCAGCGCAACGGCAAGCCTCGCTCGCACAGTTCGCGCAGCCAGCTTGCGGGGGTATGGCTTTCGGGCACCAGCTCACGCGGGTACTGGTACTTGAGTTCGCTGAGGTCGAAACGGCAGCGTTCGGCAATGGCCAGGGTCTCGGCCAGCAAATCGGCGGGGTACAGCTCCTGCAGCTGCTGCGCGTTGCGCAGGTGACGCTCGCCATTGGCGAACAGGTGGCGCCCGGCCTCGGCTACCTGGCAGTGCTGGCGGATGGCGGTCATGCAATCCTGCAGGGCACGGCGACCGCGTACGTGCATGTGCACGTCGCCGCAGGCCACGGCACGGACACCGACCTTGCCCGCCAGTTCGCGAAGCTTGCCGAGGCGCACCTCGTCGTCACTGCCTCGGTGCAAGTGCACCGCCAGCCAGAGCCGCTCGGCGAACAACGTGTGCAGCCAGTGGCCAGGCGCAGGGTCATCGGGGTCGTCGGCTATCCATAGCGCCAGCAACCCTTGATTGTGCGCGCGCAGGTCATCGCCGAACACCTGATACGCGCCCTTTTCCGCCCGCCGTCGCGCACGGGTAATCAGTGCGCACAGGCTCTGGTAGCCCGCCAGGTTTTCCGCCAGCAGCACCAGCCTGGGGCCATCCTGCAGGCGTATTTCACTGCCGACAATCAGTTGTAGCTGGTGCTCCTTGGCCGCCTGCCAGGCGCGCACGATACCGGCCAGGGTGCACTCATCGGTGATCGCCAAGGCTTGGTAGCCCTGCTCGCGGGCACGCCGGAACAACTCATCGGCACTCGACGCCCCCCGCTGGAAGCTGAAGTTCGACAGGCAATGCAATTCGGCATAGCCGAATGTATTCATGCGAACCAACCTTGCAGCCACAACGGGCCAGGCTGGCTGAGGTCGCGGTAGGCCCAGCCACGCAGGCCTTCGCGGGTTTCGATGCGGTAGTAGTCGCGACGCACGTCGCCACCGTCCCACCAGCCCGATTCGATGCGCTCGGCTTGGCCCAACAAGCGGTGCCCTGCGTCGTCAAGTGCCAAAGGCGTCGGGAGCAGCCAGCCGGGGCGGCTACCTGGCATCAGTTGCAGGCTCGCGCGTGCGCCCTGCTCCACCGCTTGCCAGGCGCATTCGGGGCGATGGTCGGCCTGGGCGCTCAGCCCTTTTACCGCCTCATCGCCCAAGCGCGCACGCAACCGCTCACGCAGCTGCTCCCAAGGCTGCGCCTGCTGCGCGCGGGGGTCGAACAGCGCCTGGTGCTGGGGCACGAAGGGTGGCAAGTCATCGGCGACCAGGCGCAGGTTGCGTACCGGGGCGCGCAGCTGCAGCGGCTCCAGCCGCCCTTTGGCCAACTCGAAGAGCATGCCGGCATCACGCTCGGCTGCCAGCAGGCCCACCTGCAGTTGCGTGTCAGGCCCTTCGGCATGCTCAAGGTGCAGGCAGAAGCGTTGCACGCCGCAATCGCGCCCGGCCAGGAACGCGCCAAGGTCATTGAGCATTCTGCGCAATGGGAACAGCAGCGCCTGGTGCGATTCAACGTCAAAGTTCAGCTCCAGACGCGCTTCGAAGCGGTCAGGCGGCTGGTAGAAAGCCAACCCCAGGTTACGCAGGCCCAGCAACTGGTCCAAGTGCAGCTGTACCTGGGCAGAAAAGCGTTTTGCCAGGGCATCGCGAGGCAAGGCCATGACCTGGCCGAGCTGGCGCAGCCCCATGCGGGCAAAGGCCTCGGCGGCCTCCTGAGGCAGCCCGACACGCTCGATTGGCATGCGTGCCAGCACTGCGCGCGCCTCTTCGGCGCAGGTCACCGCCAAGCCATCGTGGCCATTGGCGAGCATGCGCGCCGCCACCGGGTTGCTGGCCAGCACGATGCGCTGACGCAAGCCCAACTCGCCAAGCTCTTGGCGCAGCCGTGCCTCGAACAAGGGCCAGGGGCCGAACAATTGCAGGCTGGAGCCTACTTCAAGCAGCAGCGCCCTTGGGTAATGCAGGCTCACCTGGGCGCTGAAGCGATAGGCCCAGGCTGCCAGCAGTTGTTGCAACTGTTCGATGCGTTTGCCGTCGGCCTCCACGCAGGTGAAGCCATCGGCCAGGGCACGGGCTGCTGTCAGGGTCTGCCCGGCACGCAGGCCCAATGCCGCAGCAGCGGGGTTGACCGCCTGCAAGACGCGCCGCTGAGTGGGGCCGCCAATCAGCACCAGTGGCGTATCGGGGTCGTTGCGTTCGCGCAGCACCGTGTCCAGCGCCAGCTGTGGCAGCAGAATGCAGGCCCAGAGCATGATGCATCAGCCCTGCCCGGGGCAGGCGATGGGCAGCGCCGGGGGCATGCCACCTCGGCTCTTGAGCACGCGCCATTGTGCTGGCCGGGTGTCGATGGCAATGCGCAAAGCGGCTGGCGACGGGTTGTTTGCCGCCTGCTGCGGGCGGCAGGCGAAGGCCAGCGCCTGGCCGGTTTCGGCGGCCACCTGCAGGCGCCGCAGAGCACGGTCATCGGCGCGTTCTGGCCAGCACAGCACGGCGGCGCAACTGCCCGAGCGCAGGCATTGCTCAGCCGCCCAGAGCGCGTCGACCGGCGCGGCGGCGACCTGGACCAGCCAGCGTAAATCCACCCCCGCTGCCTGCCAGGCCGGGGCAAAGGGAATAAACGGCGGCGCGACCAGCACTACCCGACCGCCTTCAGCGGTCAGGCGTGCCAGCGAAGGCCACAGCAACTTCAGCTCACCGCAACCGGGGCTGGCCAGCAACAGTTCGCTGAGCGCTGCGGCCGGCCAGCCGCCCTCTGCAAGGCGTTGGTCCAGCGCGGCATGGCCGGTGGGCTGCAACCCCAGAGGCCGAGCCTGAACCTGCCGACCGCGCCAGACCTGACGCTGGTCGAGCAGCCTGTCGAGATCGACCACCGCGCCCATCAGTCGCGCCTCAGCAGGCCGCAGAACACGCCTTCGATGAAGAACGCCTGTTCAGGCCCCACATCAATCGGCGCATAGGCCGGGTTGCGTGGCAGCAGCCGGTAACCACCGGCCTGGCGCTGCAAGCGCTTGATGGTCACCTCGCCGTCCAGGCGGGCAACCACGACCTGCCCGTCACGGGCCTCGCCCTGCTGGCGAATGCCGACCAGGTCACCGTCGAAGATGCCGTCGTCGATCATGGAGTCACCGCGCACCTTCAACAGGTAATCGGGTGTGCGCCGGAACAGGCTGGGGTCGATCAGCAATTGCTCGTGGATACCGAGGTCCGGGCCGATCGGCGCACCTGCGGCGACCTGGCCCAACACGGGCACTTCGAGAATTTCCGGGCGGCGCAGGGGCTGGGCCATGCGAATGCCACGCGCCTGGTTTGGCGTGACGTCGATGTAACCGGCCTGGCACAGGGCGGTGATGTGCTTGCGCGCGACGCTGCGCGAGGCAAAGCCGAAGCGCGTGGCGATGTCGGCGAGGCTCGGGGGCTGGCCGTGATCGGTGATGCGCTCACGAATGAATTCGAGAATGGCGCGGCGTTTGGGGGTCATATTGTCCATGGAGCACATTTGTACTCTTTTCCCAGCGCACTGAACAGCCCCCTTCGTCGTCAGCTTTGGTTATGATCGTTGGGCTTGTGTTTTTTCATACCTGGATACCTGATGCTGACTGCCCTGCTGTTCGACCTCGACGGAACCCTTACCGATACCGATACCCTGCACTTGCAGGCTTTCCGCCAGTTGCTGCGTGAGCATGATGGCCGCGAACTTTCCCAGGCCCAGTTCGATGCGCAGGTTAGTGGCCGGGCCAACGGCGAACTGTTCGCCGAGCTGTTTGCCGATGCCAGCCCACAGGAGTGTCTGGCACTGGCAGACCGCAAAGAGGCGTTGTTCCGCTCGCTGGCGCCATCGCTCGAGCCGATGCCAGGGCTGTTGCGCCTGCTGGAGCACGCCCAGGCCTATGGCCTGGGCATGTGCGTGGTCACCAACGCGCCGCGGCTCAATGCCGAGCACATGTTGCAGGCCATGGGGCTGGGGGCACGTTTCGAGCATGTGCTGGTGGCCGAAGAGCTTGAACGTGCCAAGCCGGACCCGCTGCCCTACCTGGCCGGGCTGCAGCGCCTTGGCGCGGTGGCCGGTCAGGCGCTGGCCTTCGAGGACTCGCTGCCTGGGGTCCGGGCTGCCAGCGGGGCGGGTATCTTTACGGTGGGGGTTGCCACGACGCAGACAGCCGAACGGCTGATGGAGGCGGGTGCTGGGTTGGTGATTCGGGACTTTGATGATCCGCGGTTGTGGGCGTTGATTGAATCGATGGGGTGATGGCTTTGGAGCATGCCTTGAGCGCTCTAGCGCCTATGAGATCGAGCGCCGCCCGCGCGGCGCATCGCGAGCTAAGCTCGCTCCTACATTTGTCCCACGCGCCCCTCCTCCAGGCCCCCACATGCTCATCGACGAAGAACTGACCCTGAAAAAGCTGGAAACCTTCCTCGCCTTCATGCGCAGTGGCAACCTCGGCCGGGCCGCCGCCGAACTCGCCACCAGTGCCGTCAGCGTGCACCGCGCCATCCACTCGCTGGAAAACGCCCTGCGTTGCCCCCTGTTCAAGCACGAAGGCCGCCAGCTGATCCCGCTGGAGAGTGCCTACGTGCTGGAAAAAAAAGCCCGTCAGCTGATCCAGGACGCCGAGCAGATGGTCCGCCAGACCCGCGAGGCCGCAGGCTTCTATGCCGAACGCTTCCGCCTTGGCGCCCTGTATTCGCTGACCGTGAAGACCGTGCCAAAACTGGTCATGGGCCTGAAGCTACGCCGCAGCGAGCTCAACATCGACCTGACCCTGGGCTCGAACGTCGACCTGCTGCAACGCCTGAAAAACCACGAACTGGAGGCCATCCTGGTATCGCTCGACGAAAGTGTCAGCGACCCCGCCTGCGAGCAACTGCCGCTTTTCTCCGACGATATCTTCCTCGCCGTCCCCACCGACTCGCCCTTTGCCGAACAAGCCGAGGTGGACCTGGCAGACCTCGCCGACTCCACGTTCATCACCCTGACCCAAGGCTTCGCCACCCACCGTGACGGTGCGCGGGTATTCCAGCAGGCAGGGTTCGAGCCCAAGGTGGCCATGCAGGTGAACGATATCTTCACCCTGCTGAGCATGGTCAGCTCGGGCGTGGGCTTTGCCCTGCTGCCAGGGCGGATCGCAGCGGTGTACGAGAACCGGGTGCGGCTGATTGCCCTGCAGCCGCGCTATCGCCTGCAACAACATATCGGCGTGGTGTTTCTGAAAGCACGGGAGCGGGAACCGAACCTGTTGGCGTTGCTGGCGCAATGCAGGATGTACAGCCGGGAAAACTGAACAAGGCCTGCAGGGCTTTTGCACGCCAGCACAGATTACACCACCTGCCGTGCAGCGCGTCGGCCTGAACCGGCATGGCGCCCTTGCAGCAGCACGGCCAGCGCAGCCAGCACCGCCGGTACAAGCAACGACGCGAACACCTGCGCGAAGCTCCACCCCATTGCCAGCATCTGGGCGCCGGCAAACGCACTGAGAATCGCCCCGAAACGGCCGATGCCACTCATCCAGCTGGCACCGGTCGCGCGCGCTTCGGTCGGGTAGAACGCTGCCGCCAGCGCATTCATGCCCACACTGGCACCATTGAGGCCAAAGCCCACGGCCCAGGCAATCGTGCACAGCCAGGTGAAGTCCCCGGCCACTTGGCCAATGGCGAAGATCACTGCGCCGCTGAACAGGAAGGTCAGCATCAGCACGCGTTGCGGGTTGCAGCGGTCCATGGCCCAGCCCACCGAAATCGCCCCCAGCGGCCCGCCGATCTGGAAGCAGGCGGTGACGATGGCCGCTTCGGCTACCGAGAAGCCACCGCCCTCCTTCACCAGAGTGGGCAACCAGCCGCTGAACAGGTAGACCAGAAACAACGCCAGCACGTAGCCGGTCCAGAGCATGAAGGTGCCGAAGCGATAGCGCGGCGAAAGGATGGTGCCAATTGCCCCACCGCTGCTCGGCGTGCTGGGCGGCAGCACAAAAGTGCTGTCGGCGCTGATGCGCCCCGGCGCCAGGCGGCTGACAATGGCGCGTATGCGTCGCACATCGGCACCTTTGCTGACCAGGAAGGTGACCGATTCGGGCAGCCGCCAGCACAGCAACGGCAAGGTCAGCAGCGGCAGCACGCCCCCCAGCACCAGCACACTGCGCCAGCCCAGGTTCGGGATCATCCAGGCACTGACAAAGCCGCCTGCCGCCGCGCCCAGGGAAAAGCCGCAGAACGCCAGGGTGATCAGCAACGAGCGGCTGCGCGCCGGCGCGTATTCGCTGACCAGGGTGCTGGCATTGGGCATGGCGGCGCCCAAGCCCAGCCCGGTGAGAAAACGCAGGGCCACCAGGGTTTCAAGGTTGGGCGAAAACGCCGAAGCCAGGGTCCAGACGCCAAACAGCAGGACGCTGCCCAGCAAGACCGCCTTGCGCCCGTAGCGATCTGCCAGGGGGCCGGCGATCAAGGCCCCGAGCGCCAGGCCGATGAGGGCGGCGCTCAGCACCGGGCCCAGGCTTTGCGCGTTCAGGCCCCAGTCGCTTTTCAGCTGCGGGGCGATGAAACCGATGATGGCGACGTCCAGCCCGTCCAGGGCGATGATCAGAAACCCCAGAAAGACCACCCACTTCTGGTAACGGCCGATGGGTTGCTGGTCGATCAGTTGGCGCACATCGATAGCGTTGTTCATGGGTATCACCTGTTGTTGTTTTTATGCGGGTGCAGGGCCCCGGTGGCATTAGCGGTGAGCGAGGCTGTGCAGCCGCACCGGCCTGATGATCCGCGTCTCCTGGGCCACCACCAGGTCACGGGTGGCGTGCAGGTAGGCGGCGAAGTCCGGGTCGGCATCGCGGGCGGCGCTGCGCGTTTCGAAGTCATCCAGGCTGTCGTAGCCCCACAGGTGCACCACCTGGTTCAGCGGGCCGATGCTGCTGGTGTAGAAGGCCAGTGGCGCCCCCAGATGGCGCAGCAGAATCGGCATCGCCAACTGGTCGAAGGCCTCGAGAAACGCCGCCATGCCACGTGGGCGGATGGTGTAGATCCGATGGTCGACGATGGCCTTGTCCATCACGCCACCTCCCGTGCATTGGCCGCAGTCGCCAGGCCTTGTTCGACGCCTGCCAGATGGCGCCCGGTGATGTAGCCAAAGGTCATGATCGGCCCCAGGGTGATGCCTGCGCCGGGGTAGTTGCCGCCCATGATGCTGGCGCGGTCGTTGCCAACGGCATACAGCCCCTCGATGGCCCGCTCATCGGTGCCGAGCACTTCGCCGACCACACTGGTGCGGATCCCGTCGAAGGTACCCAAGTCGCCCATGATCACCTTCACGGCAAAGTAAGGCCCCTCGCCCAGCGGCGCCACGCAAGGGTTGGGCGCGTGTTGCGGGTCGGCCAGATAACGATTGAAGCGGGTAGTGCCACGCCCGAACTGGCGGTCCTCACCCTGAACGGCGCCCAGGTTGTACTCACGCACGGTCTGCTCCAGCCCGGCGGCATCGATCCCGGCCTTGCCGGCCAGCTCTGCGAGGCTGCGCCCCTTGAGCAGGTAGCCATTGCGCAACAGCGGCCCCAGCGGCATCGGCGCGGGCTTGGCGAAACCCAGGCCATACTTGGCCAGGGTGCGGCGGTCACAGACCAGCCACATGGCGGTTTCCGGCTGCTCGGCACAGGCTTCGATCAACGCTGCCCCCACATCGTGGTAGGAATTCGATTCGTTGGTGAATCGCTTGCCCGAGCGCAGCACCCCGATCACACCGGGCTTGTAACGATCGAGCAAATGCGGAAAGGCAACGTAGCGCCCTGCCCCCATGGGCACTTTCGATACCGGCATCCAGGCCGCTGCGGCTTGCAGGCGGATATCGACCTTGGCGCCCAATGCTTCGGCCATGCGGGCACCATCACCCGTGTTGCCTTCAGGCACCGGCGAAAAATGCTCACCGCCGCGACGCACATGCGGGTAGGCCTGCTTCAACCGTTGCAGGTCGTGGGAGAACCCGCCACAGGCCAGCACCACACCCCGCCGCGCTTCGATACGCAGCTCGCTGTCGCCTTGCTTGGCCAACACCCCCGTGACCCGGTTGCCTTCAAGCAACAGTTGCCTGGCCGGGGTGCCGGTCAGAATCGGAATATCCAGGTCCAGCGCCGACCTCACCAGTCGCGCCGCCAAGGCATTGCCGCTGGTGACCTGAGTACCGCGCCGGTACAGCGCCAGCTCTTTGAAATGGGTTAGCAAGCGCTTGGCCACATAAGCGAACGACGACAGTGAACGCGTGACATTGAAGAAATGCTTGAGGTCGGCATTCGACGAGTTGAACATCATGCCGATGAAAGTGATGGTCTTGAGCGGTGGCCGCAGGCGTGCCATGTCTGGCCCCAGGCCCCGGATATCGTAGGGCGCCGCCAGTATCGAGCGGCCGACCTCGACGCCACCCTCCACCTGCGGGTGGTAGTCGGGGTACAGGGTGGGGACGAATTTGACGGCTGTCTCGCGCTCGAAGAAGTCCACCATGCGTGGCCCGTGGCGCAGAAACGCCTTGACCGCCGCTTCGTCGAAGCAGTCGCCGGTTTCGTTGCGCAAGTAGGTAAGTGCCGCCGCCTCGCTGTCGTTTACCCCATGTCGGCTGCACGGCACCCACAGCACCCCGCCGGAAAACGCCGTGGTGCCGCCGAAGCAGTCCGCCTTCTCGATCACGATTACATCCAGGCCGTGCTTTTTCGCGGTGATCGCTGTCGCCAGGCCACCGGCCCCCGCCCCCACCACCAGTACATCGCAGTTGCGCGTGTTCATGGGCGAACGCCCTCGAAGCCTGGGCGTGGGATCAATGCCATGGGCATGCTCTCCAGCCCGCCATCGACGGTCAGCTCGGCGCCGTTGATGTAGTCGGCGCGCGGGCTGGCGAGAAACAGGACTGCTTCAGCGATGTCCTGCGGCTCGCCGATCCGCTGGTTGGCGGTCATGGCGCTGCGCTGGCGCTCGATGTGCGGGTCGGCGTAGAACGCGGCCGACAACGGCGTGCGGATCAACCCGGGGCACACCGCATTGCTACGCACCCCGCGCGGGCCCCACTCCACGGCTATTTGCCGCGACAACAGGCTGACACCGGCCTTGGCCGCGCTGTAGGCACCGCTGTTGGGTTGTGGGTAATGAGCGGCGATGGACGCAATATGCACGATCCGCCCCTGGCCACGGGCAAGCATCGAACGGCCGAAGGCCTGGGAACACAGCAGGTAGCCGCTGAGGTTGACCGCCAGTACCTGGTTCCATTGCTCCAGGCTCAGCGTTTCAAGGGCACCGGGGCGCAACACACTGGCGTTGTTGACCAGTACATCGCAGCGACCGTGCAGCGCCTGCACCTGTGCCGCCGCCTGGCTGACGCTGTCGGGGTCGGCGATGTCGCAGCCCAGCGCGCTGACCTCGCCGACGCTGTGCTCGCCCAAGGTCGCCGCGAGCTCGCGGCATTTATCCAGGTCGCGATCCAGCAACACCACATGGGCATGCTGCCCCACCAATGCGGCAGCCAGGGCCGCGCCAATGCCGCCGGCCGCGCCGGTTACCACGCAAACGGCAGAGTCCAGGCCCAGCCAGTGATCAGTCGTCATCTTGTTGTTATGCATGCTGCTCTCCAGAGTGTCGCTTCATCTGGCAAACAGCCTAGGGCCGGCACGTGCCCGGGCAGAATGGACAAAACCTGCAACCCACCCCACATTCCCGACAATTTCGTCCACTGGCCCTTAACCCGGCAAGCCGCTGTGGCACAGTAGCCGGGTATCGATCACAACAATAACTACAAGACCATGAACAAGATCCCCAACTACGCCCTGTACGGCGAAACCGCGCAGCCGGTGTGGCACGAGTCCCTGCATGTGGAGTCGATCTCGCAACGCTCCGGCGCCTACAACTGGGAGATTGCCGCGCACCGTCATGAAGGCCTGCTGCAGTTGCTGTACCTGCAAAGCGGTGCCGGCGAAGTGCTGTTCGACAGCGACCGCGTGCAGGCCCGGGCGCCCTGCGTGGTGTACGTGCCGGCGCAGGTGGTGCATGGTTTTCATTGGGCCGGCGCGGTCGAGGGCCAGGTGATCACGGCGGCGCAGCATCCGCTGGAAAGTATCGCCCAGGTACTGGCACCGAACCTGCTGGCACAGGTGCGCAAACCCCAGGTGATCGCCCTGCCGCAGTGGGACGCCGACGAAGACCCGCTGCTACCGCTGTGCCGCGCACTGCGTGAGGAATACCACAACCGCGCCCGCGAGCATGTGGCGTGCAGTATGTCGCTGTTGCTGACGCTGATGATCCAGGTGTTGCGCCACGAGCCGCAGGCCCGCGCCGGCGAGCAGCGTCTACCGTCGAGGCGCAGCCAGCAACTGACCAGGTTCCGTGAGCTGGTGGACATGCACTACCGCGCGCATTGGTCGCTCGGTGATTACGCCGGTGAGCTCGGGCTGACCTTGACCACGCTGGGGCGGCTGTGCCAGGAGCATCTGGGCATGACGCCGATGAACGTCATCAATGCCCGCCTGGTGTTGGAGGCCAAACGGGCGCTGGGGCATTCGAGCCTCAGTGTGAAAGAGATTGCCCATGAGCTGGGGTTTGTCGATGTCGGCTACTTCAGCCGGTTTTTCCGCAAGCATTCAGGGGTGAGCCCGAGTGGGTTTCGTGAGGCCGCAGGGCGAAAGGGCCCGTAATTTCGCACAGCACCCTCAAGCCTCCAGTGCCTGCTGCACCTGGCCCACTGTCGCCGCCAAGCGCTGCAGATGCAGGCTCAACACCCGCTCTACCGGCGCCTGGTCCTCCGGCCAGTGCAAGGCAATGCTACCCGCCAGCCGCCCTTCAACCCGCACCGGCAACGCGATCGCCCGGATCAGGAACGGCAACCGCACCGGGTACTCCCAGTGCCCCTCGGTGCGCTGACCAAAGCCCTTGTGCGCATCGTCCTCGATATCGCGCAACAGCGTTTCATCACCCAACTGCTGGTGGCTGGCCAGGCGCTGCACTTCGTCGCTGTGCATTTCCCCCAGGCATGCCCGCCCCATTGCCGAGTGAAACAGGCTGGCATGGTGCCCGACGATCTGGCAGTTGTTCGGGTAGCGCTTGCGCAGCACCAGGGGGATGGCGCTTTCCATCACTTCAAGGCGCTCGCCATCGAAGCACGACAGGTCCGCCACCAGCCCGGTGCGCTCGCTCAGTTCCAGCAACCAGGGCGCTGCGTGTTCGACCAGGCGCCGCTTCAAACGCAACTGGCGGTCACCGAACAGGCGCCGGGCGCACAGGCGATAACGCCGATCACTCAAGCCCCGGTAGACCCAGCCCTGCTCCTGCAAGGTGGCCAGCATTCGCGACACCGTGGCCTTGGGTAGGGCCGTCAGGTAATGCAGCTCCTCCAGCCCTAACGCCTGGTGTTCGCCGAGCAAATCGACGATGGCCAGCGCCCGCTCCACCGAGCGCACGCCGCCGCTGTCTGTCGTGGTGCCCATGTGTCTGACCTCCCTGTCTCTGCGTGGATGGTCATGATGCCCAGCAAAAAACGCGCCTGCCCAGGGTGCTCAACGTGATTGCAGGCAATTAGGCGGCTGCCGCTCGACCCAACGGGTCAGTTGTTCATGGGCATACGCCAGCTGCAGCACGGCTTGGTCGGCCTGGGCGGGGCCTATGATCTGCAGGCCCATCGGCAGCCCCGCGGCATTGAAGCCAACCGGTACGCTCATGCTCGGCAAGCCGGCCAACGTCGGGCCGATGACTACCTCCATCCAGCGGTGGTAGGTGTCCATCGCCTGCCCGCCGACCACCTTCGGCCACGCTTGGGCTGCGTCGAAAGGGAACACCTGGGCAGCAGGCAACAGCAGAAAATCGTAACGTTCGAACAGGGTGTTCAACGCCTGGTACCAGGCGCTGCGGTCCAGCGAGGCCTGGTAAACGTCCGCCGCCGTCAGGCGCTGGCCCCCTTCAACCTCCCAGCGCGCCTCGGGTTTGAGCAGTGCGCGCTTCGCGGGGTGGGCATAGGCTGCGCTCAGGCTTCCGTGCACCAGGAAGTGGCGGTGAGTCAGCCAGCATTGCCACAGGCGCGCCATATCGAAGCCTGGCTGGCACGCTTCGACTTCGCAACCCAGCGCGGCGAAGTCCGCCAAGGCCGCTTCGCACAGGCCCATTACCCCGTCATCCATCGGCAGGTAACCGTCATGGCTGCCCAGCCAGCCGACCCGCACGCCCTTGAAATCACGCGGCAGCCCATGGGCGAAGTCGCGCGGGCCGTCGCGCAGTGACAATGGCACCCGCGCGTCATGGCCGGCCTGGACCGACAGTAGCCGCGCCACATCTGTCACCGTGCGCCCCATCGGGCCCTCGGTGGCCAGCTGCTGCATGAACAGCTCCGGTGTCGGCCCATATGGCACCCGCCCTTGCGAAGGGCGCAGGCCAAACACATTGTTGAACGCCGCCGGGTTGCGTAGCGAGCCCATCATGTCGCTGCCATCGGCCACCGGCAGCAAGCGCAGGGCCAGGGCCGCAGCTGCCCCGCCACTGCTGCCACCGGCCACGCGGCTCGGGTCGTAGGCGTTGAGGGTGGTGCCGAACAGCGTGTTGTAGCTTTGCGAGCCGAGGCCGAACTCCGGCACATTGCTCTTGCCGATGATGATCGCCCCGCTGGCGCGCACCCGCGCCACGCTGAGCGCATCCTGCTCGGGCACATGCTCGGCGAACAGCGGCGAGCCCAGCGTGGTACGCAGCCCCGCCGTGGCCGCCAGGTCCTTGACCGCCTGCGGCATGCCATGCATCCAGCCCCGCGACTGCCCGCCCGCCAGCTCGCGGTCGCGCGCGTCGGCCTCGGCCAACAGCACCGCGCCCTCGCGCAGCGACACCAACGCATTGACCTGCGGGTTAAAGCGTTCGATATGGCCCAGGTAGGCCTGCATCACTTCACGGCACGACACTTGGCGGGCATGAATCGCCTGGGACAGCGCCTCGGCATCCAGGGCAACGATCGGGTCGATGGCTAACAGGTTCACGGTTTCACTCCAAGGTTGAAGGCAACAGCCTTGCCAGCACGCGGGGCCTCTTTCAGGCAATAGGTGCCCAGCAGCGTCAGCAGGCACGCGAATAGCACATAGAACGACGGCGCCACCGGCGTGCCGAGCACCTTGCTCAGCCAAGTGACGATCAGCGGGGCGAAGCCGCCGAACACCATCACCGCAACGTTGTAGGCCACCGACACCCCGGTGGAGCGCACCTCGATCGGGAACTGCTCGGCCAGGGCGGTCGGCGCCGGGCCGAAGAAGCCGCCGATGGCAGTGCACAGCAGCAGTTGCATCACCAGCAGGCGCTCGATCGATGGCGCCGCCGCTACCCAGACATACAACGGGTAGACCATCACGAAGAACGCCAAGGTAAAGGCCATCAGCACCGGCCGCCGGCCCAGGCGGTCCGATAACGCACCCGCCAGGGGGATCACCACGGTCATCAGGCCCACGGCCAGCATCTGCACCAGCAACACCTGGTCCAGCGGCAGGCCCAGGTTCTTGTGGGCGAAGGTTGGCATGTTCACCAGCACGACATAGAACGACACCGTCGCCCCACAGGCCAAGCCCATCGACACCAACAGGCTGCGGCGGTGCTCACGCAGTACCTGCCACAAACTCGGCGCCTGGCCCTTGGCCTGCTTGCGGGCTTCGAGGAACTCCTCGGGCTCTTCCATGTGCTTACGAATCCACAGTCCCACCGGGCCGATCAGCAAGCCGATCACGAACGGGATCCGCCAGCCCCAGCTGTCCAATGCCTCGGGCGTGCACAGGTGGGTGACCAGCGCCACCATCGCCGCCCCACTGAACACCGCCAGGCATTGCCCCACCAGTTGCCACGAACCATACAGCCCCTTGCGGTGGGCCGGTGCGCTTTCCACCAGAAACGCCGTGGCACTGGCGTATTCACCGCCCGTGGCAAAGCCCTGCAGCATGCGCGCCACCACGATCAGCAGCGGCGCGCCCATGCCGATGGCCACGTAGCTGGGGGCAAAGGCGATCATCGCGATGGACACCGTCATCAGGCGGATGATCAGTTGCATCGCCGCCTTGCGCCCCTTGCGGTCGGAATACATACCCAGCAGCACCCCGCCCACCGGGCGCATGAAAAAGCCCACGCCGAAGGTGGCCAGGGCCATCAGCAGCGAGGCGTACTCGTCGTCGGAGGGGAAGAACTGACGGGCGATGATGCTGGCCAGAAAGCCGTACACGATAAAGTCATACCATTCCAGGGCATTGCCGATGACCGCCGCGACCACTTGCCGGGTACGCGACGCGCCTGTATTGGAAGTCTGCATGCGGAGCACTCCATCAATCTGTTGGCCAGAAACGCTTCAAGTGATCGCCCAGGCACGCTCGCGCCCGGGTTCCAGCGGCAGTCGTCAATGCAGGGTTCAGGCGGGCTCGAGCCAGCGCTCGGTCAGCGCGCCCCAGTAAGCGGCGCCGGTCAGCAGGATGTCGTCGTTGAAGTCATAGGCCGGGTTGTGCACCAT
This sequence comes from Pseudomonas sp. Irchel s3f19, assembly GCF_900187555.1. NCBI lineage: Bacteria > Pseudomonadati > Pseudomonadota > Gammaproteobacteria > Pseudomonadales > Pseudomonadaceae > Pseudomonas > Pseudomonas sp. Irchel s3f19. Next base: position 147,620 of record NZ_FYDW01000006.1, on the reverse strand, counting down.
CGGCCGCTTCACGCCATTGCCAATGAACAGGTAGGCGCCAGGGCAGCGCTGCAGCATCCAGGCAAAGTCCTCGCTGCCCATCAGCTTGCGGGTATTGCCATCCACCGCGTCGGCGCCGAGCAGTTCGACACCGACCTGGTGGGCAAAGGCGTTTTCGGCGGCGTGGTTGACCAGCACCGGGTAAGCGGGACGATGCTCGATGCTGGCGGTGCAGCCATAGCTCTGCGCCTGGCTGACGATGATCGCCTGCACCCGCTCCAGGGTCTGTGCGCGCACCTCGGCATTCAGGGCGCGCAAGCTCAGACGCAGCAGGGCCTGCTGCGGGATCACGTTGGCTGCCTCGCCAGCCTGCAGCGCACCGACGGTCACTACTGCCGCTTCCTGCGCATCGATGTTGCGCGCCACCACGGTCTGCAACGCCATCACCACACTGGCCGCTGCCACCAGCGGGTCGACCGTCAGGTGCGGCATGGAACCATGCCCACCGACCCCCTCGATGGTCACCGTGAGCAAGTCCTGCGAGGCCATCATCGGCCCCTCACGCAAGCCCAGGTGCCCCGCTGGCAGCCCGGGCATGTTGTGCATGCCGAACAAGGCATCGCAGGGGAAGCGCTCCAGCAGGCCGTCGGCGAGCATCGCCTCGGCGCCACCTTGGCCCTCTTCAGCCGGCTGGAAGATCAGCGTCAGCGTGCCATCGAACTGGCGGGTAGCAGCCAGGTAACGGGCGGCACCCAGCAACATGGTGGTATGCCCGTCATGGCCGCAAGCGTGCATGCAGCCCTGGTGGCGGCTGCTGTAGGCAGCGCCGGTGGCCTCGTGAATGGGCAGCGCGTCCATGTCGGCACGCAGGCCTAGCTTGCGTGGGCTGCTGCCGTTGCGCAGCACGCCGACCACGCCGGTCTTGCCGATGCCTGTGTGCACCTCGTAGCCCCAGTCTTTGAGCAATTGCGCGACCAGGGCCGAGGTGCGGCTTTCTTCGAAACCGAGTTCGGGGTGAGCGTGGATATCGTGGCGGATGGCGTGCAGGTCGCTGGCCACGTCGTTGAGCCAGGCCAGGATGTGCTGATGGTGCGGCATGTGGAATCTCCTCGCGCGGGTGGGTCCCGTTCTTGTTGTTCGCTTTGAGATCACGACGGGGAAGGCAGGTCGTGGTTACGGACAGATAAGCGCGACGGGGGTCGGAGCACAATTGAATGTGGTTCCACGGGGTGGAACATGGCAGCGAAGGGGGATTGCGGGCGGGCGGCTATGGGTATGTCTTGGGAGTTTTTGCGCCTATGAGATCGAGCGCCGCCCGCGCGGCGCTTCGCGGCGCAAGGCCGCTCCCACATTTGTTTCGGGCCAATGAGGTCTGTGGCATTTGCGCGCGACCGCCCTGTTTGTACGACGCGATATTGAGGCAGGCGCCAAAGGGCCGCGCGCCAATACTTCAGGCATAACTGGCCCGAAACAAATGTGGGAGCGGCCTTGCGCCGCGAAGCGCCGCGCGGGCGGCGCTCGATCTCGCAGGCGCTAAACCTCCCAACCCCTACACCTGCCAGCCCCCCCCAATCCCCGCACAGCCCCTCAAATTACTGCTACCGTGCCCCATTTCCCCAGCCAAGGAGCGCCCAATGCCACCACGCAACCCAACCCCTACCGGTTTCGTCCGTGTCCGTGGCGCTCGCGAGCACAACCTCAAGAACATCGACGTGGACATCCCCCGCGACGCGCTGGTGGTGTTCACCGGTGTATCCGGCTCGGGCAAATCTTCATTGGCCTTCTCCACCCTGTATGCCGAAGCCCAGCGCCGCTACTTCGAATCGGTCGCGCCCTATGCCCGGCGCCTGATCGACCAGGTTGGCGTACCCGACGTGGACGCCATCGAAGGCCTGCCCCCTGCGGTGGCCCTGCAGCAGCAACGCGGCACGCCAAGCGCGCGCTCCTCGGTCGGCAGCGTCACCACATTGTCCAGCTCGATCCGCATGCTCTACTCGCGTGCCGGCCACTACCCGGCCGGGCAGGCCATGCTGTACGCCGAAGACTTCTCGCCCAATACCCCACAAGGGGCCTGCCCCGAATGCCACGGCCTGGGCCGTGTCTACGAGGTGAACGAGGCAACCATGGTCCCCGACCCGTCGTTGACCATACGTGAGCGGGCGGTGGCCGCCTGGCCGATGGCCTGGCAGGGCCAGAACCTGCGCGATATCCTGGTGACCATGGGCTATGACGTTGACACCCCCTGGCGCGACCTGCCCCAGGAGCAACGCGACTGGATCCTCTACACCGAAGAAACCCCCACCGTGCCGGTCTACGCCGGGCTCAGCCCGGCGCAGACCCGCGCCGCACTCAAGCGCAAGCTCGAACCCAGCTACCAAGGCACCTTCAGCGGCGCCCGGCGCTACGTGATGCACACGTTCATGCATTCGCAGAGCGCGCAGATGCGCAAGCGCGTCTCCCAATTCATGCGCCCAAGCCCCTGCCCGCTGTGCCAGGGCAAACGGCTCAAGCGCGCAGCGCTGGCCGTGACCTTCGCCGGCCGCGACATCGGCGAGCTGTCGCGCCTGCCTTTGCAGACGCTGGCCGAGGTATTCCGCTCGGTGGCAGCCCCCGGTTATCTGCAACAGCACGAAGACACCCTGACCCTGGAAAAGCGCCTGGCCGCCCAGCGCATCGCCCACGAACTGCTGGAACGAATCGCGCCGCTGATTGACCTGGGCCTCGGCTACCTGGCCCTGGAACGCAGCACGCCGACACTGTCCTCGGGCGAACTGCAACGCCTGCGCCTGGCCACCCAGCTCAACTCGCAACTGTTCGGCGTCATCTACGTGCTCGACGAACCGTCGGCCGGCCTGCACCCGGCCGACAGCGAAGCGCTGTTCGACGCCCTGCAACGGCTCAAGCAGGCGGGCAATTCGGTGTACGTGGTGGAGCACGACCTGGACACCATGCGCCGCGCCGACTGGCTGGTGGATGTCGGCCCGGCAGCCGGCGAGCATGGCGGGCAGGTGCTGTACAGCGGCCCGCCCGCAGGCCTGGCCGAGGTCGAGGTATCGCGCACCCGAGCCTATCTCTTCGCCCCGCAGCAGCCGGCCGCTCGAGCGCCACGACAGCCGCAGGCCTGGCTGCAGCTGGAGGGCATCACGCGCAACAACCTCAACAACCTCAGTACCCGGTTCCCTTTGGGGTGCTTCACCTCGGTGACCGGTATTTCCGGCTCGGGCAAGTCGAGCCTGGTCAGCCAGGCGCTGCTGGAGCTGGTCGGTGCCCACCTGGGCCATGCCGAACAGCGTGCCGAGCCCGAGGAGCAGAGCCTGGAAGACGAGCCCGAGCAAACCAGCGCAGGCCGTGTCAGCGCGGGCCTGGACAACATCAAGCGGCTGGTGCAGGTCGACCAGAAGCCCATCGGCCGCACGCCGCGCTCCAACCTTGCCACCTACACCGGCCTGTTCGACTACGTGCGCAAGCTGTTCGCCAGCACCGAGCAGGCCAAGGCGAACGGCTTCGATGCCGGGCGGTTTTCGTTCAACGTTGCCAAGGGCCGTTGCGAGAACTGCGAGGGTGAAGGGTTCGTCAGCGTCGAGCTGCTGTTCATGCCCAGCGTGTATGCACCCTGCCCCACCTGCCATGGCGCCCGCTACAACCCCGATACCCTGGCAGTGACCTGGCAGGGCATGAACATCGCCCAGGTGCTGCAACTGACCGTCGACCAGGCCCTTGCGGTGTTCGCCGAACAACCGCCGGTACGACGCTGCCTGCAAGTCCTGCAGGATATCGGCCTGGGTTACCTGCGCCTGGGGCAGCCGGCCACCGAGCTGTCCGGCGGCGAGGCGCAACGCATCAAGCTGGCCACCGAGCTGCAGCGCACCGCGCGCGGGGCGACGCTGTACGTGCTGGACGAGCCCACCAACGGGCTGCATCCGCAGGACATCGACCGGCTGCTGGTGCAACTCAATCGCCTGGTCGATGCCGGGCATAGCGTAGTGGTGGTCGAGCATGACATGCGTGTGGTGGCGCAAAGCGACTGGGTGATCGACATCGGGCCGGGGGCCGGGGATGCCGGCGGCAAGGTCGTGGTCAGTGGGACGCCACAAACGGTTGCCCAGTGCAAAGCCAGCCGCACCGCCAGCTTCCTGGCCAAGGCGTTGTAGGCGCGGCAAACTTGAGCGCAGACAGTTTTAATGCCCCAGCCCCTCACGTACAGTCTGCCCATGAACAAATACGCCCCACGCCAGTGGCTCCCACACGAAAAACCCAGCCTGCCTGGGTCGCCCTCCACTCCCCTGCACACGCCCGGAAAACGCCTGGCCTATGGGGTAGTGGGGCTGCTGGTGGCGATCACCGGTGGCCTGGGCAGCGCGCTGGTAACGGCCAACCTGGTGTTCCTGCAGGGTGCCCTTGGCGCGACCACCGCCGAAATGGCCTGGCTGCCGGCCGCCTATGTGATGACCAACGTGTCGATGAACCTGCTGCTGGTCAAGTTTCGCCAGCAGTTCGGCTTGCGCGCCTTCACCGAAGTGTTCCTGGTGCTCTATGTACTGGTCACCTTTGCCCACCTGTTCGTCAATGACCTGAACTCGGCAATCGCCGTGCGCGCCGCCCACGGCATGGTCGGCGCTGCGCTCAGTTCGCTGGGCCTGTACTACATGATCCAGGCGTTCCCTGCGCAGTGGCGGCTCAAGGCTATGGTCCTGGGCCTTGGCGCCTCGCAGCTGGCCTTGCCGCTGGCGCGGATCTTCTCCGAAGACTTGTTGCAGATCGCTGAATGGCGCGGGTTGTACCTGTTCGAGTTGGGCCTGGCACTGGCCGCACTGGGTTGCGTGCTGATGCTCAAGTTGCCGCCTGGCGACCGCTTCAAGACCTTCGAGCCGCTCGACTTTCTGACCTTCACCCTGATGGCCAGCGGCACCGCCCTGCTTTGCGCCGCACTGTCGCTGGGGCGCATCGACTGGTGGCTGGAGGCGCCCTGGATCGGTGTGGCGCTGGCGTCGTCGATCGGCCTGATATTCAGCGGCCTGGCCATCGAACACAATCGCCAGAACCCCTTGCTGATGACACGCTGGCTGGGCAGCGGCACGATCATCCGCCTGGCCCTGTGTGTGATCCTGATTCGCATGGTGACCTCGGAGCAGTCCACCGGTGCGGTGGGTTTTCTGCAGGCGCTGAACATGAGCAGCGAGCAGATGCGCACGCTGTACGCGATCATGCTGTTCGGCGCGGTGGCCGGCCTTGCCACCAGCGCCCTGACCATCGACCCCAAGCACCTGGTCATCCCGCTGCTGGTTTCGCTGCTGGCAATGGCCGTCGGAGCCTTCATGGACAGCAGCTCAAGCAACCTCACGCGCCCGGCGCAGATGTACCTTAGCCAGTTCCTGCTGGCCTTCGGCAGCACCTTCTTCCTGGGCCCGTCGATGGCCCTGGGCATCAGCCATGTGCGGGCCAACCCCCGCAACCTGGTGAGTTTTTCGGTGCTGTTCGGCATCTGCAACAACCTCGGCGGCCTTATTGGCGCAGCGCTGCTCGGCACCTTCCAGACCTGGCGGGAAAAATTTCACTCCAGCCACCTGATGGACCGGCTCAGTTACCTTGAGCCGCTGGTCAACGCCCGCGTGCAAAGCGGTGGCGGCGGTTATGCCGGGATCCTCGCCGACCCGGCGCTGCGCAGCGAAGCCGGCCTGCGCGTGCTAGCCAGTGCGGCCACCCGGGAGGCCAACGTGATGGCCTACAACGATGTCTTCATGCTGATCGGCAGCATCGCTATCCTGACCATGGTCTGGATCTGCATCCGCAGCACCTGGCTCTGGTACACGGCCGCCAAGGCCACCTCCTCCGACTCTAGCCGTAGCGCGCCTACCCGATGACCGACGAAACCCGCACGACCACCACCACCGCTCTCGCCGAGACCCCGGAAGGCACGCCGCCCCCCAGCGAACCAACCAGCCCGGTACGCTCGCGCCGGGTGCGCATCCTGTCGACGGTCAGTTTTGCCTGCGTGGCCCTGGCCGGCATCCTGCTGGTGCTCTATGCCTGGCGCCTGCCGCCGTTCGGCAGCGCCATCGAGAGTACCGAAAATGCCCTGGTGCGCGGCCAGGTGACCATCATCGGCCCGCAACTCAGTGGCTACATCGTCGATGTACCGGTGCATGACTTCCAGTTCGTCAAGGCGGGCGACCTGCTGGTGCAACTGGACGACCGCATCTACACGCAACGCCTGGCCCAGGCCATCGCCCAATTGCAACAGCAACAGGCGGCACTGGCCAATAACCTGCAGCAACGCAACAGTGCCGAGGCCACCATCGCCCAGCGTCAGGCTGCCATCGGTGATGCGGCAGCCCAGGCGGCCAAGGCCAAGGCCGACCTCGGCCGTAACCAGGCTCTGGTCAGCGACGGCTCGGTGTCGCGCCGCGAGCTGGACCTGGCCCGGGCCAGCCAGGCGGCTGCCGTCGCCAGCCTGGCCCAGGCCAAGGCTGCACTGGAAATCGCCCGCCAGGACCGGGAAACCGTGGTGGTCAACCGGGCTGCGCTGCAAGCTGCGGTGGAAAATGCCAAGGCCGCCGTGGAGCTGGCCCGCATCGACCTCGACAACACCCGTGTGACCGCCCCGCGCGATGGCCAGCTGGGGCAGATTGGCACGCGCCTGGGGGCCTATGTGAACTCAGGTGCGCAATTGATGGCGCTGGTGCCCGACACCCTGTGGGTGATCGCCAACATGAAGGAAACCCAGATGGCCGCAGTGCGTATCGGCCAGCCGGTGAGTTTCACCGTGGATGCCTTGAACCACCTGAAGCTGTACGGCCATGTGCAGCAGATTTCGCCGGCCACCGGCTCCGAGTTCGCGCTGCTGCAGGCGGACAACGCTACCGGCAACTTCGTCAAGATTGCCCAGCGGATCCCGGTGCGCATCACCGTGGATGCCGACCAGCCCCAGGCAAAACGGTTACGGCCAGGTATGTCGGTGGTGGTGAGCATCGACACCCGTGACGGGCGGTAGGTACCTGCCGAGGTGCCGTCTTGCCGCTCTAGGCCGTGGGGTTTGCCTGGCTTTGGCTTGGCGGTGGTGCTGATATCGAGCGCCGCCCGCGCGGCGCATCGCGACGCAAGGCCGCTCCTACATTTGTTTCGGGCCAATTATTCCTGAGGCATTGGCGCGCGGCCCCTTGGTGCCCCCCTCAATATATCGCGTCGTACAAACAAGGCGGTCGCGCGCAAATGCCACTGGCCTCACTGGCCCGAAACAAATGTAGGAGCGGCCTTGCGTCGCGATGCGCCGCGCGGGCGGCGCTCGATATCCGCCCCCCTGAAGAAACCAAGCCAGGCACCTGATGCCCCTCCCTACAATCTCCAGCCCCACCCAAAAAAACTCGAGCAACACAACTGCCTCCCCACAACGTAAACCTACGCGCTACATCCATGCAGCCAGCACAACCGGCAACCAGGCAAACGACAGCACGGTCGAACACATCACCAGGTTCGCCACCTGCTCGGGCGAGCGATTGGCCCGTACCGCCATCAGGTAGTTGAACACCGCCACCGGCATCGCGGACTGCAGCATCAGCACCGCCCGCTCCAGCGGTTCCATACCCAGCCCCGCGCCCACGGCCCAACCCACTGCCGCGCCCAGCACGATACGCAGCCCACCCAACAGGATGCCGCTGCCGACATGCTGCAAGCGGATGCTGGCCAACGATACCCCCAGGGTCAGCAGCATCAGCGGTATGGTCATGCCGCCAAGCAGGTCTGCCGTGTTGGCCAGCCAACGCGGCAGTTCGAAATCGAGAAAGATGATCGGCATCGCCCCCGCCAGGCTGATCACGATGGGGTTGCGGACCAGCGCCTTGAGCGACGCCGCCGTGCCCGAGATGGCCATGCCGATGGTGAACTGCACGATCGACAGGGTCAGGAAAAACGCCACCGCCAGGGCCAACCCATGCTCGCCGAAGGCGTACAGGCTGATCGGCAGGCCCATGTTGCCGGTATTGGGGAACATGAACGCCGGCAACAGCACCCGCCAGTGTTGCCCCGAGACGCGGCACACCAGCAGCCCTGCCAAGGCCATGCCCAGCGTGCACAACAGGCAGGCCACGGCCATGCTGGTGAACGCCGTCGGGTCCAGTTCGGTGCGGCTCAAGGTCGACAGCACCAGCGAGGGCGTGCCGACCGTCATCACGATCCTGGCGATGAACTCGGTGGGGTAGTCCAAGCCTTTGCGAGCCCAGGCGAAACCAATGCCGGCAACGATGAACACGGGTGCCAAAACGGCGAACAACGATGCCAGCATGAGCCTTACCTTCCTGGGTTTGGGAAGGCGTCAGTATGCCGCAGTGTTACCCCGCATCAACCCGGAAACAGAAATGGGTTGATGCTGCTACGGGCAAAGCCTTGCCCTTCAAGCTCGGCATCCAGCCGCAGCGTGGCCAGGTCATCGGCGACAGGTTCCAGCGCAGGGTCGTGCTCGTAATAGAACGCCTTGAGGTAGCTTTCGCAGTCGCCGCAGCTTTCTGCCTTGACCGCACTGTCCTGACGCTCCAGCGACCAATAGTCCAGTTTGCCGGTGTGTTCGCAATTGCTGCACTTGACCCGCACCATGTGCCAGCGGCTCTCGCACAGCCCGCAATGCAAATAGCGCAGCCCGGCACGCTTGCCCGTGAGGATGACGCTGGCCACCGGCGCGCCGGCGCATACCGGGCAGAACTGGCGGTGCTCCCCCACTGCCGCGTGGGCATGGGCAGGCAGTGCCGCCGCAAGTTGCACGAAGTACAGCCCCAGTGCGGCCCACAGGAACAGCGCCTGGCCGCTGTCCACTTCGCCATAGCGGCCCTGCAGCAGGTGCTCGGCGCAGGCTTCGCGCTGTTCGTGGCTCAATGCGGCAAGCGCATCCAGCGCGGCGCGTACCGGGCCGCTGGCCTCAGCGCGCAGGTCTTCGATCAACGCTTCGAGCGCTTGCTGCCAGTAACGCGAACGCGGCAACTGCTGCACCGCTAACGGCGCAGCATCGCCCACCCGCTGGGCAAGGGCCTCAAGCTCGGGCGCAGGCACCGGAAAACGCTCCAGCAGCCGCTGCTGGGCCTGTGCAACGGTGGCGGCGAAGCCCAGGTAATCAGCCTGCTCATGCCCCTCGGCCAGCTGGCGCAAACGCGCTGCGCGCTTGGCAAAGTGCTGACCCAATTGCGGCAGCAACAAGGCGCTGATAGCGCCCACGCCACCGCTGGGTTGCTCGACCGCCGTCAGTTTGATGCTGCTGCTCATTTCTTCTCACTCTTGTTGCTGATCTGCTGGTACCAGCGGTCATGGTGCGACTTGGCCCAGGTACGCGAGACGTAGCCTGTGATCATGCCGCGAATCGAGCCCTTGACCCAGAACGCCAGGTAAGCGTGGCCGATGATCAGCAAGATCAGCGAGATGCCGGCCAGGGCATGGGTAAACAGGGCAATGCGGATCAGCGGGATGCTGAAGTAGTCGGCAAACCACGGCCGCCAGATGATCACGCCACTGCCCATCAGCAAGGTGATCAGGCCCATGATCCCCCAGAACAGGATCTTCTGGCCGGCGTTGTACTTGCCAATGCGCAGCGGCTGACTGTGATCGCCCGCCAGCACCTTGTTGACGTTGCGAAACCAGATGGCGTCTTCACGCTCGGGCAGGTTGTACCTGACAAAGCGCACGAACAGGAACATCAGCACCACGTACACCACCACCCCGAAAAACGGGTGGAGGATACGCGCCAACTGTGGCGTGCCGAACACCCCGTTGAGCCAGTTCAGCGACGGGAAGAACCACGACAGCCCCGACATCGCCACCAGGAAGAAACAGATGACCATGAACCAGTGGCTGGCCCGGTCGATGAAGCGCGTGCGCAGAATCAGTCGGTCCTTGTTCATACCTGGGTCTCCTTTTCGTCTTCCTCGACTTCGTTGGGGCCTACACCGATGTAGTGGAACACCGTGCCCGCCAGGGTGGCGAAGAACGCTGCGGCGGCCACCGGCTTCAGCCAGCCTTTCCAGCCCTCGATGGCGCTGCTGATGCGCGGGTCCGGGTTGAGCTTGTGGTACAGCTGCGGCTTGTCGGCGTGTTGCAGCACGTAGAACACATGGGTGCCACCCACGGCCTGCGGGTCGTAGATACCGGCACCGGCAAAGCCGCGGCCTTGCAGTTCGCTCACGCGCTCTTCTGCCTGCACCAGCATGTCGGCCTTGCTGCCGAAGTTGATCGCGCCGGTCGGGCAGGTTTTAACGCAGGCCGGTTCCTGGCCGACCGTGACCCGGTCGACGCACAGCGTGCACTTGTAGGCCTTGTTGTCCTTCTTGCTGATGCGCGGCACATCGAACGGGCAGCCGGCCACGCAGTAGCCACAGCCAATGCAGTGTTCGGACTGGAAGTCGACGATACCGTTGGCGTACTGAATGATCGCACCCGGTTGCGGGCAAGCCTTCAGGCAGCCAGGGTCGGCGCAGTGCATGCAGCCATCCTTGCGGATCAGCCACTCCAGCTTGCCGTTTTCGTCCTGGTGCTCGTCGAAACGCATCAGCGTCCAGGTGTCTGGCGTGAGATCGGCCGGGTTGTCGTACACGCCGACGTTATGCCCGACCTCGTCACGCAGGTCGTTCCACTCGTTGCACGCTACCTGGCAGGCCTTGCAGCCGATGCAGATGCTGACGTCGATCAGCTTGGCCACCTCGGCCTGGTGGTCGCGGGCACGGGGCGCGGGGGTGAAGGCGTTGGTCGCCGAACGGCGAATGATGTCTTGGGATTGCAGGGACATGTGCGTCGCTCCGTCAGGCCTTTTCCACGTTCACCAGGAACGCTTTGTATTCCGGGGTGTTGGTGTTGGAATCACCCACGCCTGGGGTCAGCGTGTTGGCCAGAAAACCCTTGCGGGTAGCGCCTTCGAAGCCCCAGTGGCAAGGGATGCCGATGGTGTCGACCATCTGCCCGGCAACCTCCAGGCGCTGGACCCGCTTGGTGACCACCGCCTTGGCCTTGATGTAGCCGCGCTTGGTGGTCACCCGCACCAGGTCGCCCTGGACGATGCCCTTCTCCTTGGCCAGCACTTCGCCGATCTCGATAAACTGCTCGGGCTGGATGATCGCGTTGAGCCGCGAGTGTTTGGTCCAGTGGCGGAACAGCTCGGTGATCGAATAGGTGGTGGCCACGTAAGGGAACTCCTCACGGCTACCCATGCGCGCCCGGTCGCTTTCGTACAGCCGTGCGGTCGGGCTCTTGCTGACATTGGGGTGCAGCGGATTGGACACCAACGGGCTTTCGATCGGTTCGTAATGCTCAGGGAACGGCCCATCGTTCATGGCGCCGACCGAGAACAGCCGCCCTACCCCTTCGGGCAGCATGATGAACGGGTTGACGTCGCTGCCGGGCGCGGCGGTAACCGGGTAGTCCGGCACATCGCTGCCAGCCCAGCGGCTGCCATCCCAGGCAATGATCTGGCGCTTCGGGTCCCAGGCCTTGCCCTGAGGGTCGGCCGAGGCACGGTTGTAGAGGATGCGGCGATTCTGCGGCCAGGCCCACGCCCAGCCCGGCGTGCAGCCCAGGCCGCTGTCGGCGTTGTCGCGGCGGGCCATCTGGTTGCCGGCTTCGGTCCAGGAACCGGCGAACACCCAGTTGAAGCAGGCGGTACTGCCGTCGTCACGCAATTGGGCGAAGTTGTCCAGCAACTGGCCCTTGCGCAGCACCAGGTTGCCCTTGTCGTCATGCAGGTCGGCCAGGGCGTAGCCGTTGGACTCCTTGGCGACTTCCTCGGGTTCTGGGTCGTAGGGGTTCTTGTAGTCCCAGGCCATGTTCAACACGGGCTCCGGGCACACGCCACCCTCGCGGCGATACAGCTCGCGCAGCTTCATGAACAGATGGCCGAGGATCTTGCCATCGTGCCAGGCTTCACCCGGTGGCGCCGCGCCGGCCCAGTGCCATTGCAGCCAACGGCTGGAGTTGACGATCGAGCCGTTCTCTTCGGCGAAGCAGCTGGAGGGCAGGCGGAAGACCTCGGTCTGGATGGCTGCCGGGTCGACGTCGTTGGACTCGCCATGGTTCTGCCAGAAGCTCGATGTCTCGGTCGCCAGCGGGTCGATGATCACCAGGAACTTGAGCTTGGCCAAGGCCTCGGCAGCCTTGTTCTTGTCCGGGAAGGCCGCGATCGGGTTGAAGCCCTGGGCAATGTAGCCGTTGACCTTGCCTTCGTACATGCGGTTGGAATAGTTGAGCACATCGTAGCTGTCGTCCCACTTGGGCAACCAGTCGAAGCCCCAGTTGTTCTCGCGGGTGGCCTGGTCGCCCCACAGGCTCTTCATCAGGCTGATGAAGAACTTGGGTGTGTGCTGGTAGTAGTTGACCTGCCCCGGCAGCTGGGCGCTGGGGGTGGTTTCCTTGAGGTAGGTTTCAACGCTGGTCTGGTTGTCGGACGGCAGGTTCATGTAACCCGGCAGGCGTTGCGACAACAGCCCCAGGTCGGTATAGCCCTGGATGTTGGAGTGCCCGCGCAGGGCGTTGACGCCGCCACCGGCCATGCCGATATTGCCCAGCAGCAGCTGGATCATGCCCGAACCGCGGATCATCTGGGCGCCCGTGGTGTGGTGGGTCCAGCCCAGGGCATAGAGGAAGGTCGCAGTCTTGTCCGGTGCGCTGGTGCTGGCAAGGATCTCGCAAATCTGCAGGAAATCGTCCTTGGGCGTTCCGCACAACTCGTTGACCCGCTCCGGCGTGTAGCGGCTGACATGCTGCTTGAGCAGGTTGTACACGCACCGCGGGTGGCTGAGCGACATGTCGCGCTTGGCAAAGCCCTGCTCGTCGAGCTCGTAGGCCCAGGAGCTGCGATCGTAGCGCCGGGTGCCTGCGTCGTAACCGCTGAACAGGCCGTCGTCGAAACTGTAGTCGCTGCGCACGATCAGGCTGGCATTGGTGTAGGCACGCACGTACTCATGCTGGATACGGTCGTGGCTGATCAGGTAATTCACCACCCCCATGAGGAAGGTGATGTCGGAGCCGGCGCGGATCGGCGAGTACAGGTCGGCCACCGAGGCGCTGCGGTTGAAGCGCGGGTCGACCACGATCACCTTGGCGCCGTTGCGGATCTTCGCCTCGATCACCCACTTGAAGCCCACCGGGTGCGCTTCGGCGGGGTTGCCGCCCATGATCAGCACCACGTTGGCGTTCTTGATGTCCACCCAGTTGTTGGTCATGGCGCCACGGCCAAAGGTCGGTGCCAGCGCCGATACGGTCGGGGCGTGACACACCCGGGCCTGGCTGTCGGTGCCGAGGATGCCCAGGGCGCGAGTGAAGCGCTGATCGAGCGAGCCGGTTTCGCTGCTGGCCGCCGAGGAACAGAGCATGCCGGTGGACAGCCAACGGTTGACGGTTACGCCCTTGGCGTTCTTTTCGATGAAGTTGGCATCGCGGTCGTCCTTCATCAACCGGGCGATGCGCTCGATGGCATGGTCCCAGCTGATGCGCTGCCACGTGTCCGAGCCTGGCGCGCGGTACTCCGGGTACAACAGGCGCTGTTCGCTGTGGATGTAGTCCACCAGCCCCGCCCCTTTCGGGCACAGCGAGCCCCGGCTGACCGGGTGGTCCGGGTCGCCTTCGATATGGAAGATGCGCGCCTTGGCGTTCTTCGCACCGTCGCCCAGGCTGTACATGAGGATGCCGCAGCCTACCGAGCAGTAGGTGCAGTTGTTGCGTGTCTCTTTGGCGCGCAACAGCTTGTATTGGCGTGACTGGCTGGCATTGGCCACCGCCGGTGCAAAGCCCAGCGACACGCTGGTCGCTGCCGCCGCCCCGGCCGTGCAAAGTTTGAAAAATTGTCGTCTGCCAAGTGCCATGGGCATCTCCTCATCTAAGCCCGGCTCGGTACCGGGCGAACAGGCGTTACTTATCAACGGGTGTTATCGGCAAGTCGTTCTAGTTGGGTGACGGGCACTAATCGGCGGCAATAGGTATTTGCAGTGCGTTGATATAAACGCAACTTGTTGGCAAACACTAAATGGGCCGTGGCATCACTCGTTTATCAAGGCGCCCCTTGTAGGCCGCGGCCGCCATTGTAGTGGCAGGATGCCGCAGGGACCAATTGACCGGCTTGATCGCTTGATAAGTTTTATCGATCAATACACTGCGATGGCAAATAACTGCATAACTGTATTGATCCAGATCAATAAACGGACTCGGCAACTCGATAAACCCATGAATCAATACGACTAAAGTTATTTTCCCTTACAAATTATTATTAGCAGGCTGTATTCTGGGTGCAGCTGCACTCCCCCCTGCGGCGTCTCGTCGCAGGCCAATGCCCCTTGGGCAAATCGATGCAAGCACGTAGAATCGCGCTTCCTTTTCGCCCGTCGCCTTGAACGGTGGCAACCGGCAGCAACGACAGAGTCCGTGCCTGAACACATGAACGCACATGTGAAATAGGCTCAACCCACCCCGCCCGGCCCAGTTCTTCCAAGGCCCAGCGGTTGAGTCTTGCCCAGGTCGCATCCCTCCCAGGCACATCCGTGCAGCCTCTTGGCCCCTTATCGGGCCATGTCGGCGTGCGCGTCCGAAGAGGCGCTCATTCCGCTCATCCACCTTGAGGTACATATGTCTCCGCGTTTGCTGGCCATGGCGCTGGCGCCCCTGCTCGGGCTGTTTATCATTGCCCTGGGCAACGGCTTCATGTCTTCCCTGACCACCCTGCGCCTGGGCGCTGCCGGTGAATCGGCAACCACCATCGGTATCGTGTCGTCGAGTTACTTCATTGGCCTGACCCTTGGCGCGATCTTCAATGACCGGCTGATCCTGCGCATCGGCCATATCCGCGCCTACACCAGCTTCGCCTCGCTGATCGCTGCAACCATCCTGCTGCAAGGGATGTTCTACGACACGACCTGGTGGTCGATCCTGCGTTTGATCAACGGCTGGGCCGCGGTGGGCGTATTCCTGGTGATCGAGAGCTGGCTGCTGCTGGCCGGCGACGCGAAGATCCGGGGCCGCCTGCTGGCGCTGTACATGATTGCCTTCTATGGCGCTGGCGTGATTGCCCAGGCAGGCCTTGGCGAGATCACTCGCCTGGGCGATACCGCACCGTTCATGCTCGCTGGCATGCTTGCGGCGCTGTCGGTGCTGCCGATCGTGATCCTGCCGCGGGTATCGCCGCTGCTGGACCAGGTCGAGCCACTGAAACCGCGGCAACTGCTGGGGGTCGCACCGTCGGGCCTGGTCGGCTGCTTCGGTTCGGGCGTGGCGATTGCCGGCATCTATGCCCTGCTGCCGCTGTACCTGCAGCGCATCGGCCTGGACGTGGGGGAAGTCGGCAACATGATGGCCTGGGTCATCCTCGGTGCCATGCTGCTGCAATACCCGGTTGGCCGCTGGTCTGACCGCAAAGACCGCCAGGACGTGCTGATTGCCCTGGCCGGGCTGTGCGTGGTGCTGTCGTTGATCACGGTGTTCCTGCCGTCTGAATCGTCATTGCTGCCCGCGATGCTGTTCCTGCTGGGTGGCGGGGTGTTCGCCCTGTACCCGGTGGCGGTCAGCCACGCGGCCGACCGTGCACCGTCCGACGCCCTGGTGCCGATGATCCAGGGCTTGCTGCTGATCAACTCGCTGGGCTCGGCGCTGGCGCCATTGGCGATTTCGCCGATGATGACGTCGTTCGGCGAAGCGGGGCTGTTCTGGGCCTTTGCGGTGGTCAACTTGGGGATGGTGAGCTTCTTCCTGTGGCGCCGTGGCAAGCGCCCGGCGGCGGAGCACCCGGCACCGTTCACCGCCTCGACTACCTTCTCGCCCACCGGCGCGGAGCTGCGGGTGACCGAAGACCTGATGCATGCGGCGCAGGAGCATCCGCCGCTGGAACCCGTGGAAAGCACCCGCCCCGACCCCATCCGCTAATCGCTTTTTGTAGGAGCGGCCTTGCGTCGCGAACGGGCTGCGCAGCAGCCCCGGGATTTCAGCTTGGCCGCAGAGATTGCCGGGGCTGCTGCGCAACCCGTTCGCGACGCAAGGCCGCTCCTACACAAGGCGCAATCCCGGGAGTGCATGACCACCCGTCGCCCGAAGGGCACCGCGCCGGCGCTGCCCGGCCAAACGAATGACAGATCATCCGCAAGGGAGATACACCATGATCCGCATTCGTCCCCTCTCGCTGTGCCTGGCTCTGGCCTTGGGCGTCATCAGCGGCACCAGCTTTGCCGCCACCGAGCCCACCAATACCGACAGCCACCCGCAGACCGATCAATCCGGCGGCAAGACCGCCGGTGATGACAGCAGCGTCAACAGCCCCGGCAGCGGCCAGGACAACGACAGCAGCAACACCGGCACCAGCACCGATGCCGCAGACGGCGCCAGTGGCGGCTCCAACAGCACGGGCGAGGCCACAGGCTCGGGGGCTGGCAGCAGCGGCGGCACCGCCGAGGACCAGGACAGCCGTTAAGGCTAGCCTGGACTACACTGCGCCCCATTGCCCTGCCAAGGAATTGCCATGAACATCAAACCGTGGCTGCTCGCAGCCCTGCTGCCGTGCAGCGCACTGGCCGCAGGGCCGGGTTCTGGTGCGCTGTCGATCAGCTCATCCTCGTTCACTGACGGCGGGGTGATCGCCTTGCAACAGATCGGGCCAGACCCGGCCTGTGGTGCCGGTGAGGAACGCACGCCGCAGTTGAGCTGGGACAACCTGCCCGCAGGCACCCGCTCGCTGGCGTTGGTGATGTTCGACCCCGATGGCGGCAAGGGCCTCGGGGTGGTGCACTGGATCGCCTACAACATCGACCCGGCCCTGGATGGCTTGAAAGAAGGTGTGGCCGGGCAAACCACCCATGCCGTGACGGTGGGGCGCAATTCCCGCGGCACGGCCAGCTATCGAGGCCCCTGCCCGCCCGCCGGGGACAACCCGCACCACTACGCACTGACCTTGATCGCCACCGACCTGGCACCCGGCATCCTGCCAGCTGAACTGGACCGCAATGGGCTGCTTGAATTGCTGCAAGGCCATGCACTAGGTGCGCAAACCTTGGTAGGGCGTTACGGCCACTGATATTGGCAGTAATAATCTGCCCCATAGCATTTACCCATTGAACGGCGCGCCCGATCTGCAGTAAGCTCGGGCTCATTCACTGGAGAGCAACATGCCGAAACACACCTGCAATCACGCCAACCACACCGGTCGCCCCCTGCGCCCTGTGCTGGCCGTTGCCGGTAGCATGGCCCCTGCCAGCTTTTATTTTGGGTATTGGTTTAGCCACTAGGCGCCGCTGATACCTACACGGCGCCCACTTTCGAGGGGCCGCCGAACATGAGAATACTCAAACCCCCGGTCGGCTCCCCGACCGGGGGTTTTGCTTTTCAGGCCTTTGAACAACACCGATTCATATTGAGGACAGATCCATGAACTACGCCACTTATTACTCCGCAAGCACCTATGCCTGGCGATTTAGCCAATCCCGTTCGGGCCAGCCTGCCGCCTCCGTTCGGTCCCTCAAGGGTGGCAACGCTGCAGACAACACACACTCAACGATCTGTCGAACACCTCGATAGGGCCGACCGCGCGGGCCACAACCCGCCGTCCGCCCAGGGAAAAACGCCATGCAAGCCTCGAACCTCGCCCTGCCCCTGACCCAACCGCAAGCTGCCAATACCACCGTCAGCCAGCGCCTGCCCAGCCCGCACCTGCTCAAGCAGCAAATGCCGCTGACCGCTGAACTCACCCAGCAAGTTCATGCCCATCGCCAGGCCATCCGCGCCATTCTCGAAGGCCGCGACGAGCGCCTGCTGGTGGTAGTCGGCCCATGCTCGATCCATGACCCACGCTCGGCCCTGGAATACGCCGACCGCCTGGCCGCGCTGAGCCGCGAGGTGGACGGCAAGCTGCTGTTGGTGATGCGCGCCTACGTCGAAAAACCCCGCACCACGGTGGGCTGGAAAGGCCTGGCCTACGACCCGCGCCTTGATGGCAGCGATGACATGCATGCGGGTATCGCCCTGTCGCGCGGCCTGATGTTGAACATGATCGAGCGCGGCCTGCCGATTGCCACCGAACTCTTGCAACCGATGGCTGCGGGCTACTTCGACGACCTGCTAGGCTGGGCCGCCATCGGCGCGCGTACCACCGAGTCGCAGATCCACCGCGAAATGGCCAGCGGCCTGGATTTGCCCGTAGGTTTCAAGAACGGCACTGACGGCGGCATCGGCGTTGCCAGCGACGCCATGCGCAGCGCCGCCCACCCGCATCGCCACTTCGGCATGGATGCGCAGGGCTACCCGGCGATCATCGAGACCCTCGGCAACCCCGACACCCACCTGGTGCTGCGTGGCGGCCACAAGGGCCCGAACTACGATGCGGCAAGCATCGCCCAGGCCCGCCAGGGGCTGGCCAAGGTCGGTTTACAGGCGCGGATCATGGTCGATTGCAGCCATGCCAACAGCGGCAAGGACCCGGCGCGTCAGCCAGCGGTGTTCGAGGACGTGCTGGCGCAGCGCCTGGCCGGTGACCGCTCGATTGTCGGTGTGATGATCGAAGGGCACCTGTTCGATGGCTGCCAGGCCTTGGGCAAAGGTACTTTGAAATACGGCGTGTCGATCACCGACGGTTGCCTGGGCTGGGCCGCCACTGAAACGCTGTTGCGCGAGGCTGCACAAAAACTGTAGGAAGCCACCAGCAAGCCTTGCGAGACATTTCCCGAACAAGTGCGCTAGGCTTGCATTTTTACCCTAAGGAGCAGTACCCATGGCCCGTGCCACAGCCCGCCACATCCTGGTCAGCAGCGAAGAGAAGTGCAACGAACTCAAGACCCAGATCGAAGCGGGTGCCGACTTCGCTGAAGTCGCCAAAACCAACTCCACCTGCCCTTCCAGCCGCCAAGGCGGCGACCTGGGCTCGTTCGGCCCAGGCCAGATGGTGAAGGAGTTCGACACCGTGGTCTTCAGCGCGCCGCTGAACGTTGTCCAGGGCCCGGTGAAGACCCAATTCGGTTATCACCTGCTGGAAGTGACCAGCCGTCAGGACTGATGCCACGTTGTTCCTCTGGAACGACGTATCACCTGTAGCAGCACCGGCGTGCTGCTACCGGGGCTTGTATCGCCTGGGCTGGCTGGCATTGGCACTGTGCCTGGGTCAGCCCGCCCACGCCGGGCCCAGCCACGCCTTGACCGTCTATGGCGAAGCCCCCCGCTATAGCGACACCTTCCGCCATTTCGACTACACCAACCCCGACGCCCCCAAGGGCGGCATGCTGCGCCGCTCGGCCCTCGAGATTGGCCAGTTCGACCACATTCTTCCGTACATCGACAAAGGCACCGGCGTCAGCGAAGTCGATGGCTGGCTGTACGCGCCGCTGGCCGTGCGCGCGTTCGATGAACCCTACACCGTTTATGGCCTGATCGCCCGGCGCATGGAACGCGGCCCCGAAGATGCCTGGCTGCGCTTCGAGATCGACCCGCGCGCCACCTTCGCCGACGGCAAGCCGGTGCGCGCCGAAGACGTGCGCTTTACCTTCGAGCTGCTGATGCGCAAGGGCAGCCTCAAGTACCGCACGCAGTTCGCCGATGTCGTCGGGGTGACGGTCGAAAGCCCCCATCGCGTGCGCTTCGACTTCAGGCAAGGCCATGGCCGCACCCTGCCGCTAGACTTGGCGAGCCTGCCGGTGCTGCCCGAGCATGACTGGCAGCAGCGCAACTTCGCCAACGGCGGCGGCTTCGAGCGGCCGGTGGGCAGCGGCCCATACCGCATCGGGGCTATCGATAATGGTCGCAGCATCACCTTTGAACGGGACCGCAACTGGTGGGCCAAAGACCTGCCTGTCAGCCGTGGCCGCTTCAACTTCGACAAGCTGCGTATCGAGTACTTCGGCGACACCGAAGTGGCGCGCCAAGTACTCAAGGGCGGCGGCTACGACTACAACCGCGAATTCTCCGCCACCGGCTACACCCTAGGCTACAAAGGCGCACAGCTGGACGACGGCCGCCTGCAGCGGGCACACCTGGGGCCGGCCAAACCGCAAGTCGCCCAAGGTTACGTGTTCAACCTGGACAAGCCGCAGTTCCACGACCGCCGCGTGCGCCAGGCGCTGGGCATGCTCTGGGACTACGAGTGGAGCAACCGGCAGATGATGCGCAACCTCTACATCCGCCAGCAGAGCGTGTTTTCCAACACCCCGCTGGCAGCCCGCGAACTGCCGGACGCCAGCGAGCTGGAACTGCTGGAACCGTTGCGCGGCAAGGTGCCTGATGAAGTCTTCACTCACGTATTCACAGCCCCGGTCACCGATGGCTCTGGCATTGTCCGCACTCAGCAGCTGCAAGCGCTGGCCTTGCTTGAGCAAGCCGGCTGGCGCCCCGAGGGCGATCGCCTGGTGAACACCCACGGCGAGCCGCTGGAATTCACCTTCCTCAATGGCCAGGCTGGCCTGGAGCGCCTGCTGCTGCCCTGGAAGCGTAACCTGGCGCAGATC
The DNA here is from genome assembly GCF_900187555.1 of Pseudomonas sp. Irchel s3f19. Classification (NCBI taxonomy): domain Bacteria; kingdom Pseudomonadati; phylum Pseudomonadota; class Gammaproteobacteria; order Pseudomonadales; family Pseudomonadaceae; genus Pseudomonas; species Pseudomonas sp. Irchel s3f19. The sequence goes on along the minus strand of NZ_FYDW01000006.1, from coordinate 127,218 downwards.
GGTGTCGCCCTCAACATCCGCAATGTCGACTCGGCCCAGTACGTCAACCGCCTGATGGCGCGTGACTACGACATGATCGTCACCGGCTACCCGGTGACGCTGTCGCCCGGCGCCGAGCTGTACAACTACTTTGGCTCGCAAGCGGCCCACGACCCCGGCTCGAACAACCTGATGGTGCTCCAGGATCCGGCCGTCGACAGCTTGGTCGATGGCCTGGTGCGCGCCAGTACGCAAACCGACATGCTGCGCCATGCCCATGCCCTGGACCGCGTGCTGCAGTGGAACTACTACTGGATCCCCAACTACTACCCACCCGGCAGTTCCACGCTCTGGTGGAACCGCTTCGGCCTGCCCAAGGTGCAGGCCACCTATGACGAAGGCCTGGACACCTGGTGGGAAGTCAGCCCTACCGCGCTGACCAACGCGCAGATGGCCGAGCGCAGGAAGGCCACCCCATGACCGCCTATGTGCTGCGTCGCCTGTTGCTGATCATCCCGACCCTGCTGGCGATTTTGTTGGTCAACTTCGCCATCGTCCAGGCCGCGCCGGGCGGCCCGGTAGAGCAAGCGGTGGCGCGGCTGCAGGGCATCGGCGGCGGCGCGCCAGGCGTGCGTGCCGAAGGGGTGCACAGCGAATCGCGGGCCACCCGTGGCCTGGACCCGAAACTGATCGAAGAGATCAAGCGCCAGTACGGCTTCGACAAGTCAGCCCCCGAGCGCCTGTGGCTGATGCTCGGCCAGTACACCCGGCTCGACTTCGGCCAGAGCTTCTTTCGCGGGGCCAAGGTCACCGACCTGATCCTCGACAAGCTGCCGGTCACCTTGTCACTGGGCTTCTGGGCCACGCTCATCACCTACTGGGTGTCTATCCCGTTGGGCATCCGCAAGGCCGTGCACCACGGCAGCCGGTTCGATGCCTGGAGCAGCGGGTTGATCGTGATCGGCTATGCCCTGCCCTCGTTTCTGTTCGCCTTGTTGCTGATCGTGCTGTTTGCCGGAGGCACGTCACTGAACTGGTTCCCGGTGCGCGGCCTGGTATCGGAGAACTTCGACCAGCTGAGCCTGCTGGGCAAGGTCGCCGACTATTTCTGGCACCTGGTGCTGCCGGTCGGTGCGCTGGTGATCGGCGGTTTCGCCACCCTGACGCTGCTGACCAAAAATGCCTTTCTCGACGAGATTTCCCGCCAGTACGTGGTCACCGCCCGGGCCAAGGGCCTGAGCGAGCGCCGCGTGCTCTACGGCCATGTGTTGCGCAATGCCATGCTGCTGGTGGTGGCCGGGCTGCCCCAGGCGTTGATCACGGTGTTTTTCGCAGGGTCGCTGTTGATCGAAGTGATCTTTTCCCTCGATGGGCTTGGACGGATGAGCTATGAGGCAGCCGTGTCGCGCGACTACCCGGTGGTGTTCGGCACGCTGTTCATCTTTACCCTGGCAGGGCTGTTGATCCGCCTGATCGGCGACTTGTGCTACACACTGCTCGACCCGCGCATCGACTTCGACACGAGGGCCAACTGATGCTCTCGCCCGTCTCGCGCCGCCGCCTGCAACGCTTTCGCCGCAACCGCCTTGGCTGGGTCTCGCTGTGGCTGTTTGCCGGCCTTTTGCTGCTGAGCCTGGGCGCGGAGCTGGTGGCCAATGACAAACCCTTGCTGCTTGGCTACAAAGGCGAGCTGTACACCCCGGCGCTCAAGCGTTACACCGAGCAGCAATTCGGCGGCCAGTTGCCGTTTCAGCCGGACTACCGCAGTGCCTACGTGCGCCAGTTGATCGACAGCCAGGGTGGCTGGATGCTGTTCGCACCGATCCCGTTCAGTGCCGACACGCCGAACTACGATTTGCAAGTACCGACCCCCAGCCCGCCCAGCGCAGCCAACTGGCTGGGCACCGATGACCAGGGACGTGACGTGCTGGCGCGGGTGCTGTACGGCACACGGGTGTCGCTGCTGTTCGCCTTTGCCTTGACTGTGGTCAGCGTGCTGATTGGCGTGACCGCAGGGGCGCTGCAGGGCTATCACGGCGGTTGGGTCGACCTGCTCGGGCAGCGCCTGCTGGAAGTATGGTCGGGCTTGCCGGTGCTGTACCTGCTGATCATTCTCAGCGGCTTCGTCGAGCCGGACTTCTGGTGGTTGCTGGGGATCATGGCGCTGTTCTCCTGGCTGGCCCTGGTCGATGTGGTGCGTGCCGAGTTCCTTCGGGGGCGCAACCTTGAGTACGTCAAAGCCGCGCGCGCGTTGGGGCTGCCCGACAGCCAGGTGATGCTGCGGCACATCCTGCCCAATGCCATGAATGCCACGCTGACGTATGTACCGTTCATGTTGACCGGGGCGATCACCACCTTGACCGCGCTGGACTTTCTGGGCTTCGGCATGCCGGCCGGGAGTGCTTCGCTGGGCGAGTTGGTGACCCAGGGCAAGCAGCACCTGGAGGCCCCTTGGCTTGGGTTTACCGCGTTTTTCGCGCTGGCACTGGTGCTGTCGTTGCTGGTGTTCATCGGCGATGCACTGCGCGAGGCGTTCGACCCACGCAGGTAACAGCCGCCCCAGACAGTTTGATCACGTAGACAGGGAGCATCCGCATGACCCTCAAAGGCAAGATTGCACTCGTCACCGGTTCCACCAGCGGCATCGGCCTGGGTATTGCCCAGGTGCTGGCCGGCGCTGGGGCCGACATTCTGCTCAATGGTTTTGGCGACCCGGCGCCGGCACTGGCCGAAATCGCCCGCCACGGCGTGAAGGTCGCCCACCACCCCGCCGACCTGTCGGACGTGGCGCAGATCGAAACCCTGTTCGCCCTCGCCGAACGGCAATTCGGTGGCGTGGACATCCTCGTCAACAACGCCGGTATCCAGCACGTGGCCCCGGTGGAGCAGTTTCCGGTCGAAAGCTGGGACAAGATCATCGCCCTGAACCTGTCGGCGGTATTCCACGGCACCCGCCTGGCCCTGCCCGGCATGCGCGCGCGCAACTGGGGGCGCATCGTCAATATCGCCTCGGTGCATGGCCTGGTCGGCTCCACCGGCAAGGCCGCCTACGTGGCCGCCAAGCATGGCGTGGTCGGCCTGACCAAGGTCGTGGGGTTGGAAACCGCCACCAGCAATGTCACCTGCAATGCCATCTGCCCAGGCTGGGTGCTGACCCCGCTGGTGCAAAAGCAGATCGACGATCGCGCCGCCAACGGTGTGGACGCGCAGCAGGCACAACAGGACCTGCTGGCCGAGAAGCAACCTTCATTGGCCTTCGTCACCCCCGAGCAGTTGGGCGAGCTGGTACTATTTCTGTGCAGCGAGGCCGCAAGCCAGGTCCGCGGTGCCGCCTGGAATGTCGATGGCGGCTGGTTGGCCCAGTGAGGGCCGGCCTTGATCTGGCAAAGGTCTCGCACCTTTCAACTGCAAGGAGGCCTTAATGCGCCCAATCACACTCTCCGCGATCCTGACCTTGACCCTGGCTGCTGCCGCTCCGGCGATGGCCGCCAGCTTGAAGGACGTCGCGCCCTATCCCGAGGCGGAAAAAGGCTACACCCGGCAGGTCATCCACCTGCCCGACCAGGCCGATGAGTCGGCCTACAAACTGGAAATACTCGCCGGCAAGACGCTCAAAGTCGACTGCAACCGCCAGCACCTGGGGGGCAACCTCGAAGAACGTACCCTTGAAGGCTGGGGCTACAACTACTACCGTCTGGACAAGGTCGCCGGCCCCGCCAGCACGCTGATGGCCTGCCCGGATAGCAAGAAGACCGACGCGTTTGTGCCCGTAGTCGGTGAAGGCTTCATGCTGCGCTACAACAGTAAGTTGCCGGTAGTGGTGTATGTGCCCAAAGGGGTCGAGGTGCGCTACCGCGTATGGTCGGCTTCGCAAGACGTGCAAAAGGCAAAAGTGGAGTAAGCACGTTGCACGATCAGGCATAATGGCGCCCTTTTTTTACCCCGAAGCACAGGTGCCCCATGAAAGCTCAAGCCCGCCACATCCTGGTCAAGACCGCTGACGAAGCCGAAAAGCTCAAGCAGCGCATCGCCAATGGCGAGGCTTTCGACGTGCTGGCGAAGAAGTTTTCCATTTGCCCGTCAGGCAAGCGCGGCGGTGACCTGGGTGAGGTGCGCCCCGGCCAGATGGTCGGGGCGATCGACCAGGTGATCTTCAAAAAGCCGCTGCGCGTGGTGCACGGGCCAATCAAGAGCAAGTTCGGCTACCACCTGGTGCAGACCTTCTATCGCGATTGACCCTGCCCTCACGCGCCGTCTTAGCGGCGCGCCGCCAGCAGACCAAGGCCAGCGCAGCCCAGCAAGGCGGCGCTGACCCGGTTGAACAGCCGACGCGGCCCTGGCTGGCTGAACCACCGCTGCATGTAGGTGCCAAGGCCTGCATAAATGGCGATGGCCGCCCACTCCAGCAGCAGGAACATCACACCCAGCCACAAAAACTGCTCACTGACCGGCGTGGCGCTGCCGACCGATACGAACTGGGGCAGGAAGGCCGTGAAGATCAGAATGGCCTTGGGGTTGCCCGCTGCCACCCAGAACTCTTGCCGCGCCAGGCGCCAGGTGCCGCGTGGATGGTCGGCCGCGACTACGGCCTCAGCCACCGGTGCCCGCCACAGCTGCCAGGCGATGTAGAACAGGTAGGCAGCGCCGACCACCTTGATGGCGAGAAACAGGTATTCGCTGGTATGCAGCACCACCGCCAAGCCCATGGCGGCCAGCGCGATCATGCCGCTGAAGGCGACAATGCGGCCACCGCCGGCCACGCAGGCCGTGCGCAGGCCATAGCGGCTGGCGTTGTGCAAAGACAGCAGGTTGTTGGGCCCGGGCGCCATGTTCAGGGCGAAGCAGGCAGGGATGAACAGCAGCAAGCTGGAAAGGTCCATTTTTATTTTCCTATGACATCAAGCGTTTATTTCGACGGCTGACGCGCGCGGGGTCAAGCTACAGCCAGGCGAAAAAACTGTATGGGTCACCTGCAGCTGTTAAGCTTTTGCCCTTGCCGAGGACCCCATCATGCCCCGCTCACAAGCCTCTGTCTGGCGCGATGCTGCCCTGCCCTTCGTCGAAAGCCGCCGCGCCTGCCACAGCCGGGCCTGCTACAAGGCGCATAGCCATCCAACCTTCTCCATGGGCGCAGTCGATGCCGGCTTCAGCCTTTTTACCGGCGCGGGCCGTGCTACGGAGCGCCTGACACCCGGCACCTTGGTGATGGTACCGGCAAGGCGTGTGCACGCCTGCAACCCTGAGCCGGGGCAGGCCTGGAGCTACCAGATGCTGCATGTGGATGCCGGCTGGTTGACGCACCTACGTCAGGAGTCTGGGCTGCGCGGTGCACGACCTGGCGAGCCGGCCCGCATCAGCCGCGCGCCCGCCCTGTACCGTCAATTCTGCGCACTGAATGCACTGCTGTTCTCCACGGCCAGCCATGGCGAGAAAGAGGCGGCGCTGATTGCCTTCATGGGCGATCAGGATTTCTGCGTACACCCCACACTGGAGGCGGAACCCGCGCTGGGGGCGTCCATGCTCAGTGGGCTGGTCGAGCGTATAGAAGCAGCCGACCCCGCACGCTTGAGCCTCGATCTACTGGCCCGGGAGTCGGAGCTGGGGCGCTATCAGTTGATCCGTGCGTTCCGCGCCGCAACCGGGCTGACCCCGCATGCCTACCTGCTCAATGCCAGGGTCAACCGGGGCCGGCAGTTGCTCAACCAGGGCCAGGCGTTGGCGGAGGTCGCCTACCAGCTCGGGTTTGCCGACCAAAGCCATTTTCAGCGGGTGTTCAAGGCGCATGTGGGGGTGACGCCGGGGCAATACCGGGGCACGCAATAATCTTCAATACGCTCACCCGGCACGGCGCCAGACTGCGGCTTTCCCCAGCCGGAGTCGTCCCGTCCATGGAGCAGTTGCTGATCATCGCCCTCGCCCACTTCCTTGCCCTGCTTTCACCCGGCCCGGACTTTTTCCTGGTCGCCCGCACTTCGGTCAGCGGCGGTTGGCGAATCGCCAGCGGCGCCTGCCTGGGCATCGCACTGGCCAATGGCGCCTTCATCGCCATGGCGTTCACCGGCCTGTCGATACTGCGTGAAGGTAGCCCGCTGTTCATTGGCTTGCAGCTGGCCGGCGCGGCCTACCTCCTGTACATCGGCACGCAGTTCTTGCGCTACGCGGGGCGCTCCAGCCTGGCCGCTGTAGCCGACAGCGGGGCCGTGCCGGGCTTGTGGCGCAGCTTCGTGCTGGGGTTTCTGTCGGGCATTCTCAACCCCAAGAACGCCCTGTTCTATGCCAGCCTCGCCAGCATGGTGGCCAACAGCAGCGTCGGCTGGAAAGTGGTCTATGCGAGTTGGATGTTCAGCATGGTACTGCTCTGGGACCTGCTGGTAGCCGTGGCCATCGGCAATCAACGCGTGTTGCAGCGTTTCGCGCGCTCCTTGCCATGGCTGGAACGGGCCTCAGGGGTCATGCTGATCGTGTTGGCAGTGGGGCTGGCCCTGCACCTTGCCCGGGGCTGACCAGTTCAAGGGTTGCCAGGTCGATCAGGCTGAAATGGCCATTGGCCCAACCGCCGGTATCCAGATGCCAGACATTGCCCAGCAGCTTGGCTTGCAGCACGGGCGTGTGCCCGACCAGCAAGGCGCGGACACCGTGCACGGGTTGGGTGTCGCCCTCCTTGAGCCGGCGCCGCGACCATTGGCAAACTTCACGCACTTCGGGGTCGTCATCCAGCTCCAGCCAGGTGCGCAGAACGGCCCAGTCGGCGAACGGGCTGTCGGCATGCAACAGGCCGATCAGCCCCCGCTCGTTTTCGACCTCCATGGCGATCGGCAATTGCTCGAAGCGTTCGACGAAACGCACCTGCTCGCTTCTGGGCAGGTCGAGAAACCAGCCACCACCGGCGGCGCGATACATCTGCAGGTCGAGCCGGCCACCGCGCAGGTAGGTAATCGCCAGCGCCTCATGGTTACCTTGCACCGCGTGGAACCAAGGCCGGTCCAGCCATTGCAGCGCCGCTTCACTGTAAGGGCCACGGTCGACCAGGTCGCCGACGCTGAACAAGCGGTCTACCGCTGGGTCGAACCCGGCCTGCTCCAGGCACATCACAAGGCGCCCGAAGTGCCCGTGGATGTCGCCTACCGCCAGGTCGCGCCCCTGGGTATTGGCGGCTAGCCGTAGAAACCGACTCATGACAATCTTCCTCTGCTGGCGCCAGCCTGGCAGGCGTAGAATGGCGCTACACGCAAACCGCCCCGGAGGTGCATCATGCGTACCGCCCTTGTGTGTGCCGTGCTCATGGCGCTGTCACTGGACAGCATGGCACAAGGCGCCCCGGCCGCGCAGGTCGAGGTGCATTTTGACCGCCCCGGGAAATTTCGCGATGCCAGCCTCGACAGCCCCGGATACGAGCGCGGGGCCGATGCCTATGTCATGAAGAGCCTGACCGAGTACCTGCAGAAGCTCGGCCAGCGCTATTTGCAGGCGGACCAGCAACTGGTCATCAACATCCGTGACATCGACCTGGCTGGCCGCTTCGAGCCTTGGCACAGCCGTGCCTACGATGTGCGCTTCATGCGCGAAATCACCTGGCCGACCATCGACCTCAGCTACACCCTCAGCCAGCCCGGCAAACCTGCCCAGCAAGCCCAGGAGCGGGTCAGCGACAAGATGTACCTCAGCCGCCCCGGGCGCGTAACCAGCAGCAGCGACCGCCTGTACGCCGAAAAGGCCATGCTGAACGACTGGTTCCGCCAGCGCTTCGCGCCGCATCCGGCTTCCTGAAAAACCCTTCACTGGTACAGGTGTTGCTGCCGAGAGTATGCTCGGCCTTTCGGCCTGTACCAGGGAAGGAGCTATTGATGAAACTTTGCGCCGTGCAATTGGCATCGCTCAAGGGCGACCTACAGGGCAACCTCGAACGCCACCTTGTCTGCATCGAGCAGGCGGTGGCGCTGGGTGCCGAGCTGGTGGTGTTTCCTGAACTGTCGCTGACCGGCTACGAGCCGACCTTGGCCCGCCAGGTCGCCCTGCCGCTGTCTTCGTCGCGGCTGGACCCGCTACAGGCGCTGTGCGATCGACATGGCATCACGGTCGCCGTGGGCCTGCCCTTGCCGACACCTGACGGCGTCCAGATCGGCATGCCGATCTTCAGCCCGGGTGCGCCTCGCCAGGCCTATGCCAAACAACGCCTGCACAGCGACGAACTGCCCTACTTCACCACAGGTGATCAGCCCTTGCTCCTGGACGTGGCTGGGCATCGGGTGGCGCCCGCCATTTGTTACGAGTCGATGTTCATCGAACATGCGGCAGAGGCTCACGCACAGGGTGCGCAGGTGTACCTCGTGAGTGTGGCGAAAACGGCCAAGGGTATTCGCGAAGGTCATGAGCACTACCCCGAGGTCGCGCGCCAGCTGGGCCTTGGCGTATTGATGGCCAACTGCGTGGGGCCGGCCGATACCTTCATTGGCGCAGGCGGGTCGGCGGCCTGGGACAGCCAAGGCCGACTGCTGGCCAGCCTGGATGACCGCTGCGAAGGGCTGATCGTGCTGGATACCGCCAACGCCAGCGCGTCTGCCGTACCTTTGAGGGCACTCCCTGCGTGAAGTATCTGTTAGTAATGCTGGCGAGCTACGCGTCGACTCATTACCTGGTCGGGTTGTTGATCCAGGGCCAACTGGCCAATATCGCCGAAGGCCTGCGCCACCGGCCCGATGCCCCGACACCTGGCGAGTACCTGCGCGAGGTCAGGCCGCAGGCACGACGGGCCCACAGGCAGTACACCGTGATGGCTGGCTCAGCGCTTGCGCTGGTGGCTTGCCTGATCGCGAGTTGGTTTGGCTGATCGATGCCTTGCTGTGGCCCGGCTCAAAGCGCCAAGGCCAGGCTCTGTCGCCCTTCCAGCGCCAGCAGGTATTGCTTTGCCGCAAGCCCGCCGGCAAAGCCGGTAAGGCTGCCCGAAGCGCCGATCACCCGATGGCATGGCGCAATGATCGAGATCGGGTTGCGCCCATTGGCTGCGCCCACCGCACGGACCGCGCTGGGGTTACCGATCTGTCGGGCGATGTCGCCGTAACTGCGGGTTTCGCCGAAGGGAATGGCCAGCAATGCAGCCCACACTTCACGCTGAAACGGCGTGCCGGCGAAGTCCAACGCGAGGTCGAAGCAGCGTCGCTTACCGGCGAAGTACTCGCCCAACTGGCGGGCGGTGTCCAGCAGAACCGGGCAGTGATCATCGCGATGAAGGGCGCCGAGCCGCACGCGGTTCTCCCGCTCCTCCTCCCACAGCACCGCTGCCAGCCGCTCGCCGCGGGCCACCAGCGTCAGCGTGCCGACGGGGGATTGCATCAAGGTGAAGGCACTGGACATAGGGGAGGTTCCTGCTGGCTGCGTTGCGGTCAGCGCACTCTACCCATGCCCAAGGCCGCACGCACCCGCTTTCTTGCTCAACCAATCGCGCAACCGGCAATGCGCCTGGCTTCGGACAGGTTGACCTTGGGGATCAGCTCGGTCGGAATACGCGAAGCCGCCGACAGGTTGTAGACGTGAAAGTGCTCATTGACCACTTGCCGCGCCATCAGCGTCAGTGACGGCAGGATACGGCTGTCCCAGTGCTGGTCCAGGCCGCAGGGCGAGTGTTCACCTTCGGCGGTTTCGTAAAAGCGCCCTACCGTCTGATCAAGATCTACGCCCACCAGCAACACCTCTTCAAAACCCAGGTGATACGCCAGTTGCAGGGCCACATAAGCGACCGTGCGGGCATCGAAAAAGCCCTGCGACAGGTCTTTGCTGAAGGCAATCGAGCGGGCTCGTTTGCTCCACAACGCTCGGTTGCAGACACAACTGTCACCGTGCCCGCGCATACCGTCGAGCAAGCCTGGCGTGTGCGCCTTGTGCAAGGCATAGCATTCGCTGGCGGCGGGAATATCGGCACCTTCGAACTGCTCTGGCCATAACGCCAGGCGCTGGCTGTCACGCAAGGCGGTGGCGAACAGTGCTGGTTGCTGTTGGCCAAAGCTCTTGTCGGTGCACACGTAAAAGAACGGCTTCACGCCATGCTCGGCAGTCATGGCAACTGAACCATTCATGGCGATGATCGGTAGATGGGCAAATTCGCCCAGGGGGAAATGCTTGGCTGAGGCGCCCGAAGCCAGAATTACCACGGGGCCTTGCTGGGTATTGCGACACGCCTCGAAACTGGAGAACGCCCCGCGTTCAGCGCTTGGCTGCGACGGAAGTGTGTTCATCATTGGCTACTTTGGACTGGACAGTACAAAACACGATACCGGTCCTTGTACGCGCAACGGACGCTTTTACATAAGCCTTACACAAAGCGACTGAAGGGTCTAAATCTGTCCAAAAACTAAGTGCACACCGTTTTCCACACAGGTGCTGTGTCATTCAGACCTACGCATTCTCTACGCGTTCCCCGCCCTTCGGCCTGCCTGTGCATTTTTGCCACTTGAACTATTCGTCGTTTCTTCATGAGTCTCCTTGATGGTTACCCATTGCGAGACTAATACTTAAGTCTCTGCCTGGGGAGGCACGAAACATGCAACCAAGATTCGTTATCGTTCCGGCGGTACCCATCGAAAAGGAGTCCTTCCGCATCGCTAGCCGCTACTACGCGGCTACCGTAAGCGGCGGCTTCGACATCTATGACAACTTGGCGAAGGAGCGGCTGAAACCCAGCTACCCGAGCAGAACCGATGCGCAGATGCAGTGTGAGCGGATGAACAACAAGCTCGAAATGAGATGATTGGCATACAGTGCAAGGCCAGTCAGCCAGAGACCAACATGGGCAGCGCGGATTACTGACCTCAGTCCAGACACTCCCTGGCCGCCAGGCGCAGCTTGTCGCCTGACAGGAAGCTGCCCTTGTAGAACGTTGCCCGGCTGCCGTCACGTACGTCGACTACCTCCAGCACATCGTCAGAGGCCACCGCGCTGGGCGCCGTCAACCGATAGCCGTGGGCGATGGACTTCTGGTTGGCAAGTGGCGCCAGTGCTCGCCACTTCGGCATCACGCACGCGGCAAACTGCGCGGGGGTTTTATGGGTCAGCTTGCTGGCTGTGGGTTTACCTGGCGTTGCGCAACCGGCAAGGCTGGCAGCCATGAGAGCGCTGAAGAAGATACGAAATGTAGGCATTTGCAATTGGCCATTAGGGGTACGCGGCATTCTACCGAGGGTTGCGCACGGGTACCAATCAACCAAGGTCGTGGCCATTCAGCCTTTGTCCATGCCTGAGCATGTTGCTTGAGTACAAGCGCGCTGGCACCTGTCAATTCTGCCAGTAGCGAAAACCGTAAAGGGGGAAGATAGTTTGCCTTGCGGATGTTCATCCAGCCGGTACAAAGCGAGGACCTACCCTATGCCAACCGACCGCACGCGTTTCTTCTACCAGAACGGCAGCCTCCACACATTGAAGACGGGCGACGAAAGCCGCGTCATCTTTCGTAGTGCAGACATGCCACTTGCAGAGTTGCAGCCTGACACTGTGCAAGGCACTGGGTTGTTGGCTACGGATGATAAAGGCTCAGTGCTCCAGGTGCAGGGTGGCGATATCGAAACGTCAGACACGGACCCCGCTTAGCGTTGAAACAAACCGTGGAAAACACGAGACAGCTGGACTTGCCACACCCTCTTCAATGGTGTGTGATGATGCGTTTTACAGCTTGATCAGCGCAGGACGCCCATGCCTCAAATTGACTGGCTAGAAAACCATATGAACCATTGCGACACTTTCGCTCAATGGATTCATCAGCAATTCCAGTATGAGTTCGAGGACATTGACCTCGCCCAATGGCAGTTGGACTTCGCGCAAGGCCAGGGCAATGGCCAATGGCAATGCCTGGTCGCACTGGATCAAGGCCACTTGCTGGGTGGCGCTGCCCTCGCCAAGGAAGACCTGCCGTCCCGCCCGGAGCTAGGCCCCTGGCTAGCCTGCGTATTCGTGGACCCGGCAGCCAGAGGTGCCGGTATCGCCGAGCAGTTGATCGAGGGCATATGTACCCACGCACGTGACACCGGCGTAGAAACCTTATACCTGCACACCAGTGACAAACAGGCTTACTATGCCAAGCGTGGCTGGGCGGTGATCGAGCAGTTCGAGGCCTGGGGCAAGGCGCAGTGGCTGATGTCGCGATCGCTTCGCTGAGCCTGCGCCCAAACGATGCCGCAGCGAGGCCCAACTGGGCCGTAGACGCACACTTCAAGGAACGCAGCCAAGATCATGGAACCGCTTCAAACCATCAAATCAGACCTCGTCAAAACGGCCGACCACCTCAATGCACTCAGCAAGGCCATGACCGGGCATGCCAAGTTCATGGAGGCCAGAGCGACTCCGGAAACCAAGATCGATGTACGCGCTCATATCAAGTCCATCGACGGCGTCGCCGATGAGTTGAGGTCAGTTGCCGCAAAAATCACAGACACCGCTCTACCCGCTACTTCGAACAGGCAAATTGCTCGTTGACAGGCATCGCATCGCTCGCGATACGCCGTGCTCGGCCTACGCCCCAGGCCAAAGCGCGAGTCATCGACTCGCCTGGGCGCGAATCGAATGCCTCTTCATGAATCGCCATGCCGCTAGTGGCATAAACACCGATGAACATCTGCGTGCTGCCTGTTCGCGACAGTCGCACCTGGACATCGATGTAGGTTCCATCGTTTAACGTTTCGTCGTGTGACCGATGGTGAAGCGTTGGGTCTGCCCAGCCCCAGAAAACGTCGCCGCGAATCCGCATGTCGCCCCTCCTACGACTTTAGTTGTATGCGTAAATGCCACCATAGCCAAAGCCAAACGGCACGCAACTGTACTTAGTCGGAATGAGAGCTGAATCGGACAACTGGCTGTCAGGCGAAAGCGAAGTCATTTTCGCCTCTGCAATATCAACGCCTCAGGGTTTACCGTCCAGCTCTGGCGGCCATGCGCTCATGAAGATGATGACCCCAGGTATGGAGAGCGCGAGCAAGTACTGCCCAGGGTGAACCACCACACCAATGGCCCAGACCGCCATCACAGCCCCGCCGACAATACGCCGCTGTCGGGGCGTGAAGCGCTTTTGAAAGGTTTCCAGTTTTTTACGCCAAGCCATTACCCATTCCTTTGCACGCTCAGGTCCATTGCGTCGGCGCGTGGCTACGTTACAGATTCTTCAATCTTGCTCCGTCAGCTCACAGACACCATTAGCGCGACCCTTGCCGGTGTACGAAACGCCCGGCGATCCGTCAGGGTTAACCATGATCGATACGGTTACCCCACTGCCCTTGGCTTCGAAGTACGTGTCACTGAATTTCTTCAATTTTGCTTCCTTGCCATTGATGTACACAGGGCCGCCCTCATCGGCATGCACCTCGATATTCCCCGGGCATGTGGCATTGACCAGCGGGATCTGCGCATTGGCGATACCCGCAATGGAACACAACGCCGCACCTAGCAGTAACTGCTTCATTAAAACCTCCTGAGTTGCCGGGCTATGAAAATTCTAGAATTAGCCCAGCGCGAATGATCGCGCAACCCCTTCGTTCGGCCACTTCAGGTCGCCATCCGTCAGTCCCGTGGCACCCTGTCCCCAGCCCATGGCCCAAGAGATGTACTCACTCGAACGGGAGATACATCATGAAACGGACACCTCCGCATACCCTGCTGCTCGCCCTTTGCCTGGGCGTCATTACCCCTATGGCCTTCGCGACCAGCGATATGAACGACAACGGCGCAGGCTCGCCTGGTACGCCAGGCGCAAATAGCGGCCAAGGTAGCCCTAGCGGCGGCGGAGCAAGTGGCTCTGGTACGCCGGCAGATGCCATGGGCACCGGAGCAGGCACAGAAAGAAACGGAACCGACAAAACAGGCGGCGATGGGACTGATCACACGGGTTCGGGTAATAGCGGTACCGCCGGCCCGGGGAGTAGCACCGGCGGCAGTGGTACGGGTAGCAGCGGTGCCGGTGGGGGCGCAGGTGGCAGCGGTGGGGCAAGCGGTGGGTCGGGTGGCGGCGGAAGTTAAGCTCGCGGCTGCAACTTACACCGCGTCCGGCTCTACCAGCCACTTCTTGAATTTCGCCGGAGAGCCGGCATAAAGCGCATTGGCGACAACATCCTCAGTCACCACACTGTTGGCCGCAACCACACTGTTCTGGCCAATGTTGACGCCCGGCAATATCACGGCGCCCGCGCCTATCCATGCATTGTCGCCCACGGTGATCGGCGCAATGTAGTCGTTGCTCTTGCGCCGATCCGGGTGGACATCGTGGCTGGTCGTGCACAGTCGTACCTGTGGTCCCAGCATCGCCTTGCGCCCAATGCGGATAGTTGCCTCGTCGAGTAACACGCAACCGCTATTGATAAACGCGCCCTCGCCCAGTTCCAGGTTGCCGCGCTCGAAGTAGATCGGTGGGCGAATGACAACGCTGCCTTCAGTGCGAATACCCGCCTTGGCCATAAGGCGATTAGTCTGCTTCTTGCCCAGATCATGGGTATCCAGCAATCGCATGAACTGGCGTGGGGTCAAGCTACGTTTGAGTTTTGCGATGAATAAAAACAAGCGGTAAACCCAATGAGGTGATGTTGCTTAAGGTCGGATTGTCGACCCATGCGGCAAGCATGGCCGAGCTGAAGCGCTAACGAGCCCGTGCCAAAGGTACACTTTATATAGCGCTGTTTTATCGGCGACCTTGCACACTTCTTTAGCCTATCGTGTCGGGCTTATGGTAATCGCCCATGCAGCCCCTGGCCACCCATCCACCCTGGACGCAAACCCAGTAACCCACCTGCCCTGCTCCGTAGTAGCGTCTCGGCCTCTACGAACTTCCAGGTCCGTCACTTTGAAACCCATGGACCTGGGCGATTCAGACCAGGAGGTCAAATGCAGCGTGTTCAGGTGATTGATCAAGCAGCTTTGGATTCGGCACTGATAGCGTTTGCCCGCTACAAAACCGGAGAAACAAAACTCTTCGATCTAGAGCGTGCAATGAGCTTTGAAGTAGGTGAAGCCCTGTCGAGGAGCGAGTTGGTCCGATTCACGATTACCAAAATGGTGTCGGGTCGATATCGCATCCGTGATGAAGGAGAGAACGCCATCACCGATGCCGGGCGGGCTCGCCTCGAGGTGATTCGAGGCTAGCGCCGCCCTCAATAGAGCGTTCAGCCAGCTTCACCTCAAGCGCTGGGCAGGTATGCACCTCCCGCTTAGCATCGAGGTGAAGCCCCACGCCCAGTTCACAACGAATAAACAGGTCCTGCTTCAGGTGGCCAGAAGATACGCGGCGACACCCTTGATCAAGCGCCAGGGCTTCCAGAGTGAAAGGTGCTCGAACAACCTGCTGGAGTTGCCCGCCAAACCTGCAATCCAGAGATAGACGAACCACTTTCGTAGCAACCTGAGGGCTTTCTTTGTTTTCACTCGCAACAGTCAACACGCCTTGATCAATGCCCCTGCCAGCAAAAATGAGAAGCACGTGAACACGCACACGCTGTGGCAGACAAATCAGTTCCAAAAAAAGCGGGATTAGACCGCCTGTGACCGGCATTCTACAAGGGTCGCCGTTTAAGTTTTTAACGCATTTCAACGAAAACCTTCAGGGTCAGCTAGAGTTTTTCATGAGTTCAAACACCGTGAGATGACGATCATGCTAAAACAAGAAGCGGATGACGTGATTGAGCGTATCAGGGACGATTTAAAAAGGCATGGGGTACTGATCGGCTACGATCCCGAGTTCACCACGCCTGAATTCGGCTGCGACCTGGATCACCACGTTGCTCAGATCAGAGAAGATCCGGAAAGCCATGTCGTGCGCATCGTGATCCATGACGAAGGCTTGTGGGCGCAGCTCAGACAGGGGTCCGTGTATCGCTGCGTCGTCAGTGAATGTAAAGGGAAGCTATTCGGCATGCCAATTACCATCGAACCTCGAACCGATGCGTCCTACACCATCCAGTACAAGCTCTGAAGCTTCTGCAGGGTTGTCTGGCGGCAGGACTGCCCTGCAGGTCGAAAGCCGAACAATTCAGTGAAGCCCACTCGGCCTCCCAGGCCGTAAAGTGCTGGTTTCCGCTCATGCCCGTGTGCATCTTTCTCTCTTTGTCCATCGCGCGCGCCTGCGAGAGAAGGGTTGATTCGTGCGGTTCGAAATCTGCACCCTCAATGGCGCCCGCCCCCTAAGACGCTGGGGATCAGATACCGCCCCCCGTATAACTGCCGCCATACCTATGCGACAATAGGCTCAATGTCTGGTCTCAACCCCGCATTTATCGCCCAACAGCTCGGGCATGGCGTGCAGATGCTCTTATCGACTCATGCGCGCTGGATTGACACGTCCAACGACTGGCAGGAGCTGGAACCGCTCCAGATTGGTCCGAAATGGGCTCGCAGCTGCGACGAAGCCACGTAAGTTATTGATAGGTAAGCTCCTTTGATCTCCACCGCTAACATCACCATGCAGTTCGGCTCCAAGCCGCTGTTTGAAAACGTTTCCGTCAAATTCAACAACGGCAACCGCTACGGCCTGATCGGCGCCAACGGTTGCGGCAAGTCGACCTTCATGAAAATCCTCGGCGGCGACCTCGAGCCGTCCGGTGGCCAGGTCATGCTCGAGCCGAACACCCGCCTCGGCAAGCTGCGCCAGGACCAGTTCGCCTACGAGCAATTCACCGTGATCGACACCGTGATCATGGGCCACGGCCAGCTGTGGAAGGTCAAGGCCGAGCGCGATCGCATCTACTCGCTGCCGGAAATGACCGAGGAAGACGGCATGGCCGTCGCCGAGCTGGAAACCGAATTCGCCGAGATGGACGGCTACACCGCCGAATCCCGCGCCGGTGAACTGCTGCTGGGCCTGGGTATTCCACTGGAACAGCACTTCGGCCCGATGAGCGAAGTGGCTCCGGGCTGGAAGCTGCGTGTGCTGCTGGCCCAGGCGCTGTTCTCGGACCCGGACGTGCTGCTGCTCGACGAACCGACCAACCACTTGGACATCAACACCATCCGCTGGCTGGAAACGATCCTCACGGCGCGTAACAGCACCATGATCATCATTTCCCACGACCGGCACTTCCTGAACAGCGTCTGCACCCACATGGCCGACCTGGACTACGGTGAACTGCGCCTGTTCCCAGGCAACTACGACGAGTACATGACCGCAGCGACCCAGTCGCGCGAGCAACTGCTGTCGGACAACGCCAAGAAGAAAGCGCAGATCGCCGAGCTGCAGACCTTCGTCAGCCGCTTCTCGGCCAACGCCTCCAAGGCCAAGCAGGCCACCTCGCGGGCCAAGCAGATCGACAAGATCCAGCTGGCCGAGGTCAAGCCGTCGAGCCGGGTCAGCCCGTTCATTCGCTTCGAGCAGACCAAGAAGCTGCACCGCCAGGCCGTCGTGGTCGAGAAGATGGCCAAGGCCTTCGACGACAAAGTGCTGTTCAAGAACTTCGACATCACCGTCGAAGCCGGCGAACGCGTTGCGATCATCGGCCCCAACGGTATCGGCAAAACCACCCTGCTGCGCACCCTGGTAGGCGAGATGACGCCGGACGCAGGCTCGGTGAAGTGGACCGACAGCGCCGAAGTGGGCTACTACGCCCAAGACCACGCCCACGACTTCGAAGACGACCTGAGCCTGTTCGACTGGATGGGCCAGTGGACCTCCGGTGAGCAGGTGATCCGCGGCACCCTCGGGCGCATGCTGTTCTCCAACGACGAGATCCTCAAGTCGGTGAAGGTGATTTCCGGTGGTGAGCAAGGCCGCATGCTGTTCGGCAAGCTGATCCTGCAAAAGCCCAACGTACTGGTGATGGACGAACCGACCAACCACCTGGACATGGAGTCGATTGAGGCGCTGAACCTGGCGCTGGAAAACTACCCAGGCACGCTGCTGTTCGTCAGCCACGACCGTGAGTTCGTGTCGTCGCTGGCCACCCGCATCATCGAGCTGTCGCCGGACGGTGTTGTCGACTTCAGCGGAACCTATGACGACTACCTGCGTAGCCAGGGCGTCGTGGTCTGAGGTAGCTGAGATGGCCTGGCCCTTTTGAGCTGGCCAGGCCGGTCTCTTCGCGGGTGAACCCGCTCCCACGATGTGGAAGCGGGTTTCCCAGCGCTCGATACACTCAACGAATAATTCGTTAGCCTGCTTTCATTTCCTTCGCGCAGCGGCCATGATGAAACAACGCCCCACCGCCTGCCCGCGAACGAGCCCATGACCGCGCAACAACCCGCCCCCGCCAGCAACACCTTCAACATCACCCTGCAGATCCTGTCGATCGTCTTCTATACGTTCATTGCCTTCCTCTGCATCGGCCTGCCGATCGCGGTGCTGCCCAGCTATGTGCACGACCAGCTCGGCTTTGGCGCGGTGATCGCGGGGGTGACGATTGGCCTGCAATACCTGGCCACCCTGCTCAGCCGCCCGTTCGCCGGGCGGGTGGCGGATACCCTTGGCGGCAAGCAGGCAATCCGCTTCGGCTTGCTGGGCATCGCCAGTTGCGGGGTGCTGACCCTGCTATCGGCATGGACGCTGACGATGCCGCTGCTGAGCCTGGCGCTGTTGCTGGGCGGTCGCTTGCTGTTGGGCATCGCCCAGGGGCTGATCGGTGTGGCCACCTTGAGCTGGGGCATCAGCCAGGTCGGCCCGGAGCACACTGCCCGGGTGATCTCGTGGAACGGTATCGCATCATATGGCGCCATTGCCATTGGCGCGCCGGTGGGTGTGCTGGCCGTGGATGGCCTGGACTTCAGCGTGCTGGGGCCGACCTTGCTGGTGCTGGCGCTATTTGCCCTGCTGGTGCTGCGCAAACGGCCAGACGTGGTGGTGGTGCGTGGCGAGCGGCTGGCGTTCTGGTCGGCATTCAGCCGGGTTGCGCCCTGCGGCCTGGGCCTCACCCTGGCGTCGATCGGCTACGGCACACTGACCACGTTCGTCACCCTTTATTACCTGGAGCGCGGTTGGGCCGGTGCGGCTTGGTGCCTGAGTGCCTTTGGGGTGTGCTTCATCATTTCGCGGCTGATGTTCGTCAACGCGGTCAACCGGTTTGGCGGCTACAACGTGGCGGTGGTGTGCATGGCCACCGAGGTGGTCGGCTTGGGCCTGCTGTGGCTGGCGCCCTCGCCGCCTTGGGCACTGGCAGGCGCCGGGCTCACGGGCTTCGGCCTGTCGCTGGTGTACCCGGCGCTGGGCGTCGAGGCCATCAAGCAGGTGCCCAGCAGCAGCCGCGGCGCAGGGCTGGGTGCCTATGCGGTGTTTTTCGACATGGCCTTGGCCATCGCTGGCCCGGTGATGGGCGCGGTGGCCGTGCACCTGGGCTATGCCTCGATCTTCTGCGTCGCAGCCCTGCTCGCCCTGCTGGGCGTTGGCTTAACGCTGCTGTTGGCGCGGCGCAGCCGACGCGGCTGAGCGCTGGTCCAGCGCTGGCGCGCCCAAGGTCTGGCTGAAGAAGGCTGCGGTGTCGCGTTGCAGCGAGTGGTGAATATGCCGGCGGTCGACGCCGTCCGCGTCCTTGCACAGTGCCGGCATGCGCGCGCGCTGTTCATCGTCACAGCGCGCCATGAACACAAAATGCCCGGCGCCGGCCAGCAGGCGGTAATCCGGTGTGATGGGCAGCTTGCGGGCCAAGGCTTCGGCGTTGCGGTCCACAGCCACCAACTGGTCACTGTCACCGCTGTAGATCAATGCCGGAATATGCACCCCGGCCAGCGCATGACGGCCGAACAGCAGGCTCAGAGGCGCCATCAGCATCACCGCCCCCACCCGTGAGTCGGCCTCGGGCGCCAGCTCGCTGCGGTCGGCAATCAGCACGCCATGGGTCTTGCAGGCGTCGGCATCGCCGGGGCGCTCCAGGCAGTACTGGCGCAAACGGTCCAGGTCGGGTTGCGCCCCCGACACGATCAGCGCCGTTTCGCCCCCCGCCGAATAACCGATCACACCGACCTTGCCATCGTTCAGGTAGGGCCCCAGCAGCGCATCGTCACGGGCCGCCGTGATCGCGGCGCTGACCTGCAGCGGCCGGCCATACAGGTTGCTGAGGGTACCCAGCCGGCTGTGATCGCGCGCGTTGTCACCCGGGTGCACGACCGCCACCACCACGAACCCCTGGCGCGCCAGAGCGGTGGCCAGGTAATGCAAGGCCAGCGGGCTGCCGGTATTGCCGTGGGAGAGCACCAGCAAAGGGAACTGCCCCAGCGCTACCGGGGCTTCTTCGGCGACATCGACCGGGTAGCCGTCGATACGGCTGCTGCGGGTGGCGCCAATGGCAGGGTAAAACGCCAGCGCCTGCATGGGCTGGTCATCGACGGGGTCGGTCAGGGTCATGTGGTGCAGGCCGGCGACCCACGGCGCGGCTTCGGCCTGGGCCAACAGGCCGCCGAGCAGGACCAGCGCCAGCAAGCAGCGAGGGATGTTCATCGGCCGGCTGTTCCGTGCAGGGCGAAGGGATAGCGCCAGCATAAGGCTGCTGCCGGCAATGACAGATGAAAACTGGATGAAAAACGCGCCATGCAGCCAGCGCCAGCGCCCTATGCAATTGCGCTTTTCCACGAACCCGTGGCATAGATGCAGGTCAACGTCTTTAGCTGACCCTTTCGCGGCATTCAAGGAGCACCCCATGAGCAAGCCCCCTTACGCCCCACCCAAGGTCTGGCGCAATGACGCGGCCTCCGGTGGCCAATTCGCCAGCATCAACCGCCCGGTTGCAGGGCCAACCCACGACAAGGCGCTGCCAGTGGGCAAGCACCCTTTGCAGCTGTACTCCCTGGCCACGCCCAATGGCGTGAAGGTCAACATAGCCCTTGAAGAGCTGCTCGCCCTGGGCCACAGCGGCGCCGAATATGACGCTTGGCTGATCCGCATCGGCGAGGGCGACCAGTTCTCCAGCGGCTTCGTCGAGGTAAACCCCAACTCGAAGATCCCCGCCCTGCTCGACCGCAGCGTCGAGCCACCGGTGCGGATGTTCGAGTCGGGGGCGATCCTGCTGTACCTCGCAGAAAAGTTCGGAGAACTGTTGCCCAAGACCCCAGCTGCACGTACCGAAAGCCTGAACTGGCTGTTCTGGCAGATGGGCGCTGCGCCGTACCTGGGTGGCGGCTTTGGCCACTTCTATGTCTACGCACCGGAAAAGTTCGAGTACGCCATCAACCGCTTCACCATGGAAGCGAAGCGCCAACTGGACGTACTCGACCGCCGCCTGGCCGAAAGCCGCTACCTGGGCGGTGATGAGTACAGCATCGCCGATATCGCCGTGTGGCCGTGGTACGGCGAACTGGTGCGCGGCAATCTTTACGGCGCGGCGGAGTTTCTAGCGGTGCACGAGTACACCCATGTGCAACGCTGGGCCGAAGCGATCGCCCAACGCCCCGCAGTGCAACGCGGGACACGGGTCAATCGCACCTGGGGTGACGAGGCCAGCCAGGTGCCTGAGCGGCACTCGGCGGCAGACCTGGATTGACTGCCCGGGGCCGCCGTGCGGCCCCGACAATGCCTGCCTGCATAAAACCATTTGCCCCTGCGCAAACCTGCGTACACCAATGCCTTCTTGTACACTCCTCGCACTAGCCCCCACCTGCAAAAATTTTTGGTGAAAGCATGATCGAGGTAACCGAGGTTTCCATTGCCGAGCTGCGCGACGCGCTCGAGTCGGGCCGCACCACAGCGGTCGAGCTGGTCAAGGCCTACCAGGCGCGTATCGACGCCTACGATGGCGCCAATACGCCGACCGCGCTCAACGCTGTGGTGGTACGCAACCCAGACGCACTCAAGGAGGCCGAAGCCTCCGATGCCCGCCGCGCCAAAGGCCAGCCGCTGAGCCCGCTGGACGGCATCCCCTACACCGCCAAGGACAGCTACCTGGTCAAAGGCCTCACCGCCGCCTCCGGCAGCCCCGCCTTCAAGGACCTGGTAGCCCAGCGCGACGCCTTCACCATCGAGCGCCTGCGGGCCGCCGGTGCCGTGTGCCTGGGCAAGACCAACATGCCGCCCATGGCCAACGGGGGCATGCAGCGGGGTGTGTATGGTCGGGCCGAGAGCCCCTACAACTCCAACTACCTGACCGCCCCCTTCGCCTCGGGCTCGTCCAACGGTGCCGGTACTGCCACCGCCGCCAGCTTCAGCGCCTTCGGCCTGGCCGAAGAAACCTGGTCGAGCGGCCGCGGCCCTGCGTCCAACAACGGCCTGTGCGCCTATACCCCTTCGCGCGGGGTGATTTCGGTACGTGGCAACTGGCCGCTGACGCCGACCATGGACGTGGTGGTGCCGTATGCCCGTACCATGGCCGACCTGCTGGAAATCCTCGAGGTCGTGGTGGCCGATGACGCCGACAAGCGCGGCGACCTGTGGCGCCTGCAGCCGTGGGTTGCGATCCCGGCCGCCTCCTCCGTGCGCCCGGCCTCGTACCTGGACCTGGCAGTGGATGCCAGCGCACTCAAGGGCAAGCGCTTCGGCGTGCCGCGCATGTACATCAATGCCGACCCCGAGGCCGGCACCTCCGAGAAGCCAGGTATCGGCGGCCCGACCGGCCAGCGCATCAACACCCGCGACAGCGTCATCGAGCTGTGGCAACAGGCCCGCCAATCCTTGGAAGCGGCAGGCGCCGAAGTGCTCGAAGTGGACTTCCCGCTGGTCTCCAACTGCGAAGGCGATCGCCCTGGCGCCCCAACCGTGTACAACCGCGGCATCGTCAGCAAAGCGTTCCTGCATGACGAATTATGGGAACTGTCGGGCTGGGCCTTCGATGACTTCCTGCGCGCCAACGACGACCCCAAGCTCAACCGCCTGGCCGATGTCGAAGGGCTGAAGATCTTCCCCCACGACCCAGGCACCCTGCCCAACCGTGAGGACGACCTGGCCGCCGGCATGGACGAATACGTCAACATGGCCAAGCGCGGCCTGAAGACCTGGGACCAGATCGAGACCTTGCCCGATGGCCTGCGCGGGCTGGAAAAAACCCGCAAGCTGGACCTGGAAGACTGGATGGACGAGCTGGGCCTGGACGCGGTGCTGTTCCCGACCGTGGCCGACGTGGGGCCGGCAGATGCCGACGTCAACCCGGCTTCGGCGGACATTGCCTGGAGCAACGGCATCTGGGTGGCCAACGGCAACCTTGCTATCCGCCATCTGGGTGTACCGACAGTGACCGTGCCGATGGGCGTGATGGCCGATATCGGCATGCCAGTGGGGCTGACCTTCGCTGGCCGTGCCTATAGCGACAACAACCTGCTGAGCTTTGGCGCGGCGTTCGAGGCAACCGGCTCGCGCCGTATGATCCCGCCGCGTACGCCAGCACTGGGCGCGTAAATTCGCACCTGCATCGCCAATTTCAACTTTGTGTGTAAAAATGCACAAACCGTTGAAATTGGTGATGCTTTCATGCCGCTTTCCCCGCCCGAAGAACGCCAGCTAACCCTCACCATCCTCAAGGCTGCCATCCAGGCCCTGGGCAGTGTTGCCGCCCGCAACATGGAAATCCTCCTGCACGACCTCGACCACCCGGAGCGCTCCGTCGTGGCGATCGTCAACGGCCACCTTTCCGGCCGCGTCGTCGGCAGCCCGATTCTC
Organism: Pseudomonas sp. Irchel s3f19; assembly: GCF_900187555.1. Classification (NCBI taxonomy): domain Bacteria; kingdom Pseudomonadati; phylum Pseudomonadota; class Gammaproteobacteria; order Pseudomonadales; family Pseudomonadaceae; genus Pseudomonas; species Pseudomonas sp. Irchel s3f19. Next base: position 103,718 of record NZ_FYDW01000006.1, on the reverse strand, counting down.
GCCGCCCCCGAACAGGATCAAGGCTTCAAGGCACTGATGCAAGCCAGCGCCGAACGGCACGGCTGCGACCCTGTGGTGCTGCCCGACTACCCCACCACGCTCAAGGGCCGCACCCTGCGAAGCGCCACGGCCATCTTCCGCGACAGCAGCGGCCACCCCTTTGCCAGCCTGTGCATCAACACCGACGTCACTGGCCTCGACACCGCCCTGAGCTTCTTGCAGCAGTTGCAGCCAGTGGGCGCTTCGCCTGCATCGACCCCCCCCCAGGAACCTGCAGACATGGAACTGTTGATGAGCGAGATCATCCAGAACTCGCTGTTGCGCAGTGGCCAGGGCCGGATGAACAAGCAAGCCAAGGTCGAGGCCGTGCGGGTGATGCAGGAGCGCGGCCTGTTCATCGTCAAGGGCGGCGTGGAAAAGGCCGCCAACGCCCTCGGCGTGACCCGTTACACCGTTTACAACTACCTGGAGCAACTGCGCGGCGAGAGCCCTTCGGTTGCCCGTGAAGACTGACCTGTGGAGCACGCCATGACCTTGCATATCCAGACCCCCCTGATCGAATCCCGCCCCCTGTCGCTGGCCGCTGGCCGTACGGTCTGGCTCAAGCTGGACGCCCTGCAGCCTTGCGGCTCGTTCAAGCTGCGCGGCGTGGGCCATGCCTGCGAAGTTCACCATGCCCGGGGCGCACGCCATTTCGTCTCGTCGTCCGGCGGTAACGCCGGGCTGGCGGTGGCCTATGCCGGCCGCAAACTGGGGGTGCCGGTGACGGTGGTGGTGCCCGAGACCACCACCGAGCGCGCCAAGGAACTGCTGCGCCTGGAAGACGCCAATGTGGTGGTGCACGGCAGCTCCTGGCAGGAGGCCAACGAGCTGGCGCAGACCTTGCTCGGCACCGGCGATGCCTTTATTCACCCCTTCGACGACCCCCTGCTGTGGGCCGGGCATGCCAGCCTGATCGACGAAGTGGCCGCCAGCAGGGTCAAGCCCGATGCGGTGGTGTTATCGGTCGGTGGCGGCGGCTTGCTCAGTGGCGTGGTCGAGGGCCTCAAGCGCAACGGCTGGGATGATGTGCCGGTGCTAGCGGTGGAAACCACGGGCGCTGCCTCGCTGCATGCAGCTGTACAGGCAGGCCACCCGGTTGAACTCGAGCGCCTCGCATCGGTGGCGACGTCCCTGGGCGCCAAGCGCGTAGCCGACCAGGCATTGGAATGCGTGCGTAGCCACCCGGTGCACAGCCACCTGGTGAGCGACCGTGCGGCACTTGAAGCCTGTGAACGCTTCTTGCTCGACCACCGGGTACTGGTAGAGCCCGCTTGTGGCGCTGCGCTGGCACTGGCTTATGAGGCCGATACCCTGGCCCGCTACAGCAACGTACTGGTGGTGGTCTGTGGCGGTGCGACCGCAACGCTGGAGCAGATCCACACCTGGTTACAACAGGCCGATTAAGCCCTGCCTGTCCCCCCTGGCCGTGACCGTTTTGTACGGGCAATGATTACGACGGTCACATGAGCCTGATCTACTGAGCCTGCCGCAACCGGAAAAAACCCTGCGCAACGTCTGCAACAGTGACGAAATGCATGCCTTACCCTTTCGGTCTGCGGCAAGTGAAGGCACAATGCGTGTCCTTTTTTTGGCCGGCCTTGCCGGGGGCCTTTAAATGATCAAGACGCCGTACTACCTCATCGATAAAACCAAGCTGCTGAGCAACATGGAGAAGATCGCCTACGTGCGTGAACACTCCGGTGCCAAGGCGCTGCTCGCCCTCAAATGTTTTGCCACCTGGTCGGTGTTCGACCTGATGCAGCAATACATGGACGGCACCACCTCTTCGTCGCTTTTCGAACTCAAGCTCGGCCGCCAGAAGTTTGCCGGCGAGACCCACGCCTACAGCGTGGCCTGGGCCGACGACGAGGTCGAGGAAATGCTCGAAAACTGCGACAAGATCATCTTCAACTCGATCGGCCAGCTGCAGCGCTTTGCCGAACAGTCCGAAGGCAAGGTCCGTGGCCTGCGCGTCAACCCGCAAGTCAGCAGCTCCGACTACCTGCTGGCCGACCCGGCCCGCCCGTTCAGCCGCCTCGGGGAGTGGGACCCGGAGAAGATCGAGAAGGTCATCGAGCAAATCTCCGGCTTCATGTTCCACAACAACTGTGAGAACGGTGACTTCGGCCTGTTCGACAAGATGCTCAGCCACATCGAAGAGCGCTTCGGCCACCTGTTGCACAAGGTGCAGTGGGTCAGCCTCGGTGGCGGCATCCACTTCACCGGTGAAGACTATGCGGTCGATGCGTTCTGCGCGCGTCTCAAGGCCTTCTCGGAAAAATACGGCGTGCAGGTTTACCTGGAGCCGGGCGAAGCCGCCATCACCAACAGCGCCTCGCTGGAAGTGACCGTGCTCGACACCCTGTACAACGGCAAGCACCTGGCCGTGGTCGACAGCTCGATCGAAGCGCACCTGCTCGACCTGCTGATCTACCGCCTCAACGCCAAGATGGCCCCCAACGATGGCGAGCACACCTACATGGTCTGCGGTAAATCGTGCCTGGCCGGTGACATCTTCGGCGAGTACCAATTCGATCGTCCATTGGCCATCGGCGATCGCCTGTCGTTCATCGACACGGCGGGTTACACCATGGTCAAGAAAAACTGGTTCAACGGTCTGAAAATGCCCTCCATCGCGGTCAAGCAGCTCGACGGCAGCGTCGAAGTGGTGCGCGAGTTCGGTTTTGAAGACTACGTTTCCAGCCTGTCGTAAGACCGGCATTCAGTAAGGAGCAAGGGATAAATTGAAGAAGAACGTTCTTATCATTGGTGCAGGAGGTGTCGCCAAGGTGGTGGCCCACAAGTGCGCGCAGCATAACGACGAACTCGGTCGTATTGCTATTGCGTCACGGAACATCTCCAAATGCCAGGCCATCATCGACAGCGTCAAGGCCAAGGGTAGCCTCAAGGTACCCGCCGACATCCAGGCCTTCTCGCTCAACGCCCTCGATGTCGAGGCGACCAAGGCACTGATCCGCGAGACCGAATCGCAGATCGTGATCAACGTGGGCTCTGCCTTCCTCAACATGTCGGTGCTGCGTGCCTGCATCGATACCGGTGTCGCCTACCTGGACACCGCGATTCACGAAGAACCAGGCAAGATCTGCGAAACACCGCCCTGGTACGGCAACTACGAGTGGAAACACCTCGAAGAGTGCCAAGAAAAGAACATTACCGCCATTCTCGGCGTCGGTTTCGACCCGGGTGTGGTGAACAGCTACGCAAAACTTGCGCAGCAGCAATACTTCGACCGCATTGATTCGATCGACATCCTCGACGTCAATGCTGGTTCGCATGGCAAATACTTCGCCACCAACTTCGACCCGGAAATCAACTTCCGCGAGTTCACCGGGCAAGTGTGGAGCTGGCAGAACAGCCAGTGGACCAGCAACACCATGTTCGAGGTCAAGCGTACCGACGACCTGCCGGTCGTAGGTTCGCAAAACCTGTACCTGACCGGCCACGATGAAGTGCATTCGATTTCGAAGAACCTCAACGTGCCGAACGTGCGCTTCTGGATGAGCTTCGGCGAGCACTACATCAATGTGTTCACCGTGCTGAAAAACCTTGGCCTGCTCTCCGAGCAACCGGTCAAGACTGCCGAAGGCCTGGAAGTGGTCCCGCTGAAAGTGGTCAAGGCCGTGCTGCCTGACCCGGCCTCCCTGGCCCCGGGCTACACCGGCAAGACCTGCATCGGTGACCTGGTCAAGGGCACCAAGGACGGCCAGCCACGCGAAGTGTTCATCTACAACGTGGCGGATCACGAAGAAGCCTACGCCGAGACCGACAGCCAGGGTATTTCCTACACCGCCGGTGTACCGCCAGTGGCTGCCGCCCTGCTGGTCGCCCGTGGCGAATGGGATGCCAAGCGCATGGTCAACGTCGAAGAACTGCCAGCCGAGCCGTTCCTCAAGGCGCTGGACGTGATGGGCCTGCCGACCCGCGTCAAAGATGAGAAAGGCGATCGTCCGTGGGACGCTGAAGCCTAAGCAACACCAGGAAGGGCGCCAACAGGCGCCCTTCTTTTTATCCTGCATTCGCCACTGCCCATGGCTCGACCCCTGCCGTTTGCTCGCGTAGGCTTGCCGTTTTCCTTCCGTCGCAAGGCAAACGTTCCCATGGCAAATACAGACATCACCTACACCCCCGACCCGGATGCCGATTCCATTTCGTCCGACGTCGCCGAGTACAACGGCGTATTGGTCACCACCCAGATCCCAACCCACGCCGATGGCAGCCTTGAGCTGGGCGATATCGTTGCGCAAAGCGAATGTACCCTGCAGGCGCTGAAAGTGGCCCTGGAGAAAGCCGGCAGCGGCATGGACCGCGTGCTGCACCTGACCATCTACCTCACCGACATGGCCGACCGCGCTGCGTTCAACGAGGTGTACCAGCGCTTCTTCAGCAACCCGTGGCCGGTACGCGCTGCCGTTGGCGTGGCATCGCTGGCGTTCGACGGCATGCGCGTGGAAGTGACCGCGATGGCGGCCAAGCGCTGATCCCTTTGTGAACGGCCTAGCCGGGGCGCCGGCCAGGCCGCTCACACACAGGTTGCGCAAGCAGGGTATGCAGCGCAGGGATGCCACCAACCCGTTTCACCGCTACAATGCCCGCCTAAACCGTGACCGCCCGAAAATATAACGACATGTCCCTTCCAAAGAATCACCTGGAACTGCTCAGCCCTGCCCGTGACGTGGCCATCGCTCGCGAAGCGATCCTGCACGGCGCTGACGCCATCTATATCGGCGGCCCGAGCTTCGGCGCGCGCCATAACGCCTGCAACGAAGTCAGCGAAATTGCCGAACTCGTCGAGTTTGCCCGTCGCTACCATGCACGCGTGTTCACCACCATCAACACCATCCTCCACGACAACGAGCTGGAGCCCGCGCGCAAGCTGATCCATCAGCTTTACGACGCCGGCGTCGATGCCCTGATCGTGCAGGACCTGGGGGTGATGGAGCTGGATATCCCGCCGATCGAGCTGCACGCCAGCACCCAGACCGACATCCGCACCCTGGAACGGGCCAAGTTCCTCGACCAGGCGGGTTTCTCGCAGCTGGTACTGGCCCGCGAGCTGAACCTGCAGCAGATTCGCGCCATTGCCGCCGAAACCGATGCAGCCATCGAATTCTTCATCCATGGCGCGCTGTGCGTGGCCTTCTCCGGCCAGTGCAACATCTCCCACGCCCAGACAGGCCGCAGCGCCAACCGTGGCGACTGTTCGCAAGCCTGCCGCCTGCCCTACACCCTCAAGGATGACCAGGGCCGCGTGGTTGCCTTCGAAAAACACCTGCTATCGATGAAGGACAACAACCAGACCGCCAACCTGCGCGACCTGGTCGACGCCGGCGTGCGCTCGTTCAAGATCGAAGGCCGCTACAAGGACATGGGCTATGTGAAGAACATCACTGCCCACTACCGCAAAGAGCTGGACGCCATCCTCGAAGACCGCCCGGGCCTGGCCCGTGCCTCTAGCGGCCGCACCGAACACTTCTTCGTCCCAGACCCGGACAAGACCTTCCACCGCGGCAGCACCGACTACTTCGTCAGCGACCGCAAGATCGACATCGGCGCCTTCGACTCGCCGACCTTCACCGGCTTGCCGGTGGGTGTGGTGGAAAAGGTCAACAAGCGCGACATGCTGGTCATCACCGATGTGCCGCTGACCAACGGCGACGGCCTCAACGTGCTGGTCAAGCGTGAGGTGGTGGGTTTTCGCGCCAACATCGCCGAACCCCGCGGCGAATTCGAGGAAGACGGCCAGAAGCGCTACCGCTACCGCGTCGAACCCAACGAGATGCCCGACGGCCTGTACAAGCTGCGGCCGAACCACCCGCTGTCGCGCAACCTCGACCACAACTGGCAGCAAGCCTTGCAGCGCACCTCGGCCGAGCGCCGGGTGGGCGTCGAGTGGCACGCAGTACTGCGTGAGCAGCGCCTGATGCTGACCGTCAGCAGTGAAGAAGGCGTCAGCGTGCAAGTCGCCCTGGACGGCCCGTTCGGCGCGGCCAACAAGCCGCAACAGGCACTGGAGCAGTTGCACGACCTGCTGGGCCAATTGGGCACAACCCAGTACCACGCCAACGCCATCGAGCTGGATGCACCGCAGGCGTACTTCATCCCCAACTCGCAGCTCAAGGCCCTGCGCCGTGAGGCCATCGAGGCGCTGACCGCTGCCCGGGTCAAGGCGCACCCGCGTGGCGGGCGCAAGGCCGAGACCACACCACCACCGGTGTACCCGGAGTCGCACCTGTCGTTCCTGGCCAACGTGTACAACCAGAAGGCCCGCGACTTCTACCACCGTCACGGCGTGCAACTGATCGACGCGGCCTACGAGGCCCATGAAGAACACGGCGAAGTGCCGGTGATGATCACCAAGCACTGCCTGCGCTTCTCGTTCAACCTGTGCCCCAAGCAGGCCAAGGGCGTGACCGGCGTGCGCACCAAGGTCGCGCCGATGCAGCTGATTCAGGGTGACGAAGTACTGACCCTGAAGTTCGACTGCAAGCCGTGCGAGATGCACGTGGTCGGCAAGATGAAGAGCCACATCATCGACCTGCCGACCCCCGGCAGCGCGGTGGCCCAGGTAGTGGGGCATATCAGCCCGGAAGACCTGCTCAAGACCATCCACCGCGCCCCGCACTGATCGATCGGGGTATCAGGAAACTGTGGGGGCGGGTTTACCCCCCCACAAGGTCGGCAGCTATGCACAGCCTAAGGCCTGTTGTCAGCGGATCTGGTGCTTGTGCAACAGCCGATAGAACGTCGGGCGTGAGACCCCCAGCACCTTCGCCGCGATGCTCAAATTGTCGCTGTGCCGGTTAAGCACATCACACAAAGCCTGGCGCTCCGCCCGGTGCTTGTACTCCTCCAGCGTCCCCAGCGGCTGCTGTTCCTGCTCGATCTGCAAGCCCAGGTCCGGCGCTTCAATCTGCCGCCCTTCAGCCAACACCAACCCGCGTCGCACCCGGTTGGCCAGTTCGCGCACGTTGCCGGGCCAATCATGCCGGCCCATGGCTGCCAAGGCATGGTCACTGAACGAGCGCGGCCTGCGCCCAGTTTCAAGGCTGTAGAAATGCGCAAAATGGCTGGCCAGCATCGACAGGTCGCCATGCCTGTCACGTAGCGGCGCGGTCACCACCTGCAACACATTGAGCCGGTAATACAGGTCCTCGCGAAAGCGCCCCTGTTCGATGGCCTTTTCCAGGTCCACGTGAGTGGCCGCAAGCACCCGCACATCCACCGGGATCGGCTGGCTGCCTCCGACCCGTTCGATGTGCTTCTCCTGCAGAAACCGCAGCAGGTTGGCCTGCAGCTCCAAGGGCAAGTCACCGACCTCGTCCAGAAACAGGGTGCCGCCATGGGCCGCTTCGATTCGCCCGGCCTTGCGCTGATGGGCGCCGGTAAACGCGCCCTTTTCGTGCCCGAACAACTCGGACTGAATCAGGTGTTCGGGTATCGCCCCGCAGTTGATGGCAATAAACGGCTGATCGCGCCGCTGTGACTGGCGATGCAGGGTGCGCGCCACCAGTTCCTTGCCTGTGCCGCTCTCACCGCGTATCAGCACCGGCGATTCGGTGGGCGCCAGCTTGCCCAGCAATTTGCGCAGTTCGCGAATAGGGCGGCTTTCACCCAACAGCTCATGCGTCGCCTCGTCCACCCGCGCCGTGCCCTTGCCGCGCAGGCGTGCCATGCCAAAGGCACGCCCGAGGGTGACCTGCACACGGGAAACATCGAACGGCAAGGTATGGAAGTCGAAAAACCATTCGCAGACAAAATCACCCACGTTCTGCATGCGCAACTGCTCGGCGCTGAGCACGGCAATCCACTCGGTATTGCTGCGCTTGATCATGTCCTTCACGGCGTCGGGATGGCGCAGGTGCGATGCCTGCAGGCGCAGCAGGCCAACATCGCAGGTGTGCTCCAGCGCGGCGCCGAGGATACAACTGTCCACGTCCCAGCCGGCACTGCGCAGGCCCGGCAGCAATTGGTGGCAGTCGTCGCAGGGGTCGACGATGAGCAAACGGCGTTGGGAAGCGGGTTGCTGCATGACCGTTCCTTGGCGCCAGAGTTTGGTTTTGTGAAGTAAAACAGCAAGTTGTGGCGCCCAATTAACAGTAGCAACGAACTTGACGGTGCCCAGTACCGTCTGTCTGCCGAATCATTTTTTTACAATCCATGACGGGAATTTTCGCACTTTATCGACATCACATGGCGGCGTAAGCGTGAACAGATTCGCCCCTGACAAAAATTTTTACACCCAATGTGTGACTTACCCCCGGACAACGAGCATCAGTACACATAACCCCGCGCTGCACTTCGCGATTATTGAGGCGACTTTGAAGCAACGCGGACTTTACTTCGATGTTTGGGACCATAGAGAGACCGAACCATGAATGCCCCGCTCCGTGTCAACGAAGCACTGCTGATTGCCGACCACGCCTTCGAACCTTTCCAGTGCGTAGCCTGGGATGCACCCAACGGTACTGGTGAGCTGAGCCTGGCAGTGATCGACCGGACCAGCACCCGCATCGGCAGCAAGCAAGTGTCCTCGCGCATTTATTCCGACCCTGCGCAATGGGCCAGCCTGATCGAGGAAGTGCGCGCCGAACTGTGCGAAAAAGGTTACGACCTGCAACCGTGGTCGATGCCGAAGTAATACCGATTACCCCGCCAAGTGCGTGCCCTGTCACGCACTTGCGCAACTTTCCAGTTGCGGCTCTCGCAACTTTTGTTATTGCGACATAGTGTCGCAACCTCCCCCGCCGCCGTAACTCAATCCACAACCTTGAACTGTTCCAGGTGCTGATAATCCGCCTGCAGTTGTTCTGCCAACTGTTGTGCGCGCCCCAGACGAACGGGCGCCAGTTCCATGTCGACCAATAGCGTGGCACACGGCATGGGCTGCACGGCATCCCAGCGCTGCAGCCGTCCGTCGGTGAACACCAGGCAACGCACAGCCTCATTGGGGTGGGCCTGCTGCCGAGTCTGCAGCCACTGCCGTGCCTGCTCCAGCGCAGCGATCAACGGCGAACCACCGCCCGCTCCCAGCGCTTGCAACCAGGGCTGCAGGGCTGCCGAGGCCTTCAGGCCGTGACGCTGCCACTGCGGTGTCCGCCCACTGGCGGTCAGCAAGGCCAGCCGGGCGCGCTGCCGGTATGCCTGGTCGAACAACGCCGCCAGCAAGCCTTTGGTCTGCGCCAGTGCCTGATGGCGGCGGGTTGACGCAGATGCGTCGATAATCACCAGCCACAGTTCGTTAGCCTGGCCCTGGCGCTGTTGCCAGCACAGGTCGTCACGCAGCCGGGGCCGCCCCTTGAGCAAGGTCGGCAACCACGCCACCCGGCCCGCCGCGGCACTGCGCACACGGCCACGGCTGGCGCCTGCCAGCTTGCCCACGCGTGGTCTGGCATCCGCCCCTTGAGCCTGCCGTGGGCGGATGCTCAGGGCTTTTTTGCCCAGTTCGGCACCTCGCGACGCGCGCCACTCACTACCGGTTGAGGTGGCAGCGCACCCCAATCACCCTGCCCGCCTTGATTGTCTGCGCCCTGCTGGCCTGCCTCGGGCGGTGTCGAAGGCGGCTGTTGTTGCTGCGGCGTCACCCGGCGGCGATGGCGCAGGGCGAACTCGGCCACCGCGTCCACATCGGCTTCTTCTATGGCCGCGCCCCCGCGCCAGGCGCAATGCGCCCGTGCAGCGCGCAGCCAGACCAGGTCAGCACGCAGGCCATCGACCCCGGCGGCATAACAGCGCTCGGTGATCCAGGCCAGGGCCTGATCGTCCAAGGCAATCAAGGCAAGGGCGTGGCGCGCTTGCTGGCAACGCTCACGCAGTTGCGCCTGGGCGGCCGCCCATTGCGCGCAAAAGGCCTGCGGGTCGCTGTCGAACGCCAGGCGGCGACGGATGATCTGCTGGCGCGCGTGCGGCTCGGGCAAACCTTCTAGTGCCACATTCAAGCCAAAACGGTCGAGCAACTGCGGGCGCAACTCGCCTTCTTCCGGGTTCATGGTGCCAATCAGCACAAAGCGGGCGCTATGCCGGTGCGAGATGCCGTCGCGCTCGATGCGGTTGGTGCCGCTGGCTGCCACGTCGAGCAACAGGTCGACCAAGGTATCGGGCAGTAGGTTGACCTCGTCCACGTACAGCACACCGCCATCGGCCTGGGCCAACACGCCCGGCGAAAACTGTGCCTTGCCCTGCCCCAATGCAGCGTCCAGGTCGAGGGTGCCGACCAGGCGCTCTTCGCTGGCGCCCAATGGCAGCGTGACGAACGGGCCTTCGCCGAGCAGGTCGGCAAGGCCGCGGGCCAAGGTGCTTTTGGCCATGCCGCGCGGGCCTTCGATCAGCACGCCACCGATCTTCGGGTCGATGGCGGTCAGGCACAGGGCCAGTTTCAGCTCATCGGCACCGACCACTGCAGCCAGCGGGAATTGTACGGGTTCACTCATTTCAAGCCTGTTCCTCGCCGTCGAGCAACTGCTCCTCAAGGGCTTCGCGGTAGTCGCCAGGCGCCTCCCAGAGGCCGCGTTGCTGGGCCTCCAGCAAACGCTCGGTAAGGTCGCGCAGGGCCTCGGGGTTATGCTCGCGCATGAAGTCGCGGGTCGCCGGGTCGAGCACGTAGGCATCGGCCAGGGACTGATAATGATGGTCGTCGATCAGGTGCGTGGTAGCGTCGAAGGCGAACAGGTTGTCGACTGTCGCCGCCATCTCGAAGGCGCCTTTGTAACCATGGCGCTTCACCCCGTCGATCCACTTCGGGTTGAGCGCACGGGCCCGGATGACCCGGTTCAGCTCTTCCTTGAGGGTGCGGATACGCGGCCGGTCGACCTGGCTGTGGTCGCCGTGATAACTGGCTACCGACGCGCCAGACAAGGTTTCAGAGGCGGCCAGCATGCCACCTTGGAACTGGTAGTAATCGTTGGAATCGAGCACGTCGTGCTCGTGGTTGTCCTGGTTCTGCAACACCGCCTGGACCTGGCCCAGGCGGTGCGCGAACTGGGCGCGGGCCGGGGTGCCCTCGTCGCTTGCGCCGTAAGCGTAGCCGCCGTGATTGAGGTAGACCTCGGCCAGGTCGTCACGGCTGTGCCACAAACGGCCATCGATGGCGTTCTGCACGCCAGCGCCATAAGCACCGGGCTTGGCCCCGAACACTCGCCAGCCAGCCTGGCGGGCCGCCTGCTCGGCGTCGACGCCCTGTGCCTGCAGCGTTTCGCGCTCGTTGCGCACCCGTGCTGCCAGCGGGTTGAGGTCATCGGGCTCATCCAGCGCCGCCACGGCCTGAACGGCGGCATCGAACAAGCGAATCAGGTTGCCGAAGGCATCGCGGAAAAACCCCGAGACGCGCAAGGTCACATCTACCCGCGGGCGATCAAGCACACCCAGCGGCAGGATTTCGAAATCGTCGACCCGCTGGCTGCCGGTGGCCCAGACCGGGCGCACACCCATCAAGGCCATGGCCTGGGCGATGTCGTCACCGCCGGTGCGCATGGTTGCTGTGCCCCATACCGACAGGCCCAGTTGCCGCAGGTGGTCGCCGTGGTCCTGCAAGTGGCGTTCGAGAATCAGGTTCGCCGACGCGAAACCCAGGCGCCAGGCCGTGGTGGTGGGCAGGTTACGCACATCCACGGTATAGAAGTTGCGACCGGTGGGCAGCACGTCCAGGCGCCCGCGGCTTGGCGCGCCACTGGGGCCCGCCGGGACGAAGCGGCCAGCCAGGGCCGCCAGCAGGCCGTCGATTTCTGCCGCACCACAGGCATCCAGGCTCGGCGCCACCGTTGCACAGAGCGCTTGCACCACTTCGTGCACCGGTTGCCATTCGCTCACTGCAGGCAGTGCCGAAGCTCCGCCCAGTGCCTGCTCGATCATCTGCAGGGCCAGCAGTTCAAGGCGCTCACGGGTATCACCGCAGGTGCGCCATGGCGCGTCGCTCACTGCCTGCAAAAACGCTGGGCACGCGCCCTGCCAAGGCTGCCCGAGGTCGCAGTCGAGTGGGTCGAAGCCGGGCACCAGGGCCTTGGCCAGTGTGCGCAACAGGCTGGCATTGCCACCCCGGCCATCGCCGCGCTCCACGCGCAGCAACGCCAGCAAGGTGTCCAGGCGCAGCCTACCTTCAGGAGACTGGCCAAACACATGCAAGCCATCGCGGATCTGCGATTCCTTGAGGTCGCACAGGTAGGTGTCCAGGCGCGGCAGCCATACGGCGGCATCGTCCAGCTGGCCTTCCAGTTGCAATTCGCGATCGATGTGGTTGGCCTTGACCAGTTCCAGGATGTCGCGCTGCAGCTCACGGGCACGCCGCGGGTCGAGCAGCTGCGCTTCATAGAATTCGTCGGCCAGTTGCTCCAGGTGACGCAGCGGGCCGTAGGTTTCGGCGCGGGTCAACGGCGGCATCAGGTGATCGATGATGACCGCTTGGGTGCGACGCTTGGCCTGCGCGCCCTCCCCCGGGTCGTTGACGATGAACGGGTAGATGTTCGGCAACGGGCCGAGCAGCGCGTCTGGCCAGCATTGCGCCGACAGGCCGACCCCCTTGCCGGGCAGCCACTCCAGATTGCCGTGCTTGCCAACGTGAATCACCGCATCGGCAGCAAAGGCATGGCGCAGCCAGAAATGAAACGCCAGGTACCCGTGTGGCGGCACCAGGTCGGGGTCGTGGTACACCGCACTTTGATCAACCTGGTAGCCGCGTGCCGGCTGGATACCGACGAAGGTCTGGCCGAAGCGCAGGCCTGCCACCATCAGCCGCCCACTGCGGTACATGGGGTCGTGTTCCGGCGCCCCCCAACGCTCCAGCACCGCTTGGCGATTGGCCTCCGGCAGGCGGGAAAACGCTGCCTGATAGTCATCCAGGCTCAGGCTCTGCGCGCAGGGGCGCTGGTCGAGATGGTCGAGGTCGTTGGTCACGCCGCCCAGCAACTGGTGGATCAATTGGGTGCCCGTGCCCGGCAGGTCGGCCAGCGGATACCCTTCGCCCTGCAGCGCCTTGAGGATGTTCAACGCAGCCGCCGGCGTGTCCAGCCCCACACCGTTGCCAATTCGGCCGTCGCGGGTCGGGTAATTGGCCAGCACCAGGGCCACGCGTTTCTGGCCATTGGGCAAGCGGGCCAGCGCTACCCAGCGCCGGGCCAGCTCAGCGACGAAGTCCATGCGCTCGGGATGGGCGCGGTAGCAGACCACGTCGGACTGGCTGCGCTCGCTGCGCCAGGCCATGTCCTTGAAGCTAACCGGGCGCGTGATGATGCGCCCGTCCAGCTCCGGCAAGGCAATGTGCATGGCCAGGTCGCGCGCGCCCAGGCCTTGCTCGCTGGTTTCCCAGGCGGGTTGGTTGTCTTGCGCGCAAATAGCCTGCAGTACCGGGATATCGCGGCGGAACGGGCGCAGGTTGGGGCGCTCGGGGCTGGACAAGGCAAACCCCGTGGTATTGATCAACACCTCGGCACCGACCTCGTCCAGCCAGGCCTCGACTTGTTCCAGGCAGGCACTTTCCTTGAGGCTGGCGACGGCGATCGGCAAAGGGTTGAGCCCGGCCGCCAGCAAGCGTTCGCAGAATACGTCGATGAATGCGGTATTGGCCGCCTGCAGGTGAGAGCGGTAGAACAGCAGCGGTGCCACCGGGTGTTCCGGGTGCCACTGCGTATACCATTCTTCAAGCGCTGCACTGCCCTTGGCCGGGTGGTACACCGAGGTGCGCGGCAAGGGCTGCGGCTCGTCCCAGCGATAATCGCGGCCCAGCCACTGGTTGGCCAGGCAGTTGAAGAGGTTGATGGCGTTGGCCTTGCCGCCCTGGCGCAGAAAGTGCCAGAGGCGCTCGGCCTGCTCGCCGGTCACCGTGCCCAGGCCCGTCAGCTCCGGGTCCGGGCGGTCGTCGCCCGGCACCAGGATCAGCTGCACACCTTGGGCCGACAGCGCGACCAGTTGCTCGACGCCATAGCGCCAGTAGCCAACGCCACCGTGCAGCGACACCAGAATGACCTTGGCATGGCGCAGTACCTGGTCGACATACAGGTCGACCGAGGCATGGTTCTGCACCTGCATCGGGTTGGCCAGGCGCAAACTGGGGAAGTCGTCAGGCAATTGCTCGGCCGTGTCGGCGAGCAATGCCAGGTGTGAATCACCGCTGCAGAGGATCACCAGGTCGGCGGGGCTCTGGCCGAGGTCGGCGATGCTGTCATCCGGCACGAAGCCGCCGGGCTGGGTCCGCAGCAGGTGCATGGGTCAGGCGCCCAGTGCTTGGCGCAGACGCGCTTCGAGTTGCGCAGCGTCAAGCGCTTGGCCGATCAGTACCAGGCGCGTGATACGCGGCTCGTCGGCGCGCCAGGCGCGGTCGAAGTGCTTGTCGAAGCGGGTACCCACGCCCTGCACCAGCAGGCGCATTGGCTTGCCCGGGATGGCGGCGAAGCCTTTGGCGCGGAGGATGCCGAACTCGACCACCAGTTGGGTCAGGGCATCGAGCAACAGGCTTTCGTCAGCCTCGGGCAGGTCGATGGAGATCGAATCGAAGGCGTCGTGGTCATGATCGTCGTGGTCGTCGCCATCGTGGTGCGAATCATGGTGGGTACGGCGGCCGTCGATGTGCGCCTCGGACTCGGCGCCCACCCCCAGCAGCACTTCCAGCGGCAGGCGACCGCTGCTGGCCTCGACCACCTTGACGGCGGGCGGCAGCTCTTCGGCCACTTCGGCGCGGACCTTGGCCAAGCCTTCGGCGTCGATCAGGTCGGCCTTGTTCAGCACCACCAGGTCGGCGCTGGCCAACTGGTCGGCGAACAGTTCGTGCAGCGGCGACTCGTGGTCCAGGTTAGGGTCGAGTTTGCGCTGTGCATCCACCTGGTCCGGGTAGGCGGCAAAGGTACCGGCAGCCACGGCCGGGCTGTCGACCACGGTGATCACCGCGTCGACGGTGCAGGCGTTGCGAATTTCCGGCCACTGGAAGGCCTGTACCAACGGCTTGGGCAAGGCCAGCCCACTGGTTTCGATGAGGATGTGGTCGAGGTCACCACGGCGCGCGACCAGTTCGCGCATTACCGGGAAGAATTCTTCCTGTACGGTGCAGCACAGGCAGCCATTGGCCAGTTCGTAAACGCGGCCGCTGGCTTCTTCTTCGGTGCAGCCGATGCTGCACTGCTTGAGGATGTCGCCATCGATGCCCAGTTCGCCGAATTCGTTGACGATCACCGCGATACGGCGGCCCTGGGCGTTATCGAGCATGTGCCGCAGCAAGGTGGTCTTGCCCGAGCCGAGGAAGCCGGTAACGATGGTGACAGGGAGTTTGGCCAGTGTTTTCATGTCGCGGTGCCCTTGGCAGATGGCGCGGGCATGCAGGACGACAGCCACGGGCCAGGTCGGCCGGGCTTGTTCGCCACCGGATCACCCCGCCCGGTTGAAAGTCGAAAGCGCTTCGAGGCAGGTCTCCTGGCTCGCACCATGCCCGCCGCTCGGTAAAGAGCAAGGCTGGCCGGATGACGCCTTCCCGCGCGGTTTACGCAGTGGCTGTGTCGATCCTTTGTCGGTGCTTACAGTTGCGGGGGCAGCCGCGGCATGTACCGCGTTCCCGTCTTAGCTTCGGCCTGGCCGAAGAACCTCGAACTGGCAAGGCTACGCAGTGGCCGGCAGGTGGTCAACCATTGCCGTCGGCCCGGCAGCCAGAGACGCGCAGGCGACCGCCTAACTGCGCTACAGTGGCACCTTTGCCAACGGTCAAGGACGCCTTATGCCGCTCGCCCCCGCCATCCCGGTACTGCGTATTTTTTCGGTCGACAAGGCCAAAGAGTTCTACCTCGATTTTCTCGGTTTCAGCCTCGACTGGGAGCACCGCTTCAGCCCGGACCTGCCCCTGTACGCGCAAATTCATCGCGACGGGCTGATCCTGCACCTGACCGAGCACCATGGAGACGCTACCCCTGGTTCAACCGTATTTGCCCGCATCGACGACCTGCGCGCCCTCGAAGGCGAACTGCAGGCCAAACGCTACGGCTACGCCCGACCTGAGGCCGAACGCCTGGACTGGGGCCTGCAGATGCAGGTGTACGACCCGTTCGGCAACCGCCTGCGTTTTTGCCAGCAAATAGATGATGAGGCCGCCCAATGAAGGCTATGGGTAAGCGCGAGGTGGCACGTGTGGAGCGTGAACTGGTAGTTTGCCTGACGGAGGCCTGCGATACGGCCAAGGCAGAAATCGTCGGGTTCACCTGGCTCACCCACCGCCTCGACCCCGACAACTTTCCCGCAAGCTTGCGCATCACCTGGGTTTTCCAGCGCGAGGCAGACAAAGCTGCAGCGCTGACCGGGGTGGCCAAGGCGCGCATGCTGGCGCTGACCTGTCAGGCGCTCGATGAAGTAGGGATACGCTTGGATCATCCGGCCTGGCATGTGCGTTTTGACAGTGAAGAGGCCTGTAGCCGCAGCCATGGAGGGGATTGGAACAGGCGGCTGCGGGGGGGCTGAGGGTGTTGGCAGAGATATGCATTATGGCCCCATATGGATGACGAGAGATTTTCAGCGCCTGTGAGATCGAGCGCCGCGCGGACGGCGCTCGATCTCACAGGCGCCAGAACCCTCAAGGCATGCCCCTACCCCCCTCCCGCAAAACCCAAGACACGCCTCAGCAAGCCCCCAATCGCAAGCTGTTTCGTGACTGGCCGTTCCCGATCCGCGACGGATGTATTATCGTGGCGTGGTGCGCATATAACAGCAGCCCGAGCAATCGGGCATCTGCAAGACAATCGAGGGTGTCATGAGTAACGAGAGCATTAATTGGGACAAGCTGGGCTTCGACTACATCAAGACCGACAAGCGCTACCTGTCCGTATGGCGCAATGGCGAGTGGGACAAGGGCACCCTGACCGAAGACAACGTACTGCACATCAGTGAAGGCTCCACTGCCCTGCACTACGGCCAGCAGTGCTTCGAAGGCCTCAAGGCCTACCGCTGCAAGGACGGCTCGATCAACCTGTTCCGCCCAGACCAGAACGCCGCGCGCATGCAGCGCAGCTGCGCCCGCCTGCTGATGCCGCACGTGCCAACCGATGTGTTCATCGAGGCCTGCAAGCAAGTGGTCAAGGCCAACGAGCGCTTCGTGCCGCCACATGGCAAAGGCGCCCTCTACCTGCGCCCGTTCGTCATCGGCACCGGTGACAACATCGGCGTGCGTACCGCACCCGAGTTCATCTTCTCGGTCTTCGCCATCCCGGTGGGTTCGTACTTCAAGGGCGGCATGAAGCCGCACAACTTCCAGATTTCCAGCTTCGACCGCGCCGCCCCGCAAGGCACCGGCGCAGCCAAAGTCGGTGGCAACTATGCCGCCAGCCTGCAGCCGGGCGCTGAAGCCAAGAAGGCCAACTTCGCCGATGCCATCTACCTCGATCCGCTGACTCACACCAAGATCGAGGAAGTCGGTTCGGCCAACTTCTTCGGCATCACCGCCAACAACGAGTTCATCACGCCGAAATCGGCCTCCGTGCTGCCAGGCATCACCCGCCTGTCGCTGATGGAACTGGCGTCCTCGCGCCTGGGCCTGAAAGTGATCGAAGGCGATGTCGAGATCAACAACCTCGACCGCTTCATCGAAGCCGGCGCTTGCGGTACCGCCGCGGTGATCACCCCGATCGGTGGCATCGAGTACAACGGCAAGCTGCACGTGTTCCACGACCTGGAAAAAGTCGGCCCGGTCACCCAGAAGCTCTACAACGAGCTGACCGGCATCCAGAGCGGTGATGTCGAAGCACCGGCAGGCTGGATCGTCAAGGTCGCCTGAGGCGCTGCGACAGCCTGAAAACGGGGCATGCCAGGCAATGGCATGCCCTTTTTTTTTGGCCGCTTGGTCGACCGTGCTTTGCCAGATGAATTTTTCTTAAATCGCCGTTTGTCTATTCTTTGGCACAATCAAGCCTCTATTCGCCGCCCAGGAACCAGCATGCCACGCGTACTGACCATCGAAGACGACGCCGTCACCGGCCAGGAAATCGTCGCCGAACTCTCCAGCCACGGCCTGGACGTGGATTGGGCCGACAATGGCCGGGAAGGCCTGGCCAAGGCGATTGCCGGTGGCTACGACCTGATTACCCTGGACCGCATGCTGCCCGAAGTCGATGGCCTGACCATCGTCACCACCCTGCGCAGCCTGAAGATCGCCACGCCGATCCTGATGATCAGCGCCCTGTCTGACGTCGACGAACGGGTGCGCGGCCTGCGTGCCGGGGGTGATGACTACCTGACCAAGCCCTTTGCCTCGGACGAGATGGCCGCCCGGGTCGAGGTACTACTGCGTCGCAACAGCGTGCCCATGACCCAGACCCGCCTGCAGGTCGCCGACTTGCAACTGGACCTGATCAGCCACGAAGCGCGGCGCGGCGAGCACACGCTCAACCTGCTGCCCACCGAATATAAGCTGCTGGAATACCTGATGCGCCACAGTGGCCAGGTCATCACCCGGATGATGATTTTCGAGGAGGTCTGGGGTTATCACTTCGACCCCGGCACCAACCTGATCGATGTCCACATTGGCCGCCTGCGCAAGAAGATCGACTCTCCCGGCCAATCGCCGCTGATCCGTACCGTACGGGGCTCGGGCTATGCCATTGCTGAACCCGTCTAAGGGCTGGAGCTCCTCGACCAGCCGCCTGCTGGCGCTGTACAGCTTTCTGTTCGTGGCCTGGAGCAGCATCCTCATGGGGGTGCTGTACTTCGAGGTGTCCAGCTACCTGAACAAACTCACCCGCCATTCCATGCTGCAGCGCCAGCACCTGTTCGCACACATGAGCGGCAAGCAACTGGACGACGCGCTGATTGCCAGCCAGGCCTTCGAAGAGCGCAGCTTCGACGCCTACGGCCTGTTCGATGCCCAGCTCAACCCGCTTGGCGGGCGTATTCGCACCCTGCCCTCCGAGCTTGGCCTGGACGGCAAGGTTCATGAGCTCAAACGCTGCCTGGACGCCGACGACCCGCACATGCCACGCGACAGCTGCGATGCCGTGGCGATCAAGGTGCAGGATGGCCGCTGGCTGGTGCTGGTGCGGGACAACGGCTCGTTGTTCGTGGTCACCCGGATCATCCTGCATGCCCTGCTTTGGGGCATCTCCCTGACCCTGATCCCAGGCTTTGCCGGCTGGTACCTGCTGCGGCGCAGACCGCTCAAGCGCATCCGCGCCATTCAGGCCCAGGCCGAACTGATCGTGGCGGGCGACCTCACCCACCGCCTGCCGCTGTCGGCCCGGCGCGACGAGCTGGACATGCTGGCCGCCATCGTCAATGCCATGCTCGACCGCATCGAGCGGTTGATGCATGAGGTCAAGGGCGTGTGCGACAACATCGCCCATGACCTGCGCACGCCACTGACCCGCCTGCGCGCCCAGCTGTACCGCATTCGCCAGCAGAGCGACAGCGATTCGGCGCAGGCCGAGGCACTCGACCAGGCGATAGGTGAAACCGACACACTGATGGCACGCTTTCGCGGCTTGCTGCGTATCAGCGAACTGGAAGACCGTCAGCGCCGTGCCGGCTTCGTTCAGCTCGACCCACATGGGCTGCTGGTGGAACTCCACGACTTCTACCTGCCATTGGCCGAAGATGGCGCTATTCGGCTTGAATTGGACCAGCCCGAACAGTTACCGGCGCTGCACGGTGACCGCGAATTGTTGTTCGAGGCGCTGGCCAACCTGGTGGGCAACGGCATCAAGTTCACGCCAGCGGGCGGCTGCGTGCGGGTTTCGGCGACGCAGGATGAACGGGGCCTGCATATCGCCATCGAGGACACTGGGCCGGGCATTCCTGAAGAAGAGCGCACCGCTGTGCTGAAGCGCTTCTATCGCAGCGAGGAAGGCCACCGTCACCCGGGCTTCGGGCTGGGTTTGTCGATCGTGGCGGCGATCGTAGACCTGCATGGGTTCGGATTGGAAATCGGCTCCAGCGAACTGGGCGGGGCCAAGCTGGTGCTGCATTGCCCATTGGCGGGATCGGCGAAGTAGCGGCTGGGAGCAGCACCGAGAAAACGCTTGAAAACCGTCGCGAAAGCGCTTGGAGTGCTGTACCCAAGCGCTGTCGCAACACGCGTAACGGGCTCACCATTGCCCAGCCGAACCACGGCTGCCAGCAAGCATGCCTGCTGGCGCCATTCGTTAAAACTGATCCCGGTGTGCAGGCGAAACTGGCGGGTGAAGGTGCGCCGGCTCATGCTGGCGCGCTCCGCCATCCCGTCGATGCCTGTTTGCAACGAGGGCTCCGCCAGAAACGCCCTGCACGCCCGTGCAAGGCGTGGCTCCTCGGGCATAGGGGCATTGAGTGACACACCCGGCATGCCGGCGATCTCATGAAGCAGCAGCCCCATCAAACACGCATCACGCCCCTGCGCGGGATACTGGGCAGGCACTTCAATAGCCTTCTCAAGCAGCTCGCGCACCAGGGGCGAAACTGCAAAAACCTGACAGTGCTCAGGAAGGCCGACCCGCTTGGCTGACTGCGGGCAAATATAGGCGTTGAGCATGGTGACGGGGCCGCGCATGTGCATAGCGTGCGCAAGCTCGGCAGGCACCCAGATGGCCCGCAATGGCGGCACTGCCCAGGTGCCCGAACCGGTTGCAACCGTGATCACGCCACAGGCGGCGTAGGCAAACTGGCCCCGCCTGTGGCTGTGCATCGGGAACAGTTCGCCATCGGCAAAAGCCCTCCTCGTCACCACCACATCGCAAGCGGTGTCTTCGTACAGCGTGTCATCTGCATGCGTCATGGCCTGATTTTAATGGTATTTGACCTTGGATTGAAAGCGGGCCAAACCAGGCCCCGGCATATTGGCAAATGCGTCAAGGCCCCCTGCCGCGACTTTCACAAGGCTGTCAAACCATGCGTAGAAAACACCTGATCCTCGCAGTGCTGGTTACTGCGCTATGGGGCATCAACTTTCCGATTACCAAACTGGGCTTGGCCCACGTCGACCCGCTCCTGCTCTCAGGCATCCGCTTTGCGCTGTGCGCCTTACCGTGGGTGTTTTTCGTGAAGCGCCCGAATATCGCGATCGGCTGGCTGGGTGCTTATGGCTTGATCTTTGGCGTCGCTATGTGGGCTTTGATCAACCTGGGGATTGCCATGGGTGTGCCGCCAGGCAGCGCCTCGTTGCTGATCCAGTTCAGTGCATTCTTTACGCTGGCCTGGGGCTGTTTGCTGTTTCGCGAACCCTTGGCCTGGCCCCAACTGATCAGCATCGTGCTGGCGGCAACCGGCTTGCTTGGCATCCTCGCCGCGAGCCCTGGCAAGACCACGACCATCGGTTTGACGCTGGTGATGATCAGCGCACTGGCCTGGAGCATCGGCAACGTCATCATCAAACTGTCAAAGGTGCGGGAGATATTCGCCTTCGTCGTGTGGGCCAGCCTCTTCGCGCCGGTACCCTTGCTGTTGCTGACCTGGTGGCTGCACGGCACAAGCCCGTTTGTGGCGCTGGTTACACAAGCGAATACCGTCGTCGCCTGTTCACTGGCATTCCAGGTGTATGCCGCGACGCACTTCTGCTATTGGGGGTGGAACTGCCTGCTGCGCGAGTACCCGGTGTCGACGGTGGCGCCGTTGTCGTTGCTGATTCCGGTGTTCGGCATCGTCAGCTCGGCCGTGATCGTGCATCAGGTTCCGAGCGGATGGGACTGGCTATCGATCGCGTTGATCTTGTTGGCGCTGGCGGTCGGCATGAAGAAAGGGCGTGCGGTGTTGGGAAGAAAAGCGGTTTCTGCTGTTTCGTAGTGTGCCGCAAGGCTTGAAGCCTGGGCCAGGTGTCGTGAAAGGGCTGCCTGGCAGCCCCTTCACAGCGCCGATCAGTCAGCCAGGCGCCAGGTGGTTGCGCCTTTGCTGTCTTCCAGCACCACCCCCATGGCGGTCAACTGGTCGCGGATACGGTCCGACTCGGCCCAGTTCTTGTCAGCCCGTGCCTGCAGCCGCGCCTGGATCAAGCTTTCAACCTCAGCAGCATCCACCTTGCCTTCAGCGCCGGCCCGCAGGAAATCATCAGCCTCCAGCTGCAGCACACCCAGCACATCACCCAGCTCACGCAGGCGACCCGCCAGGCCAGCAGCAGCCTCAAGATCGCTGTCACGCAGGCGGTTGATCTCGCGCACCAGGTCGAACAGCACAGCGCAGGCTTCCGGGGTGCCGAAGTCGTCGTTCATCGCCATGCTGAAGCGCTCGACAAACGCTTCGCCACCTTTGGCCGCCACGCGCGGCAGGCCGCGCAGTGCGTGGTAGAAGCGCTCCAGAGCGCCCTTGGCATCGCGCAGGCTGTCCTCGGAGTAGTTGATGGCACTGCGGTAGTGGCTGGCCACCAGCAGGTAACGCACCACCTCCGGGTGGTACTTCTCAAGCACGTCGCGGATGGTGAAGAAGTTGTTCAACGACTTGGACATCTTCTCGCCATTGATACGGATCATGCCGCAGTGCATCCAGGCATTGGCGTACTGCTTGCCGGTCGCGGCCTCGCTCTGGGCAATCTCGTTCTCGTGGTGCGGGAACTCAAGATCGCTGCCACCGCCGTGGATGTCGAAGCTTTCGCCCAGGCAGCAGGTGGACATCACCGAGCACTCGATGTGCCAGCCCGGACGGCCCGGGCCCCACGGCGATTCCCAGCTTGGCTCGCCCGGCTTGACGCCCTTCCACAGCACGAAGTCCAGCGGGTCCTGCTTGGCCTCGTCGACTTCGATGCGCGCACCGATGCGCAGGTCTTCGATCTTCTTGCGCGACAGCTTGCCGTAACCGACGAATTTGCCTACCCGGTAGTACACGTCGCCGTTACCTGGCGCGTAGGCGTAACCTTTGTCGATCAGCGTCTGGATCATTGCGTGCATGCCAGCGATGTGGTCGGTGGCACGCGGCTCCTGATCCGGCGGCAAAATGTTGAGGCGGCGCTCGTCTTCGTGCATCGCGTCGATCATGCGGGCGGTCAGCGCATCGAACGTCTCGCCGTTCTCGTTGGCCCGGTTGATGATCTTGTCGTCAATGTCGGTGATGTTGCGCACATAGGTCAGCTCATAGCCGCTCTTGCGCAGCCAGCGGGTGACCAGGTCGAAGGCCACCATGCTGCGACCATGGCCAAGGTGGCAGTAGTCGTACACGGTCATGCCGCAGACGTACATGCGCACCTTGTTGCCATCGAGCGGCTTGAAGGCTTCCTTGGTTTTGCTCAGCGTGTTGTAGATGTTAAGCACGACGGTTCCTTAGCTGCCCCAGGAGTCACGCAGGGTGACGGTGCGGTTGAACACCGGGCGGCCCGGCTGGCTGTCCTTGAGGTCGGCGCAGAAGTAGCCTTCACGCTCGAACTGGAAGCGGTCTTCAGGCTGCGCCTGACCCAGCGACGGTTCGGCACGGCAGCCAGTCAGCACTTGCAGCGAATCCGGGTTGATGTTGTCGAGGAAGCTGCCGCCGTCCTCGGTCTTTTCCGGGTTAGGCGAGCGGAACAGGCGGTCGTACAGGCGCACTTCGCATTCGACGCTGCCTGCGGCCGGCACCCAGTGGATCACGCCCTTGACCTTGCGGCCCTCGGGGTTCTTGCCCAAGGTGTCCGGGTCGTACGAGCAGCGCAGCTCGACGATGTTGCCGTCGGCATCCTTGATCGCCTCATCGGCGCGGATCACGTAGCTGCCACGCAGGCGCACTTCACCGGCTGGTTCCAGGCGCTTGTAACCCTTCGGCGGCTCTTCCATGAAGTCGTCACGGTCGATGTACAGTTCGCGTGCGAACGGCAGTACCCGCACACCCATGTCTTCCTTCGGATGGCGCGGCAGTTCGAGTTGCTCGACCTGGCCTTCCGGGTAGTTGGTGATGACCACTTTCAGCGGGCGCAGCACGCACATGGCGCGTGGCGCGGTGCGGTCGAGGTCGTCACGGATGCTGAATTCGAGCATCGACATGTCGACCACACCGTCGGAACGGTTGGTGCCGATCATTTCGCAGAAGTTGCGAATCGACGCCGGCGTGTAGCCGCGGCGACGGAAGCCGGACAAGGTCGACATGCGCGGATCGTCCCAGGCATCGACGTGTTTCTCGTCGACCAACTGCTTGAGCTTGCGCTTGGAAGTGATGGTGTAGTTCAGGTTCAGGCGGCTGAACTCGTACTGACGCGGGTGCGCCGGGACCGGCAGGTTGTCCAGGAACCAGTCGTACAGCGGACGATGCCCTTCGAATTCCAGGGTGCAGATCGAGTGGGTGATACCCTCGATGGCGTCCGACTGGCCGTGGGTAAAGTCGTAGTTGGGGTAGATGCACCACTTGTCACCGGTCTGGTGGTGGTGGGCATGACGGATGCGGTAGAGGATCGGGTCGCGCAGGTTCATGTTCGGCGACGCCATGTCGATCTTGGCCCGCAGCACGCGCTCGCCGTCCTTGAACTCGCCGGCCTTCATGCGGGCGAACAGGTCGAGGTTGTCTTCGACGCTGCGCTCGCGGAACGGGCTGTTCTTGCCTGGCTCCTTGAGGTTGCCGCGGTACTCCTTGGCCTGATCAGGGGTCAGGTCGCAGACATAAGCCTTGCCACGCTTGATCAGCTCGACGGCCCAGTCGTGCAACTGGTCGAAGTAATTGGAGGCGTAGCGCACATCGCCGGCCCAGTCGAAGCCCAGCCACTTGACGTCGCTTTGGATGGCGTCGATGTACTCCTGGTCTTCCTTGGCCGGGTTGGTGTCATCGAAACGCAGGTGGCAGACACCACCGAATTCCTTGGCCAGGCCAAAGTTGACGCAGATCGACTTGGCGTGACCGATGTGCAGGTAGCCGTTGGGCTCCGGCGGGAAACGGGTGACGATGCTGCTGTGCTTGCCCGAGTCCAGGTCGGCCTGGATGATCGGCCGCAGGAAGTTCGCAGGGACAGCGGGGGCGCCTTTGGCAGCGGCGTTGGGCGCGTTGTCGGCAGTGGGCTTGCTCATAGGATCCTTGAATGCACGTGTCCGGCCTGGGTAGGCCGATTGAATCAAAGGGCCTATCATAGCCGAAGCAGTCAAGCTGCTGACAGCCGGCCGCTGACAAAGTGGCGCGATTTATCGCAGCAAATTGTCGCGATCCGGCAAAATGGGCCCCGCGTACGTGTGCCGCGGCAGCCCGATCCAGCGTCAGGTGACTGAGCGTGAACCTGCGCAACCTATTTCCGAATGCCCTGTGAGAGCGAATTTCAGCATGTCCAAAGTCAAACTGAGCACCAACCACGGCGACATCGTCCTGGAACTGGACGCCGATAAGGCCCCTCTGACCGTTGCCAACTTCCTGGCCTACGTTGAAGCCGGCCACTACTCGAACACCGTGTTCCACCGCGTGATCAAGGGCTTCATGATCCAGGGCGGCGGCTTCGAGCCAGGCATGAACGAGAAGAAAGACAAGCGTGCCAGCATCCAGAACGAAGCCGACAACGGCCTTAAGAACGACAAGTACACCATCGCCATGGCCCGTACCATGGAGCCGCACTCCGCCTCGGCGCAGTTCTTCATCAACGCCTCCAACAACGACTTCCTCAACCACAGCGCCAAGAACACACAGGGCTGGGGTTACGCCGTGTTCGGCAAAGTGACCGAAGGCCAAGACGTCGTCGACAAGATCGAAGCCGTTTCCACCGGTTCCAAATCCGGCCACCAGGACGTGCCTAAAGAAGACGTGATCATCGAGAAAGCCGAGATCGTCTGAGTGATACTGCTGATCTCTGATCTGCACCTGCAAGAAGAACGCCCGGATATCACCCGGGCGTTTCTTGATCTGCTCGACGGCCGTGCGCGCCACGCCAAGGCCCTGTACATCCTTGGCGATTTCTTCGAAGCCTGGATCGGCGACGATGCCATGACGCCCTTCCAACAATCGATTTGCCAGGCCATGCGCCAGTTGAGCGACAGCGGTACGGCGATCTACCTGATGCACGGCAACCGTGATTTCCTGATTGGTCAGGATTTCTGCGATGCCGCCGGCTGCACCTTGCTGGCCGACCCGAGCGTGATCGAACTGGGCGGTGAGCAGGTATTGCTGATGCACGGCGACACACTGTGCACCCGGGACCTGGCCTACATGAAGCTGCGTCGTTACTTGCGCAACCCGTTGAGCCTGTGGATTTTGCGGCACCTGCCGCTGTCTTCGAGGCACAAGCTGGCGCGCAAGCTGCGCAGCGAAAGCCGCTCGCAGACCCGCATGAAGGCCACCGAGATCGTCGACGTCACGCCAGAGGAAGTACCTAAGGTGATGGCGGCGCACGGTGTCAGGACGTTGGTGCATGGCCATACCCACCGGCCGGCGATTCACAAGCTGGTGGTGGACGGCCAGCCCGCACGGCGCATCGTGCTGGGGGACTGGGACCGCCGAGGTTGGACCCTGCAGGTTGACGAGCAGGGTTTTCAGCTGGCGCCGTTCGAGTTTTCTGCAAACGGATGACAACCGGCTTGTAGGAGCGCCCGGCGAGGCCGCTCCTACGACAACCGCCTCGGACAGAGGCTCAATGCTGGGCCACTGCCCCTTTATCCCCCTCACTGATCACATATTCACGATACTCGGGGTCCGCCTTGATCTGCGCCTCGGTAAACGGAATCACTGCCAGCTGCTTGGCCGAGAACGCCTTGGTCTGGTCATGGGCATGCGCCGAACCCGCCTCGCTCGACTGGGAGAACGCCAGCAGCCCCCGAGCCTGTGGGCCCTGATCGGTGAAGCTGACCAGTTGCAGGTAGCTGGTACCACTGACCACCAGGCGCTTGCCCGGCCCATGCGGCACGCTGTGGATCGCGTTATAGACCCCAAGCCCCTGCGGGCCACCCGGTACAGGCGTACCGTCAAGAGCCTGCTGCACCTGCCCCCACTGGCTGTCGCGCCCTACTCCGCTTTTACCCACCTGTTGCAAGGACGCCAAGGCCGCCTCGCGCAACAGCTTGCGCACCGCCGCCTGTTCGACCGCCAGGCCGCGCGGCGTGTGCTGCGGGTCCGCCGGGTCGAAGGCCACCCGCCAGCTTTCAGGGTGGGCCGCCAGGGCATTGAACATGTTCTCGAAATGCACCAGGCCAATGCCGCTGTCCAGGTCTGCCTTGCCGTTCCAGGCCAACAGGCTGTCACACACTGGCTGCAGGTCCGCTTCGGCTCCTTTGCACCACGCCAGCAGGTCCGGCAGCAGCAAGCTTGCGAGGTAGACTTCATCGTCCGTGACCATGCGCTGCAGGTCGTCGACGCCAAGCTTGGCGCTACCTTGCAGGCGGTTCAGGGCAAAACGCCCGCGCATGCCCAGCGGCTGGTCGTTGCGGCTGACCAGCGGTGAAAAACCGGTCAAGGGCTGCGCGGGGTTGGCCATCCAGGCGGGGTCGTTGGAGTTCTGCACAAAGTCCTTGCGCTCAAGGCTGGGCAGCAATCGCGCCGGGAAGATCCCGGGCTGCGCGGCCTGCGCATCGACCTTCCACGCACAGCCACTGCGCGAGCCATTCAGCACCACCAGGCGCCCTGAGGCCTTCGGGTTGCTGCAGGTGCTCAGCAGTTGCTGGTCGACATAGGGCACCACCGACTGGTTCAGGTACAGCGCTTGGCCACCTTCATCCACGGCAAGCGTGTTGACCCAAGGGATGCCCTGCAACTGCTCCACCGAGCCCTTCAGCGCGTCCAGGCTGTCGGCCCGGTTGATGCGGTACCACTGCTGCAGCACCCGCGTATTGTCCAGGTTGGCGTCGCGGAGGCTGTAAGCGGCTTGCGCGTCCCAGTCCAGGCGCCCTGGCCACTGCACCACGGGCCCGAACTTCGAGCTGTAGACTTGGCGTTCGACCTGGCTCAAGGTGCCATCCTCGGCCTTGACCGTGACGCTGACAGCTTGGCGCATCAACGGCAGCGACTTGCCGTCGAGCAGGTAGCGGCTCGGGTCCTTCGGATCGAGCTGAAGACGGTAGAGCGTGAAATGGTTCGACGTGTCGACCGTGTGCGTCCAGGCCAGGTGGCGGTTGAAGCCGATGTTCACCACCGGCAAGCCTGGCAATGCAGCCCCCATCACGTCCAGCTGGCCCGGTATGGTCAGTTGCATCTGATAAAAGCGCATACCGCCCATCCACGGGAAATGCGGGTTGGCCAGCAACAGGCCACGGCCGTTGGCCGAGCGCTGCGACCCGACAGCCACCGCGTTGCTGCCTCGTTCCGAAGCGAAACTCGCCTGCCGAGCCAGCGCCCTGGCAAAACCGGCCGCCGCGCGTTGGCTGGTCAGCGAAGGGGGCTGCGCCCCTGCCAACGCCTCGACGAACTGGCCGACACCCCCCTCAGCCAACAGCCGGCGGGTCAACTTGACCAGGTCCTGGCTGGTGATCGACCGCACCCACTCCCCAGTCCCGCACTCTGGCGGCAACCCTTGGCTGCGGCGCTCGGCCAGGGCGCGGTTGAAGCCACCTGCATAGCCGTCCAGCAGGTCACGCACCGGCGCTGGCTGAGCGTTTAGAAACGCACCCACGGCAGTCGGCGTGTTGAGCCAGGTGAAAAACAGGTCACTGGCCAGGTTGTCGCGTTGTTCGAAGGTCTTGGCCTTGGCACCAAAATAGCGCGAGCGCTCGCCGCTCACCGTCAGCACCTCGTTGGCCAGCAGGCACAGGTTGTCCTGGGCATACGCATAACCAATGCCATAGCCCAGGCCGCGCTCATCCTTGGCCACGATGTGCGGCACCCCGAAGCTGGTACGGCGGATCTGCGCGCTGGCATCGGCGCTGGCGGGCTGCGCTTGCAAGGCAATGCTGAAGGCGACCAGGGCAGCGGCCAAGCTGGCACGGGTCATGGGACGCGAAATTGAGAACACGGGCACACCTCGGAGTCAGGGGTCATCCCGATCAGACGAATGGCTGAATGAAAATTTTACGTATTACAACGAGGTAGAACGTCTTGAACAGCAACAGGCAATTTTTTTGCGAGCGGGCTGCAGATTTTCCGTTCTCATTCGTCCTAGTAAGTGAGGCAACCACATTTCGGGTTAGTCCACGAAAAGGAGCATTCACATGTACAACCCGCAACCCTCAATGCAGGCCGGGCACATCCCGGGGAAGGCGCCCAAAGGACAGGACGCTTTCGCCGAGGAACGTGTTGGTAACGAACAGATTCGCGAGCTGCTGCGCACCTTTGGCCTGCGCACCAGTCTCATTCGGCTCAAAGTGATTGATGCCCTGCATGCGGCAGACCGCAATGGCCGCAGCATCGGCGTGCGTGGTGTGCACGCACAACTGGAACAACTGGATATCCCGCTGTCGTTCCTCAGTGTGCGCGAAGTACTCAAGCGGCTGTGCGCCGAAGGCGTCATCAACCTGGGCAGCGACAAATGCTACAGCCTCAACCCCCAGGCCCGCGCCGTGCTGGATCAAACCGCCCCCCGCTGAGCGTATGGCCGGCCACAGCTGGCCGGCCCGCACAGCTCAGCGCTTGACTTTGCGCCGCAGAATGCCGTTTATCACGACCACGACCACGGCAATGGCGATCGCCAGCATCTGGAAGGTCTGCTCACTGATCGTGCCTTGCTTTTGCAGGTGGGACAGGCCCAGCATTAGGCCCAGTACCACCAGGATGATCAGAAGTGAATATTTGAGGCGCTGCACGTGTGTCATTCAAAGTTCCTTGCAACATCAGGGGCAAATGGCTCGCAACGAGCCGCGGCAATGATACAACGCTCACCCGCACCAGCGCTGCATTTCCTGCTTAGCGTGGTGCCGTTCGCCTGAAAGCATGGGTCCTCATCGCCCGTGCCGGAGGCACCATGTACAGATCCATGCTGTTCGCATCCCTTGCCCTGACTTACCTCCCTGTCTACGCGCTGGACACTCGCCAGGCGCCCGCCGAGCAGTTGTTCAAGCTAGGCAGCGAACTGGCCGCCAACGCCGGCTCTAGCCAATGGCAGCAACTCTGGCAGCGCGCTCGCGAAGCCGGCTACCTGCAAGCCCGCACCGGTCAGGTTCATTTCACCGTGCCTGCATCGCTGCTGCCAGAGCTGGCCCGCCAGACCTTGGCGCAGGCCGATCAGGTTTACCCCGTGCAGCAGACCCGAGCACTTTATCGCCGTGACTTTCCCGATCGCACTGTAGGAAAGCGCGGCGAGCATGCGTTCAGTGCTCTGTGCCTGCTGGTCGACTGGCGCGCCCTGCCACAGGGCATGAGCACAACCCCCAAGGCCTACTTGAAAAGTGCCAGCCTGTTGAGCAGCTATCCGTGCGACTGAGGGTCCCCGCCCCCAACTTGCAAGCTGTGAAGTGCGACAACGGAAAATCAACAGCTGCGGCGAGTAGTTGAAGCAGCGTCCTACAACAAGCGAAATCGCTGCCTGCAACCCCTGCTCACCGAGGCTACAAACCCCAGCCTAAATGCCGCCTAGCGACGCGCCCTGGCTCTACCTGAGAATCCAGTCACACCTTCGACATAACGCCGCGGGTGATCGCTTACCGCATCGCAACCCTGAACGAAGGAGCGTCGCATGGAGTTACCAGACCTCACCTGCATAGACATCAGCCATTTGCCGCATTCATTGCAAGCGCTGATCGACTGCATCGGTATCGAAAACGCTTTCCAGCTGACCTGCGCCTATGGCGGCAGACCCAAATACATCCCCAAGCACCGCGAGCGGACCAAGCTTGCCGATGTACTCCCGGCCGAGGCGCTCGATGCGCTGATCAAACGCTTCGCCGGCGTAGCCCTGGAAATCCCCAAGGCCGATCACTTCATGCGCCAGCTGCGCAACCTGCAGATCCAGAAAGAAAGCGCCGATGGTTTGTCACGCAGCTTGCTGGCCGACAAATACGGCTTGAGCCTGCGCCAGATCGGCAATATCCGCCGCCAGGAACCTTGCGTTCGCTAGCCAATGAGCAACGAGGTCGTTACTGACGACCCTTCATGCAACCCCACTAAAAAGAGAATCCAGCTATGTCGATAGACTCTAGCCTCATCGGATCCGTCATCAATGCCTTGCCGATGGACCGTATGATTGCAGGCCCCCTGCAAGCTATGGTCCAAGCACAGGTCACCGCCAGCAAGTCCTATGCAGACTTCCTGATGCAAGTCTGCGTTCAGGAAGGCAAGGCCGTCGCGATCCAGTTCGACTATGACGAAACCATCGTCGATGAACAGGGCGAGTACCAAGGCGTCGTCAGCAAAACGATGAAAGTGCCGCTGGTGGCAGCGATCACCCACCCGAACATCTCCATCGAAGAAGGCAAAGTCGAGTTCGAACTGACCATCAATCAGATGTCGGAAGATGTAACCGACAAAAACATGGCCGCAGAAGCCACCGGGTCCCTTGGCTGGGGGCCATTCAGCCTCAACGTCAAGGGCAGCATCAGCCACAAGTCCACGCAAACCCGCAAGACCGATACCCGCGCCCGCTACGCGTTCAACACTACCTTGAAGCGGCAGGACCCGCCCGAAGCAATGATGAGGGTCATCGACTTCCTGACCGAAGCCGCAACCAAACCCACCATCGTCAAGAGCGCGACGCTTGATAGCCCAGACGCTATCTCGCAGGCCGACAGGTTGAAAGGCCCCACGGCAGGCACCAATCCGCAGGCCCCTGGCAAACAACCAGCTGACAGTGACACCCCGCCAACAAATTGAAGCTGGCAAGAATCGCCCCCTCGCAGCAGGGGGCACCACCCCACCCAGGAGCCGAATGATTGGACAAGTCCCTAGCCCCCATGACATCCATCGACCTGCGCGAGATCACGCGGGGCCTGCAAGAAGCCGCCAGTGCCACCAACAGCCTGATTGCACAACAGTACATCAACCTGTTCGATCAGTTCTTCGACTGTGACACCGAAGCACTGGGCGCCCCGATGAAGGCCAAGATGGTCGAAGTGGCCATGGATGAGCAGCACATCATGCGCGTGCCCTTGTTTGCGCTGGTATCACCCAAGGGCCTGGCCCTGGAACGCATGCAGGTCGACTTGTCGGTTCGGGTCAAGGGCACCGAGGCGCAAGAAGCATTGCTGACCGCCAGCGAGCAAACTGCGGCCAGCTTCAAGGTCACCATTGGCGGCCAAGGCCGCCAGGGCGAAAGTCGCGACCCCGACGAGGTACAGATCCGCATGCAGTTTCAGGCCAGCGAGCCGCCTGAAGCGCTGAACCGGCTGATCGAGGAATACACCAGCCTGATCACACCGGTACGCCTACCCAGGTCCAGTCCCCCACCCCTCTCCGGCTCCAATGAATTCATCGAAGCGGCCACGGTCCGTTGCTGACCGCGGCGATCAGAAGTCCCGCTTGTAGAAGATATCCAACGAGCTGGCCAACCCGCTTGCCGCCTCGAGGTAGACCATCCGGCTCAACTTGTAGCGCAACGCGATGGTGTTGGCAGGCTCGAACACCCCTACCCCGTAACGCAGGCTCAGTTTCTCGGTCAGGTTGCCGCTGGCGACCACGCTGGTGGTGTTGCCCGAACCTTCGGTATCCAGCTGGAAATCATCGATGCCCAGGCTCGACGCCAGGCTCCCAGTGATACCGGCACTGCCGGCAAGCCCCAGGCCCAACGCTGCTTCGGCAAGCATGTTGTTGTCTTCACCCGATGTGCCCAACGGGCGCCCCAGCACCAGGTACGACAGCGCCTGCTCCTGGCTCATGGCGGGTTCGGAAAACACCTGCGTGGTCGGTTGCTCGGCACTGCCACTCAAACGGATACCGGCAATCACATCATCGACCTTGCGAATGGCCTCGATGTCCAGATACGGCTGATCAATCGGACCAGCGAACAGCAGCCGCGCCCGGCGAATGGTCAGGCGCTGCCCATAGGCACGGTAACGGCCATCGGCCAGGCTCAACTCACCCCGGGTATCGAGGTTGTCGCCGATGTGCACATGGCCGAGCAGGTTGGCAGTGAGGCCAAAACCACTGAACGACAGCTTGTCTCGCCCAACCTCGACATCGATGTCCATCGCCATTGCCAGGGGCTGTTTACCCTCTTCGGTCTGATGGCCGATGATCACCGTGTCATCGGACACCTTCACGGTCGATGGCGGAAGTTCGCGTACCGTGATCTTGCCTTTTGGCACTTGGACCTTGCCCGTCACTGCCAGCTTGTCGTCGATCAGGCGCAAGTTCAGGTCAGGGGCGACTTCCAGGGTCGCGTAGGGCTCCACCGTCACCGGCAATTGCTGCCCCTGCAAACGCAGGTCCATGCCCAGCGCCTGGCCCCAGGTCAGGTTACCGGTCAGTTGGCCGCGCCCTGCTTCGCCACTGCGCCAGTTGCCATTGAGCTGAACCTGCTCGCCCGCAATGGCTGCCTGCAATGACAAGTCTTGCAGGCTTAGCGGCAACTCGGCGCCGCTGACCTCGCCACCGCTCAACACCAGGTTGCCGTTGACCTGTGGCGCAAGCAAGGTGCCCGACAAACGACCGCTGCCATTGAGTTGCCCGGTCAGGCGCTCGACCATGGGCACGAATGGTCGGGCCACCGACAGGTCCAGGCCCGTCAGGCTGAAATCACCCGACAGCGGTTTATTCTTGCCCAGTGGGTCAATGCGGGTATTCAAGCTCAGTTCACCCAGGCGCTCGCCGCGAAATGCCAGGCGGGCATCGATACGTCGTGGCGCCAAGGTGCTGTCCAGGCGCAAGGCCTGATAAGGGAAGTCGACCCAGCGG
Organism: Pseudomonas sp. Irchel s3f19; assembly: GCF_900187555.1. Classification (NCBI taxonomy): domain Bacteria; kingdom Pseudomonadati; phylum Pseudomonadota; class Gammaproteobacteria; order Pseudomonadales; family Pseudomonadaceae; genus Pseudomonas; species Pseudomonas sp. Irchel s3f19. The sequence continues at coordinate 70,130 of NZ_FYDW01000006.1, read as the reverse complement.
TCCTTGTCACGCACCCGCAGGGTGCCGCCACTGGCGTCGACTACGATGCTGCCCTTGGGGCCACTGGCCGGCACATCGAGGTTGACGTCGGCGTTCAGCAGGCCTTGCCAGGCAAAATCTTTTGGCAGCCACTGGGCCAGGCTGTCCAGGGGGAACTGCTTGAGGTGATAACGCAGGCGTGGCTCCGGTGCCAGGCGCTGGTCTTCACCACACAGGCTGGCTTGACCGGAACGCCAGCAATGGGCGCCGAAATCTAGCTGGCCGCTGGCCAAGCGCTGCAAGCGTGCCGGAGCCTGCAACTGCCAGTCCTGGCCACCGGCCTGGATCCGCCCACTGGCCAACCGACCACGCCAATCGCCCTTGTTCAACTGGCCGTCCAGGCCAAGGTCGAGCTTGAGCTGCGGGCCGTCGAGCGCCAGCGTCAGGGCCTGCTGGCGAATGTCACCTTTGCCATTGGCCTGCAAGGTGCCCAGTGCCGTGTCACCCAGGTGTATGCCGCCCGCCTTGAGCTCGATCACACCACGCTGGGCGTTATCCAGCCGGGCGTCGAGGTCCAGTCGCTGGATACGGTTCTCGGCCTGCGCCAGTTGCTGGCCCTGCAGGGTGAGCGTGCCCTGGGGCGCTTGCAAGGTGCCAGCAATGTCCAGCCGGCCTTTGACTTGCCCCTGCAGCCTCGGCCATAGCTGGCCCAGGCGCGGCAGGTCGAGATCCACCCGCCCCGCCAGCCGCTGTTGCAAGCTGCCACTGCCATTGATGCGGTTGTCACCCAACTGGATCGCCAGGGCGCCGAGGGTCCAGCTCTGCCCTGCCCCTTGCGCTTCGACCTTGAGCACCGCCGGCTGACCGCGCAGGCGGCCTTTGAGGTCGAGCTGGGCATCGAGCTTAAGCTCGTCACCCTTCATTTCACCTTTGCTGCGCAGAGGCCCGGCCAGGGTACCCGGCAGTTCGGCAAGCCAATACGCAGGGTCCAGCGCCGAAAGCTGCACATCGACGTCCCATGCCAGGGTATCGGCGAAGCGCACCGCGACACTGCCGGCGGCCTTGCCCTGCCCCGCGGTGAGCGCCAGCTGCGGCAGCTTCACCTGGGTCAGGTCACCCTCGAACGGGCTGGCCAGCGTGAAGGCACCCGCCGGGCCGTCAAGGTCGCCATTGAAGGTGCCCTGGTAGTTGCCATCGCGGTAGCGAACCTGGGCGTTGAAGCGCTTGAGCGTGACGTCGGGCGGCGTTTCCAGTGGGTACAGGCGCAGCCATGGGAAATCCAGCCATTCGAGCTGGGCATCGGCGCTCAGGCCCTGTTGCCAGTCGGCACTGGCCTGTAGCTTGAGCCGCTGGCTATCGCTGGCGCTGAGGTCAAGGGCATCGAGCTTGGCACCCTTGCTGTCGACCCGCCCGGACAAGGCCAAGGCGATCGGCGACTGTTCGGCGGGCAAACTGGCCGAACCCGACAGTAAATAGCCCTTGAGCAGATCGCCCTTGGCGTTGAGTTCGAGCTGTTTGAACTGCAGGGTATCTGGCAACGAAGCAGTCGGTTTGAACGCCTCGGAGCGAATCTGCAGCGTTGCTGGCAGGTGTTCCGCCAACGCCTGCAACTCACCGCTCAAGCTTGCATCGAGGTAACCCGAGCTGGTGCCTTCGAGCGTGAGGGTTTTCTGCAGCTCGCCTTTGGCTGCCAGTGCCAGCTGCCAGCTTTTGCCCTCCACCGAGGGCAGTTGAACCTGCCCCTGCAATTGCACAGGCCAGTCGCCTTCAGGCTGCAAGTCACCTTGCAGGTCCAGGCGCAGGTCGTCCCGTTGCAGTTGCAGGCTATCGATGCGCATCCCGGTCCGGGTCCAGTGCGCCGCCAGTTGCAGATCACCGAGCAGGTCGCTGCCGTCCAGGCGCAACTGGCCGACCTTGACCTCACCCAGTTCGATGTCAACCGGCAAACGCAAGGCCGGGAGCTGCAAAGGGCCACTGTCGACTGGCGTTTCACTCGGCGCAAACGCCATGTCGATGCGCTGGGCATGCAACTGCTCGATACACAAGGTGCCACGCAACAGGCACGCGGGCGACCAAGCCAATAGAGGCGCCTGTACTTCGACTCGGTTACCGCCGTCGACCCAGCTCAGCCGACTGGCTTGCCAAGTGCCGGCCAGTCGCCCCGTGAAATCAGCAACCTCAAGCCCCGGCACCTTTGCCAACGCCCAGCGGCTGCCGCTTTCGGTACCTACCAGCATGCCAAGCGCCAGGCCCACGGCCAATACCAGGCCGAGTAGACCCAGCAGAATGAATTTGAACACACGTGTCACAGCTCAGGCCCCATGGAGAAGTGCAGGCGGATACCACCCTCGTCATCGAGTGCCTTGGCCAGGTCCAGGCGCAGCGGCCCAACCGGTGAAACCCAACGCACGCCAATACCTACCCCAGTCTTGAGGCTGGGCAGCTCGAGCGTGTTGAACGAGTTGCCTTGATCGACGAAGGTCGCCACCCGCCACTTCTCAGTCACCGAATATTGGTACTCGACGCTGCCTGCCACCAGGTAGCGCCCACCAATGCGGTCGCCATCACTGTTTTTCGGCGACAGGGTCTGGTAGTCATAGCCGCGCACGCTCTGGTCACCACCGGCGAAGAAGCGCAGCGAAGGCGGGATGTTGTTCTTGTAACCGTTGGTGGCGCTGCCGCCGAACTGCACCCGGCCGAGGAAGCGATGGTTGTGGCCGAGCGTGGTCAGGCCTTTGAGCAATACGTTGCCGTGCAGCAGGTTGGTGTCGGAAACCAGCCCTTCCTTGGCCACCTGTGTGTCGAACTGCAAGCGGTAGCCGTTGTGTGGGTCGATACGGTTGTCGCTGCGCAGGTACGAAAAGCTCACACCCGGCATCAGCAGGTTGCTCAGCCCCGAGTCATCACCCAGGCGGTATTCCTCACGCTGGTACTTGAGCGAGATGACCCGCTGCCAGCCACTGGGCAACTTGCTGTGCCATTCCGGGCCAACCGTCAGCAGCTTGCTGAGGGTGTCGGTACCGGCGATTTCCTCGTTCTGGTAACCGCCAGCAAAGCGCAACTTGTCGGTCAGCGGCGGGTCCAGCGGGATGTCGTACCACAGGCCGACGTTCTGCCGGGGGGCCGACAGCTCGGTTTCCCAGCCATAGCTGTGGCCTTGGGGGTTGACCCAGTGCCGCGTCCAGTTCGCCTTGCCGCGTGGCCCGACGTCGGTCGAGAAGCCCAGGCCCAGGCCCATGGTGCGGGGTTTGCGGGTTTCCAGGCGGACATCCACGGGGATGTCCTCACCTACGGCAGCGGTCGGCGCGGCATCTACCCGCACGCCTTCGAAGTAGCCACTTGATTGCAGGTCGTTGTTGAGCTCGGCGATCAGCTCGGAATCGTAGGGTGTGCCGGGTTTGAACGAGACCATGCGCTGCAGCAGGTCATCATCGAGGGGGGTGTCACCACCGAACTTGACTGCGCCCAGGCGATAGCGAGGGCCGCTTTGGTAGACCAGTTCGATGTCGGCCACACCGGCCTGGGGGTCGACCGCCAGGCGCTGGCGGCTGAAGCGGCCGGCGAAGAACCCATAGCGCGAGGCCTGATTCTGGATCAGCCGCTTGGCATCCTCATACAGGCCGTGGTTGAGCTGCTCGCCAGCGCGCAACGCCTTGCTGTCGGGCACCCGGAACGCCTTCATTTCACTGGCAGGGCCTTCGATACGCACGGTCACGTCGCGCAGCCTTACCGGCTCGCCCGGCGTGATCTGGATGATCAGTTGCGCGGGTTGCTCGGCCTTGGCAGGGGGCTTGACCTCGGTTTCGATCTGGGCCTGATAGTAGCCAAGTGCCTGCGCTGCTTTGCGCGCCTGCTCCTCGGCCCCGCGGCTGAAGCGCAATAGCGCTTCTTCGTCGCGGTCGCCAAGGTTGCCAATATAGCCTTCGACATTGGCCTTGAGCGCTTTGTTGGCGGGCTTTACCTTCACCAACAACTCGCTCTGGCCCCATGCTGCAAAACTGGCGACCCAGAAAACCAGGCCCCAGGTCAATCTTCCTGAATACGTCATGCGGCGCATGCTACCAGAGCCGGGCGCTCAAGGGAGCCGTCTGGCGGCCTGTCAGGCAAAAGCAGGATTCGAAGAGACCGGGTTGGGGTGAAAAAATACCCGCTCGCGGATAGGCCCTACAGCAACCTCGCCAATTTCCTCATAGCCCTGACGCTGATAGAACGCCAGGTAGTGCTCATTGCCGGTGTCCAGCACCACGCCCTGGGTGCTCGGGTCTTCTGCGCACCAGTCATGCACAGCCTGTAACAATTGCTCGCCGTACTGGCGCCCCTGAAACTGTGGATGCACCCCCAGCAACGGCAACACGTGCACCTGGTCTGTGGGCAGGCAACTGGCCAATGCCGCCTGGTAATCCATATAGCGCCGTGTGCAGCGCAGGCCAGTACCCAGCATCATGCGCAAACGCCAGGCCCAGCTGTCGGCCACCCCCAGCCTGCGCAGCGGCGGCACGATCAGGGCCACGGCAATCAGGCGGTCATCCACCAACAGGCCGATTGCAGGCAATTGCAGATAGAAATGCTGGCGTACCCATTCACGCACCATCACGCGCAAACGCCGCTCATAGCCTGGGCGCTGCGCTTCGAAAATGTAGGCGAACGTAGGCTCGTGGCGGTAGGCGTTGTACAGCAGCGAACGTGCCTCGCGACTGTAACCATCGTCGAGCTGGCAGATACGGGCTGGGGTGGCAGTGGTGTCGGGCATTGCGGGCAGTCCTCCTGGAATGGGCTTACAGTGCCTTGGAGGGGCGCCACCGCGCATCGTTCACCCCCTACAGCACGTTAGCAGCAGCACCCGCAACCCGCCATGCTGGTGATGACGCGCGATGTCGGCTAGCATCGCGGCTTTTGCCAGGATTGTCTTTCCATGAAGATCGTCTGTTTCAACATCAACGGCCTGCGTGCCCGCCCGCATCAGCTGGCGGCCTTGATCGACAAGCACCAGCCGGACGTGATCGGCCTGCAGGAAACCAAGGTCAGTGACGATCAGTTCCCGCTGGCCGATGTCCAGGCGCTGGGTTACCACGTGCACTACCACGGCCAGAAGGGTCACTACGGCGTTGCCTTGCTGTCGCGCCAGGCCCCCCTGAGCCTGCACAAGGGCTTTGCCACCGATGAAGAAGACGCCCAGCGCCGTTTCATCTGGGGCACCTTCGCCGATGCCGATGGCAACCCGGTCACCATCATGAACGGCTACTTCCCCCAGGGTGAAAGCCGCGACCACCCCACCAAGTTCCCGGCCAAGCAGCGCTTCTACAGTGACCTGCAGGCGTTGCTCGAAGGTCAGTTCCGCAATGACCAGCCGGTGCTGGTGATGGGCGACATGAACATCTCGCCCCAGGACTGCGACATCGGCATCGGCCCGGACAATGCCAAACGCTGGCTCAAGACTGGCAAATGCAGCTTCCTGCCCGAAGAGCGCGAGTGGATGGAGCGCCTCAAGGGCTGGGGATTGGTCGACAGCTTCCGCCACCTGTACCCGGAAGTGGCCGACCGCTTCAGCTGGTTCGATTACCGTAGCCGTGGTTTCGAGGACGATCCAAAACGTGGCCTGCGCATCGACCTGATCATGGCCTCGCAGCACCTGGTGCCGCGGATCAAGGCAGCGGGCGTGGACTATGAACTGCGTGGGATGGAAAAGCCGTCAGACCATGCGCCGATCTGGCTGGAGTTGAGCTGATCGAGGCTGGGTGTAGGCGGTAGATTTGCAGCGCCTGGGAGATCGAGCGCCGCGCGGGCGGCGCTCGATCTCATAAACGCTGAAAATCCACCGCCCTGCACCTGCCGCTCTACAACCCCAACCGCAACGCCGCCCCCACCCCTGCCCCACGCGTATCGTCCGCCGCGCTGACCAGCGCAAAGTTGTAAGCCCCATGTGACCAATACCGCGCCTCCAGTTGCCCATCAACCCGCTGCCCATCAGGCATGCGTTGGTAATGCTCGCTGGGCGAGCGCATGAACAGGCTGATCCGTTCACCCTTGCCATCCTGAAACACCAACAATGCCGCCGGCCCCTGCTCGTTGCTGAGCAATCGCGCGCCCACCGGCCGGAACCCGTAACCCGCCAGATCCGGCAACTGCCCTACGCGGTTGAAGTGACGCCCCAGCCATTCACGCAATTGGGTCGGGTCGCTGGCCTGGATATCCAGCGCCTCACTGCCGGCAAACAACCGATGAGCCTGGACCGCATCGGCCATCGGCAGATCGACCCTTACCAGCGTGGCATCCCGCATCTGCCAGCCGCCCATCCCCCCCACGCCGAGCGCCAGCAGCAACACCGCCGCCGACGCCCAGCGCCGTTGACGACGCTGGCGCAGCCGCAGGCGCAGCTGGCCCAGGTCGAGTTGCGCAGCCCCTGGTTGTTCACCCAGGCCGGCCAATGCCGCACGCAGGCGGCGGGCATCACTGCGCCAGGCCTCGACCCTGGCCGCTTGCTGCGGGTTGGCCGTAAGCCAGGCCTGCACTTCGGCCCGACGCCCCGGCGCCAGGCGTTCATCGACATAAGCATGCAATTCGTCTTCGCTGGGGATCAGGCGCGTCATTTCAGTCTCCGCAAGGCCGGGGGTTGAGGGTTGCCCTCGGTCAGTTCGCGCAAGGCATTGCGGGCGCGCGACAGGCGCGACATCACAGTACCGATGGGGATGCCCAAAGCCTGGGCGGCCTCCTTGTAACTCAAGCCTTCGATGCTCACCAGCAACAGCAAGGCACGCTGCTCGGCAGACAACCGGGCAAACGCCTGCAGGTCGGCCTGGGCCAGGACGATGGCCTCGATATTGCCGCCGACCGGCTCGCTTTCCACCTCGGCACGGCCAAACCAGGACAGCCAACGGGCATGCAGGCGGTCGCGACGCTTGCCGTCGAGAAACAGCCGGTAAAGGATGGTGAACAGCCAGGCGCGCAGCGCCTCTGCCTCGCGTTGCTGGCCATGGCGGCTCAAGGCGCGCTCGACGGTGGCTTGCACCAGGTCGTCGGCGCTGCCGGGTTCGCGCGTCAACCACAAGGCAAAGCGCCGCAGACGTGCAAGCAGCTCGCGCCATTGGTGTTCGTCCAGATCGTGCATGGCAAATGTCCCGGCCTCTGGGGTTGTCAGTGTATGGGGCAGACGCCCGGCAACAAAATCTATTCCCTCCCAGGGAATAAGTTTTGCCCTGCCCCGTCGTACCGGCATCTTCACTGAACCGGACGACAACCATGAACTCACCCTTGTACGGCCCCGCCAAGGCCCTGCGCCTGGCCGCCATCGGCGCTGTGATGCTGGCAGCGGGCGTTGGCTTTGCCTATGCCGCAGGCTGGATCGGCGCAGCCAAGCTGACGCCGCAGCGCATCATCGACACCTTCGAAGCCCAGGCCGGGCACTACCCGGGCTACCGCAAGAACCACGCCAAAGGCCTGTGCGTCAGCGGCTACTTCCAGGCCAGCGGGCAGGCTGCCAGCCTGTCCACGGCGCGGGTGTTCAGCCAGGCACGGGTGCCGGTGATCGGCCGCTTCGCCATCGGTGGCGCCAACCCTTATGCGCCAGACACCGCCATCCCGGTGCGCAGCCTGGCGCTTCAGTTGAGCAGCGACGACGGGCAGGTCTGGCGTACCGGCATGAACAACCCGCCCGTGCTGGCGGTGAGCACGCCGCAAGCCTTCTATGAACAGGTACTGGCGAGCACGCCTGACCCAGCCACCGGCAAACCGGACCCTGCCAGGCAGCAGGCGTTCTTCGCGGCTCACCCTGAAAGCGCGGCGTTCCGCCAGTGGGCCGCGAGCTACAAGCCAAGCAACAGCTTTGCCAGCACCCAGTACCACAGCATCAATGCCTTTCGCCTGATCGACGCCGCCGGGGCAGCCCAGCCAGTGCGCTGGCAACTGGAGCCGCAGACGGCGTTTACGGCGCTGCCAGGGCAGGTGGACGACAAACTGTTCCTGCAGCATGACCTGCAACAGCGCCTGGCCCAAGGGCCGCTGCGCTGGACCCTGCGCCTGGTCCTGGCCGAGCCCGGTGACGCCGTGGACGACCCCGCCAGCCCCTGGCCTGCACAGCGGCGCAGTGTGGATGCCGGCACGCTCGTGCTCGAACAGGTGGACGCTGCTGAACAAGGCGCTTGTCGAGACCTGAACTTCGACCCGCTGATCCTGCCCCATGGCATCGAAGCGTCCGCCGACCCGATCCTCGCCGCCCGTTCGGCCGCGTATTCGGAATCGTTCAACCGCCGCAGCCGCGAATCGCTCGGCACCGGAGCCCGCCCATGAAACCCGAAGCCTTCCATCCCCTCGCTCGCCTGCTGCACTGGCTGATGGCCGTGCTGATCGTGGCCATGCTGTTCATCGGCGTGAGCATGGTCAGCGACCTGTCACTGCGCCATCCATTGCTGATCGAGCTGCACAAGGCAACGGGCCTGGCCTTGCTGGTACTGGTGCTGCTGCGTATTGCCCTGCGCTTGACGCTGCCTCACCCATCGCTGCCACGCGACCTGCCAACGCTGCAACGGCTCGCCGCCGGGGCCTCGCACCTGGTGCTCTATGCCTTGATGCTGGCCATGCCCCTGCTGGGTTGGGCGATGCTTTCGGCCGGCGGTTATCCGCGGCCCCTGCAGTTGCCTGCGATCGCCCCGCATGACCTTCAGCTGTATGCCGTGCTGCGCCAAGCCCACGGCTGGGCCGGCTACCTGCTGTTCGCGACGGTTGTGCTGCACCTGGGCGCAGCCCTGATGCATGCCTTGGTGCGTCGCGACGGCGTCTTGCGTAGCATGTGGCCTGGCCCCCTGCGTCGCAGCGACTGAGCCGAAGCGGTCCGGGGCGTTCGACATTCGATAATAATTCTTATTAAGATCGGCGTACTTTTCGCTAAAAACTCTGGACTGCCCTATGAACGTCGCAAAGGATCCTGCCACTCTCGTTCCTGCCAGCACCCTGGACTTACGCCCACTGCTGCTGGCCAACATGGCCTGTACCATGTCGATGATGGCCTTCGTCGCCCTGATCGGCCCGATCGCACGCCAACTCGGCATGGCCACCTGGCAAGCCGGTGCCGCCGTGACGGTGGCCGGTGTGGTCTGGGTACTGCTGGCCCGCCCCTGGGGCCGCGCGGCCGACCGGCTCGGGCGCCGGCGCGTGCTGCTGCTTGGCAGCGCAGGCTTCACCCTCGCCTACTGGCTGTTGTGCCTGTTCGTCGAAGGCGCGCTGCGCTGGCTGCCGGGCGCAACCCTGGCCTTTATCGGCCTGATGCTAGCCCGCGGGTGCATCGGGGCGTTCTATGCCGCCATCCCGGTGGCCTGCAATGCAATGATCGCCGACCATGTCGAACCGCAGCAGCGGGCGCGGGCCATGGCCTCGCTGGGTGCGGCCAACGCCGTCGGCCTGGTGCTGGGCCCGGCCTTGGCCGCACTGCTGGCGCGGCACAGCCTGAGCCTGCCGTTCCACCTCATGTCGCTGCTGCCGGCCTGCGCGTTCTTCGTGCTGCTGTTCACCCTCAAGCCACAGGCACTGGCCAAAAGCCACGCGCCCAGCCCTGTGCACTTGAGCGATCCGCGCCTGCGCCGGCCTTTGCTGGTGGCCTTCAGCGCCATGCTCAGTGTCACAGTGTCGCAAATCACCGTCGGCTTCTTCGCCCTCGACCGCCTGCACCTGGGCCCGGCCGAGGCCGCCCAGGCTGCCGGCATCGCCTTGACCACGGTGGGTGTGGCACTGATCCTGGCGCAGGTGGTGCTGCGCCAACTGGAGTGGCCGCCGTTGAAAATGATTCGGGTGGGTGCCAGTGTCTCGGCGGTCGGTTTTGCCTGCGGCGCACTGGCGACCTCGGCGCCCTGGCTGTGGGCCTGCTACTTCGTCGCCGCCGCCGGCATGGGCTTTGTGTTCCCGGCATTCTCGGCACTCGCCGCCAATGCCATGCAAGCCTCTGAACAAGGTGCCACCGCCGGCTCGATCGGCGCTGCCCAGGGCATGGGCGCGGTGATCGGGCCACTGGCCGGCACGCTGGTGTATGCCCTCGACCCGCGCTTGCCGTTCCTGGCGGTGGCTGCGCTTTTGCTGCTGGTCGGGCTATGGCCGATGCCACGCGAGAAGCGGGCCTGATAAGCACAGCGCGCAAGCGTGCAGAGTGTGCTTTAATGCGTCGCTCATTATTTTTGACACCTCTGATTACAAGGCGGCTATGGACACGGGGACGCGACTCAAACTGGTGCGTGAACGCAACAACCTCTCCCAACGGGAACTGGCCCGCCGCAGCGGGCTGACCAACTCGACGATCTCGCAGATCGAACAGAACCGCGTCAGCCCTTCGGTCAGCTCCCTGAAAAAACTGCTCGAAGGCATCCCGATGAGCCTGGCGGAGTTCTTCAGCTTCGACGAGCCAGTACGGGAAGAGCGCTTCGTGTTCCGCGCCAGCGAGCAACCAGACCTGGGCCGCAACGGCCTGCGCATGCTGCTGGTCGGCGCCAGTGTCGAGGCACGGCAGATGCGCATGTTGCGCGAGCTGTACGCACCGGGCGCCGACTCGGGCGAGCCGATCGTGCATGCAGAAGGCGAAGAGTGCGGCCTGGTCACCCGTGGCACGGTCGAATTGTGGGTTGATGGCCAGGTTAGCGTGCTCAATTCAGGCGATGGCTACTACATCCCCACCACCCTGCCCCACAGCTTCAAGAACATCGGCCAGGATGAGGCCGAGATCATCAGTGCCAATACCCCGGCGAATTTCTGACAGTGAGCCGCAGCGGTACCGTGAGCACGCGGGAAGCCTATCAGCGCTTGCGCGACGCAGCCCTGGGTGTTCACGCCCTGCAAATAAGCGCCCATCGCCACGATGGCCTGGTCGATGTGACGATCGAAGGCTGGCAGATGACCCTGGCCGTGGACGCTGAAGGCCTTGCCCATTGCGTCCACTGCCAGGCACCCAACGGCGATCAGGCCGGGCTTGAAGACTGGTACCGCTACGGCACCAACCCGGCCGACCTGCTCAGCCTGTGGGAGCGCACTCAGCTGGAAACACGCCTGGCACGCTGACGCAGCGCGTCCTCGACAAAGTCCAGGCGGTCTTGCCCAAAGAACATCTCATCACCAACAAAGCAGGTCGGTGCGCCAAACACGCCGCGCGCCACCGCATCCTCCGTCGCCTGCTTGAGCGCAGCCTTCACTTGCACATCGCCGGCCAGCGCACTGAATGCGGCAATGTCGAAGCCCGCCTGTTCCAGGGTCTGTTGCAACACTGCCGCGTCACCCAGATTACGCCGCTCGCCCCACATCCCAGTGAACAATGCCTTCAACAGCGCCTCGAAGCGCTGCGGGTCTTGCAACTGCGTGCCGATCACCCCGCGCATCAGCATCAGGGTATTGAGCGGAAACCCCGGCGGCAGCCCGAACGGTACACTGTAGCGGGCAGCGAAACGCCCCAGGTCGGTGAACATGTAGCGACCCTTGGCCGGGATCATTGCCGGGGACGCATTGCCGGTGGCCTGGAACACCCCGCCCAGCAGCATGGGCCGGTAGTGCAGCGTTGCGCCTTGGCGGGCGCAAATACCCGGCAGTTGCGTCCACGCCAGGTAGCTGGCCGGGCTACCAAGATCAAAGAAGAATTCGACGGTATTGGTCATGGGTACGGTCCTTGATCGATGAGGGGGCTTACCAGCGTTCCATCCAGGGGCGCAGGTCCAGTTCGAATGTCCAGGCGTCTCGCGGCTGGGCGTGAAGGAACCAGTAACTGTCGGCAATGTGAGCCGGGTCAAGGATGCCATCCTGGTCCTTCAGGGCGTAGCGCTCGGGGAAGCTGTCACGAATGAACGCGGTATCGATGGCACCATCCACCACCACATGAGCCACATGGATATTGCGCGGCCCCAACTCGCGCGCCATGCTCTGCGCCAACGCCCGTAGGCCGTGCTTGGCGCCGGCAAATGCGGCAAAGCCGGCGGCACCCCGTGTACCTGCGGTAGCGCCGGTAAACAGAATCGTGCCGCGTTCACGCACCACCATGCGCCGGGCCACTGCCTGAGCGGTCAGAAACCCGGCAAAACAGGCCATTTCCCAGATCTTGAAGTACTTGCGTGGCGTTTCATCGAGAATGCTGCAAGGCACATTGGCGCCGATATTGAAGACAAACGCCTCGATCGGGCCAATATCACGCTCGATGGCCTCCACCAGCGCCGCCACCTCATCTTCCTTGCGAGCATCGGAGCCAAAGCCATGGGCCTGGCCGCCTGCTGCGCGTATTTCGTCCAGTAGCGGTTGCAGCTTGTCAGCCTGTCGGCGGGTGACGCAGGCGACGTAGCCCTCCTTGGCGAACCGTTTGGCAATCTCGCCCCCGGTGGCATCCCCCGCGCCGATCACAAGCACTACTTTTTGTTGTCGAGTCATGTGCGCCTCTTTGGTGAATGATCGTTTAGTAAACGAACGCTATGTTATGATCGGCCCCATCGTCAAGCCAGCGCGCAGAGGTTCATGAATGCGCTATTCCAGCGAGCACAAGCAACAAACCCGCGAAAAGCTGTTGGCCACCAGCGGTGCGCTAGCCAAACGCGGTGGCTTTACCAGCACCGGCGTGGCCGGGCTGATGAAGGCCATCGGGCTGACCGGCGGTGCCTTTTACAACCACTTCCCGTCCAAGGATGATCTGTTCACCGAAGTGGTGCGTCAGGAACTCTGCAATAGCCCACTGGCACGCCTGGCCAGCCAAGGCGCCAGCCGCGAACGCCTTGGCCGTTGCCTGCAGCAGTACCTGAGCATGGCTCACTTGCACAATGCCGAAGGTGGCTGCCCGTTGCCGCCGCTAGGGGTGGAAATCGCCCGGGCAGACCTTGCAGTGCGAGAGGTGGCCGAGCATTGGCTGGTCGAGCTGCACAAGGCCTGGGCTGCCACACTGGAGGATGAAGCGTTGGCCTGGGTGTTGATCAGCCAATGCGTCGGCGCGTTGCTGGTCGGGCGCATGCTGGCCAGTCAGGCGGTGCAATCGCAGGTGCTGGACGCCAGCCGCACCTTCGTTGAAAAGGCCTTGAATGAAACCCGTTAACCTGTTGCTTGGCCTGTGCCTGAGTGCGCCGGTACTGGCCGAGCAAGCCTGCCCGCCGGGGCAGTATCAGGTCTGCCTGATGGGGTGTTTTTGCGCCCCGGTCGACCCAGGGCAGGCCGGGCAGATCCTCAAGGACGTGGAAGCCATGGCGTCGACCAGCCTGGCCTACGCATTGCGCCAGGCCCGCGACGAGGCCAATGCCAGCGGCAGTGAACCGATCCCCCTGCACATCCGCGCCCAGCTCGAGCCCTGGTATGACTTCGCCGTGCTCGATGCCGTCCGCTTCAGGGTGGGCGACGAACAGCAGATGAGCGCTGCCAATGCCATGCTGCAGAACCCCGACGTTAATGCGGTGACGTTGATCGACACGATCATCTTTCGCCATGCCAGCGATGCGCAAGACAATGTGGCCCTGTGGGCGCACGAGCTCATGCACGTGCAGCAATACCAGGCGCTGGGGCTAGAAGAATTCGCCCGGCGCTACACGCGTGATTTCAATGAGCTTGAAGGGCCCGCTTACAAGATAGAGGCCGAAGTGGCCAAGGCGCTCCGAGAGCGCAGCTCCGGCCAGGCAAGGTAACGTGTAGGAGCGGCCTCCCGGCGAGGCCGCCCCTACACCCACATCATGACGCCGCAGGAGCCTTTTCGGCCAACCCCTCACGGCTGGCATAACGCTGCGCCAGCACCGCGCAGACCATCAGCTGGATCTGATGAAACAGCATCAGCGGCAGGATCATCGCGCCAATGCCACTGCCCACGAACAGCACCTGAGCCATCGGCACCCCAGTGGCCAGGCTCTTCTTCGAGCCGGCGAACAGGATGGTGATGCGGTCCTCCAGGTCGAAGCCAAGCAGTTTGCCAAGCAAGCGGGTACCGTACAGCACCACCGCCAACAAGATCCCGCACACCACAAACAGCCCCGCCAAGTGTTGTGGCGACACCGTGTGCCACAGGCCGGTAACCACCGCCTCACTGAAGGCGGTGTAGACCACCAGCAGGATCGAGCCCTGGTCCACGACCTTGAGCCAGCGCGCGTTGCGCTTGACCCACGCGCCAATCCAGCGGCGGGCGATCTGCCCGGCTACGAAGGGCACCAGCAGCTGCAGGGTAATCTTCAGCACCGCATCCAGCCCCGAGCCGGTATCACCGCTGGCGCCCAGCAGCATCATCACCAGCAGTGGCGTGAGGAAGATACCCAGCAGGCTGGAAGCCGCCGCGCTGCAAATGGCTGCCGGCACGTTACCGCGGGCCAGCGAGGTGAAGGCAATGGCCGACTGTACCGTGGCTGGCAACGCACACAGATACAGCACGCCCAGGTACAGCTCGTTGCCCACCAGCGGCACGAACAACGGCTTGAACGCCAGCCCCAGCAAGGGGAACAGCACGAACGTGCAGGAGAACACCAGCAAGTGCAGGCGCCAGTGCCCGGCGCCGGCGATGATCGCTTCGCGCGACAGCTTGGCACCGTGCAGGAAGAACAGCAGGCCGATAGCCAGGTTGGTCAGCCAGCCGAAATACACCGCCCCGTCGCCCGAGCAGGGCAGCACAGTGGCGATGAGCACCACCCCGAGCAAGGCCAGGGTGAAGTTGTCGAATAACATGCGCAAATACTTCATAACAGTTTCCGTCTTGTCGTTATGCAACGGCAGACGATAAGGTCTCGGTTTATTTTTCGCTAACGCCGGAACCCCCACCGGTATCGCTCAACGGACAAAGGACTACTTGATGCCACGCTATCGCCTTGCGCCCTTCCCTCTCGCGGCTGCACTGGCCATGGGTGCAATCACCGCGCAGGCGGCCGATCCGCTGCAGGCCCAGGTAGACGAGATCATCCAGCCGCTCATGCAGGAACACCAAATCGCCGGTATGGCGGTAGCGCTGTACGCCGATGGCCAGGCGCACTACTTCAACTATGGCGTGGCCAATAAGGCGGATAACTCGCCGGTTAGCGCCGATACCCTGTTTGAGGTCGGCTCGCTGAGCAAGACTTACACCGCTACGCTTGCGGCGCTGGCCAGCGCCGAAGGCAAGCTTGACCTACAGGCCCCTGCCCAGCGCTACCAGCCCGCCCTCGCCGGCACACCGCTGGGCGAAGCCAGCGTGCTGGAATTCGGTGCCTACAGCGCCGACTGCCTGCCATTGCAGTTCCCCGACGCGGTGCACACAGACCAACAGGTGCTGGCCTTCTTCCGCCACTGGCAACCCGTTGCCAAACACGGCACCCAGCGCTGCTACTCGAACCCCAGCCTGGGGTTGTTCGGTGACCTGGCGGCGCGCGCGCAGCAGCGCCCATTCGCCGAGCTGATGACCGAGGGGCTTCTCCCGCAAATGGGCCTCAAGCACACCTACCTGCACGTACCGGCCGATGCACAGCGGCTTTATGCGCAAGGGTACGACGCGCATGACCAGCCGGTACGCGTCAGCTCGGGGCCCTTTGCCGATGCGGCCTATGGCATCAAGACCAACGCCACCGACTTGCTGCGCTACGTGCGCCTGCACATGCAGCCGGCCGAGCTTGCGCCAACCCTGCAAAAGGCTGCCGCCATTACCCAGGCCGGCTACTTCCAGGTCGGTAGCATGACCCAAGGCCTGGGCTGGGAGCGTTACCCCTACCCGGCGTCACTCGACACCCTGGTCAATGGCAACAGCTCCAAGTTCGCCCTTGCGCCACAGGCCACCCGCCGCCTCAACCCCGAGCTCCCGGCCGTGCCTGACGCCTGGTACAACAAGACCGGCGCCACCAACGGTTTCGGTGCCTATGTGGCGTTCATTCCGGCGCAAGGCAAAGCCATCGTACTGCTTGCCAACCGCAACTATCCCAACGAGGCACGCGTGCGCGCCGCGTACCGGATTCTCTCGTCCCTCGACCACTGACAGGCCCTTCCGGCAGGATTGTCGGACAAGATGTAGTGAGAAAAAATATTCACTACAAAACGGTTGACGCCGTTCATCGCCCTTGGGCATGATGAGGCTGTCTCCCCGATCGGGAGCGGTGGCAAGGGTGTTCCAGACGGCCTGCGCGGTAACGCAGGCCGTCCGTGGAGAGGGAACTGTCCAAAAGGCAGCGTGTGAAAGCCCCTGTTGCGATGCTGCTGTAGCAGCGTTGGTAGTGCGCTACACCGTGGTAGCGCCAACTGTGAAAATCACCTACGAATGGGTAATGGGGGCTTTATGATGAACTTGAACAACAATCCCACAATCGACCAATTGGCCCAGCTGTTCGCCGTGCGCAAAGACAGCCTCGACGACCATCTGCTGTGGGTCAGCCAGACCGGTGAGGTGCGTCTCGACCGCCTGCCGCCGAACACCATCGAAGATGAATTCGAAGAGCACCTGCCAAGCATGCGTGCACGCTTCAAGGTCTACCGGCGTGGCCAGGGCTACGTCGGCAAGAAGGCCGCCGCCGACACCGAGTTCGTTGGCCGCGTCCTGCAGACCCTGCAACAAGAATGGCCCGCCGCCCGTGAGCGGGGGGCAGTCAAGGTGATCGAACCGCTCAACTGAGTGGCCTCACCCGCCATGGAGCCCGGCCCGCAAAGGCCGGGCTTTTTCATGCCCGCCGACGCGTGCGCGCCATCGCTGGCAAGGGCAATGCGCCGGTGGCCAGCGCGCGGGCCCGCTCGACGCCCCAGACCAACGCCCGGGTCATGGTCTCACCCGGGCGCGCTGGGTAATACTCTTCCAGCAATGCCCGGCCATTCCCAGCGTAGATACCGAGAAACAGCTGGGTAGCGCCCAGGCGCGACAGGCGCACCTGCACGTCGAGCGTGGTGCCGTCACTGAGCGCTTCATCGTGGCTGCGGCTGTGCAGCTGAGCGTCCGCCCACTGCCAATAGGTCTCTTCCCTGACTCGCATGAGCATTCAATCTCCCTTTGCTGAAATGCCGCGCCAGAAAACCACATCCACGGCTATCCGGCGAGTGCAACCCGGCGATGCCATGAGCAGCGTCAACGAATATCAACAAAAACCCCGCCGTTCGGCGGGGTTGCTGGAGCGGGATCACTTTTTCAGCGGAACCCGCGGCATGAAGCGGCCCTTTTTGCTGCGCTGCAGATGTGCAGGCTGAAGCTGTTCCGAATCATCCAGCGTCATGTGGGCGAAACCCAGGCGGAATGCCGACTGGCCGCAACGCACCTGGCTGTTGATCGGGAATGCGTCGTTCAGGTCTTCGAAAAAGGATTCGCTCATGCCCTGTCTCCCTCCAGTGAGGTCGCGTCGGCAAGCAGATACGTTGCCTAGGTGAACGCGCCCGGTAAAAGTGAGACTAGCTGGTCATTTGCGGACCGCCCAGACTAAAACCCTGGAACCGACCAGTGGCACAATGCCTTATTTCAACCTGACGGCCGTGCCGGTGGCGAATACCACGACCATGCCACCCTGCACCGACGGCATGCTGATTTCGAAGTCCACGCCCACCACTGCATCGGCGTGCAACTGCCGTGCCCGCGCCTTCAACTCCTCGGTGGCCTGCTCGCGGGCCTCGCGCAGGGCGCTTTCCAGGGTTTGCGAACGGCCACCGAAGAAGTCGCGAAAACGGGCAAAGAAATCGCGCACGAAGTTGATGCCCTGCACCGATTCGGAGCTGACGACGCCCAGGTACTCGGCAATAGGACGGCCTTCGAGCTGGCTGGTGGTAGAGATGATCATGACGGTGCTCCGTTGGCCTGGCGAAAAGGGCCGATTCTAACAGAGCACCCGGCCCTCAGTGCGCACTAGCCGCCCGCAACCGTTGGCCGATCTTGGCGCCAAACACGTTCACCAGCAGCCCAAGCATCACCAGCAGCGCCCCCCAGCCCTGCAGCTCGGTCAGGCGCTCGCCGAGCAACCACGCCGAAGCACTCAGGCCGATAACCGGCACCAGCAACGAGAACGGTGCCACTTTGCCGGCCGGGTGGCGCGACAACAATGTGCTCCACAGGCTATAGCCGAGCATGGTGGCGACAAATGCCAGGTACGCCAACGCCAGTACCGAGCTCCAGCCAATGTTGGCCAGCGCATGGCCGATGCGCTCAGGCCCTTCCAGCCACCACGACAACGCCAGAAACGGCAGCGGTGGAATCAACCCACCCCAGATCACCAGCGCCACCAGGTCGACCGAGCCGAAACGCCGCGTGATGATGTTGCCCACGCCCCACATCGCGCCCGCGCAGAGGGTCAGCACCAGCGCCAGCATCGGCACATGGCCACCATCCTCGCTGCCGATCAGCGCCAAGCCGCTGGCGGCCACCAGCAGCCCCAGCAGGCTGGCGAGGCGCAGTCGCTCGCCCAGAAACAGCGCGGCAAACCCTAGCGTGAAGAATGCCTGGGATTGCAGGATCAACGACGCCAACCCAGGCGGCATGCCGCTGTACATGGCCTGGAAAAGGAAGGCGAACTGCCCCAGGGAAATCGTCACGCCATAAGCGATCAGCCAGCGCCACGGCAGCTTCGGCCGCTTGACCAGCAACACTGCCGGGAAGGCCACCAACAAGAAGCGCAATGCCCCCAGCAGCATCGGCGGCAGGCCATCCAGGCCTACCTTGATGACCACGAAGTTGACTCCCCACGCAACAATCACCACCAGGGCGATCAGCAGGTCCTTGAGCGGCATTGCGACATCCTTCTTCAGGCTTTCTAGACATATTTCGTTACAGCATAAGGCTATTCCTTTTCGAGGGACCAGCACAGTTGGGAAGCAGGGTTGCGCAACAGTGGGTAGCGCTTTGCGCACCGTTCCGACCGGTCCGGCGCCCCGGCAAGGCCGCGCCTACAGGAACCGCGCTGGCCCGCCAGGCCTCAGTCCCGGTAACCTGGCGCCACCCGCTCGAGCATCCGCAGCAATGCCCCCCATGCCAGCGCCACTGCATCCGGGTCCGACAACTCCCCCTGTTTCAGCCCCTGCATCGGTGCATTGAACTGCCGCTCGGTCCGTTCACACACGGCGGCAGGCGGCAGTATCAGCTGCCCGGCACTTTGCGCCGCCAACTGGATCTCGCAGGCCTTTTCCAGGTAGTACATGCGCAAGAACGCTTCGGCAACGCTGCGGCCGGTCGTCAGCAGCCCATGGTTACGCAGGATCATCACCGGCCTGTCCCCCAGGTCGGCGACCAACCGCTGCTGCTCATCCAGGTCCAGGGCAATACCTTCATAATCGTGGTAAGCCACCTTGCCATGGAACTCCATGGACATCTGGTTCACCGGCAGCAGGCCGCACGCCAGCGCCGCCACCGCGCAACCGGCACGCGTGTGGGTGTGCAGCACGCAGTGGGCGTCTTCACGGGCTGCGTGGATAGCACTGTGGATGACGAACCCGGCCGGGTTGACCGGGTGCGTGGTCGGCGCTACAGGCTGCCCATGCAGGTCGATTTTTACCAGGTTGGAGGCCGTGATCTCGTCGAACAGCAAACCGTACGGGTTGATCAGAAAGTGGTGCTCCGGCCCCGGCACACGCAGGGATATATGGGTGAAGATCAGGTCGCTCATGCGAAAGTGGGCGACCAGGCGATAACAGGCAGCCAGCTCCTGGCGCAGGGTCTGTTCGGTAAGAGTCATTTATCGTTGGTCCTGTAGAGGGGCCGCATTGAACGTCAGCTACTTGCTGGCCCAGGCATTGAATCGCTGTTCCAGTTCTTCACCATGGTCGACCCAGAATTCCACATTCATCGCCAAAGCCCCTTCCAGGTTTTGCGGCGACGTCGGCACCCAGCTGGCCAAGGACGGCGCGAGCTTGGCCGCTGCCTGAGTATTGGTCGGCCCGTAAGGGATCTGCTCGACGTAACGCACCTGGGTATCGGCTTGGTTGGCATAGGCGATCAGCCGTTTGGCCTGGTCGACATGCCGCGAACCCTTGATGATCGCCCAATAGTCCATACCATACAGGCTGCCCGGCCACACCAGTGCCAGCGGGCTGCCCTGCTGGGCCGCCACGGCGATGCGCCCGCTGTAGGTAGACGTCATCACCACGTCGCCGGCAGCCAGCCACTGCGCCGGCTGGGCACCGGCGTCCCACCACTGCACATAGGGCTTGAGCTCACTGAGCTTGGCAAAGGCGCGGTCGACACCGGCCGGCGTTGACAGCACCGTGTAGACATCCTCGACCTTGACCCCGTCGGCCAACAAGGCGAACTCCAGGTTGTACACCGCACGCTTGCGCAGGCCGCGCTTGCCCGGGTACTTCTGCACGTCCCAGAAGTCGGCCCACGAGGCCGGGGCCTGGGCCAGCTTGTTGCGATCATAGGCGATCGCCACGCTCCACACCAAAGCGGCAGACCCACAGTCCTGGGCGGCGTCCGGGATCAACTCGGCGGCATGGCCCAGGCGCTGCCAGTCGAGGTGCTCGTAGATGCCCTCATCGCAACCGCGCATCAGGTCGGGCCCTTCGATCTGCACCACGTCCCAGTCGACGTTGCCGGTATCGGCCATCACTTGGATGCGGGCCATTTCGCCGTTGTACTCGCTCTGGATCAACTGGCTGCCGTCCTTGGCGCTGAACGGTTTGAAGATCGCCTCATCCTGGGCTTTCTGACCGGCGCCGCCATAGCCGACTACAACCATTTGCGGCGCCGCTTGCGCACTGCCTAGCCCCAAGGCCAGAAGCGCTGCGCAAAGGCCGGTACTGCGAGGGAATGCATGCATCGAGGTTTCCTCCTGCCGGTGCCCGTGGGGCCCGATTTCTTGTTGTTGTGAGGTCACGCCCTCCTCGGAGGGTGATGAAAACCTAGCTGCGCCCAAGTAAAAAAACAAGTTGATTTTTTACTGTCGCTACACTTTCATAACCAAAACAAGAACAACACCACACCGGAGCCGCCTGTATGCAAACCGCCTTCCCCCACCTGTTCGAAGCCTTGCAGATTCGCGGCAAACGCCTGAAAAACCGCATCATGTCCACGGGACATGACACCTGCCTGCCCACCGACAACCTGGTCAACGACAAACTCATCGCCTACCAGCGTGCCCGGGCTGCAGGCGGCGTCGGCCTGATCGTGCTGCAGGTGGCCGGTGTGCACGACAGCGCCCGCTACACCTCGCACGTGCTGATGGCCACCGACGATACCTGCATCGAAGGCTACCGGCGCCTGGCAGAAGCCTGCCATGAGCACGGTACGGTGGTGCTCTCGCAGCTGTTCCACCCTGGGCGGGAGATCATGGAGTCTGCCGATGGCTTGCTGGCGGTCGCCTACTCAGCCTCGTCGGTGCCCAATGAACGCTTCCGGGTGATGCCGCGCGCGCTGGACCAGGCGATGATCGATGAAATCGTCCAGGGCTATGCCAGCGCGGCGCGGCGCCTGTACCAGGCGGGGCTGGATGGCGTCGAGGTAGTGGCCAGCCATGGCTACCTGCCCGCGCAGTTTCTCAACCCGCGGGTCAACCTGCGTACCGATGGCTACAACGGCGACCTGGCGCAGCGCCTGAGGTTTTTGCGCGAAGTGCTGGCGGCCGTGCGTGCTGCCACCGACGAGCAGTTCATCGTCGGCCTGCGCATCAGCGCCGACGAACGTGACAGCGAAGGCCTGAGCGAGGACGAGTCGCTGGCCGCCGCCGAGGCGCTGCAAGGCCAGCTCGACTACCTGCACATCGTCGCCGGTACCTCAGCGTCGCTGGGCGGTGCGGTGCATATCGTCCCCCCCATGGCCATCGAGCCTGCGTACCTGGCACGCGAGGCCGGCACGTTCAAACAGCGCCTGGACATTCCGCTGTTCGTCACCGGGCGCATCAACCAGCCGCAGGAGGCAGAGCTGATCCTGGCGCGTGGCCAGGCCGACGTGTGTGGCATGACCCGTGCGCTGATCTGCGACCCGCTGATGCCGACCAAGACCGAGCACGGCCAGGTCGAAGACGTGCGCGCCTGCATTGCCTGCAACCAGGCCTGCATCGGTCACTTCCATCGCGGCCTAGCGATCTCGTGTATCCAGCACCCGGAAACCGGCCGCGAACTGCAATACGGCCACCTGACGCCAACCCCTTCGCCCAAACGGATCCTGGTGGCAGGCGGCGGCCCGGCCGGCATGAAGGCAGCAGCCGTCGCCGCCGCGCGCGGGCACCACGTCACACTCTTTGAAGCCGGCCCGCAACTGGGCGGCCAGGTGTTGCTGGCACAACTGCTGCCCCGGCGCAGCGAGTTCGGCGGCGCCAGCACCAACCTGCAACGGGAAATGGCCTTGGCAGGCGTGGAGGTGGTGCGCAACACGCGAGTCGACCGCGCACTGGTCGAGCGCGAGCGCCCTGACCTGGTGATCGCCGCCACCGGCGCCACGCCCTACTGGCCGGCGTTCGAGCGCGCCGGTGACCTGCAGGTGGTGGATGCTTGGCAAGTGTTGCGCAACGAGGTCAAACCCGGGCGCTCGGTATTGGTCATCGACTGGCGTTGCGACTGGATAGGCCCTGGCATCGCCGAGCGCCTGGTGCGCGAGGGGCATCAGGTGCAACTGGCGGTCAACGGCACCCATTGTGGCGAGAACCTGCCCTTGTACGTACGCGATCAACTGGCCGGCGAACTGCATCGCCTGAGCATCCCCATCACCCCCTACGCCCGCCTCTACGGCTGCGACGACAACACCGTGTACCTGCAGCACACGGCCAGCGGCGAACCGATGATCTTTGAAGGCATCGACACCCTGGTGCTGTGCCTGGGCCACCAGCCCAATGACACCTTGGCGGCGGAACTGGACGGCCTGGTGGAAGTGCGGCGCATCGGCGACTGTCTGGCGCCGCGTACTGCAGAAGAGGCGATTCACGATGGCCTGACGGTTGCCTGGGCGCTCTGAGGCTGTACATACTGCCGCTTTCCAGATGGACCGATGCGCATGAGCCAACCCTCGCAGCCCCCCTGCGCCACCGAAGACGGCGGCGCCGCCCCGCAGTTCCTGGGCACCCGCATCCGCGGCCTGCGCAAGCGCCGCGGCATGACCCTGGCGGAACTGGCCGCACAGAGCGAACTGACGGCTGGCTACATCAGCCAGCTGGAGCGCAACCTGTCTTACCCGTCGATCCCGGCACTGTTCAACATCGCCCGTAGCCTGGGGGTGACGATCCAGTGGTTTTTTGCCAGCGAGGCCAGTACCGCACCCGAGGACCAGGGCTACGTGGTACGCCGTAACAGCCGCCTCAGCGTGCACTACGAAGACGGCATCGTCGACCAACTGCTCACGCCGCAACCCAACCGCCAGTTGGAAATCCTTCATTCGCGCTTTCCACCGGGCACCTATAGCCAGCAGAGTTACAGCCATGACGGTGAAGAGGCTGGCTATCTGCTCAGCGGCAGTTTTGAATTGTGGGTAGGCGAGCGGCACTTTCAGCTGGGTGAAGGCGACAGTTTCAGCTTCTCCAGCCAGGAACCCCATCGTTATGGCAACCCCGGTGACGTCGATGCCGTGGTGATCTGGGTCATCACCCCGCCGACGTTCTGAAGCCGCCACGCGGCCCCTTTCGATCAGGTCATCTGCCTATGACTGAACACGCCCAGCAGCTCGAGCCTGCGTTGCAACCGGTCGACCACCCGCGCGCCGTGGTCTTCGTCGCCTACCCGCAAATGGGCCTGCTCGACCTCACGGGTGCCCAGACGGTGTTCTGGGCTGCTACCAAAGCCATGGCTGCACAGGGCCGGCCGGGCTATCGACTGCACACTGCCAGCCTCGACGGCGGCCTGCAGCCAACCGCCGAAGGCCTGGTGGTGGCGACTGAAACACTGGACGACGTGATGGCGCAGGCCGTCGACACCCTGGTAGTACCGGGCGCACCGGATATCATCCGCACCCTCCCCGACCACGCCGCATTGGTCGCCTGGCTGCGCCGCGTCGCGGTAAAGGCCAGGCGCACGGCCTCGGTGTGCAGCGGTACCTTTCTGCTGGCAAGCGCAGGCTTGCTCGACGGGCGCCGCGCCGCCACCCACTGGGCGATGTGCGAGGTGCTGCGCCGCGACTTCCCTGCGGTGCAGGTGGACCATGAATCGATCTTCGTTCAGCAAGGCACGGTGTGGACCTCTGCCGGCGTCAGCGCCGGCATCGACCTGGCCCTGGCTCTGGTCGAGCAGGACTGCGGCCGCGAAGTCGCGATGCAAGTGGCCCGCGAGCTGGTGGTATTTCTCAAGCGGCCCGGCGGCCAGGCGCAGTTCAGTGAACTGCTCAAGCTGCAGGGGCGCGATTGCAGCGAATTCGAAGCACTGCACCTGTGGCTGAACGCGCACCTCGGCGACCCACGCCTGACCGTCGAGCACCTGGCCGAGCAGGCGCACATGAGCGTGCGCAACTTCACCCGGGTGTACAAGCTCAAGACCGGCCGCACCCCGGCCAAGGCCATTGAAGTGTTCCGCCTGGAAGCCGCCCGCCGCCTGCTGGAAAGCGCCGACAGCCACATCGAGCAGATTGCCCGGCAATGCGGCTTTGGCAGCGAAGAGCGCATGCGCCTGGCGTTCCAGCGCCACCTTGCAGTCACCCCGCGGGACTACCGCGCGCGCTTTGCGCGCAACCTGTCGTTGGCCGAAATCCAGGGTTCTTTGGCCTAGGGTGTAGCGCTTCGTCACTCGTAACATCGTTGTCCACAAAGACGGGCTACTTTTGTTTACCCGGACATTCCAGGAGCACAACGATGAAAAATATCCTGATCATTGGCGCGGGCTTTGCTGGCCTGTGGAGCGCCCTCAGCGCCGTACGCCAGCTGGAGCTTAACGCGCGCAAGGATGTCGAGGTAACGCTGCTGGCGCCGCAGGCCGAACTGCATGTGCGCCCGCGCTTCTACGAACCTGACGTGCACACCATGGCCGCTCCACTGCAGGCGCTGTTCGAAGCGGTCAACGTGCGTTTCGTGCAAGGCACCGCCTTTCACATCGACGAAGCAGCCCGGCGCGTGCGCTATCGCACGCAAAGCGGTACCGAGTGCGAACTGGGCTATGACCGCCTGATCATGGCCTGCGGCAGTGTGCTCAACCGGCCAGACATGGTCGGCATCGAGCATGTTTTCGATGTCGACAAGATTGACAGCGCCGCACGGCTGGAGACGCACCTCAAGTCCCTGGCCAACCTGCCAGACACGCCTGCCCGCAACACCGTGGTGGTCGCCGGTGGTGGCTTCACCGGTATCGAGACTGCCACCGAGCTGCCGGCGCGCTTGCGCAGCATTCTCGGTGAACAGGCAACACTGCGGGTGGTGGTGATCGACCGTGGCGCCAGGGTCGGCGCAGCCCTGGGTGACGGCATCCGCCCTGCGATCGAGCAGGCCTGCGAGGCATTGGGGGTGGAATGGATCTGTGGCGCCACGGTGGCCTCGGTGGACCCCGACGGCGTTCTGCTGGACAACGGGCAACGCATCGATGCCAGCACAGTGATCTGGACCGTCGGCTTCAAGGCCAACCCGTTGACCGAGCAGATCAGCGGCGAACGTGACCGCCAAGGCCGGTTGCACGTGGACGGCAACCTCAAGGTAAAGGGCAACGACGCGGTCTATGCGGCGGGCGACGTGGCCTACGCAGCTTGCGACGAGGTGGGCAACCATGCGGTGATGTCGTGCCAGCATGCCATCCCACTGGGCCGCTACGCCGGAAACAATGCGGTTGCCGAGTTGATTGGCGTGGCACCGATGACCTACAGCCAACCCAAGTACGTCACCTGCCTCGACCTGGGCGCCTGGGGCGCGGTGTACACCGAAGGGTGGGACCGCCAGGTATCGCCCCCGGAAGACAAGGCCGAGGCCAAGCTGCTGAAGTCGCAGATCAACACGGTCTGGATCTACCCGCCCGCTGCCAATGATCGTGCGGCAGCCTTGGCGGCGGCTGACCCGACGATACCGGTAGCCTGATGGCCTCAAATCGCCGGCAAGCCGGCGATTTGAGGCTGGTGCAATCAAGCGGCGGCAAACAGCTCGTTGGCAATCTGCGCCTGTGCCGCGTCGATGGCCTGGCTGCGGTGCTCTGGGCCGTAGGCCAGGCCGTGGGCGCGAACGATCTCCAGGTCGGTGACGCCGATGAAGCCCAGGAACACTTTGAGGAAGTCCTCATGGCCAGCACCGGTCGGCTGGCCAGCGTGCAGGCCACCGGCGGTGGACACCAGCACCACCTTCTTGTCACCGCACAGGCCTTCAGGGCCAGCTTCGGTGTAACGGAAGGTCTTGCCGGCGACGGCAACCCGGTCAATCCAGGCCTTGAGCTGGGTCGGCACGGTGAAGTTGTACATCGGCGCACCGATCACCACGGCGTCGGCGGCGAGGAATTCTTCCAGGGTTTCAGCGCTCAGCTTGGCTTCGAAGGCCTGGGCCGCATCGCGCATGTCTTCGGGGGTGCCCGCGGCTACCAGGGTTGCGGCGGAGAAATGGGCGATGGCATCGGCAGCCAGGTCACGGTAGACCACTTCCAGGCTCGGGTTGCTGGCCTTCCAGGCTTCGACTACTTCGCGGCTCAGCTGGCGGGAGGCGGAATTGTCGCCCAGGATGCTCGAATCGATGTGCAACAGTTTCATGGGACTCTCCTGTAATGAAGACCGCGGCGTGGGCGATCATGATGGGGAGAATCCTACCGGGATGACTAATAGCTGATAAGCAGGCAAAAATGCGTTAGTTTGTCCCACTGATGGAACAGTGAGAGATTCCCATGCAAGACCTCAATGACCTCTTCTATTTCGCCCGCGTCGTCGAGGCCGGTGGCTTTGCGGCGGCCGGGCGCCAGCTGGGCATCCCCAAGTCGCGCCTGTCGCGGCGTATCGCCGAACTTGAAGAACGCCTGGGTACACGCCTGCTGCAGCGCACCACGCGGCAACTGAAACTGACCGCCGTCGGCGAGCGCTACCTGCACCATTGCCAGGCCATGCTGTTGGAAGCCGAAGCTGCCGACGAGGCCGTGGCCAGCATGAGCAGCGAGCCGCGCGGGCGCTTGCGAGTCTCCTGCCCGGTGGCACTGGCCCACGCCTTTTTGCCAGACGTGATCAGCCGCTTTCTCGAACAGTACCCGCTGGTGCAACTGGACATGGTGCTGCTCAACCGCCGAGTCGATCTGATTTCCGAGGGTATCGACGTCGCCCTGCGTGTGCGCGACCTGGGCGATGAGGACCCGGCCCTGGTCACGCGCCGGCTACGCCAGGCCCAGATGCAACTGGTCGCCGCGCCGGGCTTTGCCGATCACATTCGCGAGCCTGGCGAGCTGGCCTCGTTGCCAGTGCTGGGTGCTGCCGAGGCCGACCGGCTGGTGCACTTCCGCCTGTTCGGGCCCAATGGCCGCCAACAGGAAATCGCCCTGGAACCGCGCCTGGCCATCGACGACTTCGTGGTGCGCAACGCCGCGGTACGCGCCGGGCTGGGCTTCACTGCGCTGCCCAGCATGTTCTGCGAAGAGGAACTGGAACGTGGCGAGCTGGTGCGCTTGCTGCCGGACTGGCAACTGCCGGGTGGCTATCTGCAGGCGGTGTACCCACACCGGCGCGGTGTATTGCCCGCAGTGCGCGTGTGGATCGATCATCTGGCGGCGTCGTTCGAGGCCTGTGGAGAGCGTTATGTCTGAGCGAAAAATGACTGAAGCGCAGGTGGCAGCCTTCTGCCTGAGCCTGCCGGGTGCTCGAGAAGACTATAAATGGGGCGGTATCCGGGTGTTT
This sequence comes from Pseudomonas sp. Irchel s3f19, assembly GCF_900187555.1. Lineage (NCBI taxonomy): Bacteria > Pseudomonadati > Pseudomonadota > Gammaproteobacteria > Pseudomonadales > Pseudomonadaceae > Pseudomonas > Pseudomonas sp. Irchel s3f19. Next base: position 42,571 of record NZ_FYDW01000006.1, on the reverse strand, counting down.
TCGGTGGCAGGCAACAAGATGTTCGCCGTGCTCGACCTGGCGGGTGCAGGGTTGTCGTTCAAGGTCGCCGATGAGCTGTTTCTAGGCTATTGCGACCGCCCTGGCGTGCGACCCGCGCCGTATCTGGCGCGGGCGCGATGGATCAGCATGGCGCCCCCTTACCCCATGGGGCGCGACGAGCTGTGCGACCTGCTGCAGCGCTCGCACCAGTTGGTGGTGCGGCGGCTGGCGAAGCGCCTGCAGGTGGGGCTGCTGCTCTGATCGAGGCGTCAGAGCCAAGATGACAGGTGGCGCCCGAGGAACAGGTAATCGAGCCAGAACACCTGATGCAGCAGCACAATCCCCCAGAACATCAACTGATACGACACTTTGCGCGTCTTGTGCCGAAACAGCTGCTGGGCAACCAGTGCGCCGGGCCAGCCACCGCACAGTTCGCTGGCATGCAGCACGTTCTCTGGCGTGCGCCACGTTTGGGTGCGGGCCTGCTGCTTGTCCTGCCAGTACAGCAGCAGGCTGATCAGGCTCACCGCCGGGTACAGCGCCAAGGGCAGCCAGGACTGATCGTTCCAGGCCATCTGCGCCGCACCCAGGCCCGGTAGCAGGCACAGCACGCCCAACACCAGCAACTTCAGGCGCACGTTGCGTACGCCCTCCTCGTTTTGCGCCCTGGCCATGTCAGCTGTGCGCCGTCGACCAGTCGACCCAGCCAAACTGCCAGGTCGCCAGAATCAGCAGGCCAAAGGCAATGCGGTACCAGGCGAACGCCGCATAGCTGTGGTTGGCGATGAACTTGAGCAGCGCACGCACGGCGATCATGGCGAAGATGAACGAGGTCACGAAACCGATGGCGAACACCGGCAAATCACTTGGCTGGAACAGGTCGCGGTACTTGTAGCCCGAGTACACCGCCGCGCCGACCATGGTCGGCATCGCCAGAAAGAATGAGAACTCGGTAGCCGCCTTGCGCGACAGCCCGAACAGCAAACCACCGATGATGGTCGAACCGGAGCGCGAGGTGCCGGGGATCATGGCCAGGCATTGGACAAAGCCAATCTTCAAGGCATGGCTCCAGCGCATTTCGTCAACGTGGTCAACCTCCACGCGGTGCGCGCGGCGCTCGGCCCAGAGCATGATCACACCGCCCACTACCAAGGCCGCTGCCACCGTGATCGGGTTGAACAGGTATTCGTGGATCAGGTCGGCGAACAGCACGCCCAATACCACCGCCGGCATGAACGCCAGCAGCAGGTTGCCGGTGAAGCGCCGGGCCGAGGGCTGGCTGGTGAGGCCGAACACCACGTCCAGAATCTTGCGGCGAAACTCCCACACCACGGCCAGGATCGCGGCAAGCTGGATGATGATGTTGAAGGCGATGGCACGTTCGCCATCAAAGCCGATCAGGTCGGCGACAATGATCTGGTGCCCGGTACTGGAGATCGGCAAGAACTCCGTCAACCCTTCGACCACGCCTAAGATGATTGCCTGTATGGCAGTCCAAAAATCCATCATTCCCCCGATGGAGCGCTGCTGCTTGCAGGCCCCTTGTTCTTGATTTGCTTGAAGTTGCCGCACGCGGCCCGGCTGTTTTACAGCGACTGTTGGGCGCAATGCCAGTGGAAAAGTTCACGCTGCCTAAAGGTTTCATCTTGCGCGGCCGAAATCCTATCAGAGCGGCTTTGCAATGGCTTGCGCCGCCTGTTGCAGAGTACGCCTAGACTAGCACTTAGCCATTAGTCGGGTGGGGGCCTGCCGCAAAGCATGCTTGGATGCACCTGAAGAACAAGAACAAGGCGGGAGTGCCTGGATGAAAACCCTGAGATCGATGTCGATCAGCCGTCGTCTATGGCTGATCCTGCTGGTGGCGGTTGCCATGCTGGTGGTACTGGGCCTGCTGATGCTGCGCCAGATCCACGGCGACCTGTACCAGGCCAAGGCGGAAAAGACCCGCCATGTGGTGCAGACTGCAGCCGGTGTACTGGCCTACTACCAGGGCCTGGAAGCGGCCGGCAGCTTGAGCCGCGATGCTGCCCAGCAACAGGCGTTGCAGGTGGTGCGCGCGCTGCGTTACGACCACGACGACTATTTCTGGATCAACGACCTGGGCCCGAAGATGATCATGCATCCGGCCAACCCCAAGCTCGACGGCCAGGACCTGTCTGCCATTCGCGACCCCGACGGCTTTGCCGTGTTCAACGAAATGGTCAGCCTGGCCCGCAGCCAGGGCGCCGGCCCGGTCAATTATCGCTGGCCCAAACCCGGCGCCAGCGAGCCGGTAGCGAAAACCTCTTATATCCAGTTGTTCAAGCCGTGGGGCTGGGTCATCGGCTCGGGTGTGTACATCGATGACGTGCAGGCCGAATTTGCCCGGCAATTGCGCGATGCCTCACTGGCGGGCCTGGGCATCGCCATGCTGATGGCACTGCTGGTCATGCTGATTGCCCGCAGTATCGCCCGCCCGTTGCAAGAGGCCGTGCAGGCCATGGGCAACATCGCCAGCGGCGAAAGCGACCTGACCCGGCGCCTGGACACCCACGGTCGCGATGAAATCACCCACCTGGGCGAGCACTTCAACCGCTTCAACGGCAAGCTGCAGGGCGTGGTCGGTCAATTGCAGGGCGCCGCCCACGACCTGGCCCGGTCCGCCGGCCACGTCGGTGACAACGCCGGCGCCGCGCAGCAGCACAGTGCCCAGCAGTCACAACAGATGGACCAGGTTGCCACGGCCGTCAACGAAGTGACCTATGCCGTGCAAGACGTGGCCAAGACGGCCGAGCAGGCTGCGGGCGAAATGCGCGCGGCGCAGCAACAGGTGGAGCATGGCCAGCAGGCCATTCACGGCAGCCTCGAACAGATCGATCGCCTGTCGCTGACCATCGATCAGGCAGTCCAGGTGATTCGTGACCTGGCCGGGCACAGCACGCGCATTGGTGGCGTGCTCGACGTGATCCGCTCGATTGCCGAACAGACCAATCTGCTGGCCCTGAACGCGGCCATCGAAGCAGCCCGCGCCGGCGAGCAAGGCCGAGGTTTTGCCGTGGTCGCCGACGAGGTGCGCCTGCTGGCCCAGCGCACGGCCCAGTCCACGGCTGAAATCCACACCATGATCGAGCACCTGCAAGGCCAGTCGGACGCTGCGGTCAGGGCGATCGACACCAGCAGCGAGGCCTCGCGCCAGACTGTCGAGCAGGCCCGTGAGGCCGGTGCCAGCCTGGATGCCATCAGCCAGGCGCTGCATAACCTGACTGCGCTCAATGCGTCCATTGCCAGTGCAACCTTGCAACAGTCGCATGTGGTCGAAGAGATCAACCGCAATGTGCTGGACACTGCGGGCTTGTCCCAGCAGACCGCCGAAGCGGCGCGCCAGTCGAGTGATGCCGGGGCGGCGCTGGGGCGGTTGAGCGAGGAGTTGGAGCAACTGTTGCGGCAGTTCCGCGTATAGAGAGGCCTTGCCCTTGAGGGTGCCGCGTTGTAAGTGCGCTGCACCTACTCCTGGGACAATCGACAAGCTACAATCGCGCCCCTCTTCTCGCCTCGCCAAGGATCGCCGATGTCCGGCCTTGAACTCATCGCCGCCGTACTCGGCGTTACCGCCGTCTGGCTCACCGTCAAGCAGAACGCCTGGTGCTGGCCAATCGGCCTGGTCATGGTACTGATCTATGGCTGGCTGTTCTTCGAGGTAAAACTGTATTCGGGGATGTTGCTGCAGGTGGCCTACGCCATATTGCAGCTGTACGGCTGGTGGCAGTGGAAGCGCCCAGGCCGCTCGCAGGACGCCCGCCAGGTCTCGCGCCTGCAAACCCAGGCGCTCTTCACGGGCCTGGCGGTCGGCGCGCTGCTCAGCGCCGCCCTGGGTGCCGCCATGGCTAACTGGACCGACGCCGCCCTGCCCTGGCTGGACGCCACGCTGACCGGTTTCAGCCTGGTCGCGCAGCTATGGATGGCCCAGAAGCGCCTGCAGTGCTGGGCTTTGTGGGTGGTGGTGGACATCGTCTATGTCGGCCAGTACCTGCATCAGCAGCTGTACTTCACCGCTGGCTTCTTCGCGGTGCTTACCCTGATCGCCGTGCGTGGCTGGCTGGAATGGCGGCGTGACCCGGCACTGGTGCAAGCATGAAGGTGCTGGTGCTGTGCGGGCCGGAATCCAGTGGCAAGAGCTGGCTCAGTGGTGTGCTCCAGGCGCATTTCGGTGGGCGGGTGGTGGCCGAATACGTGCGCCATTTCATCGATCAGGAAGGCCGTGATACCTGTTACGCCGACATCCCCGCCATCGCCCGCGGCCAGCTTGAATGGGAAGACCGCGCCCGCGCGCAAGCCCCAGAGCTGTTGATCCTCGACACCCACCTGCTCAGCAACATGCTCTGGAGCCGCGCCCTGTTCGACGACTGCCCGGCCTGGCTGGAACAGGCCTTGCTTGCTAGGCATTACGATCTGCACCTGTTACTGAGCCCGCAAGGGGTGGACTGGGTTGCCGATGGCCAGCGTTGTCACCCTGACCTGGCCGATCGCCAGCGCTTTTTCGACGACAGCCTGCACTGGCTGCAGCGCCACCGGCACACTTTTCAGGTGATTGATGGCAATTGGCCGCAACGCCAGTTGCAGGCGCTGCAAACGGTGGCTACGCTGCTTGATAGCGATACGCCAGCCTGCCCGACCGAGTGTTAAGCCCCTGACACACCCAGGTGGGTGATAGTCCCCGCAAATGCGGGGGTTTCCCCCGTTTCGGGGGCAGTGTCAAGTCCGTGAAACACCCTTGCAAAAATCCCTCCAAGCCATGCCCATGCTGGCTCCAGCCCCTTCGGCCTGAATAATCTGTATCAGCCCTGATACAGAAAATGCGAAACACTCCCAGCGTGTTGAGCTAACTCATTGATTCAAAATCAAATTCAAAACACGGCACAGCTTCTGCTCTCTTCTTCGCATCGCTGAATCGGACCAGCACGCCAAAGAAGGAATTGCCGTCGTGGGGATACTTGATAAAGGCGTCCATCGCCTCCTGCTAATCGCATGCGTTGTGGGGTCAGGGCTGACCCAGCCTGCCCAGGCTGAAAACGGGATCATCATCATTACCCGCGATGTGCAGACGCGCAACGCAGTCATCCCACCGATGATTCCCGACCCCACCCCGACCACCGTCAATGCCAACCCCTCCGCGCAGATCCTCAGACAGACCCACGAACTGAGCGACGGTGACTTCGCCAGCATCAGCAGCGGTGCTGGCATCAGTGCCCTGGTCAATCAACAGACCAACAACCTGGGCGGCAATCTTACCAACCAGACACAACTGCCCAACCTCGCTGGGGGGCGTGGCTCAGGTTCCGGCAACGGCATCTCGAACATGGTCAATTCAAGCGTCCAGCGCGGCCTGGCCCCGCTGCAAATCTTGACCGGAGGCAAATGAGATGAGGCCTACGCTGCTGCTTCTGGCCACGCTCTGCAGTGCGCCAGCCTTCGCTCAGTCCCCCGTGATCAACAACGCCAGCATCGACAGCTCGGGCAGCCAATACCAGGGCAACCTCACGGTCAACCAGGCGGCCGGCGACCTGCAGCAGCAGGCCAACGCCCGCGCCATCGCTGTGGGGCACGAGGCCAGCGCCACCACCCAGATAAGGCAAAGGCTCGGCAGCCCTGTCGACCGCGCCATGGATGCCAGCTCAAGCATCCAGGGCGATGCTTTCAGCCAAGGCAGCGGCGCGCTGGGGGTCAACCAGAGCGCCGGGGCCGGCACCCAGCAAGCCAACGCACTGCGCATCAGCCTCAGTACTCAACCGCAAAGCATCGACGACAGCGTCCTCATGCAACAGAACGTGGCGCTGCTCAACAACTCCGATCCAACTGACGCCGCATCCGGCCATCGCCAGGTCACCACCAGTGACCAGGCATTCACCGGTAGCCGTGGGGTGATTCAGGTGAATCAGAGTGCCGGGGTGGGAAACCGAATGGCCAACACCCTGAGCATACGGGTCGCGGATTGACCCAATCAGTTAAGAACAACACTTAACCTAAATAAAGTACGGAGAATCACCATGAAACCCTCGATGGCAATCAAGCCTCTGGTTTTCGCAATTGCTGCGGTCATGGCTGTTGCTGTACAAGCTGATCAGAACGACCGGCGTGGCGGGCACCACAATGGTCACCATAACAACGGGCAACACACTCCCCCTCCTACGAGGATCCCTGTGTACGCCACCGCCAATGCCCTCGATAGCCAGAGCAGCACCGACAACAGGGTCACTAACCAAGGCACCATCAACGAAGCCGAAATGAGCAGCTCGGCCACCGGCGCCAGCGGCAACGTCGGGGTCAACGTGGCAGCCGGTAACGGCAACCAGCAAGACAACGCCGCTGCCATCGCCAACGCAGCGTCCGACTCGAGCCTGGACAACAGCTTCGTGTTCGGCACCGCTGAAGCCACTGCCGACGTCCGTCAGCACAGCGACAACAACCGTGTCGACAACTGGTCTACCCAAAACTCCGCAGTGATGAGCGGATCGGGTGATGGCGCCTCCGGCAACGTCGGCGTCAACATTGCGGGCGGCGACCTCAACCAACAGAAAAACACCATGGCGATCGCCAACACCAATGCGCCATTGGGTAATGCCACCGCCACCGCTTCTGCCGACCAGAACGGCCCTGGCCTGACCGTGAACAACAGCGCCGACCGCACCTACCGTGTGGATACGCTGAGCTTCACCACGTCAGCCAGCGGTTCGAGCTCGCGCGACGGTACGTTCACTTCGAGCGATGACCGAAGCTCGTCCTCAAGCTTCAGTGTGGCGGGCGCCCAAAGCGCAAGCTCCAGCGGCTCCAGTGGCTGGAACTCCAGTGGCTCGAGCAGCTCGAACGCCAGCGGCTCCAATAGCTCCAGTGCAAGCGGGTCCAACAACTCGAATGCCAGCGGCTCCGTTGGCTGGAATGCGAGCGGGTCCAACAGCGGCAGTGCTAGCTCGTCCAGCAGTGCCAGCCTGAACGCTACGCTTGCTGCCGCCGCCGATGCCACTCGCACCGTGGCCACCGACGATGGCCGTCGTGAACGTACGCGTACCGACAGCTTCGATGGTTCGCTCAATGCATCGGTCGATGCCTCGATCGACAAGTCGCATGAAAGCGCCTACGACTCCTCGTTCGAGAAAGCGTTCGACTCTTCCTACGACAAAACCAGCAGCTCTTCTTACGACAAGTCTCGCGACTCTTCGTACGAGAAGTCGCGCGACCGTTCGTATGAGAAGGCCCACGATTCTTCCTACGCAAACGCTTCGGAGTCTGCGTACGAAAAATCCGGCGAAAAAACCAAGCAAACCTCGAACGACGTGGCCAAGGCCTACAGCGAAAGCAGCTCGTACGACCTGAGCAATACCGTCTCGTTCCAGGTGCTGACCCCAACTGGCTGGGCTAACCCTGTGACCAACACTGCAACCCTGAGCGGTTCGGTGAATGGTGGCAGCGGCAACCTCGGCGTCAACGTGGCCGCAGGTGTGGGCAACCAGCAAAGCAACTCGCTGGCCATCTCCAACACCTCGTTCTGACGGCTGTGCACGCAAGGCCCCCCTCGGGGGGCCTTTCTTCAACAGAACAAGAAGGCATCCGATCATGCGCATTATTGCCCTGGCGTTGCTGCTGTGCCTGGCCAGCGTGAGCGAAGCTGCACAAATGCCACTGTCCGTGCTGCCGGGCGGCGCGGTGGTATTCAAGCCGATCCAGAGCATTCGCGAGCGCAAGTTCGCCGACCTGGTGCAACAGAAAACCGACTTCAGTTGTGGCGCCGCCGCGCTGGCGACCATCTTGCGCCAGGCCTACTGGCTGGACGTGGACGAACAACACATCATCGAAGGCATGCTGGCGCACGCGGACCAGGACCTGGTGCGTACCCAGGGCTTCTCGATGCTGGACATGAAACGCTACGTGGAAAGCCTGGGCATGCGCGCCCGCGGTTACCGGGTGGCACCCGAAACCCTGACCAGCATACGTATCCCGGTCGTGGTCCTGATGGACATCCGCGGCTACAAGCACTTCGTGGTCATGCAAAAGGTCGACAAGGGCTGGGTGTACATCGGCGACCCGGTACTGGGCCACAAGCGCTTCAAGGTCGACGATTTCGTCAAAGGCTGGAACGGCATCATCTTCGCCGTGATCGGCCAGGGCTATGACAAGAACAATGTCTTGCTCGACCCGCCTCTGCCACTGACCGCCAAGGGCCGCGTCAACAATTTCGCCCCGGTGCAGGACGCAGAGCTGATGGACTTCGGCTTCATCAAAAGCGACTTCTTCTAACGACTCTTCTAACGATAAGGGAGCATGACGCTCCGGGAGCAATCAATGAAGACTCCACTCTGGCTAGTCGTGGCATGCCTGGCCGCCAGCCTGCCGACCCATGCCGAGACGTTCAAACCCATCGAGCTGAAGGACCATGAACTGGCCAACCTGCGCGGTCGTTATGTGATGCCGGGGCGGATCGTCAGCTTTGGTATTGTCATGACCAGCACCTGGCAAAATGCCAAGGGCGACGTGATCGGCGCATCGTCCACCCTGCAAGTGCAGCAAAACACCATCAAGCCGCAGTTCTACGTGTCGATGATTGACGAAAAAGGCACCGGCGCGGCGCACTCGCAAAGCGCCAGCAGCGCCGCTGGCACCGGCACGGTCACCGGCGGTGGCGGGCTCAACACTACCGAAGGCGTGACCCAGGTCGTGCGCGCAGCGGGCGACAACAACACCGCCTACAACAACGTCGACATCAACGTCACCAAGGCCAACCAGGCGCCCGTGGCGCAGCCACAGGGCCAGGCCCTGGCCGCCGGCTCGACCTTGGTCGGCGAAAACGGCGCAGGGGCATTGAGCGTTTCCTCGACCGGCGTGGGTGTGCAACTCAACATCAATGCCGCCAACAACCAGGGCACTAGCGTGCAGCGCCTGGCCCAAGGTGGCCTGATGCAGAACTCGACGTTGCTCGGCAACGGCAACCAGGTCAGCAACCTCACATCGCTCAATGTCGTCATGCGCGAGAACGTACCCACCGCCGCTTCACTGAACGGTAGCCTCGACCAGCTCAAAGGTCTTCGCACTCTCGGATACTGATCTACGCTCAGTCTCATCAAAAGTAGTCGGAAGGGACGGCAAATCCATGCACCGATCGTTAACGTTCAGAGCTTTTGTCTGTTTGGCTACCTTGGCCCCGGCCACCTCCCTTTATGCAGCAGCAGACCCACAGGTCGAAGCGCTGAAACAAGAACTGATGGCTTTGAAACAGCGCTACGAAGCACAGCAGCAAGCGTTGATGGTGCTTGAACAGCGCGTTCGCCAGGTCGAGGAAGCGCCTGCGGCGCCGCCCCCCAAACGCCTGACCCGCTCCCCGGCCGAAACGGTCAAAGGTGGCCAGACCGTCGCTGCAGGGGCGCCGGGCACCACCGGTAGCTCCTACGGCCAATCACTCAAGGAAGACGCCGAGCCCGCACAGAGTGTGTCCAACCTGTACGACGAGGCCAGCGGCTTCTTCGGTGGCGGCAAGTTCAGCTTCGAAACCGGCGTTACCTACACCCATTACGATACCCGCGCACTGGTGCTCAATGGCTTTCTGGCACTGGATTCGATTTTCCTCGGCAACATCAACCTCGACCGTATCAAGGCCGACAACTGGACCCTGGACATGACCGCCCGCTATAACCTGGCGCAGCGTTGGCAGTTCGACATCAACGTCCCGGTGGTCTACCGCGAATCGACCTACTCATCAGGCGGTGCAGGCGGTGCGGCCCCGGTTACCAGCGACGAAACCGTCACCCGTGACCCGGAAATCGGCGATATCAACGTGGGCGTTGCCTACAAATTCATGGACGAATCAGAAAACTGGCCCGATGCGGTGGCGACACTGCGGATCAAGGCGCCAACCGGCAAGGACCCCTACGGCATCAAGCTGCGCGAGGTGCCAGGCAACGACAACTTGTCGGTACCGGAAAGCCTGCCCACAGGCAACGGCGTCTGGGCGATCACGCCAGGCATCTCGCTGGTCAAGACCTTCGACCCCGCCGTACTTTTCGGCAGCCTGTCCTACACCTACAACATGGAGGACTCGTTCAGCGACATCAGCCCCCAGGTCAACAGCAAGGTGCCGGGTGACGTGAAGCTCGGTGACTCCTGGCAGATCGGCGCCGGTATCGCCTTTGCCTTGAACGAGAAGATGAGCATGTCGTTCTCCTTCTCCGACCAGTTTGCCCGCAAGAGCAAGATCAAGCCAGATGGCGGCGACTGGCAGTCGATCAGCAACAGTGACTACAACGCGGCCAACTTCAACATCGGCATGACCTTTGCTGCCAGTGACAACCTGACCATCGTCCCCAACCTATCCATTGGCCTGACCGACGATGCCCCAGACTTCTCCTTCAGCCTCAAATTCCCCTACTACTTCTGACCTGAACCCACCAGCCGGGCCTGCGCAAGCGCGCCCGCTTTTGGTTACCAGCCTTGTAGTGGCCCGCCTTCCCTGGCCCAGCCTGTTATCATTCAGCACAGATGTATGACGATTTAATGGCTAAAGGGAAGTTTTCTGTGAAGAACCTGTTCGACCACCCACGCACCCGGCTTGTCGCTTTGACGGGCCTGGTGCTGGTGATCCCACTGGGTACGCGCGCCATGCTGGGTTGGTCCAACCCGCTCGGCTATCTGTCCGACCTCGCCCTCGGCAGCCTGCTGGTCTTGCTGCTGCACCGCCGGCCGTGGTGGCTGGCCTTACCGGTGTTGCTGGCCTGGGCCGCACTCTGGGTGGCTTCGGCCGAGCTGGTAAGCGCGGTGGGCAGGTTGCCCACCAGCGCCGACCTCGGTTACCTCGCCGACCCACAATTCATGGAGAATTCCACCGGCGGCGGCCTCGCCCACGGCTGGTTGCCGGGCGTGTTGGCGGTCGGCCTGCTGGCCTGGCTGCTCAGTGTCTGGGGCAGCCGCAGCCAACCTGCCCCTGCCCTGCCGCGCAAGGCCTGGGCAGTCCCGCTGCTGCTGTTTGGTGCGCACTGGGGCAGCCAGCACCTGCTGCCCTCCGACGCCGACCAATGGCGGCAGTACAACCTCTCCCATCAGTTGCTGTCTGCCGGCGTCGGTAACCTGCAGCGCCAGGTACAGGGCTGGATGGGCCACGAACAGGTGATCACGCCGTTGGCCAGCAGCGGCCTGACCCAGTCCGACCTGCACGGCCAGAAGCTGCTCAAGGTGCCGGGCAGCGCCCGCAACCTGCTGGTGATCACCGTCGAAGGCATCCCCGGGGCCTACATTCGCCCAAACCGCCAGGCACTGCACAGCCGTTTCAACGAAGACCTGATGCCAAAGCTCAGCCGCTGGGCCGAGCGTGGCATGAACACCCCGGACTACGTGTTGCATACCCACCAGACCATCCGTGGCCTCTACGCGATGCTCTGCGGTGACTACGACAAACTGGCCAACGGTACACCCAAGGGTGTCGAACTGCTGACCCAGAACGAACGTAACCAGGCCTGCCTGCCGGCGCAATTGCGCCAGGCCGGGTTCACCACCCACTACCTGCAGGGTGCCGGCCTGCGCTTCATGGCCAAGGACCGCATCATGCCGCACATCGGCTTCGACTCGGTGCATGGCCTGGAATGGTTCCGTAACAAGAACTACCTGGACTTCCCGTGGGGCAAAGACGACCGTGCCTTCTTCGAAGGCGCCCTGGACTACGTCGGCCAGCTTCGAAAACAGGACAAACCCTGGATGCTGACCTTGCTCACCGTCGGCACCCACCAGCCCTATTCGGCACCGGCCGACTACCTTGAGCGCTACGACACGCCCAAGCAGGCTGCGGTCGCCTACCTGGACGACGCGATCGGCGCGTTTCTCGACAACCTCGAACGCCAGGGTGTGCTCAAGGACACCTTGGTGGTGGTGACCTCCGACGAGTCCCACGGCATCGACGGTGTGCGCCTGGCGTCGTCCTGGGGCTTCAACCTCACCCTGGCACCGGAGCAGGCGCAACTGCCGCACATCAAGCGTGGCACCTATGGCCATATCGACCTGACCACCTCCCTGCTCGACTACTTCGCCTTGCCGATCCCGGTCGCGCTGGGCGGGCGCTCGCTGTACCGCGACTACGACACGGGCCGCGAAATGATCTCCTACACCAACGGCATGCTGCGCTACCACAACGGCCAGGGGGTGTTCACCGAGTGCGACTTCCAGCAGCGTTGCCGGCGCTATGCCAGTGAAGGCTTCATCGCCGACCAGGCGCGCTACCTCGGCCCTGGTGACAACATGCTCGGCCAGCAAATCGTAAGCCTGGCCGGGGTACTCGACCAGTCGCTGCTGCAAACGCCGCTCAACCTGCGCTACCAGTTTGGCGGCCCTTCGCCGATCCAGCTGCGCAAGCGCATTCACGATGACTGGGCCGACAACCTGATCGGTGCCCAGTACCTGGAGATGCCCGAGGGCTCGCATACCCGTGTACGGGTCAAGGTACGTTCACTGGACCCGCGACGTGCGGCCTACATCAAGCTCAAGGCCAAGCAACTGGAACAGGACGTGCCATTGGGGCTGCCCGAAGAGATTCGGGTGACGGCGGACCAGCCGCTGGAAATGGAGTTCGGCTTCGACAATCCGACCGAGCGCAAGGCGTTTTCCTTCCATTTGCTGGGCTACGGCGGCGGTGCGGTCGAGGTCAGTGACTTCAGCGTGATTACCGCATTGCCCGGGGAAGACAACGTGCAGGACGAACTGGCCGAAGGGCATATCGCGCATTCGGGCTGACGGCAAGCCCACCGTTCATCGCTCGGCCATCGCTGCCTGTCGATCCGGCCGAGCGCTGCTCGACTAGTGCTGAAACCCTTTCGCGGAGTCAGCGCCATGAGCACGCATGAAAACAGGCATGAGGTGGTATCCCGCAGCCAGTGGCTGGCCGCACGCCGGCAACTGTGGCTGCACGAAAAAGCCTTCACCCATCAACGCGACGCGTTGGCCGCAGCCCGTCGCGCCCTGCCCTGGGTCAAGGTCGAACAACCCTATCGCTTCCAAGGCCCCGAGGGCGAGCTGAGCCTGACTCAGCTGTTCGCTGGCCGCAGCCAACTGCTGCTCTATCACTTCATGTTTGTCGAGGGTTGGGATGAAGGTTGCCCAGGCTGCTCGTTCCTGGCCGACCATTTTGACGGCGCCAACCTGCACCTGGCGCATCACGACGTGTCACTGGTGGCCGTGTCGCGGGCACCCTACGCTGAATTCCAGTCCTTCCGCCAACGCATGGGCTGGCAGTTTCCCTGGTATTCGTCGGCGGGCAGCGGCTTCAACGAGGACTTTGGGGTCAGCGTTGGCAGCGAAGGCCCTCGGCAATACAACTATGAGCCCTACGCCGGCAGTGAAAGCGAGCTGCCAGGGCTGAGCGCGTTTTATCGGGACGATGACGGCAGCGTTTACCACACCTACTCGACCTATGCCCGTGGGTTGGACATTCTGGTTAATACCTACAACTTTCTCGACATCGCGCCATTGGGGCGCAATGAAGCCGGGACCATGGACTGGGTACGGCACCATGATCGCTATGAAGGGCAGCCTGGCACGGCGCATTGCTGTCACGATTGAGTGTTGGGGCCGCAAAGCGACCCCCTGTATTTTCAGCCCCGCACGCCAAGCATGCCGCGTTCGATGATGAAATCGATCACCGCCTGCAAGCCCTCACCCTTCTTGAGGTTACTGAAGGTCCAGGGCCGCTGCGGGCGCATGCGCCGGGTATCGCGCTCCATCACTTCCAGCGAAGCGCCGACATACGGCGCGAGGTCAGTCTTGTTGATCACCAGAAAGTCGGACTTGGTTATGCCAGGCCCGCCCTTGCGCGGGATCTTTTCACCCTCGGCAACATCGATCACGTAGATGGTCAGGTCAGCCAGCTCCGGGCTGAACGTGGCACTTAGGTTGTCGCCACCGCTCTCCACGAAGATCACTTCAAGGTTACCGAACTTGCGTGCCAGGGCTTCCACCGCCGCCAGGTTCATCGAGGCATCTTCGCGTATCGCCGTGTGCGGGCAACCGCCGGTTTCCACGCCAACAATGCGCTCGGGCTCAAGGGCGCCGGCTTCGGTGAGGATGCGCTGGTCTTCCTTGGTGTAGATATCGTTGGTCACTACGGCGATCTGGTAATGATCGCGCATGGCCTTGCACAGGGCTTCGAGCAGCGCGGTCTTGCCAGAGCCGACCGGGCCGCCGACACCGACGCGCAGGGGTTGTTGATAGCTTTGCATGAAGGCAGTCCTCAGGAGCGGAACAAACGGGTGTATTGGGTTTCATGACGCGATGAAGCGATTGCCAACAATGGCAGGCCGCCACCGAGCTGGTCATCGCTCAGGGCCAGGGCATGGTCGAGCACAGCAGGCAGCGCTTGGCCAAGGTCGCGGAGCAAGGTTTGCGCCGCCTGCTGGCCGAACGGCACCAGCTTGACCCCGGCCATGACCGCGCCCTCCAGCCAGGCAAAACCAAGGCCCAACGCCAACTGGCGCAGCGGGATCGACCAGTGCGCGCCAAGCCAGGCCATGCCGCCCAGTTGTGTGAGTTCAAGGCTGGCCCGCCAGGCCGGCGCCTGCCCCAGTTGCCAGCCATCGAGCAGGCGCGCCAGCGCCGAACCGCGTTGCTGTTCTTCCAGGCGCAGCTCGGCGGTTTCGCGGTTGGCCAGCAGAAAGCGGCTCCAGTGGCTGAACGCATCGGCATCTGCGCCCTGGCAGGCCTGATACAGGCGCGCCAGCACGGGCCAGTCGATGCAGCCCAGGGTGTCGTGCAGTTGCTCGCGTTGCCAGGCGCTGAAGCTGCCGATATCCCGTACCCAGCCCGCTTCGACCGCCCACTCAAGGCCTTGCGAGTAGGTGAACCCACCCACTGGCAAACCTGGGCTGGCCAGTTGCAGCAGGCGCAGCAGCGCCAGGTCGCCGTCCATCAACCGGCCAGTACCAGTGCGGCGCCGGCCAGCAGGCCACCACCAAAGGCTTTTTGCAGGCCGCTGTGGCGGCGCAACAGGCAACCGACCGCGAACCCGGCCGCCAGCAGTAGGCCACTGACCGCCACAAAGCCCGCACTGAACTGCCAGAACGCGCTGGGCGTGGCCTCTACGCCATGCGCCCAACCGTGGAACAAGGCGAACACCGGCATGGCCAGCGCCAGCAACAGCTGGCGGCTGGGCAGCAACAGGGCGCCTGCAGCCACCAGCAACGACACGCTGATCATTGCCTCCATGCCCAGCACATCGCCAAACAGATGGCCGCACACCGCACCCGCGAACATCGCCGCCAGGGTTGCCAAAGGCAACGCCAGGTTGCGTCGGGTCAGCGCGGCGAGCACGCCGGTGCCCAGCAGCATCAGCAGGTGATCGAGGCCGGTCAGCGGGTGCAACAGGCCATCCTGCAAGGGGTTGTTGTCGTGGCCCGGGTGGGCGAAGGCCGGCAGGGCCAGCATCAGCAGAAACAGGGCGAAAGTCTTTTTCATCGGTTGCTCCAGGGCAGTTCAGGAATGGGCAGGCAGGCGCACGAACGGGTGATCGTGGCCATGGCTGTGGCTATGCGGTGCGCTCTGGTAGGCGCCGGCCTCGGGCTCGAACGGCGCCTGCTCGGTGACCACCGTCAGGCCCAGGCCACACAGCATGTCGTCGAGCACATAGTCGTGCTGGTAGCGCAACAGGCCGGGCTCGATCTGCAGCGGTACATGGCGATTGCCCAGGTGGTAGGCCGCGCGCGCAAGCAAGTGCGGGTCGGCGCAACGCACCGTCGAGACCGTCTCGGGCGCGGCCAGCACCCGGATAACCTGGCCACCGTCGGCATCGGCCAACAGTTCACCGCCGCGCAGCAAGTGACCGCGCGCGAGCATCAGCCCGGCGTCGCGGCCATCGTCCAGGGTCACCCGCAAACGGCTCTTGATGCGGCTGTCCACATCCAGGGTGACGGTGCCGGTAACGGTTTCGGGAAGCGCGCCAAGCGCGGTGATCCGGCGATTAAGGACTATCATCTGTGCTCCTTCAGAACAGGAAGTAACGCTGGGCCAGCGGCAGTTCGCGGGCCGGTTCGCAGACCAGCAGTTCGCCATCGGCACGCACCTGGTAGGTTTGCGCATCGACTTCGATGACCGGCTGCAAGGTGTTGTGGACCATGTCGGCCTTGCGCACGCGCCTGCAGCCATGGGCCACGCCAATCAGGCTGCGCAGGTTCAGCGCCTGGGCCAGGCCGCGGTCCATGGCGGTCTGGGGCAAAAACGTCATGCGCGTGGCATGGCGCGCCGCCCCCAGCGCGCCGAACATCGGCCGGTAATGCACCGGCTGCGGCGTAGGGATCGAGCCATTGATATCGCCCATGGGCGCGGTGACGATCATCCCGCCCTTGATCACCAACGCGGGCTTGACCGCGAAAAAGGCCGGCGCCCACAGCACCAGGTCGGCCAGCTTGCCCACCTCCACCGACCCCACCTCATGGGCAATGCCGTGGGTCAGCGCCGGGTTGAGGGTGTATTTGGCGATGTAGCGCTTGACCCGGAAGTTGTCGCTGTAGCTGCTGTCGGGGGCCAGTGGCCCACGGCGCAGTTTCATCTGGTGGGCTACCTGCCAGGTACGCAGCACCACCTCGCCGACCCGGCCCATGGCCTGCGAGTCGGACGAGGTCATGGCGAAGGCGCCCATGTCGTGGAGGATGTCTTCGGCAGCGATGGTTTCGCGGCGGATGCGCGACTCGGCGAACGCCACGTCCTCGGCGATGCTCGGGTCCAGGTGGTGGCAGACCATGAGCATGTCCAGGTGTTCGTCGACCGTGTTGATGGTGTACGGCAAGGTCGGGTTGGTAGAGGACGGCAGCACGTTGGCCTGCCCTGCAGCGCGGATGATGTCCGGCGCATGGCCGCCGCCAGCGCCCTCGGTGTGGAAGGTATGGATGGTGCGGTCACCGATGGCCGCCAGGGTGTCTTCGATGCAACCGGACTCGTTGAGGGTGTCGGTGTGGATCGCCACCTGGATGTCCATCTCCTCGGCCACGCCCAGGCAACAGTCGATGGCCGCCGGGGTCGAGCCCCAGTCCTCGTGCAGCTTCAGGCCCACGGCACCGGCGGCGATCTGCTCGCGCAACGCCTCGGGGCGCGACGCATTGCCTTTGCCCAACAAGCCGATGTTGATCGGCAGGCTGTCGGCCGCCTGGAGCATGCGCGCCAGGTACCACGGCCCGGGCGTGCAGGTGGTGGCATTGGTGCCGGTGGCCGGCCCCGTGCCGCCGCCAATGAAGGTGGTTACGCCGCTGGTGAGTGCCTCCTCCACCTGCTGCGGGCAGATGAAATGGATGTGCGAATCGATACCGCCGGCCGTGACGATCTTGCCTTCAGCAGCAATCACTTCGGTACCCGGGCCAACCGGTACAGTGACACCCGGTTGCACATCGGGGTTGCCGGCCTTGCCAATCGCGGCAATGCGCCCGTGCTTGACGCCGATGTCGGCCTTGACGATCCCCCAGTGGTCGATGATCAACGCGTTGGTCAGCACCAGGTCCATGGCCTCAGCCGCCAGCATCTGGCCCTGCCCCATGCCGTCACGGATGACCTTGCCACCGCCAAACTTGACCTCTTCGCCATACACCGTGAAGTCTTTCTCGACCTCGACCCACAGCGCGGTATCGGCCAGGCGCACGCGGTCGCCGACGGTAGGGCCGAACATGTCGGCATAGGCGCGACGGGAAATACGGCTCATACCCTGCCCTCCAGTGCGCCCATCACCTTGCCCTGGAAGCCATACACCTCACGTTTGCCGGCATAGGCCACCAGTTGCACGGTGCGGGCCTGGCCCGGTTCGAAGCGCACGGCGGTGCCGGCCGGGATGTCCAGGCGAAAGCCTAGGGTGGGCGCACGTTCGAACACCAGTGCGTCGTTGACTTCGTAGAAGTGATAGTGCGAGCCGACCTGCACCGGTCGGTCGCCATGGTTGGCCACACGGACGCTCACCGTCGCGCGGCCGTTGTTGAGTTCGATGTCGCCGGCGGCGACCTGGATTTCACCTGGGATCATGCGGGGCTCCTGGCCGGGTTCAGACGATGGGGTCATGCACGGTCACCAGCTTGGTGCCATCCGGGAAGGTCGCCTCGACCTGCACGTCGTGGATCATTTCGGCGATGCCTGGCATGACCTGCTCACGGTTCAGCACTTCGCGGCCCAGGCTCATCAGCTCGGCCACCGTGCGGCCATCACGGGCGCCTTCGAGCACGGCGGCACTGATCAGCGCCACCGCTTCCGGGTAGTTGAGTTTCAGGCCGCGGGCCAGGCGCCGCTCCGCCAGCAGCGCGGCGGTGAACAGCAGCAGTTTGTCTTTCTCTCTCGGGGTCAGCTCCATGGCGCTTCTCTCAGGTAGCCCAGATACGCGGCGGGCAAGCAGGCAGGCCGATAACGGCCGGGCGCAGTACATGCCACAGGCGTTGCAAGGTGTGTTGCAGGTGTTGGTTGTCGTGGTCGAGCAGGCGGATCACCAGCAGCGACCCAAGCAAGGTCGCCCCAGCGGGGTTGTCCAGTTCGTCGAGCAAGGCCCGGACGTGCTCCAGCAGTGCGGGGTCGGCCGAGGTGGCGCAGAAGGTGGCCAGCAGCGGATGGCCGGCGAGCTTGTCCAGTTGCCCGCCTTCGATGCGCAGCCGTTCGTACAGGCCGGGGTCGTCGGGCATTTCGATGTGCAAGCGGCTGTCGAGGGCGCCGTGATCGAAGCGTTCGTTCATGACCGGGCGGCCCAGGCACAAGGTTTCCCAGGCCAGCAACCGGGCGCCCGGCGCCAGGGTGAAACGGCTGTCGAGGCTGGCGCGGGCACCGGCGAAGAAGATGCTGTCCTGGGGCAACCATTCCAGAGTGCTGTCGGCGCCCAGGTGAAAGCGCTGGGCCAAGCGCGCGGTCGGGCCGATGCTGCGGTAGAACTTGCTGGCGCCAGGCATGGTCAGCAACGCATGGCTGCCAGGCTCAAGGTGGATATCCAACTCCAGCCGGTCGCCGGCGACGATGCCACCAGGCGGGTGCAGCACATACACATGGCACGGCGCCCCCTCAGGATAGAAAGGCCGCTGCACCAAAAGAGGTCCGAAATGCCGCCGCGCACCAAGGCGGGTCACATCGTCGCGTCGGCTAAAACGCAACTGCAGGTAGGCGCTCCAGCCCGCATCGTCTTGCTGTTGTTCGATCTGCTCCGCGAGCGACATCCTGCGGCCCCTGAAATCCGTGACCTGACGGCCGTTTAGAGGGTCAGGCAGGCGGCACTGAAGCGCTGCCAGCCTGACCACTCGATCAAATTCTCAGGCTGGATATAGCAGGTTGCGGGCCAACTACGCAGGTGAACCAAGATGAAACCGTCAGCGCAGCCGCTCTGGCATCGGGCACACGGGGCTACGGCGCACAAAGCGGGGGCGCGCGCAGGCCCTGTTTCGGTGCCGGGCCAGCGGTTTCAGTAGTCGAAGCGGTCTACGGCCCGCCGGCGTTCGTTGTCATCGCGGCGGTCGTAACTGGCAGTGGTCTGGATATTGGCATGGTGCGCGAGCTTCTGGGCAATCGACAGGTCGTGCTCTTCGATCACCCGGGTGATGAACGCACGGCGAAAATCATGAGGCATGATCTTCACGCCAACCTGCGCACCCCGCTGGCGGGCAATGTAATAGATCGCATGCTTGGTGATGCGTGCGCGGGTAATGTGATTGCCGCGGCGAATGCGGTTGAACAGAAATGGGTCGTCGGATGCGCCCTCCGGCAAGTCATCGCGGCGCAGGTCCAGCCACGCCTGCAGCTTTTCGAACGCCCAAGGTGGCGCGTACTTGATCAGCTGCCGGTTGCCCTTGCCCAGCACCTGCAGGCTGCGGGCTTCGAAGTCTACCTGGCTCAGGTCGATGTCCACCGACTCCGACTTGCGCATACCGGTGCCATACAGCAAGGCGATGATCGCCGCGTCGCGCACGCCTTGCGGCCGGGGATCGGCGGCGCACACCTCCATCAACTCGCGGATCAAGCTGCGGCGCAGGTTGCGCCCCGGTGGCAGGCGGCTGCCGGTGGCGGGCTTGACCTCGCGAATCCTCAGCAACTGTTCGTGGTCGATCAGGCCCTGGCGCCACGCCTCGTTCATCACCCCGCGTATTGCATTCACATACAGCGACGAACTGTTAGGGGCATAGCCATCTTCACGCAACGCAGCCACCAGGGCGATCACATGGCCAGGGTCGAGCCGGTGCCACGGCACATCGACGATATTGCAGTCGGCAAAGCCCAGCCGGTCAGCGGCGTCCTGAAGGATGTAGCGCATGGTTTGCTGGCTGGAGGGGGCCAGGCGGGCCATGTACTGCAGCAGGGGGTTTTTCGAGAAATCGGTCACAACGTGAATCCTGTAGCGACGCTTGGACCGGTACGGGGACAGGCACAGCGCTAAGCGAGTCGGTGCATGGCCATCAACTTGATATTCAAGGAGATGTGCGAAGGTTGGGGGCGTGATCTTACCCCAATTGACAGCCGCTGAATGAAAGAAGGACTGCCGGCTAGTGTGGTGTTTCATTGGCACTTCTGAAACACCACACTAGTTAATAGCCGTCTGCCACCATCCGGGAAACATCTGCTGCACCCGCGCCTCGGCGAAGCGTTCGTCGATCAGCACCAGCACGCCTTGGTCCTGATCCCCGCGTATGACCCTGCCCGCCGCCTGAATGACCTTGCGCACGCCTGGGTACAGATAGGCATAGTCAAAACCGGCGCCAAACTGGCGCCCCAGGCGCTGCTTGAACTGTTCGTTGACGGGGTTGACCTGGGGCAGGCCGAGCGTGGCGACAAACGCCCCGATCAACCGCGTGCCGGGTAAATCCACCCCTTCCCCAAACGCTCCGCCCAGCACCGCAAAGCCAACGCCGCAGCCGTCCAGCACAAAACGATCGAGAAATGCCTGACGCGCCGCTTCGTCCATGCCCGCCGCTTGGGCCCAGTGGGGAATGTGGCCGTAACGCTCAGCCAACAAAGCGGCCACTTGCTGCAAGTATTCGAAGCTGCTGAAAAACGCCAGGTAGTTGCCGGGCTTGCGCTGATACTGCTCGGCGATCAGTTCGACAATCGGTGCCAGCGAGGCGTGGCGCTCACGATAACGGGTCGACACCTGGCTGGCGATGCGCACTTCGAGCTGCTCGGCGCGGAACGGCGCCGCCACTTCCAGCCAGGCCGTGTTGGCCGGCATGCCGAGCAGGTCACTGTAGAAATGCCGTGGGCTCAGCGTGGCGGAAAACAGCGTTACGCTGCGCGCCGCCTGTATGCGAGGCGCCAACAGCCGCGCCGGGGTGATATTGCGCAGGCACAGGGTCGCCAGCCGCCGCTTGCGCAGGCTGTCGCGCACGGTAATGTCGAAGATGAAATGCTCGTCGAACAGTTCAGCGACCCGACTGAATTGCAACGCCAGGTAGAAAAACTGCAGCACCTGCGCATCCACCTCGGCAGGTGCCTGATTCAAGCGCTCCTGAATCAGCCCGATGCATTGCTGCAAGGCACGCAAGAAGGCATCCGGCAACTGCTCGCTGGCCTGATACGGCGCCCGCTGCTCTTTGTACAACGCGTTCCACTGCCGGTTGAGGCGGTCCAGCGCACTGCTCAACCCTTGTGGCTTGCTCTGGCGCAAGGCAAGTAACTGGCCTTGATCCAGGCTGGCGCTGTACATGCCGCGACCGCGCTCGACCAGGTTGTGCGCTTCGTCCACCAGCACCGCCACCCGCCATTGGTTGGCCTGGGCCAGGCTGAACAGCAAGGCATGGGCATCGAAGTAATAGTTGTAATCGGCCACCACCAGGTCCACCCAGCGGGCCATTTCCTGGCCTAAGTAGTACGGACATACCTGATGCGCCAAGGCCACTTCGCGCAGCTGGGCACGGTCCAGCAAGGGCAACCCTGCCGCCGCCTCGCGGGCAGCGGGCAGGCGGTCGTAGAAACCCTGCGCCAAGGGGCAGGACTCGCCATGGCAGGCCTTGTCGGGGTGCTCGCAGGCCTTGTCACGGGCAATCAGCTCCAGGGTGCGCAAGGCCGGTTGCGGTGTGGCATCGGTAATCTGGCGCATGGCATCGAGGGCCAGCGCCCGGCCCGGTGTCTTGGCGGTGAGGAAGAACACTTTGTCGAGTTGCTGCGGCACCATCGCCTTGAGCAACGGAAACAAGGTACCCAGCGTCTTGCCGATGCCGGTACTGGCCTGCGCCATCAGGCAGCGGCCTGTGCTCACCGCCTTGTACAGGGTCTCGGCCAACTGGCGCTGGCCCTGGCGGAACTGTGCATAGGGGAAGCCCAGGGCCTGCAGACCGCGGTCGCGCTCGGCCAGGCGCTGTTGCTGATGCTCGGCCCAGCGCAGAAAGCGCCGGCACTGGGTCTCGAAGAAGGCTTGCAGCTCGGCAGCACTGTGGTGCTCGCTGATCAGCGTCTGGCCGTCACTGTCCACGTCCAGGTACACCAAAGCCACATCGATGGCCGGCAATTGCCGCGCCTGGCACATCAGCCAGGCATAAACCTTGGCCTGCGCCCAGTGCAGCTGACGATGGTTGGCCGGCTGGCGCGCGAGGTCGCCGCGGTAGGTCTTGATCTCTTCCAGGCGATTGCAGCTGGGGTCGTAACCGTCGGCGCGGCCTCGCACCCTGAGGCTTTCGAACTGGCCTTCGAGGGCAACTTCCGACTCATAGTCGGCGGCGCGCCGCGCCACCACCCGCCGATGCCCTTCCATGCCCTCCTGGGCGGTGGGCGATGGGGTAAAGCGCAGGTCCAGGTCGCCGACCTTGGCACTGAACTCGCACAAGGCGCGCACGGCTACGCTGTAGCTCACGCCGCCTCGCTCCAGCGCACATGGCACACCGCAACGGGCAGGCCCTGCGCACGGCAGAACTCCAGCCAGCGCAACTGGTTGTCTTGCAGGCGGTCGCCCGGCCCCTTGACCTCGACCATGCGATAACCACCCTGGTCGGGCCAGAACTGGATCAGGTCGGGCATGCCGGCGCGGTTGTTGCGGATGTCCTGCAACAGCCGCAGGAAGCATTGCTTCAGATGGGCGGGCGGCAGGCAGGCCAGCGCCTGTTCAAGCAAGGTTTCGCTGAGCATGGGCCAGAACACGAACGGCGACTGCAGGCCTTGCTTGGCGGCATAGCAGTCGAGAATAGCCTGGCGATGGCTGCCATCGTCCAACCGCCCCAGGCAGCGCTCGAACTGGGCACTGCGCCGTTGCTGGAAGTCGCTGTCGTGCAAGTCCTGGGGGGCGGCCTGAAACGGGTTGAAGAACGCGCCCGGTACCGGCGCGAAAATCGCTTCCCAGCACAACAGGCCGAACAGGCTGTTGAACAACGTGTTTTCCACGTAATGAACCTGCCCTCCGGCCTCGGCCAAGTGTTGGCGCACGGCCTCCTCGACGCCCAAGGCGGCGTGCTCACGGGGCAGCTCCAATTCGATCAGTTGCAGTTGCGCTGCGCGCTGGCGCCGTTGCGGCGGCCCGCCGAGCTTGCGCGCCAGGCGCGGCAGCATGCGTTCGAGCGCCTGCACCTCCAGCGCGTTGGCCGGGGCCGCAGCCAGTTGCAGGGCAAGCGCATGTGCCTGTGGCCACTGTTCGCTGCGCTCCAGCACGCGTACCTGGCGGATACGCGCCTGGGCATGGCTGCACTGGCCATATACGGCCATGGCTTGGTCCCAGTCACCCTGGCGTTCGCATTGCTGGCCCAGGGCGAACAGCAGGCGGGCATGGCGCCGGGCCAACCAGGGGTTGTCACTGTGCAGCCCTGTCATCGCGCCGAGGATCGACAGCGGCTCGTCACCTTGCTCCAGCCGCTCGGCGCACTGGTGCAAGGCCATGGCCAGGTCGACCTCGGCGCGATGGCGCAGGGCCCGCGAATCGCTGCTGAAAGGCACGCGCTCGTAGCGCAACAAGCCAAGGTCGGCGAGTACGAAGTCCGACCAGTCCTGGTACAGGTTGCCGAAGAACAACAGGCGCATGCGGTCACACAACGGTTGCAGGCACCACTGGAAGATGCGCACGTCGCTGTCGGCAAACCACTGCGTCAACGGCCGGGGCGCGAGCCCCAGGGGTTGCAGCTGTGCGAGCAGGTCGTGCTTGGCGGCCCGTGGGCGGCTCAACTGCCCGGCGAAGCACTGCGCCAGCTCGTCCTTGCGCAGCATGGTGAACAGCTGTTCCAGCGCCAATTGTGCAGGCTCCCGCACCCATCCCAAGGCCTGCAGCGGCTGCAAGGCCTGCTCGGTATCGCCGACTTCGGCGTACACAAGCTTGTCACTGCGAAACAGCTCGCCCTTGCGCATGACCATACGCACCATCAGGGCCTGGGCGCGGCTGTCCAATTGGGCAAAGGCCTGGATGAACGCCAGCTCCTGCTCGTCGAGCAGGTCGTCATAGCGCTGTTCGACCCATGACAGCACCTGGCGAAAGTTGTGCAGGTAATAGAACGGGTCGTCGACGGAATGGGCAATCACGGGGCAAGGTCGGGCAGTGGAGAATGGATACTGGTTATACATACAGATCGACGGACCTGGCAATAGCCGTAGGTCCGTTCTGTTGTATGGGGGGCGGGCTTGCGTCGCGAAAGGCCGCCCCACAGGGATCTGCGCCCGATCGATTACTCGGTCACACCTGCCAGTGTCCCCGACTCGACCTTGGCACTGCCGATCGGCGCCTTCAGCAGCAGGAAGTAGGCCACCGCCGAGCACAGCGCCACGATCGCGCTGATCATGAACGCCGTGTTGAACGAGCCCGAGTACTGAATGCTGAAGCCGGTGACGATCGGTGCTACGGAGCCTGCAATGTAGCCGCCGAAGTTCTGGATCGAGCCGAATGACGCCACCCGCGGGCTGTCGACGATGGTGTTGACGATCATCCAGGCGGTGGCACTGGCCATGTTGATGCTGAACAGCGCCAGGCACAGCAGGATCACGCAGCCGGTCAGGCCGCTGACGTAGGACAACGGCAGAGTGAACAGCGCGGCCAGCACCAGGCCGGTGATGACGCTGAACTTGCGGCTGCCAAGGATGCTCATGCCCCGCTTGACCAGCAGGTCGCAGAAGCGCCCGGCTACGATCGTGCCCGCCGCGCCGAAGCCATAGGCCAGCGACACCACCCAGGCAGTCTTGTACAGGTCCAGCCCGTGCTCACGTTCGAAGTAACCGGGCAACCAGGTCAGGTGCAGCCAGAGCATGTAGATCACGCCCATGAAGCCCAGTACCGCTCCCCAGGTGCTGCGGTGCTTGAACAGGTCGAGCCAGCCCGCGAAGTACGAAGGCTTCGCCGCCTGCGGGATGGCCGTGGCTGGCGATTGCTTGTGCGCGTTCGGCAGCGGTTTGCCTTCGGCGGCGAGCTCGGCCAGGTACTGCGCCTTGCTCTTGTAGAAGGTCAGCCAGCACAGCGCCAGCACCACGCCGATCAGGCCGGTAATGATGAACATGCCACGCCAGCCGAAATTGACCATGAACAGGGTCAGCAAGGGCGGCGCCAGGCATGGGCCCAGGCAGGTCGAGGACCAGACGATGCCAGTCGGGGTACCGCGTTCATTGGCATCGAACCATTCGGACAAGGCCTTGGCCGCCGACGGGAACATCGGCGCCTCGCCAATCCCCAGTAACACACGCAGGCCCATGAAGCCGGCAAAGCTGTTGACCATGCCGAAAGTGGCCTGGGCCACCGACCAGGCCAGCAACGAGGCGCCCAGGGCGATCTTGCTGCCCAGGCGGTCGATGATCATGCCCATCGGCAACTGGGCAAAGGCGTAGGCGATGGAAAACGCCGACAACAGAATGCCCATCTGCGAGGGGCTGATCATCATGTCTTTCTGGATCGAGGTGTTGGCGATCGACAGCGCGCTGCGGTCCAGGTAGTTGACGATGCCGATCAACAGCAGGAACACGACGGTGAGGCGCTGATACTTCTTCATAGGGTTCATTGGGTGGCCTTTATTATTATTGTTGCAGCGCCTTCAGCGCCTTGGCGGTCCATCTATCCTGTTGCGTTCATCCCTGGGGCACGGCAGCCGTCAAGGCTGGCGTGCCTTCACCGCTGCTTCGAGCAGGCCGCGCCGGCTCAGGCTGTCGATCAGCGCGCGCAGGCCGAAGCCCCATTGCGGCGCCTGGTCGCTGGTGGTCACACGGTTGCACAAGGTACCCAGTTGCGCGTTGCTGATGGCGACCAGGTCGCCTGGCTTGTGGGTGAAGCCGTTGCCGGGCTGGTCGCGGTCCTGCTTGGGGGCGAACAGAGTACCGAGAAACAGCACCAGCCCGTCGGGGTACTGGTGGTTTTCGTTGAGGGTCTGCTGCACCAGGTCTTGCGGGTCACGGCTGATCTGGCGCATGGAGCTGCGGCCAGAAAGGATGAAGCCGTCCTGGCCTTCGACACGCAAGTCCACTTCGGCGTTACGCACATCGTCCAGGCCAAAGCTTTCATCGAACAGGCGCAGCAATGGCCCCAGCGCGGTGGAGGCGTTGTTGTCCTTGGCCTTGGACAGCAGCAAGGCACTGCGCCCCTCGAAGTCGCGCAGGTTGACATCGTTACCCAGCATGGCGCCCTTGATGCTGCCGTCGCTCGATACCGCCAGCACCACTTCCGGTTCCGGGTTGTTCCAGCTGGAATTGGGGTGGATGCCGATGTCGGCGCCATGCCCGACCGCCGACAGCGGCTGCGCCTTGGTGAACACTTCGGCGTCTGGGCCAATGCCCACTTCCAGGTATTGCGACCAAAGGCCCTGCTCCACCAGCACCTTGCGCAGCGCTTCGGCCTGGGCAGAACCCGGGATGATCTGCGAGAGGTCCGCACCGATGCGGCTGGCCAGGGTGTCGCGGATGGCATCGGCCTTGGCCGGGTCGCCCTTGGCCTGCTCTTCCACAACCCGCTCCAGCAGGCTGGCGGCAAAGGTCACACCGGCGGCCTTGACCGCTTGCAGGTCGATCGGCGCCAGCAGCCAGGGCAAACGTGCGTCACGCTGGCTGGGGTCGCTGTTGCGCAGCAACGCCGGCAGAGCGATCAACGCCTCGGGCAACGGCAGCGCGCGCAGATAAGCAACCGGGTCGGCCACTTCGAGCAAGGCCGAAACGGTCGCTACATGGGCGCTGATATCGTGCACGGCGCCCGCCTTGACCAGCACCACGGCGGGGCCCTGATCGGGCAGCCAGACCCGGCCGACCCAGGTGCCGCTGTCGAACACGGCGATGTCGTGGCTTAGTTGCAGCGGGGGCGTGGCATTCGATTGGTCGGTCATGTGGGTACCCTTGTTGTCATTGTCATTCATTGAGCCAGCGCCTGTGAAAGTGGCGCCAGTTGCAACTGCCCAGCCAACTGGTCGAGGTCATCGAGCACGTGCGCCGACAGGTTCATCCCCTCCTCCAGCGCGTGTCGGCGCAAGGCCAGGCCGGCCTGGCCTGGCAGGCGTACCGGGCGTTCGGGGTCTACCGGGCGGCTGGCGAGGACCAATTGGCCGAGGAAGCTGGTTTCGTCGGTGAATGCTTGCAGGCCGCCGAAAAAGCGCGGGTCGATGACCACGGCGGTGGCCGACGCGCCCCACTGGTCCGGGGCGTCCTTGCGGCCATGGCCGGCCAGCCCCGAGGTCAGCGCCTCGACCAGAATCGCCAAGGCAAAGCCCTTGTGACCAAAGGCCTGGCCGCCCAGCGGCAGGATGCTGCCCTGCGGCTGGCTGAAGAAGTCGCGCGGGTCATCGCTCAGTTGGCCGTCGTTGCTCATCAGCACCGGGTGCGGCAGCTTGCTGCCGGCATCACGGCACTGGCCGACCAGGCCCAGGGTCACGGTGGACATGCTCACATCCAGCAGGATCGGCTCGCCCTGGGTCGGTATGCCGGCGGCAATCGGGTTGGGCGTGAACACCGGGTCGACCCCGCCATGGGCACAGACCAGCCCCACCGACGGGTCCGACGAATACACCAGGGCCACCAGGCCACGGTCGGTGTAGGGTTTCAGGTACGCTGCCAGGCAGCCGATGTGCGCGGCCCGGCGCACCACAGCAATGCCGATGCCCTGTGCACTGGCCCCTGTGGCCGCGCAGTCGAGGGCGCGGCTGACGCAGTACGGGCCGAGCAGGTAATGGCCGTCGAACAGGCTGGAGACCCCGCTGTCCGACACCTGCTCCAGCACCTGGGCTTGCGCCTTGACCTGCCCGCTGAGCATACCGCCGATATAGCGGCTGACCAGGTTCAGGCCATGGGTGCGATGGCCCAGCAATTCGCCTTCGAGCAGCACCTGGGTCACCACTTGGGCGACCTCGGCATCGGCACCTGCCTTTTCGAACAGTTGCTCGACGAAAGCAGTGATTACCTGCACGTCGTAGCGTCTGGTTTGAGTCATGCCTGGCACTCCACGATCAGTTCAGGGCCGCGCGGCTTGGCTTGCCATCGACCAGGCGCTGGATGCCCAGCGGGTTGGCGTTCTGCAAGGCGGCGGGCAGCAAGGCATCCGGCACGTTCTGGTAGCACACCGGGCGCAGGAAGCGGTCGATGGCCAGGGTGCCGACCGAGGTGCCACGGGCGTCCGAAGTGGCCGGATACGGGCCACCGTGCACCATCGCATCGCACACCTCGACCCCGGTGGGGTAGCCGTTGAGCAGAACGCGACCGACTTTCTCTTCCAACGCACCGAGCAGATGGCCGTAGCCCGCGAGGTCCGCATCGTCCGCCAGCAGCGTGGCGGTCAATTGCCCGCGCAAGGCTGCGACCGCACGCAGCAGCTCGGCGTCGTCGGCTACCTGAACCACTACCGTGCAAGGGCCGAACACTTCTTCCTGAAGCAGCTCGTCCTGCTCCAGCAGCAGGCTGACATCGGCCTCGAACAGGTGCGGCTGGGCCTGATTACCCTGTTGCGCCAGGCCACTCAACCGCTTCACCCCCGGGTGGGCAGCCAAGGCCTGCAGGCCTTTGCCGTAGCTGTTCAAGGTGCCGGCGTTGAGCATGGTCTGTGGCGCTTGGTCAGCCATGTGCCCGGCCAATTGCTCGATGAAAGCATTGAACGCCGGTGAGCGAATGCCCAGGACCAAGCCCGGGTTGGTGCAGAACTGGCCACAGCCCTGCACCACCGAAGCGGTGAGTTCCTTGGCCAGTTGCGCGCCGCGGTTGGCCAAGGCCTGAGGCAGTAGCAGCACCGGGTTGATACTCGACATTTCGGCGAATACCGGGATCGGCTGTGGCCTTGCCGCCGCCATGTCGCACAGCGCACGCCCGCCCTTGAGCGAACCGGTGAAGCCCACTGCCTGGATGCCAGGGTGCTTGACCAATGCCTCGCCAACGCCGCCACCGAAGATCATGTTGAACACACCGGCCGGCATGCCGGTGCGTTCAGCGGCCCGGATCACGGCCTCGGCGACCCGCTCGGCGGTGGCCATATGGCCGCTGTGGGCCTTGAAAACGACCGGGCAACCGGCCGCCAGGGCCGCTGCGGTGTCACCCCCCGCCGTGGAGAACGCCAAGGGGAAGTTGCTAGCCCCAAATACCGCCACCGGGCCTACGCCAATGCGGTACTGGCGCAAATCAGGCCGTGGCAGAGGCGTACGGGCAGGCAGTGCCTGGTCGATGCGGGCGCCATAGAAGTCACCCCGGCGCAGCACCTGGGCGAACAGGCGCATCTGCCCGCTGGTACGGCCGCGCTCGCCGAGGATACGGGCCGTTGGCAGGGCCGTTTCCTGGCAGGTCAAGGCGATGAAGTCTTCACCGAGGGCGTCGAGCTCGTCGGCAATGGCCTCCAGGAACTCGGCGCGGCGCACGGATGCCAGGTTGCGAAACAGCGGGAAGGCCGCAGAGGCAGCATTTACGGCGTTGTCGACCTCGGCCAGGGTAGCCTGGTGGAAAGCGACCGGCAGGCGTTCACCGGTGTGGGCATCGACGCTGTAGACCAGGGTCTGGCCCTGAGCGCTGCGCTGGCCGGCAATGAAGTTGTATCCGCTAACGTGCATAGGGGTTGCCTCAAAAATCAGGAATGGGCTGTCGATCAGGTCACGGCGCCGATCTGCCAGGGCACGAACTCGTTCTGCCCGTAGCCGTGCTGTTCGCTTTTGCTGCGCGCGCCGGACGCGATGCGCAGCATCTGTTCGAAGATGTACGCGCCGCGCTCTTCGATGCTGGTGGAGCCATCGGCGATGCCACCGCAGTTGACGTCCATGTCTTCTTCCTGGTGCTCGAACACCCGGTTGTTGGTCGCCAGCTTGATGGACGGTGCCGGCGCGCAGCCGTAGGCCGAGCCGCGGCCGGTGGTGAAGGCGATCAGGTTGGCGCCGCCGGCGACTTGGCCAGTGGCCGAGACCGGGTCGTAGCCCGGCGTGTCCATGAACACCAGGCCCTGGGCCCGCACCGCTTCTGCGTACTGGTAGACATCGACCAGGTTACTGGAACCGGCCTTGGCCACCGCGCCCAGCGACTTCTCGAGGATGGTGGTGAGGCCACCGGCCTTGTTGCCGGCCGAAGGGTTGTTGTTCAGTTCGGCATTCATGCGCTGGCAGTAGTCTTCCCACCAGTGGATGCGGGCGACCAGCTTCTCGCCCACCTCACGGCTGACCGCGCGACGGGTCAGCAGGTGCTCCGCGCCATAGATTTCAGGTGTTTCGGAAAGGATCGCCGTACCACCGGCGGCCACCAGTCGGTCAACGGCATTGCCCAACGCCGGGTTGGCGGTGATCCCCGAGTAGCCATCGGACCCACCACATTGCAGGCCAACGATCAGGTGGCGCGCACTGACCGGCTCGCGCTGCACCTGGTTGGCCTCGGCCAGCAGCCCCTTGACCTGCTCGATGCCGGCGGCGATGGTCTTCGAGGTGCCACCGATGCCTTGGATGGTAAAGGCGCGCAACTGGGTGCTGGTGGTCAGCCCCTGGGTTTCGAGCAGGCTTTCGATCTGGTTGGTTTCACAGCCAAGGCCGATGATCAGCACGGCAGCGAAATTGGCGTGTACGGCGTAACCCGCCAGGGTGCGACGCAACAAGCCCAGCGCCTCGCCAGAGGGGTCGACCGCGCAACCGGCGCCGTGGGTCAATGCCACCACGCCATCGATATTGGGGTAGTCGGCCAAGGCTGCGGGGTGAATGTCGCGGCGAAAGTGGTCGGCCACGGCCCGGGCCACGGTCGCCGAGCAGTTCACCGAGGTGAGAATGCCAATGTAGTTGCGGGTGGCCACCCGCCCATCGGCACGCACGATGCCCTCGAACACCGCCTCGCGGCTCGGCGTGCTGCGGGCATCGACGCCAAAGGCGTAGTCACGGGCGAAATCGCCCATCTGCACGTTGTGGACGTGTACATGGTCGCCAGCGTCGATGGGCTGGGACGCAAAACCGATGATCTGGCCATAGCGGCGCAGGGGCTGGCCCTGTTCCACACGCTGCGTGGCCACTTTGTGCCCCGAGGGGATCGCCTGGCGCACGGTGATCGCCTCGGCGTCCAGGTGCAGGCCTTCAGGCAAGGCCTGGCGGGCGATAAGGACATTGTCCAGCGGGTTGAGGCGGATGACGGCAAGGTCACCGGATCGGGCAATCAGTTGCATGGGACCTCTCAGGGCGGTGCTGCTGACTTCTTGTTATGGCGACGCCCGTTCGATGCCGGGCGAATCTGCGACCACTGTAAGAAGCCTTGCGCAACATTCCCAATGAGATGATCCGATCACGCGATAACTCTGGGTTATCGATACCGCCTGTCAGGGGTGATTTATCAATCGCTTGGCGCCCCTGGCGCGTCACGCCGTTGCTGCGCGAAGTCGAGCAGAATGTCGACGAACTCCCGGGCCGACGGGGTCAGCGGCTCGTCCTTGCGGGTGACGATGCCGTATTCCAGTGCCGGTAAGTGCAAGGGGCTTTGCAACTCCTTGAACTGGCCGCTGTTCAGTTGCGCGGCGACCATTGACCTGGGCAGCATGGCGATCATCGGGCCGGACTGCAGCAACTGCAGGAACATCGGCATCGAAATGGTCTCGACGCTGTCCACCGGCGTGGCAATGCCGGCAACCCTGAACGCCTGCTCCAGGCGGTTGCGGATCGGCGTACCCACGGGGTACAGCACCCATGGCCAGTCACCCAGGGCCTCCAACGGGGTGCTGGCAAGGGCATTGAGCGGGTGGCGGCTGTTGACCACCAGGCTGAAGGGCTCGGGCTCCAGGGGCTGATAATCGAACAACTGGCTGAAGCGCTCTTCGGTGAAGCGGCCGATCATGATATCGAGCTTGTTCTGCTCCAGCATGGCCAGCAGATGGTCACTGGAGTGCTCCACCACCTCGATCGACAGCAACGGGCTGCGCGCCTTGATGGCGGCAATCGCCTGGGGCAGCACCACGGGGGTAGCCGCGAAGATACCGCCAACCCGGATAAACCCATGCCCGCCTTTGCGCAGCCGGTTGACCTGGTCGACGAACTGCTGCGAGTCGGCCAGCACCCCCTGGGCGTAGCGCACCACGTACTCGCCAAGCTCGGTAGGCGGCATGCTGCGTGGCAGGCGCTCGAACAAAGCAAAGCCGAACTGCTCTTCCAGGTCCCGCAGCATCTTGCTCAGGGCAGGTTGGCTGAGGTTCATGCGGGTGGCGGTGGCGTGCATGTTGCGAGTACGTGCCAGGGTGTCGATCAGCACCAGGTGCTTGAAGCGGACCCAGTTGCAGAAGCTGGAATGGGTAATGTCCGACGGCATCAGAGGGCAACCTCGAAAAGGTGTGAAGGCATGGCTATTGCGCCCGCAGGTACTGCAGCAAGCGGTCCAGAGCCACGGAATTGGGCCGCGAGCGCAGGGTCAGCAAGCCCAGGTTGGCCATGGTGATCGGCAGCTCCACCGGCAGGATGGCGACCATGCCGTAGAGCGCATAGTGCTGGGCCACATCGTTGGGCACCACGGCAATCATTTCGGAGGCTTCGAGCATGGCGGTGGTGGCCAGGATCGAGGCGGTTTCGACGATGTCCAGCGACTGCACCATGCCGCCCGCCTGCAAGGCGCTCTCGACCCGCCGGCGCATGGGGCTGCCGATGGGGTGCAGGATCCAGGTCAGGGCCACCAGGTCTGCCAGCTGCAATGCCTTGGCGTTGGCCAACGGGTGCCCGGCGCGGGCGATCACGCGCATCTGCTCACCCCCTTCGAACAGTTCGATGTTCAGGTCCTGGCTGTCGCTCTGGTCTGGCAGGCGCCCGACCACCATGTCGAAATCACCGCGCAACAGCGCCGGCAGCAAGGTGTCGCTGGTCCCGACTTCAAGGGAGATCCGCACCTTGGGGTGGTCGCGCTTGTAGGCCAGCACCGCCTTGGTCAGCAGGCCGGGCACCGGCCCCATGACACTGCCCACCCGGACCAGGCCCGAGGCACCGCGGGCCAGCTCGGCGATCTGTGCCTGGGCATGCTCGAACTCGTGCAGCGCGTTCTGCGCATAGCGAATCATCACCTCGCCATACAGCGTCGGCTGCATGCCGCGCGGCAGGCGCTCGAACAAGCGCACGCCCAGGCGTTCTTCCAGTTGCTGCAACAGCAGGCTGGCCGCCGGTTGCGTGGTGTGCATGGCCGCAGCGGCGCGGCGCAGGTTGCCAAATTCGCCCAGCGCGTTGAGCAAGGTGATCTGGCGGCTGGAAATCTTCAATGTGCCGAGAGATGGCGTCAGCGGCGGCGTGTCCGGGGGCATCTGAGACATATCAATTTCGATATCCCTACTTAGGAATTGGCGATTATGCCTGTATCGCTCGACAACCTACAGTCAGGTCTCCCACTGCCCGACCAGAACAAGAGTCCGCCATGAGCATACGCATTACCCACCTGAGCGTTCGTGACATCCGCTTCCCGACGTCGCTGTCGCTGGACGGCTCCGACGCCATGAACAGCGCCCCTGACTACTCGGCCGCCTACGTCGTGCTGCACACCGATGCCGCTGCCCTGGAAGGCCACGGCCTGACCTTCACCATCGGCCGCGGCAACGAGATCTGCGCGGCAGCGGTGCAGTCGCTGGCACCGATGATCGTTGGCCAGACCCTGGAAGACATCACTGCCGACATGGGCGCGTTCTGGCACCGCTTCACCGTCGGCGACAGCCAGCTGCGCTGGCTGGGCCCGGAAAAAGGCGTGATCCACCTGGCCACGGCGGCCATCGTCAACGCCGTTTGGGACCTGTGGGCCAAGCACGAAGGCAAACCGGTGTGGAAACTGCTGGCCGACATGACCCCTGAGCAACTGGTACGTTGCCTGGATTTCAGCTACGTGACCGACGTGCTGACCCCCGAAGAGGCCATCGCCCTGCTCCGCCGCCAGGCGCCAGGCAAGGCCCAGCGCGAAGCGCAGATGCTGCGCGAAGGCTACCCCGGCTACACCACCGCACCCGGCTGGCTCGGCTACAGCGAAGAGAAGATGCGCCAACTGGCACGTGAGGCGGTGGCGGACGGCTGGACCCACATCAAGCAAAAAATCGGCGCTGACCTTGAAGAAGACATCCGCCGCGCCAGCATCCTGCGCGACGAAATTGGCTGGGAACGCACCCTGATGATGGACGCCAACCAGGTCTGGAGCGTCGATGAGTCGGTGGCCAACATGCGCCGTCTGGCGGCGTTCGAGCCACTGTGGATCGAAGAACCCACCAGCCCGGATGACATCCTCGGCCACGCCGCCATCCGCCAGCGCATCGCACCCATTGGCGTGGCCACCGGTGAGCACTGCCACAACCGGGTGATGTTCAAGCAGATGTTCCAGGCCGGCGCGCTGGACTTCTGCCAGCTGGACGCAGCCCGCCTGGGTGGCCTCAACGAGGTGCTGATCGTGCTGCTGATGGCCGCCAAGTACGATGTGCCGGTCTGCCCGCATGGCGGCGGGGTCGGGCTGTGCGAATATGTGCAGAACATTGCCTTGTTCGACTACATCGCCGTGTCGGCCTCGCTGCACAATCGGGTGCTGGAATACGTCGATCACCTGCACGAACACTTCCTCGACCCGGTGGTGATCCGTCGCGGTCGCTACATGCCACCGCAGCGCCCGGGCTACAGCATCGAAATGCACGCTGACACCCTGGAGCGCTACCAGTACCCCAATGGCGCGGTGTGGCTCGACATCAACCGTTCCTGACCTACCCACCTCGGTGTGCCGCCATTGGCGCGGCACACCACCAGCACTTTTCACGGGGAAAAAACAATGACAATCCTCACTGGCACGACAGCGGCCGCCGCGCCTGCCGTCGCTACCGAACAGCGCCTTAACGGCCTGTTGCTGCGCAAATTGATGCCGCTGCTTATCGTCGTCTACGTGATGAGCTTTCTCGACCGCACCAACATCGCCCTGGCCAAGGCAAGCATGGGCATCGACCTGGGCCTGTCGGCGGCGGCCTATGGGCTGGGCGCGGGCTTGTTCTTCCTGACCTATGCCTTAGCCGAAGTGCCGAGCAACCTGATCATGCACCGGGTCGGCGCGCGCTTCTGGATCACCCGCATCATGATCACCTGGGGCCTGCTCTCGGCGGGCATGGCGTTCGTCCAGGGCGAAACCTCGTTCTACATCATGCGCCTGCTGCTGGGGGTGGCCGAAGCCGGCCTGTTCCCTGGCGTCATGCTGTACCTGACGTACTGGTTTGACCGCGAACAGCGTGCCCGTGCCACCGGCTACTTCCTGCTGGGGGTATGCGTGGCCAACATCCTCAGCGGGCCGCTGGGCGGCGCCCTGCTGGAAATGGACGGCGTGCTGGGCTGGCACGGCTGGCAATGGCTGTTCGTGCTCGAAGGCCTGCCTGCGGTGGCCCTGGCCTACGTGGTGTGGAAAAAACTGCCCGATGGCCCGGCATCGGCGCCCTGGCTGTCAGCCGCCGATGCCCAGGACATCGAGCGCCGCCTGAACGCCGAACGGGCTGCGGCGCCG
Organism: Pseudomonas sp. Irchel s3f19; assembly: GCF_900187555.1. Classification (NCBI taxonomy): domain Bacteria; kingdom Pseudomonadati; phylum Pseudomonadota; class Gammaproteobacteria; order Pseudomonadales; family Pseudomonadaceae; genus Pseudomonas; species Pseudomonas sp. Irchel s3f19. The sequence continues at coordinate 6,799 of NZ_FYDW01000006.1, read as the reverse complement.
CAACAAAGCAAGCTGGGGCAGATGTTTCGCGACAAGCAGATCTGGTTGGCGATCGCGGTGTACTTCGTGCACCAGATCACCATCTACACGGTGATCTTCTTCTTGCCTGGCATCATCGGCACCTATGCCGCGCTGTCGCCCTTCCAGGTCGGGTTGCTGACCTCGGTGCCGTGGATTGCCGCCGCCATTGGCGCTGCGACATTGCCCCGCCTGGCGACTTCGCCCAATCGTTGCCGCACCCTGCTGTTCTTCGGGTTGCTGACCATGTCGGCCGGGCTGCTGCTCGCCTCGCTGTCCAGTTCGTTCATCGGGCTGATCGGGTTTTCGCTGACCGCGCTGATGCTGTTCGTGGTGCAGTCGATCATCTTCGTCTTCCCCTCCAGCCGCTTGAGCGGCAACGCGCTGGCGGCGGGCCTGGCCTTCGTCACCACGTGCGGCCTGTTTGGCGGCTTCGTCGGGCCGTCGGTGATGGGCCTGATCGAGCAGGCAACCGGCAGCACCCGCAACGGCTTGTGGATCATCGCCTCGATGCTGGTACTGGCGGCATTGATCAGCACCCGCTTGCGCCAGGGGCAGGAACAGTAGGCAGACGGGCACCCGCAACAGGGGCCGTAAAGTGGCCCCTGTTACCATTCACCCTCGACTGCTACCCCACTGGCCGGCCGCAACGCAGCTCCAGCGCCTGCGCCAGCTTCTCCAGAGCCTGTTGCAGCGCATCGAGCCCTTCCCCCACCCACCGCAGCGCCAGGTATTGCTGATGACGCACCTGCAGGCTGTGTTGCCCGCCCGGGACCACACGCAAGACGGTGCCTGACAGCGCCGCCACGATGCCATCCAACGGCACTGGCCGGCGTAACCGCAGCCACAGGGTCCAGCCACCCTCGGGCATCTGGAAGGAGACTTGCTCACCCAGTTGCAACCTGAGTTGTTGGCCTAGGCACTCCATGCGCCATTGCAGTTCTGCGCGCAGCTTTTCTGACTGGCGTTCGATTTCGCCTTTGCCAAGCATCAGCGCCAGCGCCTGCAGCCGCAAGGGCGCGAGCTGAAACGCACGCTGGGCGAAGGCCTCGGTCAGCGTTGCATGCCGCCCCAGCACATAGGCGTAGGGCGCTTCGCCGCCCACCGCAGCTTCGAACGAGCCCATCATCAACAGCCAGCGCGGGTCGACCCAATCGCGCAAGCGCGCAGCCGGCGGCCCGCTGAAGCACAACTCGCTGTCCAGGTCGTTCTCCAGCAACCACACCGAGTACTCGCCCAGCAGTTGGCCTATCTGCTGCTGGTCGTGCTGCGACATCAGCCGGCCCTGGGGCATGCTCAGGCAGGACGGCATGATCAGCATGCCCACCGGCTCCGCGCTGAGCAAACCCGCCAACGCCTGCAGGTCTGCAGCGCCGTATGCGTTCAGTGGCACCTCAAGCACGCGCATGCCGCAACGCTGCAACGCGCGCAGCACTTGCCAGCAGCACGGCGAGCACACCAGCACGGTGCCCCCGCGCAGGGCCAGCGCCGCCAGCACAACCTCAAGCAACGCCTGTACATCGGGGGCAAGATGCACCTCTTCGGCACGCCAGTAATGGCTGGATGAGCGGGTATAGCGTTCGGCCAGCGCATTACGCAGCCGCGCGCTGCCGACCTCCTCCAGCGGGGCAGCCGCCCAAGCCCGCTGGCGTGCCAGGCGCCGCTCGTGGGTAAACAATGAACGTTCCAGCATGGGCTGCGTCGGTACGTTGCTTAGCCCGCTCGGTGCTGGCAACGGCGGGCCACCCGGCTGCCCATCCACGCGCACGAAGTAGCCCGACCTCGGCACGCAATGCACCCGGCCCTCCTCTTCAAGCAGGCTGTAGGCGCTCTGCACAGTGGCCAGCGATACGCGCAAGCGCCGGGACAGCGTGCGCAACGAGGGCAGGCGCCATGGCTCAAGCCCCTGGGCCTCGTCGATCAGCGATTCGAGGTAGTGATACACCTTGCGATAGGCGTAGTCGCCCGGCAGCGATCGCCCCATCAGGGCAAGCCCTCTAGGCCAGGTCGTCCCGCTACGAACGGCGCCGGCAACAATTTCAGGTGCACATCACGCCGGGCCAGGTTCGCCATCAAGCGCCTGGACGCGGGTTGCAGACGCCCCTCATAAATCGCGCGCAGTTGCACAAGTGCCAAGCCACTGGTATTCACCAACCAGTCCTTCACCGCATCGGGGCACGGTTTACCTTGCAAGGCCCGATGCAGGTAGGGCAACGCCACCTGCATGTCGGGATGACGGCATTGCAGAAAACGTTCAAGGCCCTTGCCCTGCCTGGCAAAGGGGCTGAACAACAGGCATATCAGCTGGGTCTGGCTGATGCCGTAGGCTTTGCCCGGATGCCCCGAAGCTGGCTCGCGCTGCCCATCGAAAGCGCAAGGGCCGGCCAGCCGCAACGCCTGTCGATGGCCCATTGGCTCGCTGCAACGAGCGCGCAGTTCGTGCAGCTGTGCCAGGGCCTTAGGGTCGATGAATGCCGCCAGCGGCCAGGCGTCCTGGTCAGGGTCAAGGCGGCAGCCGAGCATGAGGTCGAGCTGCTCTTGTTCAAGCAGATGCGGCAGCAAGTCATCGATAGCGATCACCCGCAACGTGGCATCCTCCGCGACCACGCGGCTGGGGTCGCCCACAGGCTCCAGGGGTGACCCGGCAACCCCCTGCAACCTGCCCAGCCCGCTGGCCAATGTCGCCAGGCACTGATGCAGCAGATGAGGCCCGCGCTCCCCTGCCTGGCACAGGCTACGCCGGGCCCAGGCCAGGTAACGGCGTCGCTGCCGGGCAGGTACGGCGGTAATCAGCACATCCGCACGCGACTGCGCCTGCAGCGCGACACCCACGGCACCCGCCAGCTCCAGATGCAGCCGGCTGCCCAGCAGGGCTTCGGGCCGGGCATCGACCCCGTGCCCGAACATCAGCATGGCATTGCGTGCCAGGGCCCAGCGCTCGGTCGACGCCGAGGGCCGACGATTGAACGGCACCACCTCGCAGCCTTCGGTCATCTGCAGTTGTACCCGCGGGTCGTCCTGCATGAACAAGGCGTTGAAGCTGCGCTCATGGTTGTCCAGCGCGGCATTGCCGGCAGTCGGCAGGTTGACCACCAGTACCCGCAACTGGAAGGTCACCGGGGCGCGCAAGGCAATACTCAACTGGGCGGCGCGCAGAATGGCCAACAGGTGGGCACTTCGGCGGTCATTGCCCTGCAGTACCAGCAAACGGAATGTGCCGATGTATTCGGGGCCACCGGCAGCCACCAGCAGCCGCTGTATCAGCAACTGCACGGACGCGCGCTGCGCCTGGGACATATGGTTCAACAAGCGTTCCAGCACTTGCTGGTAGATATAGTGCATAGCCTGTTCGTGAATAGCGCTCACGTAATCACCTCATCAACTTCATGCATTCATTACACGGTCAACTGCACACCGTGTAGTGCATCGATCCTGAAGAATTTTCCTACAAGTCTTGGGAAGTAACGATGTGACATGCTCTGTCGCCAAGCCATCGAAAAAAATGCCCCACACTGATGACAGGCTGCCGCCATACACTGCCCTGGCTCGGGCATAGCCATGCTCATTCCACGCTCCTTGCGCAAACTATCACTAGGCCATTATCGAGAGTTGTACATCGAATAGAAGATACAGATAAGGGTAAAAAAACCATTCAGCCAGTGCGTCAATACACAATGAATGGAACACTGCAAGCGTTCAACTTCAAATCTCTTCCAGGATATTACCGCAATAAACGGTAACCCCTTGAAGTATGTAGTCCACGTATTATTAATTTGTAGGATGCATCTGATTATCTACAAGTATCACGCTGAAAATGTGCAGCCGCAAAACACAAAAACCCGGGACTGTGCCCGGGTTCCTGTTGTCGTCAATGTCAGATCACGCAGGCTGCGCCATATCCAGCACCACCCGCCCCCCGCAAGGGCATTCATCCATATACCGATGTGCCTCGACCACCTGATCGAACGGATACACCTTGATGATCTGCGGCGTCAGCAGTTGGTCGGCGGTGAACTGGTTGATATCGCGCAAGGCACGCTGCAGCGCGACCTGGTCCTGGCTGATGCCCAATTCCGGTTTGCCGGTAAAGTTACCGATGCAGTGCACATAGAACTGAATGTTCTTCTGGAACGCCGCACAAGCCGGGAATGGCGTCTGGTTGCCACCTTGCAGGCCATACAACACCAGGCTGCCTCGGGGTGCCAGGACATCGCCGAGCAGCGACATCTGCGGCCCACCCATGCCATCGAGGACCATGTCCACGCCGCGACCGTCGGTGTACTTGCCGATCTGCAGCAGCAGGTCCTGCTCCTCGGTGACGATCACTTTGTCCGCCCCCAGCCCCAGCAAGTACTCGCGTTGCTCGGGCGCCTTGGTGGCGGCAAACACTTTCAGCCCCAGGGCCTTGCCCAGTTGCACGAACGCAGGCCCTGCGCAGTGGCTGGCATCGGTGACCAGCGCCGTTTGCCCGGCCTTGGCGCGGGCCAGGTCGACATAGGCAAAGTAGGCGATCAGCAGCGGCGTGTAGTGCACGCTGGCTTCGATAGGCGTGAGGATATCCGGATACCGGGTGATTGCCGTGCGTGGCAGCACGATCACGTCGCCGTATACCGGGTGATCATTGGCGCTGGTGGCCGGGAAGCTGGCGACCCGGTCGCCCACCGCAATGTCCTCGACCCCTTCGCCGACAGCCGTCACCACCCCGGCCATTTCATGACCGATCCCCGCCGGCAGGCGGGCCTGGGAGGGGGCCAGGTTCTGACGCCAGAGCACGTCATACCAGCTGACGCCGATTGCCTGGACGCGGATCTGCACCTCGTCGGCGGCGGGCGACGGTTCGGCCTGCTCCTCGCAACGGAGCACATCGGCAGCGCCGAACTTGTGGAATCGGATCATGCGGGACATCGCATACCTCGCCTTGTGAACCTCTAATACCACGGACTTTATCCGGGCTTTGGCCGTTAGACCATCAGTGGTCATTAATAGTCGACATGCTTGTCATCGATTGGGCACCTGACATTCCTATGAATTGGCACCCGGAAATCGGTGCAGGGTAACAGCCTTTGGCCTTAAGATTCACCCCTGCCCCACTTTAGGCGAAGCGCACCGATGAATCGAAACGACCTGCGTCGTGTAGACCTCAACCTGCTGATCGTGTTCGAAACGCTGATGCACGAGCGCAGCGTGACCCGTGCTGCCGAGAAGCTATTCCTCGGCCAGCCGGCCATCAGCGCGGCCCTGTCGCGCTTGCGCAACCTCTTCGACGACCCGTTGTTCGTGCGCACCGGCCGCAGCATGGAACCTTCGGCACGGGCACATGAGATCTTCGCCCTGCTCTCCCCGGCGCTGGACTCCATCTCCACCGCCGTCAGCCGCGCCGCCGAGTTCAACCCGGCCACCAGCAATGCGGTGTTCCGCATCGGCCTGTCGGACGACGCCGAATTCGCCCTGCTGCCGCAACTGCTCAAGCGTATCCGCGCCGAAGCGCCGGGTATCGTGTTGGTGGTGCGCCGGGTCAATTACCTGCTGATGCCTACCTTGCTGGCCTCGGGCGAAATCTCGGTGGGGGTCAGCTACACCAGTGAACTGCCCGCCAACGCCAAGCGCAAGGTGCTGCGCCGCAGCAAGCCGAAACTGCTGCGTGCCGACAGCGTGCCGGGCAGCATCACCCTGGATGACTTCTGCGCCCGGCCGCATGCGTTGGTGTCGTTCGCCGGCGACCTGTCCGGGTTCATCGATGAAGCGCTCGAAGAAATTGACCGCAAGCGCCACGTGGTGCTTGCGGTGCCGCAGTTCAACGGGCTGGGGAGTTTGCTGGCGGGGACCGATATCGTTGCCACGGTACCGGACTACACGGCGGATGCACTGACGGCTGCGGGGGGCTTGCGGGCGGAAGATCTGCCGATTGAAGTGCGCAGTTTCGAGCTGCACATGGCTTGGCGCGGGGCGCAGGATAACGACCCGGCGGAGCGATGGTTGCGGTCGCGGATACAGATGTTCTTTGGCGACCCTGACAGTCTTTAGAGGCTTCGCGCATGCTTGATTAGCTAATCATTTCTGCCTTTTTCTAGCCTCGAATAGCCATTTACTTCCAGTTAATTGCTAAATTTTGGGCATATTTGAGGGCACGCTTTGGATGGTTTGAAAAGGATGCCCCAACCGAAGATGCTCAGCGCTTTCGGTAATCTGCCGACCACGCTGTTCATCTTGGGGTGCCAAAACTGTCTTCGCGGTGATTTTTCGCTTTCTAGAGTGCTCTTGAGAGTAAGACCGCCGCTTAAGCTCACCACCTTCGAAAACCAAGCTGCTCCAACAGACGTGGCGCGGAGGATTATCGGCACTGACCAACGGCCAGAGGTTACCGAGCCATGAAACGCAAGCCGAAGCCCGACCTCCCACGGCTATTCGACAAACCAAGTACCGGGAGCGGGATGTCATCGAACGTCTATTTGGCTGACTGAAAGAGCGCCGCCGGCTGGCCACGCGTTACTGCAAGCTCGCAATAAGTCATCTCACCATGTTCACATTGGCCTGCTGCCGACGATGTTTACGACATCTCTCTTCGTACAGTGCCTAGTGTGGAGTTTCAGAAATACCGCTGAAAATCATTTGCCCAGCGCTCGCGCCGCGCGAGCGACTGAGGCAAGGATGTCCTCGGCCTTCTTGTGCCACCGAAATGGCTTCGGGTTCTGGTTGTAGGTTTCCAGGTAGTACTCGATCGACGCCTCCAGATCTTTAACGCTGACATGTGCCTGCCGCTTGATCCACTTCTCGCTCAGCG